>JAJEBR010000128.1 GCA_022822445.1 Gemmatimonadota bacterium | reverse complement strand
GCTCTCCGGGCTTCTCCTGCACCTTCGCCGCGTCCGACCCACAGGTCGCCTCTCTCCCTGGACTCAGGGCAGGGAGAACAACCAGAATCAGAAACCATCAACCCCACAAACCACCTGTCCGTGAAAACGGGGCAGCTCCATAATGTCATGTTTTGTTTACTTTCAGCAACGCTCGCCCTCTCCTGTACCACGGATGCGGCCCCAGGCGATTCGCCCGCCGGCGATCCCTTCGCGGCCACGCCCGCGGACGGCCGGGCCCCCGAGATCGGCCCGGCCCCGGACGACTACCGCCCCACCGCAGCAGGCGCTCCATCCACCGACATCTGGCTCGGCCGCCTCGCGCGCGCCGCCGACGGCACGCTCACCGTAAGCCGCCTCGTCAACGCCACCGACCGCGACGGCTACGACAACCAGCCCTCCTTCGATCCCTCGGGCGCGGCCCTCTACTACACGTCGGCGGTGGACTCCACCCAGACGGAGATCTTCCGCCTCGGCGTCGTTGGCGGCACAACGGCCGAGGCCGGCACGGCGGCGGCGGCGCGTACAGCCGAGGAGGCCGGCAGCAGCGACAGCACCCCCGTCCAGGTCACCCGCACCCGCGGCGCCAGCGAGTTCTCCCCCACCACGATCCCCGGCCAGGACGCACTCTCTGCCATCCACGAGGAGCGCGGCGCTCAGTACCTCTGGCGCTACGGCACGGACGGCACCGACCTCGGCCCCATCTTCGCCACCGTCGAACCGGTCGGCTATCACGCGTGGGCCGACGAGCGCACCGCCGCGATGTTCGTGCTTGGCGATCCGCCAACCCTGCAGGTCGGCGACGCGCTCACCGGCGGGGTGCGCACGGTCGCCGAGAACCCCGGCCGCTCCATCCACCGCATCCCCGGCACGGCAGCGATCTCCTTCGTCCGCAAGGTCGCGGAGGACGAGTGGTGGATCGAGAGGCTCGACCCCGCCACCGGCGAGACCGAGCGCATCGCGCGCACGCTCCCGGGCCGCGAAGACTACGCATGGACGCCCGCCGGCGAGATCCTCATGGGAGACGGCGCGGCGCTCCATGCATGGACGGAGGATGGGGGCTGGTCGGAGGTGATGGGGGTGGCCCCGTCGGCGGAACGGGTGCAGCCGCCTTCGTCAGGGGGCCTGGACCCGGCGGCTTCAACCTCGTCCTCTGCCCCCGGCGACATCTCCCGCATCGCCGTCAGTCCCGACGGCACCACAATCGCAATTGTGAGGTCCCGATGACCGACCGACGGCGTGAACTCCGCATCCTCGCGATCTACTGCGTCGTCGGCGCGGTAGTGCTTGGCGGCCTGGCCCTGACCGGGCTCATCCTTCCCCCGACGACCTGGGCCACGGTCGGTGCCACGCTCATCGGTGCCTGGGTGGGGCTTGCGATCTACCGCCTGAGGGACGATTCCTTGATATAGTTGCAGGTGCGCGCGAGCCGGGCCGGCGGCCGGGCCGCGCCGAGGCTGGTCAACTGTCCGTACGCCGGGCCACGGGGAAACCAAATCAGCACCGCCGGCGTATCAGATGTGAACGGTCTGCGGCGACACAGCAAACACGGGGAAGTCCATCATGATAGGCGAATTCTTAACTTGGTACATCGGCGCGCTCTTCGACTTCTGGGGTACGGCCCTGCGGCTCGGGCTGCCGCAGATCCTGCTTCTCATCCTGATCCTCATGTGGCTGCGGCGGGCGCGCTGGCGCAAGTGCGGCGACAGGGCGGACGACGGGTCGTGCTGCTGGACGTGGGGCGGTGCGCGGGGCAGGTGGGGCTGCTGCTGCCGTCGGATGCAGAGCTGTTGCAATCGCGAAAGCGCGTGCGAAATGGGCGCCGAGGCCGATGTCGAAGCGGAGGCGGAGGTCGAAATCGAAGTCGAGGCCGAAATCGTGGAAGAGGCCGAGGCTGCCGACGAGGCTGAGGTCGAAGCCGAGGCTGACGACTCCTGATTTGAACCTTCGCCGGGGTTCTGCAATCCATGGGATAGGCCCCCGCCGCATTCGGGCGGCGGTCCACGGGCTGCTCCTCCGTGCCCTGGCGGGCCTGGCAGGGCTGACGGGCTTGTCAGCCGGGATCCCCACGGTCGCGCGCGCACAGACCCCGTCCGGCCAGACCATCCGTGCCGTCCGCGCCGACCGTCCGCCCATCATCGACGCCGTGCTGGACGAGCCCTTCTGGCAGGGGATCGAGCCGGTCACCGACTTCCGCCAGCGCGTCCCCGTCGACGGCGCGCCCGCATCCGAGCGCACCGAGTTCCGCGTCGCCTTCGACGACAACCACCTCTATTTCGCGATCGTGCTGCACGACTCGGATCCGGAGGGCATCCGGCGCAGCATCCTGCACCGTGAAGGCCGTATCGACCAGGACGACAACATCCGCATCGGCCTCGACACGTATAACGACAAGCGCAACGCCTACATTTTCGAGATCAATCCCTTCGGGACCCAGGGCGACGCGCTGATCACCGACGAGTCCATGACGCTGTCCGACTGGAACTGGGAGGGCGTCTACGAGAGCGAGGCGCGCATCACCGAGGACGGCTGGGTCGTGGAGGCGGCGGTCCCGTTCACGACGATCCGGTTCGCGGACACCGACGCGCCCGAGATGGGGATCCTCCTGGAACGCACCATCCGGCGCAAGAACGAGATGGTCTACTTTCCCCACATCGGGCAGGAGTTCCGCAGCGCCCTCACGCAGGTCTCGCAGTACGCCACCCTGACCGGCCTCGAGGGACTGCGGCGCGGCCGCTACATGGAGGTCAAGCCCTTCGCTATTGCGGGGCGCTCGGTGCTGGGCCGGCGCGGCACGACCGACCCCGAAACCGAGACCCTCACCGACCTCGGCCTCGACTTCAAGTACTCGATCACCTCGAACCTGACCCTCGACGCGACCGTCAACCCCGACTTCGCCCAGGTCGAAGCGGACAACGTCCAGATCAACCTGACGCGCTTCAGCCTCTTCTTCCCCGAGAAGCGCGAGTTCTTCCTCGAGCGCGCCGGGCTCTTCGACTTCGGCGACGCGCGCGAGACGGTCGTCTTCTTCAGCCGGCGCATCGGGATCGACAACGACATCGCGGGCGGCGCGCGGCTGACCGGACAGGCGGGCCCGCTCTCGATCGGGGCGCTCAGCCTGTGGACCGAGGACCCGCAGGGGGACCGCGGGTACGACGTGAACCCCGGCGGCCTCAACTCGGTCGTGCGGCTGCGTGCCGACCCGCTGCCGAGGACCACCGTGGGCGGGATCCTCACCTCGCTGGACGGCGACGACGGCTTCAACCGGGTGCTCGGGGGCGACTTTCAGGTGCGTTTCGGCGGGTCGAGCTCGGTCAGGGGATGGATCGCGAGCTCTTGGGATGACGGGGTGGAAACCGGCGCCGGCCCGGTTGCGGCGAGCGGGGCGAACGGTGCCGCGAGTGCCGCGGATGTCGACCCAGGGTCCCCCGTCGCGGGTGCCATCGAGGCCGACCTGCGAAGCAGCCTCCTGGCGGCCGGAGCCGGATACCGCCGAATCCCCATCGGCTTCGATCCCGCGCTGGGCTTCGTGCTGCGCAACGACATGCAACGCTACTCGGGATCGGTCGGGGCGCACCCGCGCTTCGAACGAAGCACCTGGGCGCGGCAGCTCGTGAGCACCCTGCGGGGCGACTACATCGCCGGGCTGGACGGGACCATGCAGAGCACGGCGTTCGCCTTCAGCAACCGCCTCAGCTTCCAGACGGGCGACCGAGCCTCGATCGCGGTCGTTCGCCGCGGCGAGTCGCTTGCCTCGCCCTCGCACATCCAGGGGCGCGCCCTGGCGGCTGGAGAATACGACTTCACCGGCACCGAAGTCCGCTTCAACACCAACGACAGCCGGGAGTTCTCGGCGCGCGGCGGCATCGTGGCGGGCCAGTTCTGGGGCGGCACGCGGACGCAGCTCTCCGGCGGGCTGATGTGGAAGACCGGCCCCCACCTCACGGTCAGCGGCGACTACAGCTGGAACGATGTCAGCCTCCCCGCCGAGGATGGCGACTTCACCACCCGCCTCGTCAGCCTGACCATCCTGGGCGCAGCGAGCCGTGCGCTCTTCGCCAACGCCCTCGTCCAGTACGACGATGTCTCGAACGTCGTCCAGGCCAACGTGCGCATCGACTGGATCCACACGCCCGGCAGCGATCTCTTCGTGGTCCTCGACACGGGCTACCTGACCGGCGACCTGCTGGATCCGCGCACGGAGCGATGGCAGCGCAGGACCGGTGTAGTGAAGCTTACGTATCTGAAGGCGTTCTGAGGGGGGAAGGCGGGCGTGCGCCCGCGGGTTGGTCCACCCCGGCGTTCAGCGAGAGCGGACTCCCGGCGTGTTACCTTAGGGTCGGGCACGTTCGAGCGGCCGGGGCCGTCCGGTGCCAAGGCGGAACCGGAACCCTGGCGCCCAGGACCCAGCCGGAGATCATGCGTCATCGCCACCTGAATCACAGCCGATTCACCCTTGCCGCCATCGACGACATCATCGCGAGCGGCCAGTGGCGGCACTGGGCCGATCTGCGGCGGGCGGCGCGGCAGGATGCGGCCATACTGGAGAGGATCGAGCGGGTCTGCGCGCGGCACGTCCGCGATCCGCGAGCCCAGCGGTATCACTTCTGGATGCTGTATGCCAGGGAATCCCGCGCGCCTTCCTGAGTGGGAGCGGCTGCTCTCGTCCGCAGCGCGTCTTCAGGAGATCCTGCCGGGCGCCGTCCTCGTCGGCGGAACGGCGGCGGCGATCCATGCCGAGCACCGCTTCTCCCTGGATGCGGACCATGTGCTGACGGACCTGCGTGTCCGCTTTGACGAGGTTCTCGGACAACTCGAATCCGTGGCGGGATGGAAGACGGCCCGTGTGGCCCGGCCCGTGCAGATACTCGGCAGCCTCGAAGGAATCCAGACAGGGGTCCGGCAGCTGATCCGGGCGGAACCACTGGAGACGACGACGCTCGGTGTCGCGGGACTGACTCTCACCATCCCGACCGATGCGGAGATCCTTCGCATCAAGGGCGTCCTCATCCTCAAGCGCAACGCCACGAGAGACTACCTCGATTTCGTCGCCCTGGCGACCCACATGGGGACAGAGTCGTCCGGGGAGGCATTGCGACCGTTCGACCGGCTCTATCCCCAGGAGAGCGGCGAGTCCGCCCTGCAGCAGCTCCACGCCCAGTTGGCCAACCCGCTTCCCTATGATCTCGACGAGCTGGATCTGTCCGAATACCGGGACCTGGCAACGCGGTGGCAGGATTGGGAACAGGTGAGGGCTGCATGCGGAAAAATGGCCGTCGCGGTCTTCGACCACATCTGCGAGGGGCGGTGATTCAGCGTTCTCGGCGCTTCCGAGCTGCGTCGGGCCGGGGTTCGGGCCACCTGCGTGCGCCGCGCGCAGCCAGCTCTTCAAGCCCTCGGCCTCGCTCTCCGTTTGAGCGGACATACACCGGTACATAGCCGAGACCGCGGTCCCCCAATTGCTGTGTCGCCCCCGCCCAGGTGCCGCCCTGCCCATAGTCGGAGTTCACAACCAGCGCCGCGTCCGCGAGCGCGTAGATCTGCTTGTTGCGTTCCATCGCGCGCCAACCGCGGAACCGGACTGCGGGATCGAAGGAGGAGACCAACACCAGCCGCCCGTCCATGAGTGGCTCGCGATTCCCGCGTTCGAGCGGGCGGCGTTCGAGGCCATTGCCCAGGACGCCGATCGCCTGTTGCGGACCACGGCGACCCTCTCCCCTCCTTGACAGAGGCCTGACCGCCGCCGCACTTTGTTCGGTGACCGAACAAAGTCTGTTCGGGGCGTCCACACGAGAGCGAGCATGGATTTGATCCGCACCAACATCACGCGCTCGGCCAGGTCGGCTCCGGCCGTTCCCGAGGCGTGTATGGCGCTCCTCCGCGGTCTGGCTCCGACGCTCTTCTCCGGGCTGCTGCCGGCGCTGTTCCTCCTGGTCCCGCCCACCCCCGCCACCGGCCAGGACACCCCCCCAGACCTGCCCGCCATCGAACTCGTCACGGACGGCTCCGGCACGCGCCTCCAGGTCAACGGCCGGGACATGATGGTGCAGGGGGTCAACTGGGACTACTTCCCGCGCGGCACCACCTACAACTACAACTTCTGGACCGAGCCCGACCACATCATCGAGGCGGCGCTGGAGCGGGAGATGTCGCTGCTCAAGGCGATGGGCGGCAACGCGATCCGCACCTATGTGGGGATCACGCCGCGGTGGGTGCGGCACATCTACGAGCGCTACGGGATCTACACGATCCTGAACCATGCGATGGGGCGCTACGGCGTGACGGCGGGTGGCGTCTTCAGCGCGAATACGGACTACTCGGACCCCCGCGCCCGCGCGGTGCTGACCGCCGAGATCGAGGAGATGGTCCGCGACTTCAGGGACACGCCCGGCCTGCTCATGTGGCTCCTCGGCAACGAGAACAACTACGGGCTGGTGTGGAGTTCGGCGGAGACGGAGGACCTGCCCGAGGAGGAAGCCAACACGGTTCGCGCCCGCCACATGTATTCGCTCTTCGGCGAGGTGGCCCGGCGCATCAAGGAGATGGACCCGTCGCGCCCCGTCGCGATGGCCAACGGCGACCTGCAGTACCTCGAGATCATCGCCGAGGAGATCCCCGATCTGGACATCTTCGGCACCAACGTCTACCGCGGCATCTCCTTCGGGCAGCTCTTCCAGGAGGTGCGCGACGTGCTCGACCGCCCGGTCATGTTCACCGAGTTCGGCGCGGACGCGTGGGACGCGCGCAACATGCGAGAAGACCCGGTCACCCAGGCGGAGTACCTGCTCGGGCAGTGGCGCGAGATCTACGAGCAGTCGGCGGGGAAGGGCATGGTCGGCAACTCGATCGGCGGCGCCACCTTCCAGTGGACCGACGGCTGGTGGAAGTTCGGCCAGGAGGACCGGCTCGACATCCAGGACACGAACGCGTCGTGGGCCAACGGCGGCTACGTGGAGGACTTCGTCGAGGGCGACAACAACATGAACGAGGAATGGTGGGGGATCGTCGCCAAGGGTCCGACCGACCACAACAACCTCTACGAGCTCTTCCCGCGCGCCGCCTACTACGCGCTGCAGGCGGCGTACACGCTCGACCCGTACGCGCCGGGGACCGACCTCACGGCCATCCGCGAGCACTTCGCCTACATCCAGCCGGCCGAAATGGGCTTGCGGGCCCAGGGCGACCGGGCCGCGCTGCTGGCATCCGCCCTCGACCGGGTCCACCTGAGCGGCGTGCGCATCGAACTGGAGACCTACAGCACCGGCGGATCCCTGGTCAGCACTCCCGAGGATCCGCCCGAGCGGAACCCGGCCTACCCGAGCTTCCGCGGCTTCGACAAGATGCAGTCCTTCTACGCGGACCTGGCGGCACGGCCTGCGCAGAACATGACCGCGAACGTGTCGTTCAACATGCTCGGCGACGTGCCCGTGAACCCGATCGACGAGCTCTTCTACGAGAACCGGGGCCGGACCCGGAACGTCCGCGTCGACGGCGAGGACTTCGCGCTGCGGGACATCGAGCGGCTCAAGGTCTACAGCGCCAGCGTCTCCTGGGACGACAGGTGGTTCCAGCTGGAGGGGTTCTACCGCTCGGGCCACTACCACTGGGGCTACGAGGGCGACTTCTTCGGACTGTACCAGGAGGCCAACTACGGGCCGAACATCGACATCTACAACGGGCTCGCGCCGGTCGGGGTCGAGATCACCGGGAAGCGCGCTCTCGGCGGACTCAAGGTCGCGATCGGTCCGGAGCTCTGGTGGGGGGCGAACCCGGCCATCCTGGTCAAGCAGCAGTCCCGGATCGGGCCCGTCGAGACCGCGGTCATCTACCAGGAGGATCTGGCGGAGGCCGGCAAGGCGGCCAGCTCCTTCGCGATTCCGCTCCCGCCGACGCGCAAGGCGACGGTGTACCTGGCCACAACGCGTGGCGGCGCGACCCTCGAGGTGGGCGGCATCATGTCCGGGCGGACCAAGGTGGGGCAGACCTTCCAGCTGGTGGACGGGGGGCCCGGCAGCTACCGGGTCCTGCAGGACGAGATCAGGACCTCGGACGCGCTCGGCGCCAAGGCGAAGATCAGCTTCACCAGGGGGCGCGTGAACTGGTATCTGCAGGGGGCCGCGATGGGGCTCGTGGCCGACGGCGGCTTCACGCAGACCCAGACCTTCACCGGCTGGACGCTGAAGGACACCGGGAGCGGCAACCAGCGCAACGTGATCACCGGCTTCACCTTCCTCGCGGGCGACCTGCAGATCGCGCCCAACTTCCTCTGGCGGAAGCCGCTGGTCGGGCCGGTGCCGTCCGATGTGCCTGCGCCCGGGCGTCCGCGCAACATCCTCGACGATCCTTTCGCCGTGCGCGGCAACCGGGAGACCCGCGCCGCCGAGATCCTGCTCACCTACGACCCGACGCCGGCCACCTGGATGTACAACTGGGACAGCGACCGCCGGGAGGACGCGGCCTTCGCGACCTCGCTCGGCTTCGTATACTACGACTTCCCGACCACCCAGGACGCCGGGATCGGGATCTTCGCCGACGGGCGGTCGACATTCGCGTTTCCCGGCGCGCCCCCGGCTCGCGATCTGTGGGAGGTCAAGGCGCGCGTGGTGTCGAAGCGGCGGGCGGGCCCGGGGATGATCGCCAACCTCTACGCGGGGACCGGCGAGCCGAACGGCGACGACGACCGCCTGATCGACCGCGCCGGGATCGACCTCCGCGTGATCAGCGGCTCGATCAAGTTCCAGGGGATGGCGCGGCTGAACGACTGGGGCCCGTACGACTACCATCGCGATTTCAACCTCACCTTCCCGCTGCAGCTGATGGGCGATATTTCGTACACGCTGGGCCCGCCCGACTGGTTCGACCTGCCGCAGACCCGCTTCGGCGTGCGCGCCACCATGCGCTCCCTGAACGAGTACTCGCCGCGCTACTGCCCCGGGATGACGCCCGACGACTTCGGGAGGATGTCGTGCAACCCGGATCTGGGCGGGGACCTGGGGCGAGAATGGGAGATCCGGACCTACCTGCACATCGGGATGTAGCAGGGCGGACGGACCCGTGACCTGCTTCGTGTACACTCCGAATCCCATGCGCGCGCCGACTGCCGGAGCTGGCTTGTGAACCGTTTCACAAGCGCCCGCCCGGCGTCGGCCACCGGTGTCGCCAGCAATGTCGAGGAGCGCGTCCAGGCCCTCCTCGCGCGCATGACGCTCGACCAGAAGATCGGGCAGATGACGCAGCCGGAGCGGCTCCACGTCACCCCGGACGAGGTGAAGCGCCACCACATCGGCTCGGTGCTGAGCGGCGGGGGTTCGTGCCCCGGCGACAACCGCCCGGCCGACTGGGTCGCGATGAACGACGCGTACTGGGCCGCGTCGATGGAGGAGGATGCGGACCACCTGGCCATCCCGGTGCTGTACGGTGTCGACGCGATCCACGGCAACGCCAACGTGCGCGGCGCCACGGTCTTCCCGCACAACATCGGGCTGGGGGCCGCGCGTGACCCTGGGCTGATTGAGCGGATCGGGCGGGTGACTGCGCGGGAGGTGCGGGCCGCGGGGGTGGACTGGACCTTCGCGCCGACGCTGGCCGTGGCGCAGGATCCGCGCTGGGGGCGGACGTACGAGAGCTACTCGGAGGATCCGGGGGTGGTGGGCGAGTATGCCGGGAGGATCGTGAGGGGGTTGCAGGAGGGGGATGGCGGACGGCTGGATGGCGGGATGGGCCGGGGGGGCGGTGGAGGGGACGGTTCGGGGCCGGTGAGGCCGGTGGTTCCGGAAGGCGTCGTCGCCTGCGCCAAGCACTGGGTGGGGGACGGGGGGACGCGCAACGGGGTGGACCAGGGCGACACCGTGGTTGACGAGGCGGAGTTGCGCAGAGCGCACGTCGCGCCGTACGTGCCGGCGCTGGAAGCCGGGGTGCTCACCGTCATGGTGTCGCTGAGCAGCTGGAACGGGGAGCAGTGCCACGCACACCGGTACCTGATCGAGGACGTGCTGAAGGGCGAAATGGGGTTCGGGGGATTCGTGCTCTCGGACTGGAACGGCGTCGATCCGCTGGCGGACGACTACGGCGAGGCCGCGGCTGCCGCCGTGAACGCCGGGATCGACATGGTGATGGTGCCGGAGAGGTGGCGGGAGTTCATCGCCGGACTCAGGGAGCAGGTGGAGCGTGGGGTCGTGCCGGTTGAGCGGATCGACGACGCGGTCGCACGGATTCTGCGCGTGAAGTTCGCGTGCGGGATGTTCGAGCGGCCGCGGCCGGCGGCCCGGCGGGGCTCGAACTCGAACGGGTTCGGGTCGCGCGAGCACCGCGAAGTGGCGCGGGAGGCTGTGCGGAAGTCTCTGGTGCTGCTGAAGAACGAGGGTGGGGTGCTGCCGCTGGACAGGGGTGCGCGGATCCTGGTGACGGGCCCCGCCGCGCACGATCGCGGCCGCCAGTGCGGGGGCTTCACCGTCGAGTGGCAGGGGGTGACGGGCAATGAGGCGATCGCGGGCGGGACGTCGATCTGGGAGGGGATCCGCGCCGTGGCGCCGGGGGCGGTGCTGTGGGGGGGTGGGGCATCTTGCGACGAGAACGGCGCGTTTGGCAACGCGGAGGACGCGGTCCGCACCTTCGATGCGGCGGTGGTGGTCGTCGGCGAGCGCCCCTACGCCGAAGGGATGGGGGACATCCGGGAGCCGGGTCCGGTCCGGCCGGGGACGAACCACCTGCCCGCGGGGCCGGGGGTGCTTCAGCCGTACGGACGCACCCTGGAGCTCGCGGCGCTGCATCCGGGGGCCCTGCGGACCGTGCGGGCGCTGGCGGAGCGGGGTATTCCAGTGGTGACGGTGCTGGTATCCGGGCGGCCGCTGGTGGTGAACGCGGAGATGGCGGCATCGTCGGCCTTCGTGGCCGCGTGGCTGCCGGGCTCGGAGGGGGCGGGGGTGGCCGACGTGCTCTTCGGGGATCACGACTTCGTGGGGCGGTTGCCGATGGTGTGGCCGGGTGGGGTGGTGAGCGGGCGGGGACGGGCCGGCGAAGTGCTCTTCCCACGGGGGTACGGATTGCGGCTACTCGGAAGTGAGGTCTGAAGCGGCTGCCTCCGAGTGCCCCGACGAACGCGAAGCGGCCGAAAGGCCGCGAGGCTTTACGAACTGTGTAAATCGTTCACGCCGTGTTGGATTTGCATGGTTATGATCCAGCCTCCGATGATTCCCCACTCGGGATTCCGGCGATCTCAGAGCCATGCCGCGCGAAGCCAGGTCGAGGCTTCCGTAGAATTCGTACCTGCGGTAGGATCTCGGGTCTTGGTAGTACCGCTCCATTCACGAGATTCGCCGTCCAAGTGGCGTGTCTCGGTTCTGGGCTTTGGTTTCTGGGTGAGTCGAGTGGGACCGGAAGCTCAACCGAAGCCATCAGGAGATCCTCGAGACCGTAGCTTGGATCAACCGCGACTTGGCGGCGGCGCTGAGGGCACACTCGCCGCTGCCAGCGGTACTCGACAAAGTAGTGGTCGGCTTCCGCGCTCAAGCCGAGGCCATTATCAAGTGATGTCGACGCTGATCACTTGAAGCCATCGAACGAGACGATGTGCTGGACGTAGTCCGTGCGAAACTGCGGTCCGCCGATCTCGCAATCCCTCACGCGAATTCTCGGCCGGCCGTCGCCCGCCCCCTCCGCCGCTCCAGCTCCGCTCTCACCTCGCCAGCGCTCTGCTCCGTGATCGGGTACCTGTACACCGCGTAGATCGCGATCGCCGACGCGATCAGCGGCACGAAGGCGTCGTAGAAGCGCAGCCAGAAGATCGTCCCTTCGGGCTGGTTCGCCCCGAGCGAGGCGTCGAGACCGGTCGAATACAGAAGGAACCCGCCGAGGACGATCGCGCCGCTCTGGCCGAGCTTCACCATCCACCAGAAGACGGATCCGAACATGCCCTCGCGGCGCTCCCCGGTGGTGATCTCGTCCAGGTCCACCACGTCGGCGATCATCGATCCCATGAGGGTGAACAGCCCGCCGAGGCCGAAGGCCAGGAAGGGGGCGGGCAGCAGCGCCAGCATCGGTTGCTCGGGCGTGTAGCAGAACCACTTGAGCACATACCCGAGCATCGAAATGCTCGTGGACACGAAGAACGCGTTCTTCTTCCCGATCCTCGTTCCGAGCCAGGTGACGAACGCGATCACGAGGAAGCCGGTGACGGTGCCCACCGTCCCGACCACGCCGGCGAGGGCAGCCCCTTCCGGGATGTTGCCTCCGGTGACGTAGAAGGCGAACACCCAGAACTGGAACTGCGAGATCATGATGAAGCTGTTGAACATCAGGAAGGTCGCGATGCAGAGCAGCAGGAAGGGGCCGGTCCTGAGCGTTTGCCAGAGTCCCCGCAGGAACTCCATCGCGCTCTCGCCAAAGCCGGGGCCTTCCGGACGCAAGTCCGTGCCGCGTCCACCGGAGCCATGGCCGTCAGCGCGCGAATCCGCGCCGCCTGCCCGGGAGCCACGACCATCCCTGCCCGCCTTCTTCCCTGGGCCTCCGCCGATCACGCGCTCCCGCAGGAAGATCGCAGGAAGCACCCCCAGCACGATCGTGGTCACGCAGATCGCGAGCGCGACGAACCGGGCTCCGTCCATCTGGTTCCGGAACCACACCGGATTGGTCGCGATCACCAGGAACCAGGGCCCGATCACGAACACGGTGTTGGACACGAAGTTCTGCACGCCCATCAGGCGGGTGCGCTCGTTGTAGTCCGGAGTGAGTTCGTACCCGAGCGCCACCCACGGAGTGGCGAAGATCGTGTAGGCGAGGAAGAAGACCAGCGAGCCGATGAGGAAGTACCAGAAGTAGGCCCGCTGGCTCCAGCCCTCTCCGGTCTCGTCCGGAGTCCAGATGTCCATGTGGACGTACGTCATCCCGCCGGCGTCGACGGGCGCGTTGCCGAGGTCGATCGTGGCAACGCGCAGGTTGGTGTAGTGCTTGACGTCGTCGTCGCCCGCCTGCGCGTCCGCGACGTTGGCCTCGTCCGGATTGGCGGACCAGGACTCGACCGGCGCGTTGTCGTAGGCGTCGCTGAAGAGGGAGATCACGTCATCGAGCGGCATCGTCGGCGCGGGCGCGCCAGTGAGTGGCGCGTTGGCACCTTGGACATCCTGGCCGGAGGGGTCCGCCGTCTGGGGCTCGCCCTCGGCCCGGGCCACATCCTGCGCATCCTGCGCGGCCGCCGCCGCGGCCGCTTCGTCCAGTCGGTAGAAATACACGTTATCGACATACACGTCGGCCAGGTCACCGGAGATCACGATCTGCGCGAGATGCCCGCGGGTGGCGAGTTCGTCGAAGTCGGTCAGCGGGATGTCCACGCTCACCCAGCTGCCCGTAACCAGCGTTGGGGGCCGGATGATGACTTCGTCCTCGACATCGTCGATGGTCTCGACAGTGACGATCCCCTTCAGGGCATCTCCCGCAGCTTCCAGCCATCCGGCGGGTTCGTCCTGCTCGCCGCTGTAGACCCCGTCGGCCCCGTAGTCGACCAGCTTGAGCCGCAGCTGCGTCGGGGCCGGCATCTGCCACAACAGGAGGAAGATGATCCCCGCCGAGATGGCGCCAACGAAGAGGAATGGGCGCCGCCGTCCCCAGCGGGACTTCGTCTTGTCCGACACGAAGCCCACGAGCGGATCGGTGAGCGCGTCGAAGAAGCGGGGGAGGCCGCCGAGCAGACCGACGGCCCGGAAGTCGACCCCCAGTGCCAGTGTCAGCACGGCCATCATGTTGCCGATGCCCTGGCCCAGCAGGTTGTTCGTGAACCCGCCGATTCCGTAGATGATCTTGTGGCGGAACGATACCCGGTCTTCGGGTGCGGTCCTTCCGCTCACGGGGTCATTCGGCGCGGTAGACGCGCACCCAATCGACGAGCATCGTCTGGGGGAAGGTCGTCGACTGGTTCGGGGGGCCGACGAAGGTTCCTCCGACTGCCACGTTCAGGAGGATGAAGAAGGAGTGGTCGAAGGCCCAGCGCCCCGGGGGGTCGTCCCGGTCCACGGCGTGATACCGCTGGCCATCCACGAACCACACGATGCGCTCCTCGGTCCACTCGATCGCGAACTCGTGAAAGCCTGTGTCGAAGCGGGCGCCGGAGAGCAGGTGCCGCGCGGTAAGACCGCCGCCTCCGAAGTACCCGGGCCCGTGCACCGTCCCGTGCACGATCGAAGGCTCCTGGCCGCGGTACTCCATGATGTCGATCTCGCCGCATTCGGGCCATCCGACGGTGTCGAAGTCAGCGCCCAGCATCCAGAACGCGGGCCAGATGCCCTGCCCTGCGGGCAGCCGGATGCGTGCTTCGAACCGCCCGTAAGCCTGCTCGAAGAGTCCCTGCGTCTTGATGCGACCGGATGTGTAGGCGCTCCCGCGATATGATTCCCGGCGAGCGGTGATTGCCAGGTTGCCGTTCCCGTCCAGTGACACGTTTTCGGGGCGGTCGGTGTCGTACTCGAGCTGCCGGTTGCCCCAGCCGGTGCCGATGTCGAAGGTCCAGTTGGCGGAGTTGGGGAGCTGGCCGGCGGGGCCGTCGAACTCGTCGCTCCAGACCAGCGTCCAGTCGGGGTCGGGCTCCGCGCCGAAGCTGTCGCAGGCGAGGAGGAGGAGAAGCAGAAGGGGGAGGACCGGACGCACGCGAGGGTCGGCACGATATCGAGGTGCCGGGCAATGGCGTGACGCCGCCGGAAACAGGGGCGCGGCTTCATCGAGCCGCCGCCGCCGCCCCGGAGTCATGTCGGCTTCACTCCGGGAAAAAGCCGTGGATTGGCAAGGGCCGCGACCAGCACGTGCGTTGCGGCGCCCAGGGCGGTCGCGCGCGCGCCCAGGTCGCTCGTGCGGATGTCGGAGGCCGCCGCCGAATCCACGAGGGTGCGAGTGGCGACGGCCTCGCGCAGCGGCTTGACCAGCCGGTCCTCCGCGCGTGCGAGGCTCCCGCCGAGGATCACCGAGCCGGGGTTGAGAAGGTTGAGCACGCCTGCGACGACGATCCCCAACCGGTCCGCGGCCTCGGTGACGACCTGCAGCGCAAGCGGGTCGTCGCTGAGGGCCGCGTCCTCGATCGCGCGGATGTCGGGCTCGGTTCCGGCCAGGACGCTGTCCGGGAAGCGCTCGAGCAGGGCCCTCGCGCGATCCACGAGCTGGCGCGTTCCGACGAACGTTGCCAGACAGCCCCGGTTCCCGCACAGGCACTCAGGCCCACCTGGATCGATCGCCACGTGGCCGATCTCGCCGGCGACCCCGGTTGCACCGCGGTAGATCTCGCCGCCGATCATGATCCCCGCGCCCACCCCGGTGGCGACCTTCAGATACACGAAATCGTCGATACCGACCGCCTCACCCCACCAGCGCTCCGCCACCGCCCCCAGATTGGCATCGTTGTCCACGAAAACGGGCACCCCGAACACGCTGTTGAGCCGGTCCAGCACGCTGTGCCCGCGCCAGGCGGGGAGTACCCGGTCCAGCACCCGGCCCGGTGAGCCCGGGTCTACAGGGCTGGGCACGGCCACCCCGATGCCCATCAGTCGGGACCGGTCCCCGTTCCATTCGGCCAGACACACCTCGCCAAGCGCCGTGATGAGCGCCTCGGCACCCTTGGGATCGCTGCGCACCGGGTGAGCGCGTTCCCGCCAGGCCAGCGTCCGCCCGCGGAGATCGGTGAGGATCAACGAGATGTGGGTCGCCCCCACATCCACGCCGAGTATCACCCCCGCGTCATCCTGGAACCCGACCAGGATCGGGCGCCTTCCTCCCCGGCTTTCCCCCGCACCCGCCTCCGCCACCAGACCCGTGCCCAGGAGCCGCCCCACCACCTCCGAGATGGTCGAGCGGGACCGCTTCGTGCTGCGCGCGATTTCGGCGCGGGATACCTCGCGGCGTTCCCAGACCAGGTTGAGGACCGTTCGGGTCAGGTCGTCGTTGGACACCACATCGGCCCGGATCATTTGCGCAGGTACACGTTGTCGACGAACACCGTGTTGGGATCGCCGGAGATGATCAGCTGCGCGAGGTGTTCCGTTGCAGCGAGTCCCGTAAAGTGCGCCAGGTCGAGGTCCAGCCGCACCCATTCGCCCGTGTGCAGTCCCGACGCCCGGTCGATCGTGATTTCGTGCTCGCTGTCGTCTCCTCCTCCGTCCCAGACACCGTTGGCGCCGAAGTCGACCAGCTTCACCTTGAACGCCGCGTCGATTGTCTCGTCCGGCGTCCAGATGTCCATGTGGAAGTGGGTCATTCCGGTGGCGTCGACGGTGCTGGAGGTGAATTCGATCCCCGCGAAGGTCAGGTTGGTGTACTTCTTGGCGGCGTTGCCGGAGATCGTGACGTCCTCCACGTCGGCCTGGTCCCAGTCAGCGGACCAGGTGTCGACGGTCACGTCGGTGTAGGCGTCGCTGAAGAACGAGATGACGCTGTCGGCGTGGTGCGTGGGAGCCGGGGGCCCTTCGCTGGGCTCTTCCGGCGGGGCGGGCGGCATGCCGCTCCGGAAATAGACGTTGTCGACATACAGCGTATTCGGGTCACCCGAAATGATCAGCTGTGCCAGGTGCCCCCTGGCAGCCAGTCCCGTGAAGTCCGCCAGAGCGAGGTCCAGCTGCACCCATTCGCCCGTTTGCAGTCCCGAGGCCCGGTCGATGGTGACCTCGTGCTCGCTGTCGTCGCCGCCGCCGTCCCACACTCCGTTGGCGCCGAAATCCACCAGTTTCACCTTGAAGGCCGCGTCGATCGTCTCGTCCGGCGTCCAGATGTCCATCCGGAAGTAGGTCATCTCCGTGGCATCCACGGTGCTGGAGGTGAACTCGATCCCCGCGAAGACCAGACCGGTGTACTTCTTTGTCGCGTTCCCGGAAATCTCCACATCCTCCACATGGGCCTGGTCCCAATCCGCGGACCAGGTGTCCACCGTCGCGTCGGTGTACGCGTCGCTGAAGAGGGAGATCACGCTGTCGGCCGAATGCGTCGGGGCCGGGGCCGGCTGGGTCGGCTCCGGAACCGGTGGCGGCGCCTCTCCACGCCGAAAGTAGACATTGTCCACATAGGCGGTATTCGGGTCTCCCGAGATGATCAGCTGTGCCATGTGTCCCGTCGCCGCGAGCCCCGAGAAGTCGGCCAGCGGCAGGTCGAGCTGCACCCACTGTTCGGTGGCCAGCCCCTCGTCCATCGTAATCGTGACTTCGTGCTCGCTGTCGTCGCCGCCCCCGTCCCACACACCGTTTGCGCCGAAGTCCACCAGCTTCACCCTGAACGCCGCTGTGCCCGTCTCGTCCGGCGTCCAGATGTCCATCCGGAAGTGGGTCATTTCGCTCGCGTCGATGGTCTGCGACGTGAACTCGATCCCCGCGAACGACAGGTTCGTGTACTTCTTCGCCGCGTCCCCCGCAATCTGCACATCCTCCACGTCGGCAACATCCCACTCCGCCGACCATGTATCCACCGTCACATCGTCGTAGGCGTCGCTGAAGAGCGAAATCACGTCTTCCGCCGCGTGGGTCGGGGCATCCGGCGCCTCGGTCGGCACGGCCTGGATCATCACCGTCACGGCCGCGCCCGCGCTCGCGCTGCCCGATGTCGCCGTCACCGTGGTCGCGCCGTCCGCTACCGCCGCTGCCAGCCCCGCCGCGTCCACCGTGGCAACCGCCTCGTCCGCCGAGGCCCAGCTCACCGTCGCGTCCCCGATCACATTCCCGTTCGCGTCGGCGACCTCCGCCGTGAACTGCGCCGTCTCGCCAACCGCCGTCAGATGCACCGAATCGGGCGCAACCGTGACGGCCGCGGCCTCCTGCTGGACCGTGACGGTGCCGCTCCCGCTCTGGCCGCCCGATGACGCGGTGATCATCGCCGTGCCGTTCCCTGTCGCGGTCGCGAGCCCCGCCGCATCCACCGTCGCGACTCCTTCGTCCCCCGATGCCCAGGTCACCGCGGCGCCCGCGATCGCGTTCCCGTTCGCGTCCTGCACCTCGGCCGTGAACCCCGCCGTGTCCCCGATCGCGGAGAGCATCACCGACTCGGGCATGACCGCCACGGCGGCGGCAGTCTGCGCCACGGTCACGGATGCCGTGCCGCTTGCTGCGCCGGAAGTTGCCGTGATCGTCGCCGCGCCGTTGCCCGTTGCGGTGACGAGCCCGCTGGCATCCACCGTCGCAACCGCGCCGTCCCCGGAGGTCCACCTTACCCGCGCGTCTGTCATGATGTCGCCGTTCTGGTCGCGAACCGTCGCACTGAGCTGAGCGGTCTCGCCCAGCGCGGCAAGCGCGGCCGTCGTCGGCGAAACCGAGACCGTTGTGGCCTCCGGCGGTTCGACCGGATCGTCACCGCAAGCGAGCACCGCGCACGCGACGAAGGCGGCCGACGTGCCGGCCCAGGATCGCCTGAACGAGAGGCGGCGATTGAAACACCCCGGCGACGGCCGGACTGGAAGTGAGCGCTGGCTTGGCGACTTCATGGTATCTCTCCGATTGGGTTGCTGTCGTTGAATTGCGTGGTTGGCATTTGCGCGGGCCCGGATGCGGGCCGCCGGAAATAGACGTTGTCCACATACACCGTGTTCGGATCTCCCGAGATGATCAGCTGGGCAAGGTGTCCCCTCGCCGCGAGCCCGCTGAAGCCCGCCAGGGGCAGGTCCAGGCGCACCCACTGACCGCTGGCCAGGCCGTCCGTGGCCGTGATCGTGACCTCGTGCTCGCTGTCGTCGCCCCCCCCGTCGTAGACGCCGTTGGCGCCGAAGTCCACGAGCTTCACCTTGAAGGCCGCCGACCCCGTCTCGTCCGGGGTCCAGATGTCCATCCGGAAGTGCGTCATGTTCCTGGCGTCCAGGGTCGCCGACGTGAACTCGATCCCCGCGAACGACAGGTTGGTGTACTTCTTCACCGCGTTCCCCGCGATCGCCACATCCTGGACATCGGCCACATCCCACTCCGCCGACCAGGTGTCCACCGTCGCATCCGTGTACGCGTCGCTGAAGAGCGAGATGACGTCCGCCGCAGCGTCGGTCGGTGTGGGTGCGGGCTCTGTCGGGCCTGGGGAAACAGGCGTCTCAGTTCTGAAGAAGAAGATGTTGTCGAGGTAGACGGTCGGACTCGATCCCGAGATGATCAGCTGCGCGAGATGGGCGCGGCCGGTCAGGCCGACAAAGGCGTCCAGCGGAATGTCCAGGGTGTTCCAGCTTCCCGGCGCGATCGGCGGCGTGGAAGCCGGAGTGAGGGTGACTTCGTGCTCGCGGTCGTCGTCCCCGCCGAAGACCCCATCGCCCCCGAAGTCCACCAGCTTGACCCGGAAGACCGATGCGTCGTTGGTCCATAGGTCAACGTGGAGATGCGTCATCGAGGAGGCGTTGATCAGCGGAGAGGTGAACTCGATCCCCGCAAAGGCGAGGTTGCTGTACTTCTTCACCGGGTTCCCCGCGATGATCAGGTCTGCCACGTCGGCCTGGTCCCACTCCGCCGACCAGGTGTCGACCGGCACGTCGTCGTAGGCATCGCTGAAGAGGGAGACGACGTCCTCGGCGGGCACGGTCGGGGTGGGCGGAGCGTCTTGCGGCGGTGTCTCGACATAGACCGTGAGCGCCCCGGAGGCCGGTGTCGGCCCGAGCGCGGCGGTGATCGTGGCGGTGCCGCGGCCAACCAGGGAGATGGTGCCATCGGCGTTCACCGTCGCGACGGACGGGTCCGAAGAGGTGAAGGTGAAGTAGGCGGACGCGGCGCCCACCGTCACGTCGGATCCGTTCACGTCGAAGGTCACCCGGGTGCCGCCGACCGTCAGGGTGCCGCCGACCTCGCCACTGACCGACCGGGTGTCGATCGCCGGCCGGGGATTGATGATCGTCCCGAGCCGCTCATACTGCACGTCGTCGAAGTAGACATCGTAGCCGACCGGGTATTCCGACGCGTCCGCCACCAGGAACAGCCCCCGCTCCTCGGTCAGAACCGACGGCATCGGCAGGGGAAGCGCGTACTTCGTCCAGCGGGTCGAGAGGGGCACGTCGTCGAGTGTGGCCGGAAAGAGGGAGGCGCCCGTGTTGTCGTTGCCGATCCCGACCCGGTCCAGTGTGGCGGCCGTGCTCGAGCGGGCCCAGAAGGTGAGCGCGTCGAACCCCGAAAGATCCCGGGGCACGGTCGAGAAAAAGGCGCCCCCTGCGTAGCCTCCCGACGGATCGCTCGGTGCCGGAACGATGAATTTCAGCGCCGCGGTCCCGCGGTGGACCTCGTCACGGTCGATGTTGAGAGCGTCGACCTTGGACCCACCGAAGGCGGAGTAGTGGAGGCCGGGAGCGAAGTCGTCATAGAAGACCTCCGGGTCGGGCGGGAAGGTCGCCGGGTCAAGTTCGGTCAGGTCCCGTTCACAGGCGGCGACGAGGGCGAGCGGCAGGAGCACGACGGCGCTGTCCATCATCCTGCGTAAGGTGCTCGCTGTCATCCCGACGTCCTGCGTTGAAATGTAGGCACGGGCGTGCGTCCATTCAGCACGCCAGGGTCGCCTCGTCAGACTTTGTTCGGCCACCGAACAAAGTGCGGAAACAGGTCGCGTGGTGTCAAGAAGAAAGGAGGGGGCGGCCCCCAAAGCTGCTCGAGCCGCATGGGGGAAGCACGTTGCCGCGGGTTGCTTCAGAACCCTAGTCGCGACCGGATCTCAGGCACCGTCAGGGCTCGCCGGCCAGACTCCTCGCCCAATCCGGCACCACCGCCGGGTCGATGTCGAATACCGTCAGCCCAACGGTGAAGACGATGGTGGCAATCACCAGCACCCCGATGAGGTTCAGCAGGATCCCCGTGCGCGCCATTTCGCCCACGGTGATGCGGTCGCTCCCGAAGACGATCGCGTTGGGCGGAGTGGCGACGGGCATCATGAAGGCGCAGGAGGCCGACAGCGTCGCCGGGATCATCAGCACCAGCGGATGGGTGCCGGTGACGACGGCCACCGAGGCCAGGATCGGCAGGATCATCTCGGTGGTGGCGGTGTTGCTCGTGAACTCGGTGAGGAAGGTGAGCGCCATGCACACGATCAGGATCAGCAGGAAGACGGGCAGGTTGCCGAGGACCTCGAACTGGCCGCCGATGAGCTGGGCGAGCCCGGTCTCCTGAAAGCCGGCCGCCAGCGCGAAGCCGCCGCCGAAGAGCAGGACGATGTTCCACGGCAGTCGCGGGATGACGTCCGGCCCCATCACGCGGGTCGCGCCGCTCTCGCGGTTGCGCGCCGGGATGAAGAAGAGGATGGACGCAAGCGTGATGGCGATCGTGCCGTCGTCGATCATTCCCGGATCGGGAAGGATGCGCGACCAGCCCGGGATGGTGAGGAAGCCGAGCTCCAGGTCCACCCGGAAGACCCAGAGCAGCGCCGTCGTGACGAAGACGCCCAGCACGGCGCGCTCCTCGAACGCGATCCTGCCGAGGCGCCCGCGCTCCACCTTCACCACCTCCTGGTCGACGTTGACGGTGTCGGGCACCCGGTGGAAGACCTTCGTGATCATCAGCCACGCCGCGACCAGCATGATCAGTCCCACCGGGAAGGCCATCACGATCCAGTGCCCGAAGGCGATCGGCGGCGCCTCGGGGAAGAGGATCTGGAAGATTCGCACGAACGACAGGTTGGGCGGCGTGCCGACCAGTGTGGTGAGCCCGCCCACCGTCGCGCCGTAGGCGATCCCGAGCATCAGTCCCACCGAGAAGTGGCGTGATTCGTCGCGGCCGAATTCGTTCTCGATCTGCAGGATGATCGCGAGCCCGATCGGGACCATCATCACCGCGGTGGCCGTGTTCGAGATCCACATCGAGAGAAAGGCTGCCGCAATCATGAACCCCAGCACGATGCGCGCGGGCCCGCCCCCCACCGCGTGGATGATGTTGAGCGCGATGCGCCGGTGAAGGTTCCACTTCTCCATCGTGAGTGCGATCATGAACCCGCCGAGGAAGAGCACGATGGTGCTGTTGAAGTAGATCGGCGCGGTATCGTGCCCGGACATGATGCCCAGCAGCGGGTAGAGGACCAGCGGCAGCAGCGCCGTCGCGAAGAGCGGGATCGCGTCGGTCACCCACCAGATCGCCATCAGCAGCGCGACCGCCGCCAGACGGCTCGCGGGCACGTTCCCGGGGTCCACCGGGAAGATGAGCAGCAGGACGAACGCTGCGAAGCCGAGCCACAGACCGATGGCCCGGCCTCTCGGGGAACTGTGTCTTTCTACGGCCATTTACCGATTGTCCACGTTTTGGGCGGGCTCTTCCTCGATCCATGCGGAGATGATGCCCGCGAGTGAACCGATCAGGCCCAGTGAGAGAATCACAAGCCACAGCGACATGACCCGGCCCGCCGTGGTAACCGTGTAGTGATCGCCGAATCCCGCGATCTCGGCGCCGAACAGCGTCGACACCGACCACCACAGCGCGTCTTCCGCAGTCTGGATGTTGGCGTCGGGCGCCCCGCTTTCGACCCCGAGGACCACGAAGCTGGTCGTGAGCACCGAGATCACGATCAGCGCGAAAACGGTGGCGGCCACCGACCGCGACCGGTCCACGTTGAAGTAGGTGGCGATTCCGTGCATGCCGCGCGTGGTCGACCGGATCACGCGGACCATCATCAGCAGCCGCAGGGCCCGCAGCGGCCTCAGAAACCCCACGGCCGGGATGGCGGCGAGCAGATCGGCCCATCCCCAGCGCAACCACCGCAGCGCCGAGGGCGCGCAGTAGAGATCCCAGGCCGCCTTCGCCCAGAAGAGAGCGCAGACCACCAGGTCCACCAGCTCCGCCAGGTGCGCAGTCTCCGCGTTGAGGGTGTTCGCCTCCTGCAGCCCGAAGAGGATGACCGTACCGATGGCGAGAAAGGCGTAGAGGCCCTCGACGATGATCTGGGGCCCGGACGTGGTGTTCGGACCGGCGGCGTTGCTCATCGGCGCGGCGGAGCCTGGACCCCGCAGCGACACCGATCGAGGAATCCGGCTGCGATCTCGACGACCCGGTCAAACGCACCGAAGCCGGTCGTCTCGACATCGACGACGACCGGCTTCGGGCTCTTCGCAAGGATGTTCTGCAGTTCCGGCATTCTCCGTCTTTACGGGGTCTCTACGGGCTGCGGCTGGTGGGCCGGACTCTACCGGTTGTTCCCTTCCTCCCTGTTCTCGTTCTGCTCGGCCGCCCTGGCCTCCCGCTCCGCGACCGCCGCCGCGTACTGCTCATCTGTAAGGTAGGTGACGTCGACCCAGGCGTGGGCCATCTCGTCCACGGTGCGGTCGCCCCATCCGACCCACTGGGTGTGGTCCGGGTTGTTGGGGTTCCCGGGAGTGTTGTCGTGCCACGCTGTGAACACGAGCGTGGTCCCCGCCGGGAGCAGCGGCGCCGCGTGGTCCTCGTAGATGTAGTTGACGTGCCAGTTCCACTGGAAGTCCGTGACCTGGCTGAGAAGCTCCTTTTGACCGTCCGGATAGATGGCCGACATGGACATCGCCTTGCCCCGCATGTGCATGTGCGGCTGGAAGTTCTCCAGGCGCGCGGGCCAGCGCAGCGTGTAGGTGTCCTGGGTCACCGCGATCTTGCCTGGCGGAATGTCGAGCCCGTCGCCGGTGGCGTTGAACATGCGCAGCCGGGTCCGGTTCTCGGGGACATAGCCCTCGGGATACAGCCAGACCCCCAGCTCCACGTAGCTGTCCTTGACCTCCTTGCCGATCGCGTGGTAGTGCACCTCCCACCGGATCCGCGAGTCCGGGAGCATCAGCTTTCCGGCGCCGTCGGGGAAGATCTCGCCGACCTTGCCGACCGCCCACTCCATGAAAAGGCCCGCCCCTCCCATGGCTCGGCTGCTCGTGGCGAGCGACGCGGTCTCCGCGGTCATCTCGTCGGGATCCTCCTGCTGGATGAGGAAGGCCAGCGCGTGGTGCACGATCTTCGGCCCGTCCGGCCAGGACGGCCGTATCTCGATCGCCTTCACCCAGCGCTCCTCGGTCAGCCCGGTCGGGACCGTTGGCGTGAACCACTTGTCCTGCGTCTTCGCGGCCAGTGTGTAGGGCTCGGAGGGTACGATCAGGTCGGGTGGCCGGCCGAAGGTCGACTCGAACTGCCATGCCGACGGGTCGGGGAACACGGCCGGCGGCGGCATGTCGGCCTCGTCGCCCAGGGGCATGTCGCTGTCCAGCCAGGCGACCAGCGTCTCGAGCTCCTCGTCCGACAGCGCCATGTCGTTCTTGAACTCCTGGATGCCGACCGACCGGTCGATGTGCCAGGGCGGCATCAGGCGGGCCGTGACCTTCTCCCGGATCCGGGGCGCGTAGCGCTTCACCGCCTCGTAGGTCATCAGTGACATCGGCGCGATCGACCCGGGCTGGTGGCACACCTGGCAGTTCCCCTGGATGATCGGCGCCACGTCGCGGGCGTAGGTGGGCTGATCCTGGGCGTGGGCCAGCGCGGGCCGGGCGACGAGGGCGCAGGCGATCGCGAGGCAGACGGCTGCCAAGCCGCGGACGGTGTTCTCTCTGCGCATGGAATTCCTCCTGATCGTCAGTTGGTGACGTTTACTCGCACAAATCCATTGGTCCAGCAGCACTGGGCGTGTCCGGCTCCGGAGACTCCCGATGCGTCGTTGGCGCGTACGCGGAGCACGTATTCACCCGGCTCCGAGAAGGTGGCGGTGGTCATCATCATGCCCCCGGAGATCGGGACCCCGCCCCTGGCTTCGATGAACGTGACATCGCCCGGGCCCTGGTGCTTGAACCAGGTCAGAGCCACCTGGGGTTCGTCCTGGCCTTCCCGCCGGAAGGCCCCGCGACCATCGTCACGCGCCCATACCGCAACGGCGACCGGAGCCCCCACCATGGCCTCGATCGGGCCACCCCAGATCCCGCTGGGACCGGCGCCCTCCGCCCCTCCCTCCGAGAACGCCAGGACCGGCGGCGTGTTGCCCGCGCCCGCCTCCCCCTCGAGGGCGTCGATCTGCCAGTCGATGTGGAGCGTGCCCGGGATCGCGTACTTCTCTCCCCGGAAGTCGATCGTCCAGACGATGGCCTGGTCGCCGAAGTCGGCCGGTACGATCACGGTAAACACGCCCCAGTGGCGGCGCGGGTGGAACCGTGTGGGCTGGCCGCCGTCGAAGGCGGCGGGCTCGATGCTGTTGCCGGCCCCGACGGGGATATCGACGATCTCCTCGAAGTTCCGGTTGTAGTAGCCGAAGGAGAGGCTGAAGGTGCCGTCGGCGTTCTCGTACCAGCCCTCGTAGGCGGGCGTGACGGTCAGGCCGGAAGCCGTGCGGATGCCGAGCGGGACCTGGGCGGTGGACCTGTCCGGAAGCGCCAGGGCGGCGCACAGCAGGGCCCCGCAGCAGGCGATGCAGCGGATGGTGGACATTGGTTTCCCTGTCAGGGGTCGAGCTTCTTTCCTGACGATAATATTACGGGGCGCGGTGTAATCATGCAAAGGAAGGGGGAGAGGTGGTGAGTGTCGGTGCCGCTTCCGTGCGGGGGCGTTCAGCCGTTTTCGCGTGACGAAAACGTGCCTTGCGGAGATTCTAGCGCGGCTCCAGCCTGTGAAGCCGAACCTCGTCGACACCCGCGTCGCTGGTACCCTTGACGAGCACCGTGTTCGTACCGAAGGCCAGCACGCGCAGCCCCCGGGGGATGACGACACGGCCGAGCAGATCGCCCGCCGGGCTGAACACGAGCCATTGGAATTCCTCCACCGACCTGCGCTGGACGTAGATTCTTCCGTCGCTCCCGGCCATGAGCGCCGAAGCGGCGGGGAATCGCCGGGGGCCCGGCCCAGCCGTGAGCCCTGCTGGGACGGTCCGGTCGCCGGCCTCCCACTCAACCTTGAGGAGCACTTCGCCCGAGCGGTCCAGGGCTACCAGTTCGGGCCTTTCCGAAGGCACGACCCACACCGTGTCGCCGCTGACCGCGACCGTGAAGCCGGCAGTGTGAGCTAGCGGCAGGGGAACGGGCGCGTGCGTCTTCCCCGGATCTCGAAGGCCGCCGGTCGTGAAGAGGACTTGCTGCGAGGCCCGGTCGTCCGGCACCTCCGAAGGCGATGGCGTCCGGACGATTCGGAAGGGAGTCGAGATTACGGAATCGACCCCGGGTACCTCCTCGAAAGGGCCGGCAAAGAGGAGGGAACCGTCCCGAAAGACACCGCGCCACACACGGTCGATCCTCGGGATCCGGACTGGCGGTCCAGTGAAGCGGCCACCGTGGTCCATTCGCAGCATTTCGAAGGGCCCGCGCCGTCCCCGTCCCCGGTCGAACTCGAGCACAAAGTCGCCGAGCAAAACCTGCGCGCCGAAGCGATACGATTTGCCGCCCTCGAGCCACGAATACCCCCATCCCTGGCTCATCGCCGGAATTCGGTCGTGGCGGACGCCGTCGGGGTCGCTGGCATCCCTGATGTTCTGCAGCGTGGAGTCGGTGACGATTACCCGCGTCAACCCGGCCGAACCGGCCAGCAGCAGCGCAACATTCCCGTCGGCGAGCAACGTGCCGGCGCTCACGTAGCGCTGGACGAGCCGGCCGTCTCGCGTTTCCGTGGAGTCGGGAACCACGATCCCAACGGGGGCCTCCGCCAGGGCCAACAAGGGTGCCTGCGCGATGGCGGCTTCGGAAAAGCTTCGAACCGCGTGGGCTTCCGGGGGCCCTTCCCAGCCCAGAAGTTCCAGCCCCTGGTCTCCGGGGGATGGGAGGGACGACGCACCCGAGCTACCGCTCAGACAGGCGGCGAAAACCGTCAACGAACCGAGGGTGACGAACACGAACCCGCATCTCCACGATCGGGCGCATGTCTGCGGCGCGGAAAACCGTCCTCGCCGGCTCACTTCGCCACCAGTTCGATCGCCACGATCTCGACCACGGGCAGGCCGGCCTCCGTCTCCTTATACACGTATCCCTCCATTGCGCCGCGAAAGGCGCCCCACGGCATGAAGGTCTCAGTTTCCCCGTCGACAGGGTGGACATCCGAAGCCAAGAGCTCACCCGACCGCAGGTCCAGCATTTCCAGACGGGCCGTGAACAGTCCGCTACGACGCTCTTCCGGCGTGATTCGTGCCGGGTCCTTCGCCCGTTCCCGGCCGCGCGGCGTGAATTCCCCGAACACCACGAAGAGAAGACCCGCCTGATCGTCAACGTGCATGAAAGCCATCGCGCCGGACACGTTGCCATTGGCCTCGAAGAACTCGTAGCCGGGAACGCGGCGTCGAAACGTTCGCCGGTGTTCGCCGTCCAGAGTCCACTCCTCGGCGACCCAGCCCTCCCAGTCGTCGGTCAGGGGCCGGTTTGCGGCAGCCCAGAAGGTCTGGCCACCGCTGTACGAGATCAGCTTTTCGGGTGGCTGGTACTCGTCCCAGACGATTGCGGGGTTCACGGGCCCGAACGATTGCAGGTGCGTGCCGTCGGGGTGCACGATCCGAAAAAAGTTCTTCCCGTCGGAATCGCGGCCGCTGCCGGTAAGCACCGTCCCGTCGTCGAGAACCGCCGACATCGGTTCCCGATTCAGCAATCTGGTGGCTGGTGCCGGATGCCGGCGGAGAAACTCCTGGTCAGCGGAGAAGACCGACCAGGATCCGGGGGCCCACACATGCAGCTGGTCATGGCCATCCAGATAGACCGCGAGAACGGACCCGGTGGAGGGGAATTCTCCGGGCCCCTCTCCGGTTCCTCCGAAACTGGTCAGGAACGCTCCGTCCGGGCCCCACACACTGATGTTCGTGAGGAAGCCGCGGGCGTTGGCCGAGTAGTAGCGCCCCATCCCGTCACGCACGACGCTTCTTCCGGGGTCCGGCCTCGACCCGTCCGCAACAGGTTCCAGGCGTACGCCAGTCGGGCGAAACACGATGCGGCAGGGTGTTTCGCGGGCATCGACGACGACTTCGCTACCGACCGGAAACGAGCGCGGTGCGGAGCGGGGGCAGGGATTGGCCTGCGCCTGCGCGGTGGCAAAGCCGGAAACGGATAATGCAAACAGGGCAAGGATAACGGTCCAGACAGTCTTCAAAGTTTGACTCCCAAGGCAGGGTAAACGATGGCGCGAGCAGGTGCGCTTCCGACTCTGACCTGACCTGACATGCGGGTATGGTAGTCCTCACCCCCCCCTACCGCACCAGATGCAGCTCCGTCTGCCGCCTCAGCATCCACCGAATCTCCCCGTCCAGGGTCACCTCGGCCTCCTCCTCCTGGGCCATTCGCACCTGCTGGCCATCCCACTCGGGCACCGGCGTCGTCACCTGAAGCTCCGTAGAGAACCACATGCCGGGGATCACCGGGGGGTCGCCGCGGCCGGGCACACCGGTCTGGTAGTCCCAGAGCCCGATCAGCGGGCCGGCGCCATGACCGTGGTCGCCGATGGGGTGGGTGTACATCGTGCCGTTGAGTCCCTCGGCGCGCATTCGTTCCAATACGGTGGCGAGGATCTCGTTGCCGGTGCGGCCGACCTTCGTCTCCTCGAGGAGGATGTCCTGCAGGCGGTTGGAGTTGGCTAGGAGCTTGCGCCGCAGAAGCGCATTATGGGTGACTGAAACAGTGGAGGGCGGCTGCGGGCCCGAGGGACACGGGGAGAGGGAGGCATTGGATCCGGGCAGCTGACGGGCCGAGAGGGCCGCGCAGTGCCGAAACGGGGCCCGGGAGGCCTGCTGGGGCTCCGGAGGCGGCAGTTGCGGGGGCAACGGTCGCGGGCTCATGCCGCCGGAAGGGTGTGCATGCGCTTGACGTTGAGAGCCAGGCACACGAGGGTCCATTCCGCCTCGACCTTCTGCAGGCCCCGGAAGCTGAATCTTCGAAATCCCATCACCTCCTTGATCCAGCCGACAGGCGCCTCGGCCATCCATTTGCGCCGAGCGTACCGTCTCCGGCCCTCGTCGGTGGCCAGCTTCTCGGCCATGCGGGCCTTCGCGGGATACTTGTCAGGATCGGGATCTGCGGCGGCCTTACCCTCTCGGGCCAGCGGGACATAGCCGTCGATGTCCCGCTCCTTCAGCGCCTGAAGGTTCGGTTCGTTGCAATAGCCCGCGTCCGCCAAGACCTGCTCCGGCGTCTCGCCGCATGTCTGCACCACAGCGTCGACCATCGGGACCAACTGGGCCTGGTCACTTGCGTTGTCCGTCACCGCCGTCGCCACCACCAGCTGGTTGTCCCCCTCCACCGCGATCTGCGCGTTGTAGCTCTGCTGGAACCCTTCTGAACTCGTCTTCATGATCCGGCTCTCGGGGTCCGTGAAGTTGCTCTGCGCCGTCTCGTCCGGCTCACCGTACTCCCGTTTGTAGCGACTGCCGCCCTTCGGGTTGCGTTCCTGGCCCGGCTTGCGGCCCCGCGCGTCGTCCTTCGCCCGCTGCTCGGCCTCAAGCCGCGCCTTCGCCGCCTGGATCGCCGCCAGCCGGTCCTCGCGCCGCTTCAGCTCGTCGGGCAACTCGTCACCCCGAACGTCCTCCCCGTAGCGGGCATCCTCCGCCGCGTCGACCGCTTCCGCCTCCTCCAGCAGCCCCGCGATCTCCGCTTCCAGCCGGCGCTCCTCCTCGCGCATCCGGCCGTAGCTCATCGCCTTGCGCTTGCTCGCGTTCGCCCGGACCTTCGTGCCGTCCACCGACACCCTGCCCAACCCCGCCAGGCCAATCGTCCGCGCCAGGCGAACCACCTCGGCGAACACCGCCCCGAAATCCTGCAGATGCCGCCGGCGGAACTCGCACAGCGTCCGGTGCTGCGGAAAGTTGCCCGCCGCCAGCATCCGAAACGCGATGTCCTCCACCAGCTTTGTCGCCAGCTTCCGCGAAGAAAAGGTGCCCGTCGCGTATCCGTAGACCAGCACCTTGATCATCATCCGCGGGTCGTACGGCGAGTTGCGCCGCCCGTCCCCCTCGTACGGCGCGTAGAACGCACTCAGATCCAGCGCGTCGACCAGGTCGCTCACATGGTGCGCCAAGTGCCCCTCCGGCACCCACTCCCGAAGATCCTGCGGGAGCAGCAGCATCTGGTCCGGCTGGTACGGTCGGAACGTCGTTCCCATTGACCCCCCCTCGGCTGGCCGCAAACCCTTCACTACGCTTTTGCTACCTCAAAGATAGCCGCTGTGGTTTTCTGCGGCGCAGACTCCTAGGGCCTGGCGGAGTCCGGCGGGCGCGTCCATCTCGCCTTCGCGCAGGACGTACGCCATGTGCTGGGTGTCGGTCGTGAGGCCGAGCGCGACGAGCCCGAAGTCGCAGTGCAGCACGTCGCCCCGCTCGATCACCGGCGCCTCGACGCCCGCCATCGACACACCGCGGCGCTGCACCGACACCGACGGCTGGAACCACGAGCCCAGCCCGAGGTCGTGCACGCGCTGGCGCATCCACCACACGACGTCGGCGGTGGTCGTCTGGCCGGGGACGATCACGACGTCGGAGAACGCGGTGGCGATGATCTCGTGCACGATCGTCTGCATCTTGCGGTAGACGGGGGTCATGGCGGGCACGCGCATGGCCAGGTATTCGATCGCGAGGAGCGGCTCCCGCACGATGCGCCCGGTGAGCTCGGGGCCGAGCGCCTCCTGCATCTGCTCCCACTCGCCCGCGCTGAGGCCGTCGGCGAAGTTGTGGTCGTGCGAGATGTTGACCGCGATGCGCTCGGGGTCGCGTTCGCGCACCATGTCCGCGAAGAGGTCCCACTGGTCGGAGCCCCAGAGCTCGGCCGCGCGGCCATCCGGGGCGGTGACGGTGGCCCGGACCGCCTCGTAGACGCCCCCTTGCGAGGTGCCGCCCAGGGCGAGCCGCTCCACCCCCTCGTCCGGGCCGCGGTCGTGGAAGATGTAGATCGTACGGCGGCGTGCGGCGAAGGTGGTGGGCGAGACGAGCGCGCGGAAGACGGGGTCCTCGTTGTATTCGCGCATCGTGACGACCCACATGTCCACGCCGTGCTTGCGCATCAGCATGGGAAGGTTCTTCTCGAGCCGTTCCTGTAGCCATGCCTGCTGGGTGCGGGCCTGCTCGCGCAGGGTGCCGAAGGGGCGCTCGGGGGCGTAGTCGCGCGTCTGGGCGTGGAGGGCGGGGGTGGTGGGGGCGAGTGCGGCGAGAGCGAGGATCGCGGTCGCGGCGAGGGCAAGCGGAACCGGGCGTGTGCCTCGGCGGGCCGGACCTGTCCCCCGGCAAGTCGGAACTGTCGCGCGGCAGGCTGGGCGCATGCTCCGGCGTGCCCGCCGCGTGCGGTCCCAGGCCAGGCGTGTGCTCTGGAGGGCCAGGAGCGTGCGGTCCCAGGCTGGGCGCGTGCTCTGGAGGGCCAGGAGTGTGCGGTCCCAGGCCAGGCGCGTCCCCCGGCGGGCCAGGAGCGTGCCCTGGCGGACGCGATCAGTAATGAAAACACGACATATTGTAAAGTTTACTTTACAGTGTAGCATGGGCTCTCCCGAATTTTGGAGGTGGGACGAACGCGGGCGGTCAGGTGGCAGCCGACGCCGGGCTGGCCGCCGCCGCACGCAGTAGATCCAGGATTTCGGCGACGATCGCGTTGCCCTTGTCGCGTGCATAGAAGCGGCGGGTCCGGGCGTAGCGGGGCCCCGGTTCCATCTTCATCCCCTCCGTCATCACCCACTCCTGAAGCTCGCTGGGCCTCGGGCCCCACCAGCCGCGTTCGCGGAAGTCGTCGTCGTAGGCGATGACAATGGGGATTGACCGGCTGCGGCCGTTGGTGAGATGCGCGTCCATGATGTCGAGGTTTTCGTCCCTGGCGAGCACGCGCAGGTCGACGTTGGGCAGCTCGTCCACGAACCGTGAGACGACGGGGAGGATGTTGACCGCGTCCCCGCACCAGTCCTCGCTCAAGGCGAGCAGGTGCCACGTCCCGGGGACGGAGTGGCCCTCCGTCACGGTGCCGGCGGGGAGTCGGACCCGCTCGTGCACGCCGCGCCAGAGTTCTTTGTTCTTCCGGACGGTTTCAAGGTATTCGGGGAAGGTGAGGGCGGATTCGAATCGGTCACGCATGGGCAGGGGGTCTCGTCGCTGGACGGAATAGTGATAACGGGAGTGAAAACGCGGACTCGGCGGTCACTGCGCGGGGTCGACTCGGGGAGGCTTTTTCCGCCGTGGCTTGATCCCCGTCCGCAGCAGGCCTTCCTGCGCCGCCGACGCCACCAGCTTGCCGTCGCGGGTATGGAAAGTTCCCCTCCCGAAGCCGCGGGCGCCATGGGCCACCGGACTCTGGATGCGGTAGAGGAGCCATTCGTCCGCCCGGAAGGGGCGATGGAACCACAGCGAGTGATCCAGCGAGGCGGCCATCAGATCCGGGTCGCGCACGGTGCGGCCGTGCGGCTGCAGCGCCGTCGACAGAATCCCGTAGTCGGACGCGTACGCGATGGCGGCCTGGTGGTGGACGGGACTGTCGCCCAGCGCTTCGGTCGCCCTGAGCCAGATGTGGCGGACGGCGGGACGGCGCGTGCGGTCGAAGGGGACGAAGGGCTCGACCGGCCGGAATTCGAGGGGACGGTCCTGGGTCAGGATCGATCGCAGCTCCTCCGGGATCCGGTCGGACTGGTCCCGCATGATCTCCAGTTCGGAGGGCAGGCCTTCCGGGGGCGCCACCGCGGGCATGCCGGACTGGTGCGACAGGCCGGGTTCGGTGCGGTGGAAGGACGCCGACAGGGTGAAGATCGCGCGGCCGTGCTGGATCGCGGTCACCCGCCGGGTGGTGAAGCTCCTCCCGTCCCGCGTGCGGTCGACGAAATAGACCACGGGGATGCTCAGGTCCCCTTCCAGGATGAAGTAGCCGTGCAGCGAGTGGGACTCCCGGTCCTCGTCCGCGATCGTGCGGCGGGCGGCCACCAGCGCCTGGGCCAGCACCTGTCCGCCGAAGATCCGCCCCGAGCCGATGTCGCGGTTCTCCCCCCGGTAGATGTTCCGCTCGATCGGTTCGAGGTCGAGCAGGGCGATGAGGGATTCGGTCGATTCGGGCATGGGCGGGGGGTCATCAGTGGACGGAGTCGCCGCGCATCGAAAGCTAACGGGGCAGGGTTACCTTTCGAACACTCGTGGCGTGCCGGCAGCTTGCCGCAGAGCTGCGTCCGGGCATGCCGGGACACCAGGACTTGAACTGGGGAGACGCCTGTGGCCGACCTCACATCGCTCGATCAACTGGACCGACCATCCTACCCCGCGGCCGAGGCGGGTCGGCTGGTTGGGTTGACCGCAACTAGAGTGCGCCGGTGGCTCAGCGGCTACGGATATGTTTACGGCGATAACGTGCGCCACCAACCACCGGTGTTGCAGCACAGGGAGGCCGCAGGTTCGTACGCGTCCTTCCTCGATCTTGTGGACTTGCTCTTCGTGAAACGGTTTCTGGATCATGGGATCTCGCTGCAGCGAGTCCGCATGGCGCTTGATGAAGCCCACCGGATCCTGGGGACGAGACACTTCGCGAGGCAGACCTTCTTCACTGACGGCGGGAACATCTACCTGCAGGTTCGGGAGAGCGGCAAGGCAATCCTCGAACTCATTTCAGGCGGGCAGTGGGTGATCGCTCCGGTGATCCGACAACTTGCGGAGCAGATCGAATTCCAGTCCCCGGAGGGATTGGCCCGTCGGTGGTACCCGCTTGGTCGAGGGAAGCCCGTGGTTCTCGATCCGTTCGTTTCCTTCGGCGCACCGTCGATCGCGGGACGCGGGGTCAAGACGGCCAACATTCACGATCTGTTCGTCGCCGAGCATCGAGACCTGGGAGCAGTGCGTGCCTGGTGGGATCTGACGAACGCTGAGGTAGAGGCGGCAGTGGAGTTCGAGGTCGGGCTGGCGGCATGAAGTTCTTCATCGACAACAATCTCAGTCCGGGTTTGGCGAGGGGCATGAAGGCATTCGGCGAAGATGTGATCCACATCACGGAAATCTTCCCCGACGACGCAGACGATACGGATTACTTGCCCCGTGTCGGCTCCGAGGGCTGGTTTCTGGTGCGCGCGACCTCCGAATCCGTTATCGACCCGCCGAGAAAATGGCCTTGAAGCAGCACGGAGTCGGTGCATTCTTCATGGGCGGGAAGAACCTCCAGCGGTGCCAGCTCATTCAACAGCTCGTGCGGAACTGGCCGCGGATGAAGGAATTGGCCAACAAGACCAACGTGCCTTTCGCCTTTCACGTTCCGCCGACGGGTAAGAAGTTGACTTCCATGAACCTGGAGTGAGGTAAGGGCCGGTAGACCCATGATCCATCCAATCCGAACAGGCAGCGCGGTCCGAATGATCGCATGGCCGATCCTTGCGATCACGGTCATGGCGGTCACACCCGGCGACCTCCCCTCACCCGGCCCCGCCGATGTCGAGGTCGTCGAGCTCACCGCCGTCCAGGTCCACGAGGACCTCCTCGCGTCCCGGTACACGGTCACCGAGCTCACCCAGGCCTTTCTCGACCGGATCGGGCGGTACGAGAACCACTACAACGCCTTCATCTCGATGAACCCGGAGGTGCTGCAGATTGCGGCAGCACTCGATGCGGAACTCGCCACTTCAGGTCCGCGCGGTCCGCTCCACGGCGTTCCGGTCGTCATCAAGGACAACCTCGACTACGGGGGACTGGTGACGACGGCCGGCTTTGACGGCTTCAGCGCCGCGACGGGTGGCGTGGACATGATCCCGGGGGACGATGCGGTGGCGGTGGAGCGGCTCCGGGCGGCGGGCGCGATCATCCTGGGCAAGACCAACATGCCGGACTTCGCGGGGCACGGGACCCGCACCCGCAGCAGCGTCGCCGGGGAGACGCTCAACCCGTACGCGGTGGACCGGGCGCCGGGCGGATCGAGCGGCGGCACCGCGACCGCCGTGAACGCAAGCTTCGCCGTCCTGGGGCTGGGCACCGAGACCGGCGGGTCGATCCAGAACCCGGCGGCGGCGCAGGCGCTGGTCGGGGTCAAGCCCACATTCGGTCTCGTTCCCCTGGAGGGCGTGGTTCCCATGGATGCCACGTATCGTGACGTAGTCGGCCCGCTCGCCCGCACCGTGCGCGACGCTGCGCTGACCCTGGATGTGATCGCCGGCCCGAGCCCGGAGGATTTTGCTTCCTACGCCGGGGAGGGGCACATCCCCGAGGGAGGGTTCGCCGCCCGGCTCGCCACCACCGCGCTCGCGGGCAAACGGTTCGGACTCGTCGGCACGGGTTGGCGCACCTCCTTCCTTCCCCTGGCGCCGGAGACCGCCGCGCTGTACGAGGATGCGGTGCGAGTGCTGGAGCGCGAAGGGGCGCAGGTGGTGGAGGATCCCTTCGCCGGAAGCGGATGGGTGGAACTGTACGGGGAGAATCCCCGAGCGCCCTCCGGGAGCCACGACATGGCGGTATACCTGCAGGGGCTGGGCCCGTCCGCCGCCTTCCGCAGCATCGAGGAGTGGGAGGCGCTGGCGGGGCGCGACTTTCGTGGTGGTCGCAGCAGGCCTCCGGTCGCGCCGACCGCTACGGAGGAGGGCGACGCCTTCCAGGCCTGGCGCCGTGAGATGCGGGCGCTCTTCCGGTCCGTCATGGAGGAGAACGATCTCGACGGGCTCTTCTTTCCCCAGGCGGGAGAGCCGATCCGTCCCCTGGTCGAGGATCCGGAGCGCCCCGACTACCGCCCCAACAACCACGCCGAGCTTCCGAGCAACATCATCAACGACATCGGCCTGCCCACCGTCACGGTTCCCTTCGCCTACTACGAGGACGGCACCCCCTTCGTGCTGGCTTTCATCGGCGATCTATGGAGTGACGCGGAGCTGCTCTCCTACGCGTATGACCTGGAACAGGCGACCCTGGCGCGAGTCGCGCCGAGCTTGACGGAGGGGCCGGGATAAGGCTCGCAGGGAACCCTCGGACAAAACCCGGGCCGGCCCCGCGGGGCAGCCTGGCCGGATCCCGCCGGATACACGGTCGTCTGCAATGGCGGAATCTCCCTTGAGTCAATCTGCGCCCGCACTTCCGCAGCGCCCTCGTCAGGAATGTATGGTAAACATGACATTAAGTAAAGTGTTCTTTACAAAATGACCCGTTGAGCGGCACGCGGGTCGGTGCGGAAGCATCGCCGACCCGCGCCATGGTCGCAGTTTCGTTACGTGGCCTCCGAAGTCCCCGTTACGTTCGCACGGCATCATGTCCCCTGTGGCACGACCACCCACGTCCAGGGGACTTGAATCATGACGCACATTCTTCGTGCATCTCTGACACTTTGTCTTGCACTTCCGTGTCTGGCGGCACCGGCTGCCGCCCAGAACGGCGGCTCGACCTCACGAATCATCGGCTACGTGAAGGACGCCGACACGGGGCGCCCCCTGGTGAGCGCCCAGGTGACCGTGAACGACGGCACCGACGGCGGCGCGCTGACCGACCTCGATGGCCGCTATGTGCTGGACCATGTCCCGTACGGGACCGTCAGCGTCACCGTGACGCTGATTGGGTACAGCACCAAGACCGTCACCGACGTGGAGGTGGTCGAGGACCGGGCCACGTCGTTGGACCTGACACTGGAAACGCAAGTGCTGGAGGTCGGGGGGATCACGGTTTCCGCGGAGCGGGAACGGGGCAGCCAGGCCTTCCTCCTCGATGCGCGCCGGACCTCCACGTCGCTGGTGGAGGCAGTCGGTTCGGTCGAAATCGGCCGTCGCCCCGACTCGGACGCCGCGGAGATCGCCAAGCGCCTCACGGGCGTGACGGTTTCCGAAGGCAAGTACGTCTTCGTGCGGGGACTCGGGGAGCGGTACTCGCAGACCTCCCTGAACGGGTCCTCCCTCCCGAGCCCGGAACCGGAGCGCGAAGTGGTCCCCCTCGACCTCTTCCCGGCGGGCTTCCTGGAGAGTCTCCAGACCCAGAAGTCGTACACCCCGGACCTGCCGGCCGACTTCTCGGGGGGTTCGGTCAGGATCGAGACCCGGGACTTTCCGAACGAGCGCGTCGTTCGTGTCGGCATGGGGACAAGCGTCAACACCGCAAGCCAGTTCCGGGGCGGCTTCCTCAGCTATGCCGGTGGCGGCCGTGACTGGACCGGGTTCGACGACGGCACCCGCGGACAGCCGGCCACCCTGGAGGAAATCCTCGGGGACGTGAACAGCGGCGAACGGCTGCCCGCCGATCCCGGCCAGCTCCTCTCGATCGCGAATGCCCTCAAGGAATCCGGCGCCGCCTTTGTGCCCACGACTGGAACCACTCCGCTCAACCGGGACTTCAACGCCTCGATCGGCGGCCGCACCGACCTCTTCGGCGACGGGGAACTCGGGTACTTCGTCGCCGGAACCTACGGTGACAACTACTCGCTGCGCACCGGCGAGGTGGAACGCAAGTGGCGCGTCTCCGCCTTCAACCCCGAAGTCCCGGAGAACCTCCGCACGGCGAACGTGGACTACGAGTTCTCGCGGGGCACCCGCAACGTGAATTGGGGCAGCATCGCCAACGTCACGGTCAAGTTCAACCCGGAGCAGAAGGTCTCGCTCAGGACCACCGCCAGCCTGAGCGCGGACGACGAGGCCCGCAGCTACATCGGCGACAATCGGGAGGACATCGGCGGCACGGTCAGATCGGACCGTTTGCGGTTCGTTTCCCGGCTTATGCTGTGGGGCCAGCTGTCGGGCGAGCACTCCACGATCGGCGACTCCCGGCTGGAGTGGCGGGCGACCATGGCGCGCGCCCAGCGCGACGAGCCGCTTCTGCGCGAATCCGTCTACCTTGAGGACGACGGGGAGTTCTTCCTTCACCCGATCGGTGAATCGGGGCGCTACTTCTGGAGCGACATGGTCGACGAGGACATGTCGGTGGCGGTGGACTGGAGCCTGCCGGTCGGGTTCCTGGGCGACGACGCCTTCGTGAAGGTGGGCGGGGAGGCGCGGACCCGTTCGCGGGACTTCGCGGCCCGGCGGCTGAACTGGGACTTCATCGGGAGCACCATCCCGGATCTCGACTCCGCCCTCCGGGACGCTGCGATCGTCACCAACGCCCGGCGGCGGGGCGAATTCGCCATCGAGGATGTGGTCGAGCCGGGCGACCTCTACGATGCCAGCGACAGCCGGGGAGCCGGGTACTTCCTCTTCGACGTGTCGGTCACACGGCAGATACAGGCGATCGTCGGGACGCGTTTCGAAGCCTACGACCTCGGCCTCAACTCCCGCGGCAATTCCCTGCAGGAGATCGACCAGCTCGACATCGCGCCCTCGGTCAACCTGATCGTGACGCCCCGCGAGGACCTCAAGGTCCGCCTGGCCGGGAGCCGCACGGTCGACCGCCCGGAGTTCCGCGAAATGGCGCCCTTCCAGTTCACCGAGGCGACCAGCCTGCGGCAGCTCTACGGAAACCCCGATCTGGTCCCGGCAAGCATCACCAGCGGCGATCTCCGGCTCGACTGGTTCCCCGGTCCGGGGGAGATGCTGTCGATCGGCGGCTTCTACAAGAGCATGACGGACCCCATCGAACAGGTCTTCATTGCCGCCGCCTCGACCGCCTACTCGTTCCAGAACGCAAAGGACGCCGCGGTTCTGGGTCTCGAATTCGAAGCGCGGCTGGGACTGGGGCGGTTCATGGAATCCCTTGCGCCCCTCTCCCTGCAGACCAACTACTCCCTCATCGGCTCCGAGGTCGAGGTGCGGGGTGGTGAGGGCGGCTTCAACCCGACCAACGAGACCCGTCCGCTGGAGGGGCAGGCTGCGTACGTCTTCAACGTCGGTTTGAACTACGCCGACGACGCCGGAATCGAGGCGGGGCTCTTCCTGAATCGCTTCGGCGACCGGCTGACCGCCGCGGGCGGGAGCGGCATCCCGGACCTGTTCGAAAAGGCCCGGAGCCAGGTGGACGTCGTTTTCGGCCTTCCGTTGCCGCGCGGGGCCACCGCAAAGATCAAGGCCACCAATCTGCTGGACGCGGACTATCGGTTCGAGCAGGAGGCGAACGGTATCACTCACGTCCAGCGCATGTACTCGACCGGTCGAACCTTCTCGGTCGGTCTCTCGTGGGAGTTCCGCTGATCGGAGCTCCGCCAACCATCCATCTTTCCCTTTTGGAGAGAACCGACAAGTGAGAAAGCAGACCCGAAGCCCGCTCGCCTTCATCAGTGCCCTGGCGATTGGCATCTTCGTCGCTGGTTGCGGCGATGACGCTGACCCCGTCGACCCTCCCGATCCACCACCACCGACCGCCCCGGGAGCTCCCACGGGCGTCACGGCCTCCGTGGACGGAACCACCATCACCCTCAACTGGAGTCCCGGCACTGGCGCCACAGGCCACCGCGCGACGCTGTCCACCCCCGGTGAGACCGCCCGCAGCCAGAACGGGGAAACCTCGGCAACCTTCACCGACCTGACCGCCGGCGCCACCTACACCGGCCAGGTTTTCGCGATCAACACCGTCGGCGAAACACCGTCCGCGGCGGTCTCGGCCCAGATCCCCGAAGAGCCGCCGACCTTCGAGCTGGTGACCCAGGACATCCTGGAGAATACGACCTGGACCGCCGACAAGGTGTGGATCCTGCAGCAGCCCACCTTCGTCGGCGCGGACTGCGGCATCGACGGCACCAGGAGCGGGTGCGTCCAGGCCACGCTGACGATCGAGCCGGGCACGACCATCCTGGGCAAGACCGACCTGCCGCAGGGCGTGCGCGGGGCCTATCTGGTCGTGAGCCGCGGTTCGCAGCTGATCGCGGACGCCACCGACGGCGAGGATCGCGCGCCGACGGCCGACGAGGTGATCGTGTTCACCTCGGACAAGCCGCGCGGACAGCGCGACCGGGGCGACTGGGGCGGCCTCATCATCAACGGCCAGGCCCAGACCAACGCCGGTGACGAAGCGCAGGGCGAAGGCGACTCCGGCTTCTTCGGCGGTGAGGACGACATGGACGGCTCGGGCATCCTGCGCGGGGTGCGCATCGAGTTCGCCGGTGACCGGGTGACTCCTTCAGACGAGCTCAACGGCCTGGCGCTTCAGGGCGTCGGTGCGGCCACGACCATCTCGTATGTGCAGATCCACTACAACGTTGACGACGGCATCGAGCCCTTCGGCGGCACCGTCTCGGTCGACCACCTGGTGGTGACCGGCATCGGCGACGACTCGGTCGACGGCACCGACGGCTATCGCGGCTTCATGCAGTTCGTGATCGGCCAGCAGCGCGGCGACGAGGCCGACAACGGCATGGAGCTCTCCAACGACGGCGAGGACGCGGACCTGGCGCCGCAGTCGACGGCGGTCATCGCGAACGCCACCATGATCGGGGGCGACGAGGACTTCCAGACCGGCGAGATCGCGGGTCCGAACGGCGACCGCGGTGTGCAGTTCCGCGAAGGGTCCCACTACCGCATCTACAACTCCATCTTCCGTGACTTCGGCGACGCCGGCTTCTGCGTCGAGAACGCGGGAACGGTCGTGGCCGCGGACAAGCGGCTCGAGGGCAACACCAACCCCGCCGAGACGCTGACCATCGAGGGCTCGGTCGTCTGGAACAACGCCGGCGCGGGCGATTCCCAGGAGAACTTCGAGGGTTGCTCCGGCTACACCACGCAGGAGAACATGGAGTTCTTCATGACCGACGGCTTCAACAACATGGTCACCGATCCGATGCTGCGGGAAGGCTACAACAACATCGGCAGCATGGATTCGCCGCCGGACATCGTAGCGTCGGCGGTGCCATCGAACTACGAGGCCTTCGACCTGTCCAGCGTGAACTTCGATGGTGTCACCCTCTTCGCCCCGACGGACGGACGGACTCTGGTGGCCACCGACTACCCGGGGGCCGTGGCTCCGGGGACCGCACTGAGCGAGGCGTGGTACGCCGGCTGGACCATATGGTCGATCGACGGCAGCGACTCGCGCCCGAACCACACGGGCAACTGATCGCACGGGACCCGCTACGTACCCCGAGTCTACACGCATGTGGATTAGAGGGAAGATCGCTCCGCTGGCCGCCGTCCTCTGGGCGGCGGCCAGCGGTGTCTCCTGCGGCGCACCGGGCCCCTCCTACAGGCTTGACAACACCCGCCCAAGCGCGGAAACCCTGGTCGCGAGCGTGCTGGAAGCACTGGCCGAAAGCGACGCAGAGGCGCTTGAGCGCTTCCTGATCACCAGGGATGAATACGAAGCAGCGCTGTGGCCGCAGATGCCGGACGGGGAATACACGCCGTTCGACTTCGTCTGGAGCCTGAACGACGTCAACTCCCGCAAGGGTCTGCGGCAACTGCTGAGCCAGTTCGGCGGAAGCCGGCTGGAGCTGGTGTCGCTGCGGTTTACCGAATCACCCGAATCCTACGACGACTTCCAGCTCCATTCCCGCGCCGAGGTCGTGGTCCGGCGCCCCGAGACGGGGGAGACCGGCACGCTGTCGTCCTTCGACGTTTTCGTCGAGCACGCCAGCGGCTGGAAGCTGCTGAACTACGACGAACTCTGACGGGCGCGCCGCGGTTGCGCGTCCGCGTGCTCCTGGAAGCGGTATCCGAATCCCCTCACGGTTTCGATCCACTCGCCCGCTGCCCCCATCTTCCCGCGTAGCCGCCGCACGTGCATGTCTACCGTTCGCGTTCGGATCCGGTTGGCCATGGTGGACTCGATCTGCCACGCCTCGGTGAGGAGCTGCCGACGGGTCTGTGTGCGGCCGCGCCGCTCCATGAGGGTGCGCAGGAGCCGGAACTCCGTGGGCGTGAGGTTGAGCTCCTCCCCGTCCAGGGTGACGATGTGAGCCGCGACATCGACCCTGAGCGGCCCGACGCGGAGGATCCGTCCGCCGCCGGCGGCACGCTTGCGTTCACCGTGGGCCCGCCTCAGGATCGCATCGACCCTTAGTACGAGTTCCCGGGGACTGAACGGCTTCGTCAGGTAGTCGTCGGCCCCGAGTTTCAGCCCGGCTATCCGGTCCTGCTGCTCGCGCTTGGCCGTCAGTACCAGGACGGGCATGGTCAGCGTGCGTGCGTCGGAGCGAATCGCCTGAAGCACCTCGTCCCCGGACACTTCGGGCAGCATCCGGTCGAGAACCACCAGGTCCGGTCGTTCCCTGCGAAGCGCATTGAGTGCCTCGGTGCCGTTGGCAGCGGTTTCTACCCGGTATCCCTCCCGAGTGAGCTGATAGGCTACCAGGGCGGCGATTTCGGCTTCGTCCTCGACGACGAGGATCCGCGCGGCCCTCCCGGGAGTTTCGCGGTTTGTCACTCTGACTCCTCCCTGCTCGCCGCAAGGCGCCGGTAGTGTCCCATCAGTTCATCGAAGATACGTGTCCAGCTTCTGGCTTCCGCCGCCTCCCTCGCCTTGCGGCCCATCCTGCGTCGCAGGTCGGGAGCCGCCGCGAGCTCGCGTACACGGTCCACAAAACTCTCCTCGTCCGCCACGAATCCGGTGACGCCGTCGTCCACGAGTTCCTGAGGGCCGCCCCGGTTCGTCACGACCACGGGCAGTCCGGACGCCATCGCTTCCATCACGACCTGCCCGAAGGTGTCGTGCTTGCTCGGAAAGACGAAGAAGTCGCAACGACGGTAGGCCGCCGCGAGCTCCTCGCCCGCCAGCTTGCCGGTGAACTCCGCGCGGTGGCCGAGATCGGCCTCCAGTCCCTCGCGGTGGGGACCGTCCCCGACCACCAGGAGTCGAGCCTCGGGAACCGCGTCGAGGATCTCGATGAAGCGGTCGAGGCCCTTGTCGCCACGGTGGAGCCTTCCCGAATAGAGGATCAGCGGCCCGGCGTCGGGGGCACGAACGTCCCTGTCCCGGGTCCCCCGGTTCCGGGCCTCCCGATCCCGGGCGTCCCGACCCGCGGGATCCGCCCCTTCGGCCGGCCGGAACAGCTCGGTGTCCACGCCTCGTCCCAGTATCGAGAGCGGCGCGTCCAGCCGGGGTCCGATGGCCTCGAGCGTCCGGCGGGTGGGCGCCAGCACAGCCTCGATTCCGTTGCGCTGCGAGTAGAACCTGCGCATCACCCACCACCCGATCGCTTCCGTGGCGGACACGGTGGGCGCCTTCACCGCCTCGATCGACCCGAACACCTCGGCCGCCCGCTTGCCGGCGTATTCGGCGATGCTGGTGGTGTACATGGCCACCACCGGGACGCCCAGGCGGCGGGCTACCCACACGCCCTGCATCCCCATCGTGCCCGGCGCGATCACATTGATCACGTCGTAGCGGCGCGCCGCGGCCGCACGCAGAATCCGCTGGTCGGGCACGACGTGGCGCAGGTCCTGGGGGATGGTCGGATCGACGCGGACCAGCACGCGGGGCCGCCATCCGAAGAGTTGGACCGAGCCGTCCTCGTCGATCCGGTCGTCGTCGGCGTAGCTGTGCAGATCCATCTCCAGGCCGCGCCGCCTGCAGTACCGGACGTTGTAAGACAGGAAATTGCTTACGCCGCTGAAATGTCGATTGCCGGAGCCGGTGCACCCGACTTCGGAGAAGACACCGACGCGTAGAGCGTCAGACAAACCGGGCGAAATGGCCGACGGCCCAGGTGATCGCCGCCAGAGCCCAACCGGAGACTACGTCGCCAGGGTAGTGGAGACCCAGGTAGCACCGGGAGATGCCGACGGCCAAGGCCAGACAGAGGACCAGCGCGCCAACACCCGCGGACAGCACCCCGGCGAGGGGGAGCGCGACCGCCAGCGCCGCCGTGGCATGTCCGGATGGGAACGAAAACCGGTCCGGTGCCTGAATGATCGACCGGACCCCCACCGGCAGACGGGGACGGGGACGGATGGCCACTCGCTTGATGATCTGCACCAGGCCGTGGGAAAGCGTCAGGACCACCAGCGCCTCCAGCCCGGCACGCGCCATCCCCGGCAGGGCCCCGGAGGCCAGGACGAGCGCGATGGCTACGATGACCGGTGGCTCTGCCAGCACGGTCACGGCGCGCATCAGGCGATCCACCCAGGGATGTCTGCGCGACAGGAGAGCCAGGAAGAGCCGCTCATCGACTCCGCCCAGCCGAACGTTCCAGCTAGCCACTACGGATTCCCCCTGTCTGGTCCAAACGGGTGACAATGCTAGTAATATGGCGGACCCTTGGCAACATTGGCACGACAGGCGTGTAACCAGCGTGCAACGAGCCAAACGGTTCACCCATGGGCATCCCCCGGCTGCTCGGGAGCGCCGTTGAAGTAACGGAAGAGGGGCCGTCTGACTTCGCCGAGGAGAATCCGGTGGAGCTCGATGCCGACCCAGCGCGCGGACGCCCGCAGGAAGCCGTCGCTGCGGAACCGGCGCGTCGAAATCACGACCCGCGGACTTCGCACGAAGGCGTATCTGCCCACGCGGCTGATGCGGCGGGCATAGTCCTGGTCTTCCGCGACGACCACGGATTCGTCGAAGCCGCCCACGGCCTCGTGCACTTCACGGCGGACGAGGATGAACCCGCCGATAGAATGCGGCCATCGCAGGCGGGTGCTCAGCCAGAAGTACCCGGCCGAGACCCAGTGCAGGAGCCGCACGCGCCATCCCGCGGAGTCCGGGACGAACCAGCAGCTGAGCGCATCGAGGCCTCCCGCCTCGGCCACGGCGACGGCTTCCTCCAGCGCGGCCGGGGGAACAACCACGTCCGCGTCAAGGAAGAGGAGCCAGCTGCCCCGGGCTTTCCGTGCACCGTTGTTCCGCCCGGCCCCGGGGAGTCCGCCCCGCACAACCCGGCACTGCCGAGCGAGCGCAATGGCTGTGGTCCGGTCGGTGGAGCCACCGTCGGCGACGATGACCTGCCGGGGGGACAGCGTCTGGGCCGCGATGGCATCCACCGTGTCCGGCAGGTGCCGTTCCTCGTTGAGCGCCGGGATGACGACGCACACCGATCCCGCGGTTTGGCGGTCCGCGGCCGGACCCCGGTATCGTCTACGGCGACGGCGAATCAGGCCGCCCATCCCAACCTCCGCAGGACATTCCTCGTCGTCTCGTGGTCCCGGCTGGCAGATTCCTCGCGGCCGGTGTCCAGATTGTAGTTGCCCAATTCGCTCGCACCCGTCCCCAGATGACGATCAGCCAATTCGGGGAGGGCCGCAAGACAGCGTTGAGTGTGCTCCACCAGCCATGGGTCGGGCAGCCGCGGAGCCAGCATGGCGAGACCGAGCGGACGCAGGCCCACCGAAGCGGACAATGCGCGGACCCCCTTGAGTGACAGCGTGGCCATGCAGCTCAGGGGCCGCCCCCGGGGCCGCCGCGCCGTGCGTCCCAGCCAACCGACCGTTCGGATGGCAACTGCCGCCCCGCGCAGGGCCGCGCGCTGGGAGGAGAGGAACTGTTCGGCGGTGACTTCGATCCCGTAAACGTGGCGGTAGGCGTTGGACAGGTAGGAGACGGTGGCGTCGTCGAAGACCGGCCGTAATGGAGGCTCCTCGACGTCCTCGGAGGCGAACCAGGCGTCCAGCCCGATCTCCACTCTCAGGTGGGCCGCCGGTTGTGAGGCACCGTCCATGGGGCTGCACCGGTCGCCGGTGACGAGCTTCCCGACCCCCTCGGCAACCGCCGGGTGGATGAGCAGGTCGGCCAGCACATGGGTCAGCCATCCCGCCGCGAAGCACCGCTCGACCCCGGTGGAGGCGGTCGCCAGCAGGCGGCGCACCAGCTCGCCGCTGCGAATGCAGTGGGCAAGGTCCGAGATGAAGCGGTGCCCACCAGGAAAGTAGCCGAGGTCGGGACCGAAGGAACCGGCCCGGAAGGCGTTGGTGCTCTCCGCGCAACGCGGGCGGTAGCGGTGGCTGACGTCGTCACCCAGCCGCTCCCAGTGCTTCAGCATCCGGTCGGCGAGCACTCCATGAACCAGAAGACCAGGCATGGACGAATCAAACAGGCACAGGGTGCCGCATCGGTAACGGACAGGTACCAAACTGATGTAGTCGGATGGCCTGCCGTTGACCTTGGCCGCTTTTCGCGTCAGCTTTATCGTAGCTTCAACGGGAGTATGTCTGCGCAGTCAGGACCTTCGAACTAATCAACGACGGGCCCCGAACCCATAACGGGGAGCCCGTCGTTTTGTTTCTGCGGATGCTGGACCGACTCCACTCTGGCCGGGCCGGCCCGCGAAGCAACCGATCGCCGGACCGCTCCCCCACACTTCAGGAGAAGACAGAGCGTGCGCATTCAGGGAACCGTCAAGTGGTTCAATGACCAGAAAGGTTTCGGCTTCATCTCCAGGGCCGACAACGACAAGGACTGCTTCGTCCACTTTTCCGCCATTCAGGGTGAGGGTTTCCGGACCCTGACCGAGGGCGAGCAGGTGGAATTCGAAGTGGTGGACGGAGCCAAGGGGCCGGCGGCGGAGAACGTCATCCGGCTCGGACCGGCTGGGGCCTGACCCCAGGGCAACCTCTCGGCGCGGCCCGCCGGGCTTCCCCCGGCGGGCCCGCCACTCCCCGGCCTTCTAATCGCCAGGGTCCGAGATCACGCCGTGGCCGCCCGTGGCCTCGGCGATCGCGGCCTCCAATTCCGTGCACCGTTCAGCGGCCACCAGCACCCGCAGCCCCACGTCGGTGCCGAAGGTCCGTTCCTCGATCTCTGCTCCCAGTACCCGAAGAACATGTTCCACCCGTGACACCGAGTCGTATGAAATTCTGATTCGTACGAATTTCTGATTTTCTTTTTTCGCTGCAGGACAGATTTCCAACGCTTGCTTGACGCCGCCCGCATAGGCGCGCATGAGGCCGCCGGTCCCCAGCTTGACGCCGCCGTAGTAGCGGGCGCACACAGCCACCACCTCCCCCAGCCCGGAATGGAGGAGCGCGTTCAGCATCGGCCTTCCCGCCGTTCCGCGGGGCTCGCCGGCGTCGCTCATGCCGACCTGTGCGGCGGAGCCCGGTGGTCCCGCGTTGAACGCCCAGCAGTAGTGGGTGGCTCCGGGGTGCCGTTCGCGAACCTTCTCCAGAAAGCGGGTGGCGTCGGCGCGGCTCTCGGCCCGGCCCAGGACGGTGATGAATCGGCTCCGCCGAATCACTTCCCGGCTTTCGACGGTTATGGCGGGCACGCGGTAGGGGGCCCCTGTGCCTTGTGAACGGCTTCCGCCCCTGATATCGCTCACGCCGGGTGTGCCGCCGGTGCCTCTGAGGCCGCCGCCGGTGCCTCTGGGGCCGCCGCGGATGCCTCTGGGGCCGCCGCGGGTGCCTCTGGGGCCGCCGCGGGTGCCCGTGGGGCCGCCGCGGATGCCCGTGGGGCCGCTGCGGATGCCCGTGGGGCCGCTCGCGCACCGGGTGTCCACGCGCCGGGACTTTCCATTTCCTGCCCGCCTCCTTACACTTGTACGCGCCGCGTTGCTGATTGAGAATCGGTCTCAATCTCAACAATGCGAGTTCGGGCACTCGCCAACCACACAAAGGCGTTCGCGTGGCAGACCGTCGGCGAAACAATGAAGATACGGGACCTTCGCGGGCCGAGCGCATGCTCGCCGATGTCCCCCTCGACGAGGAGGTGGTCCTGATCCGGATGGACGTGGCCGGGGAGGACATCGAGGCACTCCTGGAGCGTGGCATCGTGCCGGGGTGCAAGCTCTGCCCCGTGAGGCATGCGCCCGCCGGGGGACCGACCGTGTACCGGGTGGACGGGGACCTGATCGCGCTCCGCAAGGACACCGCTGCCTGTCTCTGTGTGCGCAACGCCCTGGCTGCCCGCCGCTCGAGGGCCGCAAAGAAGGCGGCCGGGGGGTGATCGAGTCCGCCGGCGGCGTCGACACCGGTTGACCGGCGCGAAGCGGCCGCACCCGATTATGACCTCGGATCGTGCCGAACCGGCCCCGCGGGATCCGCAGGCACCCCCCTCCGGGACCCGGCCAGGCACCGACCCGCTGGTAGCGTTGGTTGGACCGCCCAACGCCGGCAAATCCACCCTCTTCAACACTCTCACGGGGCTGAAGCAGCGGGTCGCCAACTATCCGGGGGTGACCGTGGAGCGGAGATCCGGCGTGGTCGACGAGCCAGTCGGGTCGGTGGAGGTGATCGATCTCCCTGGCGTACATGGCCTCTCGCCGCGCAGCCTGGACCAGATGGTGACCCGCGATGTGCTGATGGGCAATCTGGAGGGCGGCAGGCAGCCGGACGCGGTGATCCTGGTGCTGGACGCCACCCGGCTCCGGTCGCACCTGATGCTGGCGGATCCTGTGCTGGGGCTGGGCCTGCCCGCCCTGGTCGTCCTGACGATGGCGGACGAACTCGGCAGGCGGGACGGGGCGGTGGACGCCGGCGCGCTCGCGGCCAAGCTGGGAATCGAGGTGACGCTGGTCAACGCCCGCGACCCGTCCACGCTGGCGACCGTGCGGCGCTTCCTGCGGGCGCTCCACACCGGAGGCGAAGAGGTTCGGGCCTGTCCCGCCATTGCGGTCGCCGATGCCGCTGCCAGCGATCATCATCCGGGCCGCCCCCTCCCCGTGCTCGACCTCTTCGCCGAACGCCGCAAGCGGGCCAGGGCGCTGGGCCGTTCAGCCGACTTCCGCAATCCCCGCCCGTCCCGCACGACGCGGCGGATCGACGCGGTGGTACTGCACCGGCTGTGGGGGCCGCTGCTGTTCCTGGCCGTGGTGGCGTTCGTCTTCGAGGCCATCTTCAGCTGGGCGATCCCGCTGATGGACGCGACCGAGGCGGCCATCGGCGCGTCGGGGGCGTTCGTCGCCGGGCTTCTTCCCGAAAGCTGGTTCCGGGCCCTTCTGATCGACGGCGTTTGGGCCGGGGTGGGTTCGGTGCTTGTCTTCCTCCCGCAGATCCTCATCCTCTTCCTGTTCATCGCGATCCTGGAGGACTCGGGCTACATGGCACGCGCGGCGGTGATCGCCGACCGGGTGATGCACCGGGTGGGACTGCAGGGCAAGTCCTTCCTGCCGCTTCTCTCGGCCTACGCCTGCGCGGTCCCGGCGGTGATGTCGGCCCGCACGGTGGAGGACGAGCGCGACCGCATCGCCACCATCTTCGTGGCCCCGTTCATGACCTGCTCGGCCCGGCTTCCCGTCTACGCGCTCCTCATCGCCGCCTTCATCCCCGCGGGCACCCTGATCGGCCCCCTGGGCCAGCGCGCCGCCGTGCTGATCGGCCTCTACGCGCTCGGCCTCGTGGCGGCGCTCGTCACAGCGGCCATCCTCAAGGGCACGCTGCTCGGCGGCCGCTCCGCGCCCTTCGTGATGGAGCTGCCCCCGTACCGCCTGCCCACCTGGCGTTCAGTCGCAAACCGCCTTCTGGACCGCACGAAGATCTTCCTGCGCCGTGCCGGCAAGATCATCCTGACGGTCACGGTGGTGCTCTGGGTGCTGACCCAGTTCCCGAGGGCGTCGGCTGGCGGGCCACCGGAGATCGGGGACAGCGCGCTGGGCCGGATGGGCCAGGTGATCGAGCCGGTGATCGAGCCGCTGGGCTTCGACTGGCGCATCGGCATCGGGCTGGTGACTTCGCTGGCGGCGAGGGAGGTCATCGTCGGCACCCTCGGGACCATCTACGGTGTCGAGAACCAGGACGACACCGACTTCGAGCTCCAGGCGGCTCTGCAGCAGGATCTGGACCTGGGTTCGGCGGTCGCCCTGCTGATCTTCTTCGTCTTCGCGCTGCAATGCATGTCCACGGTGGCGGTGATGCGTCGCGAGACGGGAGGCTGGCGATGGCCGGCCCTTCAGTTCACGTACATGCTGGTGCTGGCGTACGCGGGTGCCTGGGTGGCGAACGCCCTGCTCTGACGGCTACAGCCGCCGCACCCTGCCGGTAACCTCGACATCGACGGGGAATCCGCCCGCCCGGCGCGGCAGCAGGGATCGCAACCGCCGGTCGTCCCTCTCCAGGTAGACCTTGATGCAGGGCTTGCCCCCGCGCGTGCCGATGGCGGTGCCGGAGACGCCCTTCATCCCTATGACCCTGCGGGTGACCCGGTCGTGGGCGCGGTCGATCGATTCGCCCACGGGTCAGTTCCCGTCGATGCTGACGCCGAAACGGTCCAGCACCAGGCCGATCGGGTTGGCGATGGTGCTGGTCTCGCTGCCCGCGAAGAGGAGCCCGACCGGACGGCGGCTGTCCGGGCCGCTGCCCCCCGCGACGATCAGCGAGCCGGAGTCGCCAGGGGCCGAGAAACCGCTGCCCGTGATGACGATCTGGCCGGAAAAGCGCGCCGTGTTATCGCGGAAGCCGACATTCAGGGTGGCGTTCAGGCCGCTGATCCTGCCCTGGGTGTGACCGGTTGTGCGGCCGTACTTCTGGACCTCCATGCCGAGTTTTGCCGCCAGGACCTCGCTGCGCGGGGTGCCGTAGCCGTTGGAAGGCGTGCTGTTGCCGAGATTGTCGGTCGTGGTGGCGGCGATGGCTGCGTCGATCCGGTTGGCGGGGCATGCCGGGAAGGGCTTGCAGAAGCGGATGCGCTCGAAGTCGTGCAGGGTGCCGATCGCGTCGGTGGGGTTGACGCCGCCGTCCACCGAGCCGGGCTGCAGGATGTGGTCGCCCAGGTTGGCCTGGTTCCGGTTCGCGTAGACGTGATTGTTGCTCAGCGCGAACACCTCTCCGCCGGAGGTGACCCGGGCGCCGATGGTGCCGGCGGTGACGTCCACCTGGCCCGTCGAAACCCCGATGGGGACGGGGCGCGCGAACGGCTGCCTGGGGTCGGTGTCGTCGGCCGGCCTCGCCTCCGGGTTCGCGGCCGCCCCGGTGGTGGCCGCTGCGGCCCCGGTGGGCGGGTCGCCCAGCCAGTCGAAGGGTCCGGTGACCTCGGTGACCAGGCGGTGCCCGTCCAGGCTGGCCGGTATTCCGGCGACGTCCTCGTGGGCCAGGTACACCTTCACGACCGGCTGGCCGGCCGGGCCGAACGCCACCGCGGTGCCGGCCACGCCGGGCAGGGCGAGCAGATCCGGGTTGTGGCGCTCCTGCACGGAGATGGCGGCGGCGAGGTCCTCGTAGCCGAGGAGCGCGGGACTGCCGCCAACCGACGGTCCGCCCACCGGCCACAGCAGGTACGTGTCCAGCGCCACGGCGGCCACCAGCGTGATGGCGCGCACCGCTCCCCGTCTGGACATGAGGCCGCGCCGTTCGGTTCGCACCCGTTGCGGCGCCTTGCCGCTCCGTGCCCTGGCATTGGATGGAACAAGGCCCTGCCGCATTCGGGCGTCGGCGCCGTGCCGGCCGTCCCGCTCAGGCATTCTGCGCTGTTATGAACACGTTACGATTTGTCATGTCTTCCTTGCTTCCCGGGTGTCCGGCGCGCCGCTTCGGGTTGCCTCACGAGCGTCCCGGCCACCCCCTGGGGACCGACCATTCATACCTTACCACCATCACGGCCACAAGGTTTCGTCATCCGGGAAGAGTTCACCCTGGTGCTCGCCGATATCGGGAGGAACGCGCCGCAGCGCCGGCCGCCGGCCATCCCACCGCACCGGCATCGGCACGTCCACGTAGCCCTCGGCCCGCGGGTGGTCGCACGGCTGGATCATGCCGGTGGCGGCCGTCTGGGGATCTTCCAGCGCCGACGCCACCGTTTGGATGGGGGCCGCGGGGACCCGGTGGTCGCTCAGGAGCTTCAGCAGGTCCCGGACCGTGTGCTCGCGCGTTCGCTCGGCGACCGTCCGGGCCAGCCGCGCGCTGTTTGCAACCCGCGAAGCATTGTCCGCGTAGTCGGGGTGGCCGGCGAGAGCCAGCCCCAGCGCGTCGCACAGCCGGCGGAAGATGTCGTCGTTGCCGGCGGCGATCATCACCGATCCGTCGGTGCAGGGGAACGCCTGGTAGGGCGCGATCATGCCGATCGAGGATCCCATCGGTTCGGGGAGTATCCCGGTCGCCAGGTAGCCGGTCAGGTGATAAGACATCCATGCAAGCGAGGTATCGAGGAGCGAGGTGGTCACATGACAGCCGCGTCCGGTTCGCCGCCGTTCCATGAGGGCGGCCATCACGGCGATCGCCGTCCACATGCCGGTGCCGAGGTCCACGATGGAGGTCCCCACCCGGGCCGGTTTCCCCCCGGGATCGCCCGTTACCGCCATCAGCCCGGAGCGCGCCTGCATCAGCGGGTCGTACCCGGGCTCGTCCCGCAGCGGACCCTCGTCCCCGTAGGCGGTGACCGACACGTAGATCACCGACGGATTGTCCCCCTTCACCCGTTCATGTCCGATCCCCAGCCGGTCGGCGGCGCCGTGTCGCAGCGCCTGGATCACGACGTCGGCCTCGGCCGCCAGCCGCAGCGCGCGGTCGCGGTCTCGCCGGTCCTTCAGATCCAGGACCACGCTGCGCTTGTTCCGGTTCACGACCTGGAAGAGGGTGCTCTGCCCGCCCACGAATGGCGGTCCCCACTCCCTCGCCGGGTCGCCCCCCGGCGGCTCGACCTTGACCACGTCCGCCCCGAGATCGCCGAGGATCTGTGCGGCAAAGGGCCCCGCCAGGTTCTGGGAGAAGTCCAGCACGCGGGTCCCGGCAAGCGGCCCGGCCTCTGCTCCGGCGGTTGGCATGGGCGGCTCGGCCCTGCCTTGCGCTCCGGCGGCTGGCATGGGCGGCTCGACTCCGGCCTCCGGCTCCGTGACTCCCTTGCGTGCTTCGTCGCCGGCCCCGGCGGTCGAGCTCTCTTCCGCCCTGTTCGGAACGGACATGATGGACCAAGTTTCCCCTGAAGGTTGGCAGCCCCCGGAACGGCGTCCTCCTGCCGCAACCGGGTCGCGATGCGGCCACGATGCATCCGTTGCGGGCGCGGACTCATCCAGATACAGATAGGATAAGGTATGGAGACCATACGCATTCCCAATAGCGCGACCTACTCTCCGATCGCGCTCACCGACGTCATCTTCGCGGCTCCGCTGGCGTCGCGACTGCTGATCGGCGCGACGCTGCCGGGGCGCGTCCTGCAGCTGGCTGCCGCAGGCGTCTACCTGGGCAGTGTGGTTGGCGACTGGGCCAGTCGGCGCGGGGTCCGGAAGATCGACTTCCTCGAGACCTTTTCGGCCGATGTCCAGCACATGGAGGAGATGCCCGAGTCCAGGCGCCACGCGGACGTTCAGCGCTTCTCGGAAGAGCTCATGGACATCTACTCGCCGGTCACGCGCAAACGGGACATCCTGGCGGCTGACGTGAATGAGCGCCTCACCTCCTACATGGCCGGGATCACCGGCCAGCGGGTGGAGACAAGCAGTGCGATCCGCAACGTCACCCTGGCCCGCTTCATGATGCCCTTCGCGTCGGGAAGCTGTGACATCCTGTCGGGCGACATCGCCGTCTTCCGGCCCACCGGGATCTTCGAGCCGCACATCCTGGCCCACGAATTCAGCCACCGGAAGGGATACCTGAAGGAGCTGGAGGCCCAGGCGCTGGCGTACCTGTCGCTCTCGGGCTCCCGGGATCCCCAGCTGCGCCAGTCCGCCCTCGCCGAGCGGGTCTACCGCACCCTGCGCGTGCTGGACGGTGACGATCCGGAGCGCTACGGGGAACTGCTGGACGCGACGCCGCTGGAGGGCGACGTGCTGGAGGACTTCCGCCGCCTCCGGCCTCCGGATCAGCAGGCCGGCGCGGTGACCAGGGCCATGAAGGACCTGTACGACGCCCGCATGAAGATGACCGGGCAGAACGGCCTGTCCGACTACGACCGGGGCTTCACCAACTTCCTTTACACATACGAGGAAGCGGTCGCGTAGCTCCGGGTGGTTCCCAGGCGGTCCCGCCTACCGGAATCCCGGAATCCGTGGTGCGGGAAAGCGCACCGCCAGCCCGATTCCCGATCCCCAAGACGGAAGTGCCCACGATCAGGGAGCGGCGCAGGTCGCCGACCATGGCCTGCCGTTCGACCAGCGGTTCGTGGCCGAGCGGGATCCACAGGACCGGGTCGCCGGGCCCGATGGCGAAGAGCAGGGTGTCGCCGCGCATCCCCACCGCGTTCCCCTTCGCCCCGGCGCGGACGGCCCCCGGCGCCCACGGCCCACAGTGCCGGCCGCCCACAGTGCCCACGGCCCCCGGCGCGCACGGCTAAAGGGTGACCGGGCGGCCAATCCGGGTGAACGCCGTGGACGGCCCCCGGCGCGCACGGCTAAAGGTACGGCCAAAGTCGCGGATCCACCGAGAAGACCACCTCCAGGGTGCCGCCGGGGACACCCCACGCGCCATCAAGCCTCAGGAGGTCGTGGAACAGCGCGATCCCCGCGCCCACGTACCCCTGTACGCCCGGCGACCCCCCCACCCCCCACCCCTCGCGCAGCGACGCGGACGCCCCACCCACCGCCCCCGCCCCCCCGAGCACGCGGCCCGTCACCCGCCCCGGCACGATCTGAAAGTCCCCCTCCCCGCGAGCCAGCACGAACCGGCTCCCGCCCCAGGCGCGGTACGCATGGCCCGGCAGCGTCCCCCGTCCCCCCAGCAGGTAGAGCAGCTGCGGCGGCGTCCGGCCCCACGCGGCCCCCGCCTCGACCGATACCCGGCCGCGGCGGGCCAGGTCCTCCGATGCGGTCCGGCCCTCCACCCGCGCCGTCAGCGACCCGTTCCCGCCCCCCTCCCACCGCCCCGCCGTCCCGGCGACCATCGCCTCCGCGCTCCAGCGCCCCAGCCCGCCCCACTGCCTCACCAGCGCCCCCCTCGCCCGCGCGTACACCCCCTCCTCGGGGGCGCGCAACGGCCGCAACAGCGCGTCCGGACCCCACCCGGCCGACCACGCCTCCGCGGCTCCCGCATGCTCCTCGATCGCTCCCCCGATCTCGAGGCTGGCCGACTCTCCCAGCCGGCGCTCCAGCGCCAGCCGCACGCCGGTGGCGAAGTGGGGATCGGTGTAGTCCAGGTTGCGAAAGAGGGTCGACAGCGTGTTGACGGCGCTTGAGGCGCCGGGGCGTGGACCGGTGTCGCGCAGCTGCCTGGCGTACAGCTCCAGGGTCGTGGTCGCGGCCGCCCTGCCAGTCGTCCAGCGGCTGCGGACCGTGGCCCCGGCGGTGCGGCTGGCGGTCGCGAAGCCGGCGCGGCCGTCCAGCTTCAGCGCTGGCCGGGGCGAGTACGACGCGCCCAGCCCCACGCGTAACCCCTCAGCCCGGTTTGCCCGCAGCAGCGACGAGAAGCGGTCGGTGTAGAAGCGCACCCGGGGCAGTCCGCTCACCAGCTGCTGTCGCGCCGTCTGCCGAGCCTCGTCCTCGATCCGCTCCAGGCTGACCGGAGACAGACCCTCCTCGGCCATCCGTTCCATCAGGCCGACCTCGAAGATCGTCGAGTCCGCCGCCCCGTAAGCGACCGAAGTCACGGGTGGTCCGCGGAAGCGCCAGGGGGGCAGGTCCGGATCGAATTCGTAGTCGGCGACCCTGAGGGTTGCGCGGATCACCGAGCCGACGGGAAGGTCGAACTCCGGCATCTCGCGCCGCACTTCCACCACCTGCCGGTAGGGAAGCCAATAGTCCCCCTCCACGCGAAGGTGCTCGAGCCGCACCGTCACCCGGTCCACCCGCGGATCCACGTATGACGCGGGCGTGAAGCTGAACCGCAGGCTCACCAGGGCGCCGCTCGCCGCGTCCACGAAGACGCTGCCCACGAAGGCGGGCAGGTGCTCCCGGCGGGGGCGCACCTCGACCTCCAGGACGCGAATCGGCTCGGTGAACCCCTGCGGGCGGATGGTGACCGAGTCTGCGATCCGGTAGTGGTAGTGCAACTCCCCGGCGGTGCCGAGCGGGTGGGGGACGTCGCGGACGTCGAGCCCCTCCCCGATCTCGATGAGGTCTCCGAACCCGTTCTGGACCGCGGTCAGGCGGTCGATGTAGTAGCGGAACTCGCGGATCGGCAGCAGCAGCTTCTTCCGCAGCCCGCGGATGTCCTGGCGCCGCCGCCCCTCGGAGTCCTGATAGAGGTCGACCACCACCTGATCGACCCGCATCGGGATCGGCTCGCCTCCGTCGTCCCGGTCGAGGAAGAAGTAGACGTGCCCCTCGGCCGTGGCCCTGTAGGTGGGGAAGGGAGTGTCGGACGTGGGAAGCTGCCGGTAGTCGCGGGCCAGGCGGACGAGGGCGAGGGTGACGGGGTCGTCGAACTCGAGGGTCTGGCCGAATGCGGGGCCCGCGCCCGCAAGCAGGACGCAGAGGGGGAGGAAGACCGAGGCGGCGGTTCGGCGGTGCCGCGTCAGGTCAAGTCGCTCAGAGAAAGGCCGTTCTTCCGAAGGAATGCCGACAACCCCACCTTGTCGATCGACCGCAGCGCGGAAGTGGAGACCTTGACCCGGATCGACTTGCCGAGTTCCGGGACGAAGATGCGCTTCGTCTGCAGGTTCGGCAGCTGCCGCTTCTTCGTCTTGTTGTGAGCGTGAGAGACGTTGTTCCCGGTGAGGGGCCGCTTCCCCGTGATGTCGCATTTGCGGGACATCGGTTACTTCTCCTCCTTGAAGAGGACGTGCCGGCGCACGACCGGATCGTACCGCCGCAGCTCGAGGCGCTGGGGGTGGTTCCGCTTGTTCTTCGTGGTGGTGAAGCGGTAGGGACTCTCGGTGCTGGACATCTTGATGGTCACGCGGGGACCCTTGCCCGACTTCTTCGCCATGACTTCTCCTCGGTTATGTCTGCCCCGCCGGCCTCCGCCGGCCCTTCGGCCGAACGCATGCTCCGGGACGTACGCAACCAAATAAGATAGCCCGTTGACCGCGAACGTCCAGATGGAATAAGATTAGTGCTCCCCTCTGATGGTCCCCGTTGGCCGCCTGGCCGGCAGTGCGCGGCGAGTCCGGCGGCGGCGAAAAACACGGAAAACGGCAAAGTGAAGAAAGACATCCACCCCAGGTACAGGCCCGTCGTCTTCCAGGACGTCTCCACCGGCTATGCCTTCCTGACGCGCTCCACGATCGAGACCAAGCGCACGACGGAATGGGAAGACGGCAAGGAATACCCGCTCGTCACCCTCGAGATCTCCTCCTCCTCCCATCCCTTCTATACGGGCACCCAGCGTCTCCTGGACAGCGCGGGCCGCGTCGAGCGCTTCCAGCGCCGATACGGCCTCGCGCGCGACTGATCGGGGGCCACGGCCTCCCGCCGCACCCTGCCGGCACTCCGCCTCGCGAGCACGCAACGCGGGCCTGGCGGAGCACGTCGCGCCCCGCCCGACAACGACGCTACCCTGCCTGCGGCTCCTCCACCTGCGCGTAGGCGTCGTGCTCGTGGATCGACTCGAAGTTCACGACGTGCGCCCTGAACCATGTGACCTGCGGCATTGAACGCAGCCGGAGCGTAATCTCCCGCACCAGGTCCTCCACGAAGCGGGGATTGTCGTAGGCCCGCTCCGTGACCCACTTCTCGTCCGAGCGCTTCAGCACCGGGTAGAGGCCGCAGGACGCCGATTCGTCGACCAGCGCGACCACCTCCTCGATCCAAAGCTCCCCCGTGAAGCGCGCCTCGACGGTGACCATGCTGCGCTGGTTGTGCGCCCCGCGCGCGCTGATCTCGCGCGAACAGGGGCAGAGCGTCGTCACGGGAACGTTGACCGTGAGCACGAAGTCGTCCTCCACCCCGCTGGATGCGTCGAAGGCGCAGTCGTAGGAGAGCAGCCCCGTCGCTCCGGTGACGGGGGCCTCCTTGGCCATGAAGTAGGGGAAGGCGATGCGCAGGTGGGCCGTCTCGGCGGACAGCCGCTCGCGCATGGTCTGGAGGATCACGGGCAGCGCCTCCCCGGAGATCACTCCGTCGTGGGAGTTGAGGATCTCCATGAAGCGGCTCATGTGCGTCCCCTTGAAGTGGTGGGGCAGGTCCACCGACATGTCGATCGTGCCGACCGTGTGCTGCGCGTCGTGGCTCCGGTCCCTGACCCGTATGGGAAAGCGGATGTTCTTCACGCCCACCCTGCTGATCGGAACCCTGCGGCCGTCGGGGTTGGCCTGCACGTCCGCGAGCGGAGGTGTCTCCACGGATTCCATCATCGGTCTCCCGGTTCGCCGGGCTGCTCCGGCTCGGCCAGTCGTATCCTGTCGATTCGGCGCATCTTCTTCTCCACGGCGCTCGCCAGGTCGATCCCGCGGCTGTTCGCGTAGTTGAGCAGGGCGATGCAGACATCGGCGGATTCGTCCTCGAAGTCCTCCGCGGCCACCTGTCGTCCCTTCCATGTCTTCTTTTCCAGGTTCGCAAGCTCGCCGGTTTCGCCGGCGAGTTCCAGTGCGAAGAACCTGGGCGGGCGCTCGGGGAAGGCGGCCTCCTGGTAGCGGCGGAACTCGTCCAGGAGCTTGCGCAGGCCCGCGTAGCTGGCAGGCAGCAGGTTGCTGGCGGGGTCGGATTGCGTGTTGTCGGGCATCGGTTGGTTGTGCGGTGGGGGTGACGGCCGCGGCGTGATAGTTGCGGCCGGATCGCACCGGTTACGGCCGGGCTCAGTGGAAAAATGCCGAAAATGGCCCATATTGTCGAACATGGCAGATTCTCTCAGCAACTCATCCGAGGACCGCTCCTCCGCGCGTCCGGCGCGTGTCGGCATCGTGTCCGTGTCGGACCGCGCCTACCGGGGCATCTACGAGGACAGGGGCGGGCCGGCGGTGCGCGCGTACCTGGACGACGTGCTGTCGACACCGTGGGAGGCGGTCGCGCGGGTGATCCCCGACGAGGTGGACTTGGTCCGGCGCACGCTGGTCGAACTTGCGGATGAAGCCGGGTGCTGCCTCGTCATCACCACCGGCGGGACCGGGCCGGCACCCCGGGATGTGACCCCGGAGGCGACCGTCGCCGTGCTGGACAAGGAGCTGCCCGGGTTCGGCGAAGCGATGCGGGCCGTGTCGCGCCCGCACGTGCCGACGGCCGTCCTGTCGCGTCAGACGGCCGGGGTGCGGGGATCGACGCTGATCGTGAACCTGCCGGGCTCGCCCAAGGCCGTGCGCGAGTGTCTGGATGCCGTGTTCGCGGCCGTGCCGGACTGCGTGGACCTGATCGGTGGTCCGTACCTGGAGACGGATCCGACGCGGGTGGCGGCGTACCGACCGCATTGACTTCCATCGGCGATTCCGCGAGCGTTAAGGGCTAGGCAGTCTCGGAGCGGACCCGCATGTCGCCGGATATCCGCCAATCCCCGGCACAGCCGACAACAACCTGAGAAGAATCACGGAATGGCCAAGAAGGGCAAACTCGAAAAGAACGAACGGCGAGCCCAGCTGATCGAAAGGCACGCCGAAACGCGCGCTGAACTCCGGCGCGTCATGAAGGATCCGGCCGCGTCGCTGGACGCAAAGCGCGAAGCGATGGCCAGGCTCCAGGCGCTCCCGCGCGACTCCGCCTCGGTCCGCTACCGCAACCGCTGCCAGATGACGGGTCGGCCGCGCGGGTTCATCCGCAAGTTCGGCATCTCCAGGATCGCACTGCGCGAGATGGCGCTGCACGGCCTGATTCCGGGCGTGCGGAAATCATCCTGGTAGGGCGGCCGGCCCCGAATCCTCCGGTTCCAGGGTGTCGGCCCGGGCGTATCCGGCGATCCGGTCGGCCATCTGCCAGTTCGCGGCGGCGTCTGATCCCTCTCTTCTTCAACCAGTGCGGCCCACCATCGACGCGTTGCCGGCGCCGGTGAACGCGCGCTGGATTTCCAGAACCGCGTGCTCAAAGCCCTCGCTCGCAAGTTGGCCGGACACCGTCCGCTCCACGATGATCGTAAGCGGAGTCCCGGCGAGCGCGGCCGCGAGGCCGGATTCTCCCGCCTGGTCGATTCGGGCCGCCGCCCGCTGCAGGTAGCGCGGATGGATGCCGGCCTCGGCCGCGACCTCCTGGAGTTCGGCCAGCGTCATGCCCCCGCCCTCTTCGCCATGCTCGTGCTCCGCTTCCCTTTCCTGGAGGTGTGCCGCCTGCCGCAGGAGCCGGCGAATCTCCTTGTCGCTGTACCGGCGCATCGCGGTGCGTGGATCGGATGGCATGTCGTTTCGGGCGAAGGTGGTTGCGGATAGCTTATGCGTCGTTCTGATCCGCAGAGCTTCAATATAGGGACGGGGACAAGGAGGATGGACAACGTGGCGCGGCGGCGACGGCGGCTGGGAGAACCGGACTGACGTGGTTTCGCCGGAGACCCCCCTCACCCGGCACGCCGGCATCCGGGTGCCGCTGATCTGCGGTGCGATGTACCCCTGCAGCAACCCCGAACTGGTGGCGGCGGCGTCGGAGGCCGGCGGGATCGGGATCCTGCAGCCGCTGAGCCTCACCTACGTGCACGGGTACGACTTCCGCGAGGGGCTGCGTTACATGAAGCGGCTGACATCGCGGCCGATCGGGATGAACGCGCTGATCGAGAAGGCGTCCCGGAAGTACCACGAGCGTATGGCGGAGTGGATCGACATCGCGCTCGAGGAGGGCGTGCGGTTCTTCGCGACGTCGCTGGGCAAGCCCCGGTGGGTGGTGGACCGGGTGTCGCCGCACGGGGGGGTGGTGTACCACGACGTGACGGAGCGGAAGTGGGCGCTCAAGGGGATGGAGTCGGGGGTGGACGGGCTCATCGCCGTGAACCGCAGGGCGGGGGGGCACGCGGGCCCGCGGGGGATGGAGGAGCTGATCGGGGAGGTGGGGGACCTCGGCGTCCCGGTCGTGTGCGCGGGTGGAGTGGGGACACCCGCCGAATTCGCCCGTGCCCTCTCGCTTGGCTACGCCGGGGTCCAGCTCGGTACGCGGTTCATCGCCACTCGGGAGTGCACCGCCTCGGATGCGTACAAGCGCGCCATCCTGCAGGCCCGCGAAGAAGACGTGGTGCTGTCGGAGCGTCTGACCGGCGTGCCCGTCTCGGTGCTCAACACCCCCCACATTCAGCGGATGGGGCTCAAGGCGGGGCCGCTCGCGAAACGGCTGCTCCGCGGCAACCGCACCAGGCACTGGATGCGGCTGCTCTATTCGGTGAAGTCGTTCTGGCAGCTGAAGCGGTCGCTCACCCGGGAGGACAGGGAGCTGTGGCAGGCGGGGAAGAGCGTGGCCGGGATTGACGAGATCCTGCCGGCGGGGGACGTGGTCCGGCGGTATGCGGCGGCACATCGTGCTAGTTAGCTAAGTAATCTAGCTAAGCTAATCAGGAGTGATGTGCGTTCGGGACGGCTCGGCCTATCCGCCCGGCCCCTTTCCCACCGTTCCGGAGGTGCCTGCGGACCCGTCCGGCGGATCCTCGCCCACGATGACGGTGGTCGTGTCGTACAGCTCGTAGCGCCGCGAGACGGGGATGAGCTCGTTCGCGATCCGCACCATCGGCTCTTCTGCAAAGCCACCCACCGGCTCGAGCGCCCCTGCCGTGTAGCGGCTCCCCGGGTTCCACAGGATCCACTCGTCGATGCCCACGTCGTAGGTCGCCTGGATCTGGGCACGCACCTCCGCGGCCCCGTAGGGCGGCTTCCCGAGGGTGAAGTCCTGCAGCCACGGACGGGTCGCGCCGGCGCCCGGCATCTCGGCCGATCGCTTCAGCGCGTCCTCCAGAGCCGAGCGAACGATCTCGTAGGGGTACGCGTTGGGCGTGTCGATCCCGAAGCTGCCCTTCCAGTAGTGACTCGGGTACACCATCGGGAGCGCCACGTCCACAACATCGATGAACGACTCCCAGATCTGGCCGATACCCACGTCGCGCGTCGCGGAGGTGGTGACGCCGAACACGTCGGCGGTCACGCTGACGCCCATGTCCGCGAGCGCGTCCCGGCTGTAGGCCAGGAAGTCGCGGATGGCTTCGGCCTTGGGCTGGCCGCCCTCTCCCGGAAAGTGGGTCCGTCCGATTTCGGAGGCCGGCGCGTCCGGGAACCGCACGTAGTCCCACTGGATCTCCGGGAATCCCCACGACGCGACCTCACGGGCCAGCGCAACGTGGTAGTCCCATACCTCGCGCTGGTACGGATTCAGCCAGACGAATCCCTTGCCGTCGACCCATACGCCCCCCGCCGTATCCTGCACGGCCAGATCCGGCCGGGCGGCGGTCAGCAGCGGGTCCTTCACGATCACGATACGCGCGATGGGGTAGATCTCCGCCTCCTCGAGCTTGCCGAGGAGGTACGACAGGCTCGGGATGCGGATCTCGCCGGTGGCGCCGATGTCCCGGGCGAGCGACACCTGGCTGGGGTGGCTCACGTAGCCGCTCGCATCCTTGATGTCGATGACGAAGCTGTTGATCTCGGTGCTGTCGGCCAGTTCGATGAGCGCTGGAAGCCGTCTGCGCGACCCCGCGGACCAGGAGTTCACGTACAGGCCGCGCACCTTCTCCGGCCGCGCGAAAAGGAAGAAGTCGCGCTCGGGCGGGTCCGGATTCGCGGCGGGTTGTGGAGTGCCTGCGTCAGGGGAAATGTCAGCCTCGGGCGGATTCGCCACTTCCGGCGCGAGATCGGCTGCCACCCCCGGATCGGCGGGTGGCGCGGCTTCGACTGTGGGCTCTGGCGCCGCCTGACCTCCGGGCGAGTCGGAGCCACCCGGGGACGAACCGCCGTCGGGTTCGCACGCGGAGACAAACGCCGCGATCAGCATCAACCGAAGGAGACTCTTCATGGACCAAAGATAGCGGAATCGGGGGTCGGGTGTCGGCCGCGGTTACGGCGCAGGGTTGGCCAGGCTATCTTCATTCCCAATGGCGCGCCGGCTCCGGCCCGCGCCGCATTTCGGGGCCATAGCTCAGCTGGGAGAGCGCTGGCTTTGCAAGCCAGAGGTCACCGGTTCGATCCCGGTTGGCTCCACTGCATGTAAACGGTCCTCCCCCTCTCGGCGTCTCACTCTCGAAACCGAACGAGGAGCGCATGCTCTCCGACCGAGAGATCCTGGAGTTGACCGAAAAGGCAAGGCAGGGAGATCGGGAGGCGCTGGGAAGTCTGGCGGGCGCCCTCCGGCCTCTGGTATGCCGATGGGCCCTGGTCATGACCGGCGATCCCGACGACGCGGAGGACGTGGCGCAACGCGTCATGATGAAGATGGTGACTTCAATCGGGGGATTCGATGGTCGCTCAAAGTTCACGAGCTGGCTCTACCGGATTACGAGGAACGCCGGTCTGGACCACCAGCGGGGCCGTCACCGGGAACAGCGGCTGGCCGACAGGGCGGAGCAGCTGGCCCGGGCGGCGGCGCCCCGGCTGGAGGACCCGCTCGATGAGATCGAGATGAAGAGAACCGTGCGATTGATTCGGACCTTCCTGACGGCGCTGCCCGCGACACAGCGGGAAGTCTTCGACCTGGTGGATCTGCAGGGGCTGAAGCCGGTGGAGGCGGCCGACCTGCTGGAGATGAATCCGAGCACGCTGAGGGTGCAGCTGATGCGCGCGAGGCGCAGGATGCGCAAGGAGATGCTGGCGCGGGGAGCCGGAGCATGAACTTCGCACTGTAAAGAAAACATTACATTGTGTCATGTTCGCATGACATAAGGACATGGAGGGAATGATGGATAGCCGAGACGACTGGCCGGACGAGGTCCTGGAGGGGGAGCTGGACGAGGGATCCGGGCTGGATTCCACGGAGGAGCCTGGCGCCGAGCGGATTGCGCGCGACACGCGGAACATGAAAGCGGTTCTGTCGGCGATGGCGGAGCAGCTGGGAGAGGGCCTGCCCGCCGTGGACGGCCAGGTCTTGCCGTTGCGTCGCCGGTTCGCGTGGGGCCGCAGGGTCATGGTGCCGCTCGCGGCCGCCGCCGCCGTCGCGGCGCTGATCCTCGGCCGTGGCGACGAAGTTGAAGAGGGCGGTGTGCGGCTTGTGGCTGCCGTGCCCGGCATGGTAAGCGAAATGGCCGTGGAAGCCGACAGGCCCTTCGCAGCATTTCCCACGAGCGATCCCGACATGGTCGTGGTATGGCTACTTAACCTGGAGGAGAGCGAATGATGATTGGAACGATGGAGAGGACCATCCGGTGCGCGCTGATCGCTGCGTTGGCCTTGGTGTCGCTATCGGTGGCAGCGACGGCGCAGGAGGGCCGCCAGGACATCCAGAACGTGCTGCTCACCTTTCACCTGGTGCAGGCGGATGGCTTCAGCGGTGACGATCCCGAGATCAGCGACGTGGTGACCGAGCTCAGGAAGTACTTCAACTTCCAGGGATACCGACTCCTTTCGACCTCGCTGTTCAACGTGGGCATGTACATGACGGAAACCGACACCGAACCCCTGCGCGGCACCGGATCCCAACGAATCGTCGTGGAAAACTCGGACGTGGCGCTGGAGGTGAGCACGAGCCTTCGCGCGGCGCGAAACTCCGGAACTGTCCGGGGCACGGTGTCGCTTACTGACATCACCGACTACGTGAATCGCTCGCGCCCGGTCAATCTGCCTCCTCTGCTGCGGATATCGGTCAACATGCGCGATGGTCAGCGGGTGGTACTGGGATCGGCTCCTCGAAAGGCGGACGAACCCGTGCTTATTCTCGTCGTGACGGCAAGAGTCGATCCGGACTTGTGAGCGCCATGACAGTCCATCGCACCTTGCTTGTCGCAAGCGTACTCGTTTTCGCGGCATGGCGCTCCGATGAGCTCGTGGTCGGTCAGGAGGTCATCCCGCTACCGGCAGAGGACCGGTACCTGGATGCCAGCTTCGAAGAGGTCTACCGGTTGGGGTCGGTGGATGGGGACAGCTGGGACACCTTTGGTGGCGTTGGCAGCGTCGGTTTCGACGGGTCCGGCAACCTCTACATCTTCGACTATCGGGCGGTGCGGATCCATGTCGTGGATCTGCAAGGCAATCTGGTGCGCCAGTTCATAGGGGAGGGGGAGGGCCCCGGTGAGTTCGGTACCAACTACGCGAGCGTGGTGGAAATCGCCGTCATGCGGGACGGGCGGGTGACCGTTTACGACATGGGGCGCATGGGATTCGCCCTCTTCGATGCGAACGGCGAATTCGAACGCACGGTCCCCTTGGGCGGTCCACAGACGCACTTCCCGATGATCGGCGGCCTGCAGGTCTTCCCGGACACGGACCGGGTTCTCGCCACAAGCGAGGTCGGCTACCTGTCGCGGACCGGGGACGACAGCGAAACGCCACTCCCGTTCCGGTTCGTTCTGAGCTACGGTCTGAGCGGTGACCAGGTGGAGATCGACTCGGTCGCGGCGGGATGGAGGCCGCCAGGCGATCCGGAGGCATTCAGGCCCCTGCTCATGGCGGGCGTGCTCCCCAACGGGTCAGTGGTGTTCACCGACTCTTCTTCCTACGCACTCAAGTTCGCTGTGCCGGGTGGCCGTGTAACCCGGATTCTGACCCGCCCCTTTCAACCCCGGCCCGTGACAGACCGCATGAAGGCGGCCGAGATCGAGCGCCAACTGGAGAGACTGGGAGATGGGGGCGGCGATCCGATGCAACAGGCAATGATCGAATTCCGTCGCGGCCAGATCGAGGCGATGGAGGTCTTTCACGAAATCCCGGTAATCCTCAGCCTGAAAACGAGCTGGGAAGGCACCATCTGGGTCCGCCGGCGAGGTGAGGAGGGGGCGGGGGGGAACCCCATCGATCTGATCACAGCGGACGGACGCTACCTGGGCACGTTTGCGCCGAGCACCACCGGGCTGCCGCGTGCCTTCGGTCCCGATGGGCTGATAGCTTTCGTGGAGACGGACGACCTTGACGTGCCCTATGTGGTGGTGAAGCGACTGCCGGCCGGGGTGCGCTGAGAGAATCCAGGGAATTCGATCCCCCCGAAAGGCTGGTCGCAATGCAAGCCCATCTGGCCTTCCTCGCCACGTCCGCGTTCGCCCTGTCGGCCTGCGGCTCCGACGCCGGGACCGCCGGCGCGAGCGCTGAAGATCGACTGCTGGCCGCCGACTTCCCCGAGGTATACCGCGCAGGTGGGCCGAACGCCCCCGACTGGGCGCAGTTCAGCCGCCAGGGTCCCGTGAGCTTCGACGGTTCGGGCAACCTGTACGTTCTGGATCCGTTTGCCCCACAAGTGGTCGTCATCGATCCGGACGGCCAGCTGGCCACAACGATCGGTCGCGCGGGTGAGGGACCCGGAGAGTTCCGGTTCCCCTACCACCTTGCAGTTTGGAGGGACGGACGCCTGGCCGTATCGGACATCGCGCGCGGAGCAATCCAGGTTTTCGGCCCCGGCGGAGAGTTCGATCGCTCCGTGGCGACGGGCACGCTTCCCGAACTCATAAGGCCGGACCCGAACGCTGAAGCCCTCTACGCGCAGGGGTCATCCGGGCCGGACGACGGAATGGGCGACTTCAGCATCGGTCGAATCGACCTCGCGGCTGACGATGTCGTTCTGGCCCCCGTATTGCGGGCATGGCGGGCACCCCGCGCAGATTCACCCGAGGAGGTGTCGGCGGACGACTTCCTGGACAGCTCCGGCAGTGTTTCCGCAGCGCGAATGCTGATGTTTGGCGGAGCCCTCGACGGCGTGTTCTTCGAACCCACGTTGCGCTGGGACATTCTGCCGGACGGCAGTGTCGCCTACGCCGACTCCACGGCCTATGCCGTCAAGATAATCGTGCCCGGCGGGCCGGGAATCGAAGTGTTGCTGCGGCCGATTCCGCCCGATGCGGTTACCGACCGCCTGCGGTCGGCCGCGATCGAGCGGGAGATCGGCCGGTATACGGAGATACTCGAAGATCAGGGCGGAATGCCCGCCGAATTCCGGGATGGGATCGAAGAACGCGGCTTCTACCCCGAAGTCGCCGTCATTCGAGAACTCGGATCGACCTGGCAGGGAGGGCTGTGGATTCGACGTGCGGGAGAGGAGCCCTGGGACGACCAGGGTCCTATCGATGTCTTCGGCCAGGATCGGCAGTACCTCGGCACCTTCGCGGCCGGCACCGCTACGATGCCCGAGGCCTTCGGACCCGACGGTCTGGTGGCCTTCTGGGAAGTCGACGAGCTGGATGTGCCCGCGATAGTCGTCAGGAGACTGACCGAAGGGCTGAGGTAACGGCACCCCCATGCGAATCCCCGTCATCGTTCTGACCGCCGTTCTCGCGACAGGCGTTCATGCCCGCCAACTGTCGCCGCAGCAAACCGCCTCCGTTACCGACAGCGCCGGCGTCCGCATCGTCGAGAGCAGCGCACCGGCCTGGTCTGCCGGCGCAGGATGGCGCGTCGGCGCCGAGCCCATTCTGACCATCGGGGAGGTCTCGGGCGACCTGGACTACCTCTTCGAACAGGGTCCCATGCGCTTCGCCTCGAAGATGGAACCATCGTCGTGGCCGACCACGGCCTGCTACAGGCCGTGGATAATCCCCGCGTGGCACCGAGGGCGGTGAGGCGCCGGGCTGGCATATACGTTCGGGTTGGCATCTTGTTGTGGCCACTGTAGTTACGTTTTGGTCAGCCCGGTTTCCCGCTGATCGACTCCCGCCACTCCCGACAAGTCAGGCGCGAGCCCGGCGGCGGTCTTCCAGAGCCTTCCTAAGCTGTCCTTCGTCGGCCCTCTGATAGCACCGCAGCACCGTCTTGGCCGTTTTCCAACCGCCAAGTTGGCAGAGCACCTTCAGCGGCTGGTCCATCAGGTCGCTCGCAAACTTCCGCCGC
>JAJEBR010000125.1 GCA_022822445.1 Gemmatimonadota bacterium | reverse complement strand
AAATGAGCCCATTTCGGCCATTCGAGCGCCGAAACCCGGCTGTTCGGCTCGTTTTGCCCCGTGAACCGATTCGCTTCCCGGCGCTGTCTATCAGGGCGAGGGCAGCGATCTCGCACGGGGATCGCCCGAACCACGAAGTTGACCGGGTTGCGACCGGTGCTCCAAGATCAAGGAGAGACCAAATGAACCGCATCACGATGAAACTGGCGCCCATCGCAGCCGCCCTGGCCGTGGCCGTGCTGCTGACTCCGTCCCAGGTGGAGGCAGCGGAAGTTCCGTCAGCTTCGCTCGTCGCAACGAGCGCGATCAAAGCCGAGGCGGTGTACGCGCCTCTGGCTGCGGCGATCGCCTTCCCCGTCGAAGACTTCGAGATGGAGTGCACGGGGGACCATGTCAAGACGACGGTGGTCGCAGGGGGGACCACAACCGTTACCGTGACCGTCATCACGGGGCAGTGCACCGGCACGGCGAACGGCGATGATTTCGAAGTCAACGCCGGAGAGACCGAGAGCTTCAAGCTGGGGGCCAAGTAGGTCATGGGTCGGCGGGATGGCTTGGTGCGATCCCCGCAGGACGGTGGGGACGGGGGTGCCACAGAGGTCGTCAACCGCCATCCCGCCGGCCCTCGGCTCGGTCAGCTGCTCGACCGCAGCGAGTTGACGGGGCAGCTCCGACTTGAACGCCGTAAGTCAGGTCGAACCGGAGATCGAGCCGGGCGCTGTTTCGACTGCAATGGTGCCGCATTGGTTGCGACTCTCGTGATCCTCTTGGGCGGGCCACCCTGGGCACAGCTCGGTGCGCAGGACTACAGTTTTGTCGCGTGCGATCTCGACCGCGCTCCGCTCGAACTGGAGGTGCTCGCACACAATCCGGAGGTGCACCCGACCCTTGTCGCCCCTCCGTCGCGGATTCCGGGCGGATGGCTGGTCTATGACCGGTATGAGCGACAGGTGATCGAGCTGGGCGATGGTCTCGACGAAATTGCGCGCTGGGGCCGAGCCGGCCCTGGCCCGATGGAGTATTCGCAACCCGTTGCCGTCTGGGGGAACGCCGAACAGGTCGTCGTCGTGGACCGGGATCTGCCATCGGTCATGCTGTTCGGCAGTGATCGAAGTGAACGAGCTCTACTGGTGCCGTTACCAATATGGGGCGCGGCCTTCTTCCCGGCGGAAGATCGGCTGGTGCTCTCCGTCATGGGTGCGGGCCTGTACGAGACCACGCTGTTCGGTCGTGGAGAGATCCGCACGCCATGGACATATGCGGACCTGGGGATTGAGGTTCGGTCTGGAACGCCCGTGCCGTTCGGCGGCTCTCCATTGGTGCCACATGCGAGCCCCACAGGGGGGTTGTACGTCGGGTCCCAATGGGGCTCCAGAGTATGGCATGTGGAGCCGACCGGGCCGAGGCTGGTCTTGGAAAGATGCATTCCCGACGGCCTCCGCAACCAACACATCGCACCCGTCCGCCCCGGGTCCGCCCGCACGACGCTCCAGAACTTCCACATATTGCCCGACGGTCGTATTCTGACCCACGGCGCACTCCCGGTGGAAGTGCCCGATACCGAGCGCCGCTCTGTTGAGCTATATGGGGCGGATGGGACACTCCTTGCAGCGTGGTCGATACCGTTCATCTCTGCTGCATTCGATCCGACGAATGCCAGCCGCCTGCTTGTCTGGTCTGAGGAGATTGGGCTGCAACTCGTGACGATGTCGGGTCCGGGGTATCCGTCCGGTTAGCTTGTGGTGCGCCAGTTTTCCTACTCCCTGCCGCACCTGCCAAGGCAGGTCGTGAGCGCGGCGAAGGCGCGGGGCGCGGCATGTCATTGATGAGGCGGCTGCGGTCGCGCTTGCTCTGACCCAGACGAGATCGTCCGCTCAAGAAGGCAGTCCGAACGGCTTTAGGAGTCCCGCCATTCAGGTGCGGTTTTCCCGTTTTTGCAGCACGGTCCAGTAGTGTCCAGTCCAACGGCAGGAAACGCAGATCGTGCAGCCCTGTAGGTAGTTAGACGACTTCCTGCCGGGATTCTGGCTGCTTCCAGTCCGCTGGGCGAACACCCACAAGCGGGCCATCGAGGCCGTCGAGGTTGCTCAGGGGCGATCCCCTCCGGGTGGCCGCCGTGGCCGATACGCTGGTGATCGCGTGGGTGCCGGAGGACCTGCCGACCGACGAACAGATCGGCGCGGCTCTGAACGCCTTCGAGATCTGCAAGCGGAGAGTTCGGTGGCTCGAATCACGTATGTGGACGCCCCCAGGTGGGCAGCGTGACTCGGGAACTCGGTGGTTGGCAATCTGGTCAGGTAACTGTCGTATGTTCGGACTCTTCGTGCGACTCTTGTTCGCCGCGGACCCGTGGGTATCGGCCGAATCCAGATTGGCCGGGTCGTCCCGACCCTCGGCGAGCGATACCTGCTTGACAACCGAATCCCGCGCCCTCATGATTTCTGGAGTCAGGTGTCCCGCTCGTTCTACAGGAAGACCGGATCGCTTCGAATCAAACCCCCCGCTAAACTCATTGGACGACACGGACGACCATGACAACCCAGCGTAGCTCGCGTGACATTCAGAAGTCTCCTCTCTTTTCAGTTCTCCGGCTCACGGGTGTAGCGATCGGTTGCCTAGCCGTTCAAGCATCGAGAACGGCCGACCCTCTCTACGCCCAAGGTATCGCGGATCACCGGCTTGATTCGACCGGGGTCACTTGGGAGCCGTGTGCTAGCTGCCGCATCGTTCTCGACTCGATCACGCGAATCAGTGACGGTAGTGGCGCTCAGCTGTCACCGTATGCGGCCTTGGCCGTGGACAGCCGTGGCGCGATCTTTGTTGGATCCCTGCACACGGACGGCGACATCTATATGTTCGCGGCCGACGGTCGATTCCAGGGGACAGTGGGTCTTGTAGGTGCGAATGAACTCCAGTACGTAACTGGGATTCATGTCGGGAGAGGGGATACCATCCTAGTGATGGATGCGGTGAGCCGCCGCGTAGATCGCTTTTCCCGGGAAGGCGTGTTCATTGACCGAATACTCCTTCCTGGCGGCATCATGAATTGGTTCCCAATTGCGGGACACCGTCTCTTCGTATCTGCTGCGATTCCTACACGCGAGAGCGCAGGTTATCCGCTCCACATCGTAGACGGGCTCGGGATAGTCAGGTCTTTCGGTGAGCAGTTGCCGATCCGAGGCTCGGACGACCGCGCGCGGCTTCTGCGTTTTGTGGAGCCAGGTGGCGAGGGTGCTTGGGTGGCCAATCGGCTATCATACCGCATTGAAACGTGGACGTTTGATGGCGATCGGACGTCCGTTCGCACTCGGCATGTTCCATGGTTCCCGCCACTGGATGAACCGCCACCGTTGCCACAGCTTGCGCGACCGCGCACGACGATTCGAGGACTACATGACAGCGGGGATGGATACCTTTGGGTGTACTTGCACGTTGCCGATAGTGGCTGGGAGTATGTACCCGTTACGCCTGCCCCCGTACCGGGCATGTCGGAGGCCGTACCTGTCCTCGATCCGTTTCTTGATACTGTCATCGAGCTGATCGATGTTGAGCGCAATGTTGTTGTAGCTACCTTTCGGGATGATCGCGCGCATATCCCCGCCGGCCACGGGTATCTGGCCTCCTATGAGGTGGACGCGGCCGGCAGAGCGACGTACCGCATTTGGCGGCCGAGCCTCATCAACATAGCCCGTTAGCTGACCTTGGACAGAATCCATACGCGCAGGGATTGGTTTGGTGACGGACCCTTCATACGTTGCGCTCCCCCGGTCGACACTGCGACGGAAACGGTTCTCTACCTCTACGTCCAGAAGACCGGAACCCGTAGTTGGATTCTCAGCGCCTCGTCATCCGGGAACGCAAGTGGAAGCTCGGACTCGGCAGCGTCCAACTGATCTCTCTGGCCGAGGCCGCGAGCAGGCGCTCGCCAACCGGAAGCTTGCCTAAGCGGGCGGCATCCGCTTGCCGAGAAGCGGCGGCTGGTGGGCGTCCCCCGCCTCTACGCCGGGCTGACACCGGCACGTAAAGCCGAGGGGTCTAAAGGGGAGCGGAGCCTCACCTTGCTAGGCCGCAGTGTTCAGCACTGCGGCGGCTGGCTTCTCAGCTCCGGCCAGCGCGCCTCGGTGGACTTGCCGCCGTAGTTGCCTGTTTGATCCCGCCCGCCGCAATGCTGCAATCAGTACGATCCGCGACCACGACAACCGCTCCAGCCGCTGCCGGACCCTTTCGACAGCTAGATCCTGACAGTACACTGGTTGATTGCGGGGAGGCATCTCCGAACAGGCGTGCCCCATCAGGATTAGCGGGCGTACGGATGCTGTCAGCCCCTCACAGTAATGAACTGACGGTTGGTGAAGGGCAATGTCGGGCGCAGAGTGGCTCCCGCAAGAGCGGTAGGGTCCGCCGACGGGCTGCCCCATTCACTCCGGCCGAGTCACCCGGTACCGAACCACACTCACGAGATCCAGCGCGTCGGTTTCCATCACCCACAGGTGCGTCATGCTGGCTTCCTGGATCTTGGATCGCGGCGGAAGTAGCAGAGTGCCGATGACGTCTCCCGTCTCGCTGATCACCGTCACGGGCGTGCCACGATCCGTGGAGCGCAGCTCTATCCAAACCGTCCCGTCGAGACCGAGCGTGACGTCTTTCGGGCCGTACACCATGGGTGCGCGCTGTCGCGCCAGGGATCTGGCGCGCCGGCCAAACCCGCTCTCCGGCGCGATCCGCGCAATCGCACGGTCCAGGACGGAGTCGGGAATCGGCTCCCCGGCATAGGCATAGGACCGCGCGAATACGGTGTCGCCGGTCGGGCGGAGCATCGTCAGGCTGTAGGTCCCGCCGGCAAGGGTCGATTGATCCGCAATCGCGAACAGGAAGCGGCTTCCATCCGGTGCGAATTCAGTGTGCGGCTGGAACGCGAAGGGAACCGGGTTCGTGACACCGGATACGGTGACCGCCCAACGTTCATCGTCGTGCTGCGGGAGCACGGCGAGGACACCGGGTTCTCCGTCGCGACTCACCCGCAGGATCACGAGATCTGATTCCCACGTCCCGTCGGTTGTCATCAGCTGGTGGGCCACCCCGAGCTGCGCACCTTCCTCATCGACGGCCAGGGGAGCGAACGCCACGAAGGTGCTGTCGGCGCCCTGCGGACCGTAGGCCTCCAGGCTTGGGAAGAAGAACCGCGCAGTCCCGGTGCGGGCCAAACTCCCGTCCGGCAGGAAGTACGTCTCGCGGCCCAGTCTCGCATCCACTACGACCAGGGTGTCCGCGGCCCAGATGGGAAGACCCACATGCCGGAATTCCCCCGGCCCCTCTCCCTGCCGCCCGACAACCGCCACCGTCGTTCCAGTCGAGTCATACAGACGCAGGCGGAAGTCCTGCGGTTCCGGCACGACGATCTCACCCTGCGGTCCGACCGCAAACCACGGGACCACGGAAAAGTCCTCGGTGTTGGCGTCAAGCCGCAGATCCTCGGCGAGTTCCCACTCTTCCACGTTCCCCGATCGGGGGGGACCATCCACGACGCCCGAGCAGGCAAGGCAAACGGTCGCACCCCCGATCACAATGAAGTGGCGCACCGACGATCAGTCGGTGACCACGGCTAGCAAGTCTCTCGGTACAGGAATGTGCGCGAGGAGTTCGCCACTCTCCGTGCAATCCAAGACCTGAATGGAGCTTCGTTCCCACGCGATGTACGCGTACTTGCCATTGTCCTCGTCAAGAATGCTGCGGAGTCGTACCGTGTCACCGATCCGGATCGCATCTTCGATCAGAGTCATTAATTCGCTCGGCCCGCCGCCGTCTTGCCCGCAGGGAGGATGCTTATCGTCACACGATCCCGCCCAAGGATGGGCGTGGCTCCCCGCGCCACGTTCGTTTATGGGGCGAAAAGGAGCAAGAGGGGCCACGTGAGTCTGGTCCACATGTTGTTCCCAACACATGACTACGCAGTCTTCCGGATCCTGAATGCTCGCGCGCCACGCATGCCACGCCAACTCGGATTTGTGTCGCACTGACTCCGGATTCGGAATGTCCGGGTCGGCGAGCATGGAATAGTCGTCGACTGCTGATGGAGTCGAAATGGTTGGCGACTCAACCGGCTGGCCAGTGCTCAACAGTAACGCTACAGCGCTGGTGACGATGGGGATCCTGTTCATCTGTGTCTCCTCTTGACTAGACTACGACTCGCTCGCCGCGCCCCCGCGTGGAGTTCAATCCGAGCGATCTGTCCTCCTTAGGCCTCTGCAGATTCACCAAACTGACGTGCTATGGGAAAAGTGGGGGGGTGAACGGCTATCCGCAAGGGGAGGTAGGGTCGACAGGCGGTAGGGTCGACAGGTCCAACAGGCGAAGGTGACTTCGAAGGCCGCAGAGCGTTCTACTGCGCCGCTTCCTCCAGTACCTGGCCAGCCCCCACCACGAATCCCTGAAGCCGGACGCCGTCTCGTACAGACGGACGTGATCTTCGGGGATGCGGCGCCTCAGCGCGGCGATGATCCAATTCGGCGAAGGCGCTGGCCCGATCCGCATCGTCGGCGGGCGCGCCGGCCCGTTCACCTTTCCACCCCCTCACGCACCCACGCCGTCAATGCGGCCAGTCGCCGGATGTTCTCCCGCCGACCAGCGATCACCGCCGGTCGAGGCCATCGGTTTCCCGTGAGTCTGCGTTGTGACCGGCGGCGGCGTGGTCGGCGTTGCCGCCGCATCGGCGCCGGTCCCCCCGGCCTCCGGGACGGACTCCGCCCGTCCCTCCGCCGGGGTCGAGCGCCCTTCCCAGCCTCAGGTTGTCCCTCTGCGGG
>JAJEBR010000043.1 GCA_022822445.1 Gemmatimonadota bacterium | reverse complement strand
CGGAGACGCGCCGGTGTTGCCCGCATCCAGGGATGCCTCGAAGTGCATGGGCAAGTCGCCGGTCCGCTACTGGTGGAACAGGGCCGAAGACCTTGCGGGGCTGGGACGCAAGCGCGGGCGCGGCTGGCACTCGCTGAGACGGAAATTCGCGTCCGACCTCATGGACCTTCCGCTGAAGGTGCTCTGCGAACTCGGTGGCTGGAAGGAGGCCCAGACCGTGCTGCGCTGCTACCAACAGGCCGACGAGGACCAGCTCGGGCAGGTGCTGGAGGACCGCCGGATCCTGGCTCGCGACCCATTTAGCGGACACAAATGGGGGACATCGGACCCCTGAAATCCCGTAAGTTCAATGGGCGCTGCTGGATTCGAACCAGCGACCTCCTGCTTGTAAGGCAGGCGCTCTGGACCAACTGAGCTAAGCGCCCCGTTGAACTTACGGGATCCGGATGGAGCATGTCCGCTAATCGTGCTCGCTAAACGGACTCTTGGCGAGCCATGCGACGCTCCCCGAGAGGGCGTCAACGCTGGTTTCAGCTACTCCGGTCAGAGTAGAAAGATGCCGGTGTGCGAGCGCACCGTAAAGCCACATGGGAGGGGTTGCGGCCTTTCTTCGTCCAAGAGGGGGCTACCTGCGCACGGTACCCCGGAAGCTTGAGCTCGGCACCGAGCAGCGCCGGGACCAGCTTCAACGCCCATGGCTCAGGAACGACCGAGCGAGCTACCTGGCGAATCCGGATTCGAAGGCCCTAGAGAGGCGGGACGGGGCCAGTGGGGCTCGCCGCTCGGGCAATCGGATCTGGCCCCGAAGCGAGGAGGCGTGGCGCTCCCAAACTACCAAGATAGACTACGCTCGGCTGCAACAACTGCAGCGCAGGACAATGGAGTTCCTGCGACGGAAGTTCCGATGACTCGCGCGGAGCGTGCTGGGACGAGATCGACGTCGAGGCTTGCGAGGTAGGGACGATCCCGGCGACGAGGATGAAAGACGGGCGCGAGTTTGCCGTGCTGCTCATCCCGGGCGTGCCCGAGGTGCTCGGAACGGGCGCGGACGCTGTCTCCCGAGTCGTCGCTGGTGTTTTCGATGGAGAACCGGCGGGCGGCTGCGCCGGAATGCGTGCTGCGGCGAGCCGGGGTCGCCTCGACGGTTCACGGGTTACGCTCGAGCGCCGCGGTCGTGGATGGCGGAGTCCGGCGTTCGGGCGGAGGCCGCGGAGGCCTTCCTCGCCCACGTCCCGAGAGCCAGGTCGCTCGGGCGTAGCAGCCGGTCGGACGTGCTTGAGCGCTGTGCCGACCGTCATGCAAGGGTGGAGCGACTACATTGGTCCCGACAGCCGTCACCCGCTCCGACAAGGCATAGGACGACGTATGGCACACACGGTCTTCTACTCTTGGCAGTCTGATCTCCGCGAGACGCGGAGCGTGATCGAATGGGCGCTCCAAAGGGCAGTTCGGAATCTCAACCGCGCGTGTATGCTCGAGGAGGCGCGTCGGGTGGACCAGGACACAGCGGGGATCGCCGGCTGGCCGGATATCGCGTCAACAATACTGAGGAAGATTCAGGAATGCGAAGTGTTCGTCGCCGATCTTACCCCGGTCAACGGCCCCGAGCCGGATGTACGGCTTACGCCTAATCCGAACGTCATGCTGGAGCTTGGATATGCGCTCGCTACCGGGGAGGGACGCGCTCGAATCATCTGCGTTGTCAACGACGCCTATCTCCCCAACGCTGATCTAAAGGAGCTCCCGTTTGATGTCAGGGGTAGCCGACCCATCGTGTTCCGCCTGAAAGACGCCATAACTCGCGGTGTCGTGAAGGGCCGGGAAGATCCAGAGCGAAGCGCAGCAAGGCAAGAACTGGCCAGAAACCTCCAACGAGCTTTGCGCGCATCCCTGGATGCCGTTGCAGAACAACGGACGGGTCGGCGGCTGGGGGTTACGCCGCACCTGCTGACCGACGGCAAGGGGATTTTCCAGTTCGTCATGGAGGTAGAGACCGCAGTCCCCTTTCAAGTGGAGTATCTGGTGAAAGAGCCGGGCGGTAACGTGCTGTCGAGCCTCATGATGTCACCCGCTAGGGTAGATCCGAAGAACAAGAGGCTGTTGCGATTCCGCGCAGATTCGCTGAAGCCCGTCTCGAAGGGCAACGACACCTACGTTCTGTCGGGGAAAGTCGCGCACCTGCCCAGCGATGACCGCCCTGTTCCAGAATTCCATCCATTTGAAGTCCGCTACAGGATCCAGGGGAATGCTCTGCTGGAGATCCGGCGGCAGCAACCACCCGTCCACTAGAGGCGGGCGATGTGGACCAACTGAGCTAAGCGCCCCGTGGAACTTATTCGATCCGGGTGGAGCTTGTTCGCTAAGATGCAGTCTCGTCGCCTTCGCCCGTGACGGGGCACACCCAGGCATTCGCCTGCGCACCCCGCTGACCTCGTCAATCACCTCAAGAGCCTCGGTACGCGGAGGCCCGCAGTCAGGTGGAGAATCAGTCAATGCGGGACGCCGTGGGCAGCGGTGCAATCGCCCGTTGCGGGCAACCGAATGCCCGCCATTTGTTGCCGCTTTCCGGCTATTCTCGTACGCTGGAAGCAGATGGCGTCGCGTGGCGAGAAAGGCAGATCGTGCAGTCCTGATTGAACTTGGTCGATTTCTCGCCGTGAAACGTCTGTCCTCCGGCGCTTCTTACAAGCAGGAGGTCGGCGGTTCGAATCCGTCAGCGCCCATTTGGCGGGTCTCCGCCCGCCATCCTCTCCCGAATCGCCTCCACCGTCACCTCCGTCCGGAACTCGATCAGCCTCCTCCCGTGCTCGATCGTCTGCTCGGCGGGCAGGATGCTGATGCCGTTGATCGTGGCCTTGCCCGCGTCGATGCGCTCCTGCAGGCGGACGTGGCGCGGGTCGTCGTTCATGATGATGGACGTGATGTAGTAGTCGTCGTGGAGGCCCTCCAGGCGGGGGTCCTCGTCGATGCCGAGCACGTCGCGCTGGTAGATGAGCACATCGCCGTAGTTGTAGTACTCGGGGATGTGGGCGATGCCCACGCCTTCGCCCGCCCAGGCGGCTGACAGCTCGTCGGCGACTGCCGCCATCCCGCGCTGGTTCCCGCCCGAGTCGCCGAGCAGGAAGATCCAGGTGAAGCCCTGCGCCTTGAGGCTGGTGGCCATGTCGCGCAGCACCGCCATGAAGGTTTCCTGCGAGAAGCGGATGCCGCCCGGTGTGGAGGCGCGCTGCGGGTTGCCGGGCTCGATTGTGACGATGGGCGCGACGAGCGTACCCCCGAGCTCCCGGGCGATCGACTCGCCCATGACGCGCAGCACGTGGTTGTGCTTGCCGGTCGTGAGGTAGGGGCCGTTCTCCTCGATCCCGCCCGTGAGGATGAGCGCGGTGGTGGTGCCGGACGCCAGGAGGTCGCGCACCTCCAGCATGGTCAGCTCCTCGATCCACACGTTGTCCGCCGCCGCGATGGGGCGGGGGAAGGTGGCCATGTCCTTCATCTCGCCGTCTTGCGCGAGGAGGGGGGTCGGGAGGAGGGGGGCCGGGAGCTGCAGGGGCAGGGCGGGGAGGAGGGCGAGGGTGAGCGCACCGGCCAGGGTTCGTCGTATCGTCATTCTAGTCACCATCCTGTCGTTTTATCAGGGTCGCATATCGGCATTTTATCGCCGATTTCATCATCATTTCGTCATTGTCTCATCATTGCCCACCGCGCTCACCACCGCTTTCGCGAAGCGCGGCACGGCGTCCTGCAGGGCGGGCACATCATCCCACGTACTCCCGCAGCTTCCCGACCTGCTCTTCATCGCCCAGCACGATCACGTCGTCGCCCGGCTCGAGGACCGTGTCGCCCGGCGGATTGAGCAGCACCTCCTCGGGCGGCGTGCCCTGCTTGCGGACCGCGACGACCAGCAGCCCGGTCACGTCCAGGATCCGCGCTCGGGCCAGGGTGCTCCCGTCTACCTCCGAACCGGCACCCACCGTCGCGTGGTCCAGGTGCCGTGACAGGTGGCTGCCGGGAGCGGTGACGTCCAGGAACGACGCCACGGCGGGGCGCACCAGCACCGACGCCACCCAGACCGCGCCGGCCACGTTCGGGCTCACGATATGGTCCGCCCCGGCACGGCGAATCTTGTCGATCGCGCGCTCCCCCTCAGCTCTGGCGACGATGATCAGATCGGGGTTGAGGTGCCGGGCGGACAGACAGACGTAGAGGTTGTCGGTGTCCCCCGAAAGGCAGGTGACCAGCCCCTTGGCGCGCTTGATTCCGGCTTCCTCCAGCACACGGTCCCTGGTCGCGTCGTCCTCGAGGACACGCACGTCGGATGACACCCTGCGCAGCGCCCGGATCGCCTCCTCGTCGCGCTCGATCAGAACGAACGGCTGACGGGCGTCCCGGAGCTCGTGCACGACCTGGACGCCCATCCTGCCGCCTCCGCACACGATCACGTGGTCCTTCATGCGTGAAACCTCCTTCTGGGTCTTGCGTCGCCTGTACTGGTTGCCGAGGTCCATGCGGACCATCGCCGAGGTGATGAGCGCGAACCAGGCCGCGAGTCCGGTGAGGCCCCCCGCCAGCACGAACGTCGTCCAGTAGCGGCCCGCCTGGCTGACGGGGTGGACTTCGTGGTATCCGACGGCCGTGATGGTGATCACCGTCATGTAGAACGAGTCGGCCCAGTTCCAGCCCTCGATCCAGCGGTATCCGACCGCCCCGACCAGCGTCAGCGCGATGAAGAAGGCCACGATCATCCGCACCTGCGAGCCCCGGAAGATCATGGGCGCCTCGCGGGTGAGGGAAGCGCTGCCGTGTCGCGCGCCGGGGAGCGCGTCCGGGGATGGGCCGCGAAAACGGCACGCTTCACGGCAGCCGCTCGAAGATCAGGTCGTGGACGCGCCCGCCCGTGACGGTGAAGGCGGTGATCCGGCCCGCCGCGTCGCGCACGAAGCGCACCTGGGAGAAGAACCACTGGCTGCCGGTGAAGGTGTCGGTGCCGGTGGGCGTGAGGATCGTGGGGGCGTTGCGCCAGTGCGTGGCGAGAAGGCGGCCCTCGGCGTCGACCTCGATCTCGTAGGTGCTGTCGAGCTCGGGGCTGCGGTAGGCGCCGGTGTATTCCTGGAGTTCGGCGGCGGTCAGGCTGGCGGGCTCGGGCTCGGATTCAGGCCGGGGATCGGCCGGGTCCGGTTCGCCGGCCTCGTCCGGTTCCGGGAGCGGGTCCATCAGATCGCCGAGGTAGACTTCGGCCACCTGGCGCGCCCGCCCCGCGGGGTTGCAGTCGCTGACGTTGCAGAAGACCGCGATCGAGAGATTCTGCTCCGGGAAGCGCGTGAAGCTGGTGCGGAATCCGACCCAGGAACCGCCGTGTCCGAAGGTGGGGAGGCCGCGGTACTCGGCGACCGAGAGCCCGTGTGCGTAGCTGATTGTGTCTCCGCCGGTGAGGACGCCGCGGCGAAGCATCGTGCCGACGAGCGCGTCGCCCCCGACCGCTGCCGTCTCGTAGTTCCGCATCCACAGGATGAAGTCGTCGATGGTCGTGTGGAGGGACGAGGAGGCGAGCGCGGTGAGCTGGTCGGGCTGGCGGAGGAAGGTGGTGGATTCGGTCTGCCCTGCGGACTGCGCGGCGCGGTGGGTCTCCCCGGTCCCTGCGGCCCGTCCACCCGCCTCGCTGTCCTCGGGCGCCGGCGCATATGATTCGGCGCGCCCCGGCACCACCTCCGTGTAGTCGTCCGAGAAGTGCGTGCGGCTCATCCCCAGCGGGTCGAAGATGCGCGAATGCGTATACTCGCGGAAGCTCATTCCCGACTGCACTTCGATCACGCGCGCCAGCAGGTTGTAGCCGGTGTTGGAGTAGGCGTACTCGGAGCCGGGCGGGAAGTTGATCGCCTGCTGATTGTGGAGCATCCGCAGGATCTTCTCGAAGGAGATCACGTCGGTGAACTCGATGCCGCCGAGCGCCATGGTGTGGGGCCAGTCGCGGATGCCGCTCGTGTGATGGATCAGGTGGCGCGGGGTGATCACCGCGCCGAAATCGGGCAGCTCCGGCACGTATCCGCGCACGTCCGCGTCGAGGTCGAGAGCGCCCTCCGCTTCGAGGAGGAGCGCGGCCATGGCGCCGAACTGCTTGGAGATCGACGCGATGTCGAAGACGGTCGCCGGCGTCATCGGGACGCCGTGATCGAGGTTCGCGAGGCCGTACCCCGCGCGGTGGACGATCTCGCCGCCGAAGAGGACCCCGACGGCGGCGCCGGGACGGTCGCCGTCGAGGTCCGCGAAAATGGCGTCGACGCGGGGGTCCGCGGGGCCATGGTCGCCGGGTGGGGGAGCGCAGCCGGGAAGGGTCGGGGTTGTCAGCGCGGCGAGGGTGGCCAGCGCGATCGCATTGTGTCGTTTCATCGCGTCACAGGATCCGGGAACGGGTCGTCGGCGTTCAGGATGACGACCCGAGATCGTGATCGCAACGCCCCCCGGCCGCAAGTTGCCCCCTCCGCGCCCGCCCGGTTAGGATTTCAGCAGGCTGGATACGAGTTTCTCCGACCGCGAAGCCCATGCCCGCACTGGTTCGCACACTCTTCGAACGCCGCGTTCCGCACACCATGGCGATCTACGCCGGGGCATCCTGGGCGCTCATCGAGTTCGTCGCCTTCGCGGTGGACGAGTTCCTGCTCTCGCCGCACCTGACGCGCGTCGTGCTGGCCGGGCTGCTCCTGCTCCTGCCCACCGTCTTCATGCTCGCCTGGTTCCACGGCAAGCCGGGGAAGGACCGGGAGGAACTGGCCCGTACCGAGAAGGTCGGGATTCCGGCCAACCTGGTGCTCTGCGCGGCCGTGTTGTGGGGGCTGTTCGGCGGCAAGGATCTGGGGGCTGCGACGACATCGGTCACCTTTGAGAACGAGGACGGCCAACTCGTCGAGCGCACGGTTCTCAAGCCGGAATTCCGCAAGCGCACCGCCCTCTTCGCGCTCGACCCCGGAGAGGGCCTGGGCGACGACGAAGTCTGGACCACCTATGCCGTTCCCCTGGCCATCGAATACGACCTGATGGCGGACGACTACTTCGTCCCCCTGCCGCTGCCCACCCTTGCGTGGTCACTCAGGGAACACGGGTATGCCGATCTTCACGGAGCCCCGCTGTCGCTCAAGCGCGAGTCCGCCCGCCAACGGTTCGCCGAATTCCTGGTCGTGGGGGAAATCGGCAGGGTGGACGACCGTTACCGGGTGACGCTGACGGTCCACGAGACACGGGGGGGATCGGTCGCCGGCGAGACGGTCCATGAGGGGGCGGACCTCCTTTCGCTCGTGGACGAGATGTCGGCGTCGGTGAAAAACGCCCTCGGGATCCCCTTGCGCGGCGAGATCGAGGATCTGCCGGTCGAGCAACGGCTGACCGAAGAGGACGGAGCGCTGGAGGAATTCGTCAGAGGGCTGATGAAGGAGTCGCTGGAACGGGATGATGAGGGCGCCATCGAACACCTGACCGCCGCCACGACTCTCGACCCCACCTTCACGGCCGCCCATCTGGAGCTTTCCCGGCGATTGATGCAGCGCGATCGGCCGGCGGAGGCGCTCGCCGCGATCCAGTCGGCCATGGAATACCTCTACCGGCTCCCCGAACGCGCCCAGTTCCAGGTGCGGACGGAGTTCTACCTGTTCAGAGGGGAGACGGACAGAGTAGCCGACATCCTCAAGATGTGGCTGGAGCTGTATCCCGAGGACTTGAGCGCGCTGGACGTCAGCTGGAAAGTGCAGGTACAGGAGGAGGACCCGGAGGGAGCCCTGGCCACGCTCACCGAGATGTACCGCCTGAATCCCGGGAACGGCCGCCTTCTCTTTCATCTGGGTGACATGCGGGAGGTCCTTGGGCAATACGAAGAGGCTGCGGCGGCCTTCACGGAGTATGTGGACCGCTTCCCCGACGACGAACTGGGCGTGGAGTTACTGGCCGGCCTTCAGCGGCGGCGGGGTGAACACGACGCGGCACGGGCCAATCTGGAGAAGGCCGTTCTGCTCCACCCGCTGTCGTGGTTCCTCATATGGGCCCTCGCTGATCTCGACCTCGAGACGGGACGGTTCGAGGACGCCCGCCGGGGCTACGAACGGGCGCGCGACCAGGCCGGCACACCGCGGGAGAAGACCGACGTGCTCAGGGGCCTGACCCGGTATCACCACTTCCGGGGGGAGCTGGAAGCCGCGATCATGACCATTGAAGGCTGGCTGGAAGAGGTCTCGTCCTCATTGGACCCGGCTCAGGCGCCCGACGCCAGGGTCGGGGACATCCTGGTCTACCTGGATGCGGGCCGGGTCGGCGAAGCCGCCGGGATACTGGAGGAACTGGAGGCGGCGGAGCAGTGGGCGAGGGACCGCTACCTGCCCCGTGCGAAGATCCGCGTTGCCCTTGCATCCGACGATGTCGAGACGGCACGCGAGACACACAGGAGTGCGGCCGAGGCGGCGGAATCGGCGGGAAACGCCTACTTCGAATCGACTCTGAAGGAGGATCTCGGCCGGATACAGGAGCACACCGGCGACCATGCGGCTGCTGCCGAGAGTTACAGGGAGGCACTGGCTCACATCGGCCGCCGGGACCCGCCGGTAGTGACCGACCTCCATCTGGGAGCCGGGCGTGCGCTCCGAAACGCCGGCCGGCTGGACGAGGCCGAGGCGGAACTGCGCCAGACACTCCTCTACATGCCAGCCCATCCACACGCGCACCTGGAGCTTGCCCGGGTGCTGGAGGCGCGCGGCGACACGGCGGGGGCGGTCGAACACCTGCAACGCGCGATGGCGGCGTGGGAGAACGCGGACGCCTCGTTCGAGCCGGCACGGGAGGCCCGGAGAAAGCTGGCGGAGCTGGGCGGCTGACAGGCCCCGCGCTGCAGGGGCCCGAAATCGACTACGCCAGGGATGCCCGGCCCACCTCTTGCAGCCCACCTGTTGCGTTGCCCGCCATCTCGCCCGCGGATTATATTCCGCCCAGCAGGACTTTGGCGCTCCACGCACGGAGACTCCGTATGCCCAAGCTTGTCCGCACCCTGGTTCAGCGCCGGGTTCCCCACATCCTGGCGCTCTATGTGGGTGCTTCGTGGGGCATCATCGAGTTCGTCAGCTTCGCCGTGGACGAGTTCCTGCTCTCCCCGCACTGGACGAGGGTGGCGCTGGTTGCGGTGCTGCTGCTCCTGCCCACCGTCTGCATGCTCGCCTGGTTTCACGGCAAACCGGGGAAGGACGTGGACGAAATGCCGCGCGCGGAGAAGATCGGCATCCCGGCCAACCTTGCGCTGTGCGTGGCCGTGCTTTGGATGCTTTTCGGCGGCGAGGATCTGGGCGCCGCCACGACCTCGGTCACGGTCGAGAACGAGGACGGCGATACCGTCCGGCTGGAGATCGCAAAGCCGGAGTTCCGCAAGCGCACCATCCTCTTCCCCCTGGACCTCGGCGAGGGTTTCGGCGCGGAGGATTCGTGGCTTTCGTACGGGGTTCCCGGCGCGCTCGAGTACGACCTGAGCCCGGACGAGTTCTTCGAGCCGATCATCTCTTTCGTCCTGCGCGACCGCCTGGAGGGCCTCGGCTTTCCCGACATGCTCGGCGTCCCCACGGCGCTGAAACGTGAACTCGCCGGGGAGATTTTCGCCGAATTCTTCGGGGCGGGCGAGGTGGACCGCACCGATGACGGCTACCGCATCACCCTGCGCCTCCACGAGGCGGACGACGGATCCGTGGCGGGAGAGATCGTGCGGGAGGGGACCGACCTCCTGGCGCTCGTCGACGAAATCTCGGTCGAGGTCAAGGACGCCCTGGGGATTCCCGATCGCGAGGGAATCGAGGACCTGCCGGTGCGCGACTGGCTTTCCGAGGACTTCGCGGCCGTGGCCGAGTACTTCCGGGGCAGCGCGGCGATGTTCGTGGAACAGAACCTGGATGCCGGAATCGAACTCCTGAGGTCCGCGACCGCCCGGGATCCCACCTTCTCGGCGGCGCAGTTCATGCTGTACCTGTTGCTGCTGAACGGCAACCGGTTCGAGGAGGCCATGGTCCCGCTTGAGACGGCGATGGCCAACCTCTACCGGCTTCCCGAGCGTCTCCGCTTCGTCGCGAAGGCCGAGTTCTACTTCCTGACGCAGGATGTCGCCAGGGGGACGGCCGTCGTGGACATGTGGGTGGAACTCCATCCGTTCGACGCGCAGGCGTTCAGGTATCGGCTAATCGTGCAGCAGGGCAGGGGCGACTCGGAGGGAAGTCTGGAGACCCTGACCAGGCTCCACGAACTCGATCCCCGGGACGGCGGCGTGCTCATGGAGATCGCCGATGTGCGCGAAGACCTCGGGGACGACGGGGGCGCGCGCGATGCGCTCACCGAGTATGTGGGCAGTTTCCCGGACGACGTGCCCGGATATGTGCGTCTGGCGCGTCTGCAACGGCGGCTCGGGCAGCACGAGGATGCCCGGGCAAGTCTGGACCGGGCCATTCTGATCGACCCGCTGTCCGCGCAGGTTGTGCGCGAACTCGCGACGCTCGACCTGCATGTGGGCAACTTCGACGATGCCCGGGCCGGTTACGCGCGTGCGCTGGACCTGGCGCGAACCTCGCTCGAGCGCGCCGATGTGCTGGACGGGCTCAAGGGCTACCACCTGTTCCGCGGAGAGGTTTCGGAGGCGATCCGAGCCGCGGAGGCCTGGGTCGACGAGGCGTCCGGCGCCATGCCTCCGCTGGCGCTCGCCCAGGAGCGGATCGGAGACATCAGCATTTACACGGCGGCCGGGACCGAAGCCGCGGAGGGATTCCTGGAGGAAATGCGGTCGCGGCTTCCGCAGCCGCTGAACAGCTACATGATTCCCTTGCTGGAGAGCCAGGTCTACGCGTCATCGGGTGACCTCGACGCCGCGCGCGTGGCGCACCGCCAGGCGGTCCAGGCGGCCGAAGAGATGCAGTTCGGCGAGATCCTGGAGCTCCTCCGGAGAATCCTCGGGGGGATCGACGAGCGTGACGGCGACTATGCGTCGGCCATCGACACCTACCGGGCGCTGATGGCCGACGATCCCGGGGTCAGTCTGCAACGAGCGCTTGGCCGCACCCTGCGGAAGGCGGGCCGGCTCGACGAGGCTGAAGCCGAGCTGCGGGAGGCGCTTGTCCCCGTCCCGGCGCACCCGGCCACGAACCGCGAGCTGGCGCTGGTGCTGGAGGCGCGCGGCGACACGGCGGGGGCGGTCGAACACCTGCGACGCGCACTGGCAGCGTGGGAGCACGCGGACGCGGACTACGAACCGGCTCGGGCGGCGCGGGCGAAGCTGGAGGAGCTGGGCGGGTAGTTCGACTGGCTCCTGTCGCGCCTGAAGTACCTCGACCCGGTCGGTGGGGAGCGGGTAGGATTCATTTTCATAGGGCACTCCCGCCTCAACCTCACCGCAGGAAGCCGCCAGCAGCGCCGCCAGAAACAGTCCCGGCAACGGCGAATGGGATCGGCGGTTGCGGCCCAACCCTGCAATGATGATCATAATGCACCTCTCCCTGGGCTCCATGGTGATCGTGGCTCTTGTCGCACACTGCTGCTTGTCCGCCGCTTCAACCCCCTGGCGGGTGCAATAGGTAAACAGAACATGACAAGTTGTAAACTACTCTTTACGATGCGGTCGGCGGACAGCGGGGATCGGGGACGGATTGTCGGTCTTGCCTGCCTTCTCCTACCCATGGTCGCCGGTCTTGTTATGCCGGCACAAGCCTCGGCCCAGGGCGGCCTCGAGGGCACCGTCCGCGCCGCAGCCACCGGGCAGCCGCTGCCGGGCGCCCAGGTCGACATCCCCGAACTCGCACTGGGCGGGATCACCGGGCCGGCCGGCCGCTACGAGGTGGGCGGGATTCCCGCCGGCACCCACACGGTGAGGGTCACGCTGATCGGCTATACGACCGAGACGCGCGAGATCACCATCGGCGACGGGGAAGAGGTGCACCTCGACATCGAACTCACCCAGACCGCCGTGGCGCTGGAGGGGCTGGTGACGGTGGGCAGCCGCTCCCGCCCGCGCACCGTCACCCAGTCGGCGGTCCCGATCGACGCGATCACCGCGCGGGACTTCATCGAGCAGGGCGACACCGACGTGAGCGACCTGCTGCGCACCGTCGTGCCTTCGTTCAACGTGAACCCGCAGGCGGTGGGGGACGCGGCCCGGATCGTGCGACCAGCCAGCCTGCGCGGCCTTGCGCCGGACCACACGCTCGTGCTCGTCAACGGGAAGCGGCGGCACCGGGCGTCGATCATCATGTGGATCGGCGGCGGGTTCGCCGACGGCGCCCAGGGGCCCGACATCTCCACGATCCCCGCGATCGCGCTCCGCCAGGTGGAGATCCTGCGCGACGGGGCGTCCGCCCAGTACGGCTCCGACGCCATCGCGGGCGTGATGAACCTCACCCTGAAGGACGCGCGCTCGGGCGGCAGCGTCGAGCTCCGCACCGGGAGCTTCTACGAGGGCGACGGCGAGTCCTACACCCTGTCGGGCAACATCGGGCTGCCGCTGGGAAGAAGCGGCTTCGCCAACCTGAGCGCGGAGTACGGGGCCTCGAACCCGACCAGCCGCAGCGTCCAGCGCGACGACGCGGCGGCGCTGATCGCGGCGGGCAACGCGCACGTGCGGGACCCGGCGCAGATCTGGGGCGCGCACGACGTCGACAACGACCTCAAGCTGTGGGGCAACTTCGGGCACTTCTTCGGCGACGGGCTCAAGCTATACGGGCACGCCAACTACGCGAGCGAGACGGTCGCGGGTGGCTTCTTCTACCGCAACCCCAACACGCGCCAGGGCGTCTTCAGCGTCGACGGCGGCCGGACGCTGCTGGTGGGCGACGTGCTGGACGCGCAGGACGGTGTGCTGGACGGCTCCGCGGACTGTCCCGTCGTCACGATCACCAACCACGTCCCCGATCCCGTCGCGCTCAAGCGCGTCTTCGACGACCCGAACTGCTTCACCTTCCAGGAGATGTTTCCCGGCGGCTTCACCCCCCAGTTCGGCGGCGACGCCAGCGACATGTCGGTGGTGGCCGGGCTCAAGGGGCAGACCCCCGGCGGGCTGCTGTGGGACGTGAGCGCGATCTTCGGCCAGAACGCGGTCGACTTCTTCATCGACCAGACGGTCAATGCTTCGCTGGGCCCGCAGTCCCCCAGCTCCTTCGACCCCGGCGTCTACCAGCAGCGCGAACTCGGGCTGAACGCCGACCTGAACTACACCGTGAACGAGATGGTGACCGTGGCGGGTGGCGCCGAGTTCCGCGACGAGTACTTCGAGATCGGCCTGGGCGAGACTGCGGCCTGGGTGATCGGACCCTTCGCGGCGCAGGGGTTCAGCGCGGGCTCGAACGGCTTCCCCGGCTTCAGCGACATCGCCGCCGGCGGGTGGCATCGGGCCAACAAGGCCGCCTACGGCGAACTGGAGGCGCGTGCCCGCGACGACCGCTGGACCTTCGGCACCGCGCTCCGCGTGGAGGACTTCGAGGACTTCGGCACGACCTTCAACGGCAAGCTGGCCGCGCGCTACGTGCTCACCGGCGCGCTCGCGGTGCGGGGAAGCGTCAGCACCGGATTCCGCGCGCCCACCCCCGGCCAGCAGAACGCCTTCAACGTGTCCACGCAGTTCGCCCCGGACCGCCGCGAGCTCGTCAACAACGGGACGATCCCGTCGACCTCGGAGGTGGCCGCGATCAAGGGCGGCAAGGCGCTCGACGCCGAGACCTCGGTGAACGCCAGCCTCGGCATGGTGCTCGACGCAGACCCCTTCACCCTCTCCGCCGACTACTTCCGCATCGACCTCTCGGACCGGCTGGCCCTGAGCCAGACCTTCGCCCTCGACCCTGAGGAAGCCGAGCGGCTGATCGCGGAAGGGATCACCAGCGCCGGGAACCTCGCCAACTTCAGGTTCTTCACCAACGACTTCGACACCCGCACGCAGGGCGTCGACGTTGTGGCCGCCTTCGCCCCTCCGGGGATGGCGGGCGACCCCGAATTCAACCTTGCGTTCAACTACACGCACACCGCGGTCACCCGCCACAACCCTGAGGTGCTCGACGAGATCCGCATCCGCCAGCTCCGCGACGCCCTTCCGGCGATGCGCTGGGTCGGGTCGGCCAGGCGAACCTGGGGCGGCTCGCTCTCGACCCTCGCCCGGCTCAGCTACTACGCCGGCTGGTTCGACTCCCGCGACGACCGTGACTACCCCGGCGAGTTCCTGGTCGACCTGGAGGCGTCGTACGCGATCAGCGGCTCCACCACCCTCACCTTCGGCGCCCAGAACGCGCTCAACCAGTACCCCGAGGAGAATCCCAGGGCGGCCATGGTGGCGGGGAACCGGTACAGCCCCAACTCGCCCTTCGGGTCGAGCGGCGGATTCTACTACGTGAAGATGGGGTACGGCTGGTAGGACGCCGAGCTGGTCATGGACTCGGACGAGGCCGAGGCGGAGGGGAAGCGTCAGCGGATGCCGGGGCAGGCCCGCCCGTCCCGCGATGCTCTTCGAGGAACTCGTCGGCCCCCTCCGGCAGGAACAGGCTGTCCGAGATCTCCGCGATCTCCTCCGCCTCCTCCCACGCTCGCTCCAGCAGCCACAATTCGCCCTCCAGCGCCCGCCGTTCCTGTTCCTCGTGGAGCGCCATCTCGAGGGCGAGCCGCGTCGGCTTCGGCATTTTGCCGATGTAGCCTGGGACGCCCTTCCAGTCCTGAAAGCGCTTTCCCTCCGCGATCCCGGCCATGAATCGCTCGGGATGCCCCGCTTCCTCGATGATACCCACCGCGTCCTGCACCGCCGCCTTGCTCCCCCCCGCGGAGTTGATCTTCGGCAGCATGGCGCTGGCGAAGCGGCGGGCCTCTTCCCCCTCGTACCAGCCCTTGTGTTTCCGCTTCTTCAGATGAAGCCTGAAGCCCTGCTCGTCGTCGGCGGGGCGAATTCGCGCCGCCATGAGGTCCGGGCGCTTCAGCTTGATCACCCCCCCGCCGTCCGGCCGCAGCTTGACCAGCGTCCGCGCGTTCATCCACACATTGACAACGTTGCCGCTCTGGCTGAGCACCGCACCGCCGAAGATCCCGGCGGCGATGCCGCCGGCCACGAACCCGCCGATGGCCACCGTCGCCGCGGCTCCGTAGATGATCGCCCGCCGCTGTCGCCTGCCGAACTGGTCTCCGTAGCGCCAGGCCGCGAATTCGGGCCGCATCGGGGCCCCGATCCGCACCAGCGAGAGCCCCTCCGGGTGCCGCGCCAGCCCGATGTTCTCGGTGGACACCCGGATCCGCGTGTCGCGGAAGATCCGCTCGCAGTCCTCCACCGCCTCCCAGCGCTCCTCCAGCGGCGTCAGGTTCCAGCGTTCGCACTTCAGGCAGACGACCCAGAGGCGGCCGCGCGCGGCGTCGAACGCCAGACGGCGCCCGACGGGGAAGGTCTCGATCACCTCGTTGGCGCCGAGGGGCTTCTGGCAGAACATGCAGGACCGATACACGCCGATTCTTGTCGGTTGGAGGGCTTCAGCGCACTATTCACAACCTACGGCCAACGCCCCCCGAATGCTCACCTCCCGCTTCCGCCCGCACCCGGAGGACCCGATGGAGTCCGCGAACACCGCGCTGATCACCGACCCGATGGCCCTCTTCGGATTCCTGGCCGCGCTGGTGGCCCTCATCTTCTGGGCGTCGGAGCTGCGGCGGCTCAGGAAGTTCTTCGAAGTCGTCCCGCCGGTCATCTTCGTCTACTTCCTTCCGATGCTCACGACGACCGCCGGAATCACGCCGTCCGACTCGCCGCTCTACGGCTGGAACTCGTCCTACCTGCTCCTCTTCGCGCTCTTCATGCTCATGGTCTCGGTGGATCTGAGGAGCGTGCTGAAGCTCGGGCCGATCGCACTCTTCATGGTCGCGATGGGGACCCTGGGAATCGTGGTCGGCGGGCCCATCTCGCTGCTGATCTTCCAGGACATGCTGCCGCCCGACGCCTGGCAGGGCTTCGCGGCGCTCTCGGGGAGCTGGATCGGGGGGACGGCGAACATGGTGGCGATCGCGGAGAGCGTCGGGACTTCGGCCGACGCGATGGGGCCGGTGATCGTGGTGGACACGGTGGTCGGGTACGGGTGGATGGGGATACTCATCGCGATGGTGGGGCTCCAGGCGCGCTGGGACCGGCGCATCAGGGCGCACACCCACGTGCTCGAGGTCACCAACCGGCGTCTCGACGAGATCAACCGCGAACGCTCGCCCCTCAGCCTGCGCGACGCCGTGATGATGATCGGCCTGGGGATGGCTTGCGCGGTGGCCGCCAGAGTCGCGGGGAACGGGCTGCCCGCGCTCGGCGACCCCCCCATCATCAGCGGCACCACCTGGGCCGTCCTCATGGTGGTGAGCGGCGGCCTGATCCTCTCCTTCACGCCGCTGCGCAACCTGGAGACGAAGGGCGCGTCCCACATGGGCTACACGGCCCTCTACCTGCTCCTCGCGGGGATCGGCGCCAGGGCCGACCTCAGGGCGGTGCTCGACGCGCCGGTCTACCTGCTCGCCGGGGTCGTGTGGATCGCGATCCACGTGGGGATCCTGCTCCTCGCCGCACGCCTCGTGCGCGCGCCGCTCTTCTTCGTCGCGACGGGAAGCATGGCGAACGTCGGCGGGGCGGCGTCGGCCCCGGTCGTGGCGGGGGTGTACCACCGCGCGATGGCACCGATCGGGCTTCTGATGGCGGTCGCGGGGTACATCTTCGGGATTTATGGGGCGCTGTTGTGCGCGTGGCTGCTGGGGATGGTGGGGGGGTGAGGCTGGGCCGTGTTCACCACCTGCATCTTCTGCCGCAAGCCCCTCGGGAGCAACGAGGTCGTCGAGACCTTCCCAGTCGGCAGGCGCCTCGCCTTCGACGCGGCGCGCGGCCGCCTCTGGGTCGTCTGCCGCAGGTGCGAGCGCTGGAACCTGACGCCGCTGGAAGAGCGGTGGGAGGCGGTGGAGGACTGCGAGCGGATCTTCCGGCGCGCGCGCATGCGCGCCTCGACAGATAACATCGGCCTCGCCCGGCACCGGGAAGGTCTGACGCTGGTCCGGATCGGCGAGCCCCTGCGGCCGGAGTTCGCGGCGTGGCGGTACGGGGACCAGTTCGGGAAGCGGCGGCTCAGGACGGGCGTTTGCGCTGCCGGTGCGATAGGCGCCGCAGCGGTCGGCGGCGTGGCGATCGGCCTCGCGGTTTCCTTCAGCATACTCTTCATGCTTCTCTTCGGGACTCCCTGGGGGCAGCGGCGCAAGCTGGTCGAGATACCCCGCGCCGGCCGCGGCACGATGATCCTCAGGAGCGTGGACGTCAGCCCGACTCGCCTGCGCCTCTCGGAGGACGGCGACCTGCGGCTCCAGGTCTCGAACTACTCCTCGCTGGCCGGGCGGCAGATCTGGCTCCAGGGCGAAGAGGCGCGCAGCGTCGCGGCGGTGATTCTTCCCGCCATCAACAAGGCCGGTGGGACAAAGCGGACCGTAAGGGACGCGGTGAACCTGATCGAGGCCGCGGGCACCCCCGAGCGACTGGTGACCGATCTCGCGTCGGCGGACGACTTCAACATGAATGACGGGTCGCCGGGTTTCATATGGAAGATGCCCGAACCGACCCGCCTGGCCCTCGAGATGGCGCTCCACGAGGAGCAGGAGCGGCGCGCGCTCGAGGGCGAGTTGTGGGTGCTGGAGCAGGCGTGGCGGGAAGCGGAGGAAGTGGCAGCGATTTCCGACGACCTGCTGCTGCCGGCGGGTGCCGAGGAGTTCCTTCGGGAACATGGGCGAACGAGAACCCGTAGGGGAGACCGCGACGCAACGAGGTCCGACGACGAATGAGCGGGAGAAGCGAAGTGAGCACATTGAAGGTCGACTATCCGGGAGTCCGCGGTCATTCGCACGGGGCTTCAACAGCAGCGGAGTCGGCCAGCCGTTCCGGCAGGGACGGCCGGCTCCGCTGCAATCGGTCCCGACCGCTTCTGCTCCCCTTCCGGCTGCTCCGCTGGGGCCTGCTCGCCGTCATCCTGGCGGTCGTCCCCTTCTTCCTCCTCATACGGGGCGGCATCTTCGCGTACCACCAGTGGGGACTCGGCGCGTGGCCGTCGCTGGCCGTCTCGGCTGCCGCCACGGCGCTCCTGCTCGCCCTCTACGCGTGGGCCATGAGCCGCCGCCTCCGCGCGGGCAGGGGGCTGAAGTGGCTGCTGACCCGCGGCGCGGCTGCCATCGGCGTCGCCTACGTCGCCTACTCGCTCCTCTATGTGGGTGGCGCCAACGTCAAGTCGGAGGAGGTGCGGGCCGAGTACGCGTCGCTGCACCCGCTGCTGCGCGTGGCCGCGAGCACCCTCATCCTCGCCGACCCCGAGTCCGTGATCACCGACGCGGGCCGCACCCCCGACTTCTACCGGCGCATGGGCCTCTCACCGAACGAGTCGTCGCTCCACTTCAAGCAGGACGACGGCTTCGTGCACGCGCTGGACCTCCGCACCATCGGCCGCCCCGAGTGGCGGAACCGCGCCGTCGAGCTGGCGTTCTGGGCGCTGGGATTCCACTCGCTGCGGCACAAGGGGACGGCCGACCATCTGCATGTTTCGCTGAGGCTGCCGGGGTAGGGGACTACTCCCACGGGCCCCGCGGATCGCGAACAGGCTTCCATTCGGAGATCTGCCGACGATCGAGGCCGTCGGCGACCGTGACGTCCAGGTCGCTCCAATCTTCACTCGCGGAATCCATGGCTCGATAGGTCTCCGCCCACGTCAGCTTGTCGCGCGTAGCGCATCCCGCGGAAAATGACAACGACAGGTTACATAATGTCGTGTTTAGTTTACGTGTCGCCGACACTATTCCCCCCTGGACTTGAAACTGATCCCCCTCAGTTGTGCTCGTGCCCCTCCTCGTAGTGCCGCGCCAGCGCGTCGCCGCCGAAGTCGTTCTCGAGGTCGCGCCACACCGAGTGCACGTGATTCGCGTTGCCCTGGGTGTTGTCGTACTCGATCAGGAACTGGGGTGCGTGCACGCGGTAGTAGTGGCCCTCGCCGGGCTCGCCTGATCCGGCCCAGGCGAAATACACATCACCCGGCGGGATCTCGTCGCGGATGCGGGCCATCCACGCGTGCGCGCTCTCGGCCTCCATGTTGCCCACGTACTCCCGGATCACCGCCATCAGCATCTCGCGCTGCTCGTCGGTGAGCTGCGATGCCGGGATCCCCTCGAAGGCGTCCAGCCGCGCCTCGCGGTCGTTGCCCGTGATGATGTCGCGGGGCGCTTCGGCCGCGATCACCGCCATCTCGCGCTGCTCGGGCGACAGCATGAAGAGCAGCCCGCGCGCCAGGTCCTCCTCGCGGCCGAGGGGGCGCCAGCCCGCCTTCTCGCCGGACGGGACGGTCGCCGGGTTCGCGCCCAGGAAGGCGGGCCCGGTTACGGTCAGCTCGTTCGCCGGCGACGAGAAGTTGAGCGACAGGTGGTGGCCCTCGAAGCGCCATCCCCAGGGTCCGCCCGCGTCGGGATTGCCGAAAATGACCACGTAGTAGTCCTCCGGATCGCGCCGCTGGGGCCGGCCCTCGAGGATGCCGAGCACGCGCTCCAGCTCGATGATCGCATTGGCCTTGTGGTACCCCTGGCTGCTCATGGTCGTCTGCAGGAGGCCGTGTGCCGCCGCGCGCTGCTCCATCGTCATGTCCTTGAGCGGAAGGCCGTTGCGCGACACCGGGGTGAAGGCCCAGTTGAAGCGCTCCTCGTCGGAGAGGTCGTAGGTGGCGCGCGCGCGCCCTTCGCCGTCCAGCAGGGAGAGGAAGGTGGCGGCGCGCGCGGCGATGTCGCCGGGGCCTGTGGAGCCGGCTTCGCCGCCGGTGGCCGACGCAGCGTCCAGCCTGTCCAGGCCGACCAGCCCGCCCGCCGAACCCCCCATCAGCGCCCATCCCCCCAGCACGACCACCGCCCCCAGCGCGAATCCCCCTCCGAACCGCTTGAACTTCTTCGACCGTTCCATCGTCTTCCTACCCTTCCTCTCTCTGAATCATCGCTGCCACCTCCTGCACCTCGTCGAGCACCCGCAGCAGGTTCCCGCTCCACAGCATGCCGATCTCTTCCTCCGTGTATCCGCGCCGCACCAGCTCCAGCGTCACGTTGAACGTCTCCGACGCATCGTCCCATCCTTCCACGCCGCCGCCCCCGTCGAAGTCGGAGCTGATTCCGACATGCTCGAGGCCGATCAGGTTGACCATGTAGTCGATGTGGTCGACGAAGTCCGCCACGTTGACGCGACCGGGCACGCCCGCTGCCTCCGCCCGCTCGGCGGCTACCCGCTGCACCTCGGCCATCGTCTCCCGGTACGTGTCGCGCTCCTCCATGGCGAGCCGGAAGACCTGCCCGCGCCCGAGAATCTCGAAGTCCATCTCGGCCGCGACCTCCGCCTCGAACGCGGCCAGCACCTCGCGGCGCTCCGAGGCCTTGTCGGTGCTGACGAAGGACCCGAGCGCCACCGCCTGCACGACCCCGCCGTTCCCGGCGATCGCACGCAGCGTCTCGTCGTCCAGGTTGCGGCTCACGTCGCTCAGCGCGCGCGCCGAGGAGTGCGACGCCATGATCGGCGCCCGCGTCAACTCCAGCGTCTGCATGATCGATTCCTTCGACGGGTGGGAGATGTCGATCATGATCCCCAGCCGGTTCATCTCGGCGACCGCTTCGCGCCCCATCTCGCTGAGACCGTTGTGCAGCCATTCGTCGTTCGCCTCGCCCGAGTGCGCATCCGACAGCTGGCTCGGACCCGTGTGCGCCAGCGAGATGTAGCGGGCGCCGCGGTTGTAGAACTCCTCGACGCGCCCGATGTCGGTGCCGAGCGGATAGGCGTTCTCCACGCCGATCATCGCGACCATCTTCCCCGAATCCACGATCCGGCGCACATCGTCCGAGGTCAGTGCCAACTCGATCTGGTCGGGCGCGTATTCGTTCACCAGCCGGTGGATCGCGTCGAACTTGTCGACCGCGTTCTCGTAGGCCGTCGCGTACCCCTCGTCGTTGAGCAGACCCTGGGAGGTGTAGACGACGAACCAGGCCACGTCGAGCCCGCCCGCCAGCATCTTGGGGAGCGTGACCTGGGTGGGCAGGTCCATCGTGTAGTTGCGCTCGGCGGTGAAGTTGGCCGTGCTGATGTCGTCGTGCGTGTCGAGGGTGATGACCCGCTCGTGGATCCCCTGGGCGCGCGCGATCAGCTCCTCTTCGGTTTCCTCCGAAGGGGTGTCTTCGCCGCCGGGGGTGCAGGCGGCGGCCGCGAAGGGGAGGGCCAGTACGGCCAGGGCAAGCGGGATGGGACGGGCGCGCGGAATGCGACTGCAAGTGATCATGTCGGGCTGCTCCATGCTCCGGTGGGAACGGCGGGACAGGCCGCGTGCTGCCACGGGCCGGCCACTCGGGTTCAAGATAGGCGTCCGTCGGATTGCCCGCACGGGGAATGGTGCCGTCACGCGCGACGATCGTGTTATCATCGAGCAGCCTTCCGCATCGCAGCACCGTCGCAGAAGGCGTTTCAGCTGAAACGCCCCTCGAACTCCACCGGGCCTCACCATGGGAATCATCGACTCGACCCGCCAACGCCGCTTTTCACCCGAGAAGATGCAGAAGCTCAACCTGTTCGAGACCGACCAGATGTTCTGCGACGTCTACTGCCTTCGGCCCGGGCAGGCCCAGCACGTCCACACCCACGCGGGCGCGACCAAGTTCTACTACGTGATGGAAGGCGAGGGGCGGTTCACGGTCGGGGACCACAGCGAAATCCTGGGCCCCGGCGCCGTGGCGTGGTCGGAGCCCGACGAGCCGCACGGTGTGGCCAACGAGTCGGACGGCGATCTGGTGCTGCTTGTGGCGATGGCGCCGAATCCGAACCGGTAGCCGGGCCTCACCTGCAGGACAGGGGCCGCCGACCGAGCGAATCCCGGCCAGCGGCCCCTGGCAAGCCCGTGGAACAAGTCCCCGCTGCATTCGGGCGGCGATGCATCCGGGCTGGACCGCGGCGCTCAAGCACTCGCGATGTAATGAGAACATTACATTTTGTCATGTCGTCTTTACATTCACGGTTCCTGGAGCGCCGCTCTGCGTTGCTCCTCGGGCGAATAGCGTTGCTATTCACCATTCGTCGCGCCTTGCCAGCCCGGCAGGAGGTCGCATTCTCACAATCCGTTGCGGGTATTGAACTTGGGAGTCTGACAGGCCCGATTCCCGCCAACTGACTCCCGCCGATTACTGGCCTCAGCCGCGAGACCGCCGCCGAGCTTCCAGGGAGCCTTCCGAAGCTGTCCCGTGTCCGGGCGCTGGTAGCATTCGAGCACCGTCTTGGCGGTCTTCCAGCCTCCCAAAGCGCAAAGCACCTTCAGCGGCTGGTCCATCAGGTCGCTCGCGAACTTCCGCCTCAGCGAATGCCAGCCCCGGCCGGGCATCGGTTCCAGGCCCGCAAGAATCTGGGCCTTGCTCCACCAAGCGTGCAACCGGGCAGCCCCGAGACACGCCAGCGGATTCCTGGGCGCGGGCAGCACCGGTGCTTCTCCGATTCCGGGGTTCCTTCTCCGTGCCTCGTCGAGAGCGGCGAGCGCGTCGCCCGTGACGGGCGTGGCGTGTTCGTGGCCCGACTTGTCGTGCTCGGCGCGCCAGAGGATCGTCCCGCCCTCGAAGTCGATGTCGCACCACCGAAGCTGGCGTATGGCTCCGATCCGGTGGCCCGTCTCGTGCGCGAGCACGAGTGCGACGCCAAACCGCCAGTCCAACCGGCCTGCCACCTGCAGGAGCGCCCGGTACTCGTCCTCGGTGAGCACCACCCGGGTAGGGTTCTTCTCCGTGGGCTTTCTGAAGCCCTTGAGCGGGTTCCTGTCGAGAAGCGGATGGCCCCGCTCGTCCCTCGATCTTGCGGCCCAATTCAGAACCGCGATCAGGAACTTGAGCTCGTATTCGACCGTCCGGTCGGACACCGGCCTTCCGCTCGGACCGATCCTGCCCCCGCGCCGCTCGCGGATGAAGCGGTCCCAGTCCCGTTGGGAGAGTGTCGCCGGGTCGCGGTCCCGTCCGAAGAAGCGGAGGAACATCGCCCTCGTGGTCCGGTCGTGCTGCCGGGTGTGCTCGCCCTTGGTGGGCGTCACCTCCTCACCGTAAATGTCAAGAAGCCCCCCCAGTGTGAGCGGCTTGGGCTCGGCTTCCGCGTTGCCGTTCAGGTCCGGGCCGGCGAATCCGGCGGCGAACTCGTCCGCCTGCCGCTTCGACATGAGCTAGCAGATTCACATCTTACTGTGACCGTTGAGCTTATGAGATTCGAAGGTGTCGTTCCCGCTGTTTGATTCCCGCTGAATCGACTGGGATCAGGTGCGGCGCCTCGGGCGGCTCTCCAGAGCCTTCCTGAGTTGTCCCGTGTCGGCCTGCTGGTAGCGCAATCCGCAGGTGAAGCGAATCGCGGCGGGAAATCGTATAAGTCTAACTGGGACTGCACGATCTGCGCTTCCTACCGTAACGCTGCTTCCGTGCCCGCCACGCTGGAATGGCGAGGAAGTCGGGTCA
>JAJEBR010000083.1 GCA_022822445.1 Gemmatimonadota bacterium | reverse complement strand
TCACCATCCCGCCTTCGAGGTCGATATCAGGCCACCGCAGGTTGCGAATCGCGCCGATCCGATGGCCGGTCTCGTGCGCGAGCACGAGGGCGACGTGGAACCGCCAGCCGACCTGCCTCGACACCTTCAGGAGCGCCCGGTACTCGTCCTCGGTGAGGACGACCCGGTTGGGGTTTTTCTCCCGCGGCTTCCTGAGGCCCTTGAGCGGGTTCCTGTCGAGGAGCGCGCGGCCCTGCTCGTCCTTCGACCTCGCCGCCCAATTCAGCACCGCCATCAGGAACGTCAGGTCCCATTCGATGGTTCGATTGCCCACCGGCTTGCCGCTCGGTCCGACGCGGCCCGCCCGACGCTCCCGAATGAAGCGGTCCCAGTCACGCCGCGAGAGCGTCTCGGGCCTTCGGTCCCGCCCCAGGAAGCCCAGGAACATCTCCGTCGCGACCCTGTCCCGACGCTGGACCCGCTCCGCCTTGGTCGGCGTCACCTCCTCACCGTAAATGTCAAACAGCGTGCCCAGCGTGAGCGGCTCGGGCTCGGCTTCCGCCTTGCCGTTCAGGTTCGGGCCGACGAACCCGGCGGCGAACTCGTCCGCCTGCCGTTTCGCCCTCACCCAATCGCGGTGTCCCAGCGACCGGGTGCGCCTTCGCCCGTTCTCGCGCCACTCGACTTGGAACAGGCCGGTTTTCGGGTCCGGGAACACCCTCACCCGGTTCCGGCCCCATTCTCCGGCGCCGTAGGAGCGCCGACTTCGTTTCGTGCGTGCCATCGTTCGATTCCTCTCTCGATGGACTGCACGATCTGCGCGATTGAAACCTCGCGGAGACAAGCCATCTCCGCCAGACGGTCGCTGCCTGCGCGGGCCGGATCGCTGTTGGCGGGCGCTTGGTCGCGGACATCGGCGAGTCGAGGTCGGCGGGATCACCTTCGTTTGACGCTGAATGGCCGACATGAATGGGCCGAGCAGGCCGGGATGCGCGCTTTACAGGTCGCGGAACGCGCGCCAATATCGTGGCGGAATCCCGAAGGGCGTCGAAACACGGGGAGGTTCCCATGCAACCGCGCACGATCCCGGACGCGGTGCGCGGTGAGATCATCGCACGCGCCTGGGGCGGCGAGACGTTCGCGCGCATCGCTCGCGATCTCGGCGTATCGTCCTACCAAGTTGGAAGGATCGCGATGCGCGAGGGCGGCTTCCCAACCAGAGCCGAACTGATCCGATTGCAGGGCGATGCGATCTGCGCGGCCTACCGGGAGAGCGGCAGCATGGCGGAGGTTGCGAAGCGGTTTGCGCTTTCGGAACAGGCCGTCTCGAACACGCTACACGCGCGTGGCGTTCGGAGGCGAAAGCCGAGGCGGCGGTAGTGGTACCAGGCCTGATGCGAACCGCGCTTGCAGCACTAGTGCTTGCGGTCGCGTGCAGCGACGGACCCGAGCTCACGCCTCCGGAGCAGGATCGCACCGTGAACGGCGACTGGTCGGGTAGCTTTGGGCCCATGACCGTGCGCTATTCGCTAAGCGAGGCGGACGGGACGATCACGGGCCGCCTCGAGTTCGTTGTGGTCAACCAAGTTGAGGGCCGCGGGTCGGTCCGGGGTTCGCGCGTTGGTCAACGCATTGAGTTGCGGACTGACGACGCTGACATCGTGGAACTCGTGCTTGACGCACAGATGGTCGGCAGCGCCACCTTTGGCGGTACCCAGCTCGGTGATCAGATCGCGGGCGAGTTCGGCTTCCAGGGTGCCGGGACTGACCCGGAGAGCGGCCGACCGATTGCCGCCGAGATACGACCTGGCCCTTTGCCACTTACCCTCGTGCGAGTCCGGCGCTAGGGCCAACACTCCGCCGAGGTGTTGCAAACGACCAGCCAGACGGGCAATGCACGGGCGCACCCCTTCTCAGGCTCATGGGCCGGTACGCGCCTTTGACCCGAGGCGCCGGCTGCTACCCCTTTTTCAGGTCCAGCGCCATGCTCCGGCGGTTGTTCCGGTGCCGCGTTTGACGGCGGCTCTGGAGACCGTTCTTCGAACCCGGATCGGCATGGCCGTTGCCGATCCAGAGGTGTGAAAACGCCATCGGGGTGCTTGTGCAGGGAAATGCCGCATGGGCGTGCGGATCGAGGGCTCCGCAAGTCGCTGGACGGCTTGGGGTTGTGCCACGGCCCCCGGATCTCCGGTGCCGATCCGGGTCTCCGGGCCGTGGTCGGGAGCGACCCGGGTGTTTCGATGCCCAGTGCGGGCATCGCGGAGGGTTGGGATGTGCACATCCCGGACCCCTCCCTGGAGGGTCGCTCCCGATCCAGCAGTCCCGTGCGGGAAGGCCAACATCGACCCGTGACGGACTCGTCCCGGTCCTGCTCGGCGATGCCGAACGGCCCGACGGCCAGCCGGTCGGAGACCGGGTGCTCCGCCGCCTCGAAGCAGGGGCTGAACGAGCCTTCCCGCAGGGATTAATTCGAGGGGAGCGACCCCAGAAGGGGCGGGGACGAGCGTGTGAAAACGCGCGCGGCCCCGCGCCCGAACCGGGCACCTGTGCCCCTGGGGTCGCTCCCCTCCACGGCCAAAGCGGCTCCTGCGCCACGGTCGACCGCGCGGCGAAGCCGCAAGACGTTGCCGCGCCCGCGGATGAGCGGGCCGACCGGTGTGCATCACGGGAGCGCCAAAATGTGCATTGACCCCCATTGTCTCATGCACACCTCCGGTGCGGCACGGGAGGGAGCGCCGGGGCCGCTTCTATCGTCAAGGCGCGTAAGGGTGTCGTGACGGCGATCCGGCGCACCGCCGGCATGGAGCCGAACCGGTGCAACGACGCCTGCGCCCGCAGCCGCTTCAGCGGACGCCGGTTCCCTTTGTGTTCCCATCGGAAGCCAGTCCCGACGGGAACACAAAGGTTGTCTTCAAGATCGTGGCCGAGGGTTCGCCGCCAGTCGCGGCCCGACCGACGCGCGTTGGCCGCCGAGGGCGCGATCATGGCCCTCGTCGAGCGCAGGTCCCGGACGCGTCACGCCGCGGACGACCCGGGCCTTGCCGGGTTGGGAAGGGGCTCGACCCCGGCGGAGGGACGGGCGGAGTCCGTCCCGGAGGCCGGGGGGACCGGCGCCGATGCGGCGGTAACGCCGACCACGCCGCCGCCGGTCACAACGCAGACTCACGCGAAATCGACGGCCTCGGCCGGAGGTGATCGCTGGTCGGCGGGAGAACATCCGGCGACTGGCCGCCCGGGTTGTCGGCGAAGAGGCACATCCGGTTCAAGAGAGGAAGTCTCGCAACGACCTTGGGACTGGCTGTGGCGTGAATCCGGGCAAGAACGTGGTTCAACTTGTTGCTACCTACCTAACGGATCCTTGGGCTCGTTCGGCGAGTCTGAATCGGGATACGACCGCCGAATGGACCTCCGTTTCCGGGTCCATGGTGATCCCTATGACGACGTCGTCGCCAAAATAGGGCGGCGGGTCATTCAGCAGTGGAACCGGCACGACCACGGTGGCGGCATGGCTTCCGTCGTATTCCAGAACGTCAAAGTAGCTGGATTCCGGCACGGCTTCGGGATGCCATCTCTCCACCCAGATGCGGTCTGATGAACCTGCGTGGACCGATATGAGGTGCGGAAGCGTTTCCGGGATGTCGCCGGTGCGGATCTCGGGAGCGACACCTTCGATGCGGTCCAAAGGAACCGGCAGGGAGTCGATACGCAGCTCCAGCGCGGCAATGCTGTCCGCCCGTTCCGAGCGCGGTACCGGTCGCGCTGCCGATACCGGTCCCTCGATGGTTCTGAGAAGCTGGCCATCGGATCCGTGTTCCTGAAACGCGTAGGCGCTCCCGCGGTTACCGACTGGATCTCCCCGAAGATGTACTCGTCAACTTCGTCGACCATCCCGGTGCTGCCAATCCGCGCGGAGACTACAGCGGTGATCGTGTCGGAGGGACCTGGCGGGTGGCTTGCGGAGCGGGTGTCCGACGAGCAGGCGGATGCTGCAAGGAATGGCGGCGACTCCAAGCCGCGATACCGACGAGAGTGCGTCGAGCGTGGTTCTCGGCCTCGTGTTCACTGAGTCCTCCTTCCGAGTTGTCTCGTCGTCGGGAACCTGGAGGCCTTCAGAGCCCACCGAGGTCACTGGTCCTTCTGCCCTATCCCGGCAACCGCCAGCATTTGTGTCAGCTGTCCAGACTCCACAACGACGCGCATGAGATCGGCTCGGTTTTGGGCACCCAGCTTGCGCTTCAACGACGAGCGGTAGTTTGCGACGGTCTTCGGCGCCAGATAGATCTTGCGGGAGATCTCGTCCGCCGTGTAACCCGCCGCCGTCAGGAACAGAATGTCACGTTCCCGTTCGCTCAGAGAGGCCAAGTCGTCGCGCTGCCGATGTGTCGCGGTCCGCGTCTTCGACAGCAGCCCGGCGAGATGTGCCGGGAATGACATCCTTCCCGACGCCAGCATGTCGAGGGCGGCGACCAGATCCGAGCGAGCCCGCCGCTTGCTGAGGCAACCCATTGCCCCGGCCTCGATCACGGCTTCGACGTACTCCGGGTCGTCGTAGGCGGTGAGGACCAGCACGCGAACGTCGGGGTGTTGCTTCGTGATCCTGCGGGTGGCGGCGATCCCGTCCATGCCCGGCATGCGGATGTCCATGATGACCAGATCGGGCTCGAGCTCCGCGACCTGCTCGACGACGGCCTCGCCCGTGTCGGCCTCTCCGATTACCTCGTAGCGCTCGGTGAGTTCGATGAGCAACTTGATGCCGGCACGGACGACCGCGTGATCGTCGGCGAGCACGACACTGCAACGGTAACTCATTCGGGATCGTCCTTCGACTGCGGACCCGATCGGACCGGCACCTTGAGCAGGACGGACGTGCCGACACCGGGCTCGCTTGAGACAGTGAGCTGCCCGCCAAGGATTTGGCCGCGCTCTCTCATCCCTGCGAGCCCAACGGACAGATGCGGGTCCAGGTCGTCGGGCGAGAAGCCCCCGCCGGAATCGGTGACCTCCGCGCAGAGCCGTTGGCCATCCCGCCAATAGCGCACTGTCGCGCGACCGGCGCCGCTGTGTTGCTTGGCGTTGTTCAGCGCTTCCTGAACGATCCGGAACGCGGCCAGACGCCCCTCGGCGTTCAGCACGTCGCCCACCCGCCGGATGTCCCGTTCGACGACGAATCCGTCGTCCTCCGCCCGACGGCACAGAATACGGAGCGCGAACTCCAGGGAATGCCCTTCCAGTTCCACGGGCATCAGGTCGTTGATCACGCGATCCAAGGAGTCATGGCAACGATCCAGATCGTGTTGGATGCGCACGATCATTTCCGGCGCGTCAACCTCAGAGAACATCATTTCGACCAAGGCGGCGAGGTGGAGTTGGGTCGCGGTGAGGCTTTGCTTCACATCGTCGTGGAGTTCCAGAGAGATCCGCTTGCGCTCGGACTCGGCGGCAAGAACCCGTGCCGCGCCTACCCGGCGAAGCACTTCGCTCTGAACGAGGCCGCGCACGACACAGACGACCAGCAACTCGCCGGACCGGTCCGACGACGGGCCAAGGCTGATCTCGACGGGGAACCCGACGCCGTCCTTGCCGACGGCCCGAAGTTCCATGCCGAGGCCCATCGGACGCGATACGGGGTGGCGGCGATACGTCGCCCGGTGACGACGGTGATCGTCCCGAGCCGCGTGGGGAACCAGCATCTCTACCGGTGCCCCGACCAGTTCGTCGCGCGACCATCCGAACATGACTTCAGCTTGGGAGTTCGCGTTCCGGATCAGGCCATCGGCAGCCACAAGCAGAATCGCGTCCGGCGAGGCTTCGAAGATCGTCTCGAAGTCGCTTCGGCCCACGCGCGTGTGGGTCGTAGTCTTCTCCAAATGCAGCCCTTGGCTCAAGGCGCGTTCCTCCGCTCGGTGCCGAGTGGGGAGCCGTTCGGGGTTCGTCCATCATAACCCTGTCCGGGTCACCGGAACCACAACGAAGGGAGATCCGGTGCGTAGCAAACGATCTCTCTCGCGCGCCGCAACCGGATGCAGGCGCGTCGCAGTCTGGTCCGGACTGTCGCCACGGGCAGACTGAGGCGGCGAGCGATGTCCACAGCGCTGATGCCCCGCCAGTAGCGCAGCATCAGCAACCGCCGCTGCTCGGCCGGGAGACGCGCTACGGCGCTTGCAACCCGCAGTCGCATCTCATCGGTCTCGATGGCGGCCAAGGGGTCTGGAACCGATGTCTCCGCGGAGGCGACAGCGTCCTCATCCGCGGCAAAGCGGGCCCGGGCGCGCCGCTCGTTCTCGACCGTGGTGAGGCAGACTCGCTGGCACAGTGTCTTCGCCCACCCGAATACCGCCTCCGGGTGACGACACTGCTCCCGCTTCTCGTAGAGCCGGATACGGCAGGCCTGCACGAGTTCGTCTTCACTCGCGCGATCCCGCGCGAAGCGCACGACGACCGACCGGATGAGCGGGTCGAGGCGGAGCAGCAGGTCCTCTTCCGTTTCGCGTTCCCTCGCCTGGTGGCTGTAGCCGCCATCGTGACGCATGATCCGTTCCCTAATGGCAGGGGTGTGGTTGCAATCAGCGAATGCACATCCAAGTTGCGAGGGGACGCAACGGAAGGATAAGGCGGTTTTGCCGCAACTGCGTTCCGAAAGGTTCACGACCTCGTCTGGAGTATGTGCCCGGCCTCCGGGAAGAACTGCCCGGAGAGCTGGGAAGAAGTTCCCTCGCACGCCTCGAAACGCGTTGGAGAACTTCCCGGTCTAGCCACTTCGGTCATCGGCTCACGGGAAACGGGATCGCCCGTCGCCCTCCGGTCGGTGAATCGATCCGTACCAGTTACGGTGTCCGTTTAGGTGAAGCCTCGGCACAAGGGGAACGGACCCCACGATGCCACAACTCTTCCACTAGTAGGAGGTCAGAATGCGTACCAACACCAACCGCCTCACCACCTTCCTTGGCGCCTCCTTGGTGGCCATGTTCTTGGTCGCGATTCCGCTGGGCTGGGGAACGGGCATCCCTGGATCTGCCCTCGCGTTGGACACATGCGACGCGGGTTCCTGCAGGCCGAACGTCGACTGGGTCTGCAACCTCGGCAACCAAGACCACCTCGACAAGTGCGACGTCGACGACTGCGGCAACTGACGAAACCCTGGAACGCAGCCCTTGGTGCTCAAGGAGTTCTCAAGATGATCACTAGATTCTTCTTTCTGCCCGCGAGTGCATTTCTGCTTGTCGTCCTTTTCGGCTGCGATGAGGGGCCTCGGGCTGCGTCAGGATCGTCGCTGTTGGCTCAAGACCCACAGGCGGTGCCGGTCTATCGCAATCCGGCACCGCCCGACGACGTTCTGAAGTTGGACCCGGAGCCACTACTCGTAATCGGGGGGACCCACGCCACCGACGACTCGCACGTGCTCCATGATGTTACCGGCGCGAAACGTCTGAACGACGGCAGCGTTATCTTGGCCGTGTCCGGGAATCACCAGATTCGGCGATTCGATTCCAGAGGCCAACTTCTCTGGCAGGTAGGACGGGAAGGAGCGGGCCCAGGAGAGTTTCGGAGACTGCATCTACTCCGAGGGTGTTCAACAGCCGATACCGTCATAACGTATGATCGGTCTCTCCGGCGCTTGACGGTCTTCGATGGGGAAGGCGCGCTGGTTGATACTCACCCACTCGCATTCGGCGATGCCGGGGCATATACCCTCACCTGCTCGCCCAGTGGAAGGCTGGCCATGAGCGGTTGGGGTGATACGCGGGCCGAAGGGGTCGGTCCGTTCCGCTGGACTGTTGCCCTCGGCTACGCCGACATCGGCTCCCGTACCGTTAGCGTGCTACGCGAAGGCGTTCCCGGCCAAGACCGAGTCCAGTACCCGTCATCAAATGGACCGCGTACCTGGGGACGCAGAGCGGTAGTCGGCGCCACCGATCAAGGGATATGGCTCGGGACTGGGGACAGTTACGAGCTCGAGTTCCTGAATTGGCGAGGGAATACACTCAAGATGATTCGGTGGGGTGGGCCAGATCTGGAGGTAACCGAGGACCACATCGCCAGCTATCGCGAGGCCCGGTACTCTGCTGTTGCGCAGAGCGAAGATCCGAATGCCCGTCCTGCGTTCGAGCGCTGGTGGAGCAGAGAGCGAGGATATCTCCCGGAACGATTCCCAGCCTTGTCGGGGATCCTCGTCCTTTCGGACGGTAGCCTCTGGCTGGAGCGCTACCCGTTCCCCGGAGACTCACGGGACCTATGGTTCTTTGACGTCTACGGCAGATGGACGCGAACGCTTCGTCTGCCGCCTCGAACCTCGATTCTCGACGCCGGAACATCCTGGGTTGTGGTGCTGGCGACCGATGACTTCGACGTGCAGTCCGTGAGAGTGCACAGGCTAGTGCCGGTAACGTAATGGCTTGGCGTAGAGCGACACGGTCCTGCATAGGGACGCTGATCTTGGTTGGCTTCTTGTACCTGATCGCCCGCGTATTCGTAGTCCAGACGCTGGTCATTACCTCTGACTCGATGGCGGCAACCCTGCTGGAGGGGGATTTTGTCGTGGTAAATCGGGCAGCCGTCGGTGCTCGCGTTCCTTTCACCGATATCCGGATACCCGGATACGTGCGGCCAGCGTTTGGTGACGTATTCGTGTTCGACAGCCCATCTGAGCCGGGTGCCAAGATCGTCAAGCGCGTGATCGGACTTCCTGGCGATACGGTCGAGATGCGCGCACGCGTCCTCTACCTGAACGGAGAATCCCAACAAGAACCCTACATAGCGTCCACGCTCCGACCCGATAAGCATGACTCGCTCATGCGATGGCAACAAGAGTATGTGCTGGACGGGGCTCGCGACGGCTACCGGCCTTCACGTGACAACTGGGGGCCACTCACCGTTCCCGCTGGTAGCTACCTGATGCTGGGAGATAATCGGGACCGCAGCGTCGACTCGCGGTTTTGGGGCTTCGTTACTGACAGAGAGCTTATCGGAGAGGTGATCGCCATCTACTACTCACATGATCGCGGCTTACATCTTGCGCAGCCAGCAGGTACTCGGGTTCGTGCAGAGGGGACCGGAACGCCGTAGAGGTCCCCCGGCGATACGGCACCTCATCTATTCGGAGGGCTGAAAATGATCCGCTCTACCATCAATCGTCTTGTCAGCTTGCTTGCCGCGTCCCTGGTGGCCACGCTATTGGTCGCGATTCCGCTGGGCTGGGAGACAGGCACCTCTGGATCTGCCCTACTAACGGTGGACACATGTGCTGCGGGGACCTGCGTGCCTATGGCAGACTGGATCTGCTTCTGCAATGGCGGCATCAGCTACGACAAGTGCTGCGAAGATGATTGCGGCAACTGAGTGGGGAGTTGATGCAAGACAGCGGTCGGCGTCGCGATTCCGCTGGGCTGGGGGAAGTCGCGAACAGCCCGTAGGAACCTCCGTTAACTTGAACGGATAGGACCCATGAGCTTTTCGAAGACGACGCTGGGAGTTACGACCGTTGCGATCATCGCGGCGCTGCTCGGCGGGGGGATCTACCTGAGGCTTCGCCCCACTCCCGCGGAAGGGGATGCCGCAACCCCGGCCGAGGCGACGACGCTCGAGGTGCCGGAGGCCTCGCTGGAGAGCTTCGCCCGGCGTGCGCAACCGGTCAGCGGCGCGCGCGTGCTGCGCGATACGCTCTGGATCCGCATCACGGCGTCGGGAGGCGCGGCCGCGTTCCGGCGCGCCACCCTCTCGGCCCGCGTGGCCGGCCAGGTGCGGGAGGTCGCGATTCGGGAAAACGATCCCGTCGATGCCGACGCCTTCCTCATCCAGATCGACACCACCGAGTACGCGCTGGCGCTGGCGCGGGCCAACAGCAGTCTCACCGGGGCCCAGGCCGACTACGAACAGATCGTCCTCTTCGACGACGAGATCGCCGATCCGGAAGTACGGGCGGAGCGGGCGCGCGTGGCTCGCTCGCGCAGCGGTCTGGACGAGGCGACCGTGGACGTTCGCCAGGCGGAGCTGGAACTGTCGTGGACGCGCATCGGCGCGCCCTTCGCCGGACGGGTCGCCGACCTTCGGGTCGTACCCGGCCAGTTCGTGGCCCAGGGTGACGAGCTGGCCACCGTCGTGGAGCTGGACCCCATCAAGGTCGAGGCCCAGGTGCTGGAGGGCGAGATCGGACTCCTGGAGGAAGGCCGGCGCGCCACCATGACCTTCGCCGCCTTCCCGGGCGAGACCTTCACCGGCACGGTGGAGACCATCAACCCGGTCATCGACCTCGAAACCCGCTCGGCGCGCGTGACCGTGCTGCTCTCCAACCCCGGCGGCCGGATCAAGCCGGGGATGTACGCGAGCGTCTCGCTGGACGCGCAGCACTTCACCGAGCGCGTCCTGGTCCCGCGCTCGGCGGTGCTGGAGCGCGACCGGCGCACCATGCTCTTCGTCTTCAATGAGGAGGAGGGGGAGATCGGCCGCACCGAGTGGCGCTACGTCACCACCGGGCTGGAGAACGACCGGGTGGTGGAGATTGTGGAGAATCCCGAGACCTCGATGGTCGGTCCCGGAGAGATCGTGCTCGTCGACGGCCACCACTTCCTCGGGCACGACGCAGCGGTCCAGCTCGCCGAGGGGGATATGCCGGCTGAAGGGGGAGAGGTGCCGGCTGGTGCGGAACCTTCGGCCGGGCCGGGACGATGAGGCCGCGGGAGGGGCTGTTCCGGGGCCGGCCTCATCGGAACGACGAAGGGACTCGGCGCTTGCGGCCCGCACATCGGGGGGCGCCCTCCGCAAGGTCCTGGCGAGCCAAGGTTCCGGGCATCGGCATGGGATGCGTCCTCGCCCTGTTGCTTGCCGCAGCTCCCCTGGATGCGCAGGCGCCGCAGGTTCTTTCGCTCGAGGACGCCCTGGAGCTGGCCCGACGGAACAATCCCCTGCTGCGCCAAGCCATCAATGACCTGGAGTTGACGCCGGCGGGCATGCGGGCGGCGTGGGGCGCCTTCCTCCCGAGGCTCGACCTGAGTATGGGCACCAACGTCAATGCCAATCGGCGTTTGCAGGCGGAGGATAACTTCGGCAACCCCATCGTCAATCCCAACGTGGAGTGGGTAACCGTCTCCCGTTCGAGCCAGAACATCTCGGTCGGCTTCAGCCTGTTCGAGGGTGGCAGGCGCTTCCATCAGCGCGGAGTGGAGCGCGCGCAGGGCATCGCGCGCGAGCGCGGGGTCGAGGCGGAGATGACCGCCACGTGGGGGCGCGTCGCAACGAGCTTCTACGAAACCGTCCGGCAGTCCGACCTTCTCGAACTGGAGACGGCGATCCTCGAGGGCAAGCGGCTGGATTTGGAGAGCACGACGAGGCTGTTCGAACTCGCCGTAGGCAGCCGGGTCGACGTCCTGGCCGCCGAACTGGAGGTCCAGCGGCAGGAGCGGGCGGTTCGCCTGGCGGAGAACGAGCACGCCAAGGCCGTGCTGGCTCTGCGCGCGGAGATCGTCGCGCCGGACATGGGCGAATTCACCACCCGCGGCACCGCTCCGGAGCCGTTCGATCCGACCGCACTGGACGAGGGCGCGCTCATCGGCAGGGCACTGGACCAGAGCCCACTCATCCTGCAGAACCGTGCGCAAGTGGATGTGAGCCGAGCATCGCTGAGCGCGGTCCGTAGCGCACGCCTGCCGACGATCAGCCTGACCACCGGCTTCTACCAGAGTGGCTACGCTCAGGAATACGGGGCCACCTTCCAACCCTTCTCCAGCGACTCCCGCTACGCCAGTGCCAGTCTGTCCCTGTCCCTGCCCGTGTTCACGGGTTTTTCTGCCGAGCGCGATATTGCGGACGCTCAGGTTCAGTTGGCCAACGCCGAGGAGGGGGTGCGCCAGACCCACCTGGAGATCGAGCGGGACGTGCGTTCCCGTCTCATCGACCTGCGCGGCGCCTGGGACAGCTACCGGCTGGCGGAGCGGTCGAGCGAGATCGCGGAGGAGCGCCTCAGGCTCGCCCGGGAGGGGTACCGCCTGACCACGGTCACCTTCGCCGATCTGCAACTCGCGATCGAGGGGGCAGCCAACGAACGGCGCACCGCGATCACCGCCCGCTACGATTTCGTCGCCGCACGCATCCTGCTCGAGCAGGTCGTGGGCGGCCCCCTCGACGGCGGCACCCCGCTTCCCTGACGCATGTCGATTCCCGCATCTCGACGCGGCGGCCCGTTGCCGTGACCATGCTCTTCCTGGCCCTCTCCCTGCTGGGCATCATCCGTTCGCCTTCCCGTCTTCCGTCCGGACTGGCTGCCGAGCCGCGAAGGCTCGATCACAGGTCGAGCGGTTGTCGATTGGGAAGACACCATCCCGAGCCCCGTCCACGAGTTGCTGGACATCGCCGGCGACCGCATCGCGGTGCTGCGCAAGGACGAACTGGGCCGCGAGTTTGTCGAGGTATACGAGGTCAAGGCGCCCTAGGCACGTTGGCGCGGCTGCCGGCGCAGGGCCTAGGTTGGTGGGCTTCCGCTTAGCCCGGATACAACCTGAGATTCCCGCCATCTCATGGCGGTTTCCCAGCTAAGACAGTAAGACGGAATTGGAAGTCGCCTAACGGAAAGAAACGCAGATCGTGCAGTCCTGTAATACTTTAGACGATTTCCTGCCGGGATTTGTACCTCTGGTGTTCCGCTTCTTCCACATGCGCACCATCCCTTCCAGTCTCGCCGCCGAGCCGGCCTGCGCGAACTCGAGCAACTCCCCTTCGCTTGCGGGCGTCGCCACGCGGGTAAGCGCCCGCACCTTCGTGTAGGAGATCCGACCATCCCGAAGAGCTTCGGCGGTCTGCGGCAGGCCCGCGAGGGCCCGAGCCGTCCGGACCCGTTCGCGCGCCGGGCCAATCTTGATGCCGATTCTCCAGGCCAGCCA
>JAJEBR010000070.1 GCA_022822445.1 Gemmatimonadota bacterium | reverse complement strand
ACGGCGGCTGGGCCGAGATGAGCAACCCGCGCGGGTGCCTGCACGTGAAGGTGCGGGCGACGACCAAATCGCCGAAGGGGACGGTGTTCGCGTCGTTCGCCTTCGAGGACGTGCCGGTGAATGTGCTGACGGGCGGCGGGTACGACCCGGTGACGCAGACGGCGGCGCTGAAGGCGTGTCCTGTGGCGCTGAAGCCGGTTGGGCCGCCGCCGGCGCTGGGGGGGGTGGGGGTGGGGGCGGCAGAGCTTCGGCGGGTTTAGATCATGGGGAAGGACAGGCGGCTCCTGAGGCGCGTAAAGCTCAGAAACTACAAGAGCATCGCGGCTTGCGATGTCGAACCCGCTCAATTGACGTTTCTGGTGGGCCCCAACGGCTCGGGGAAGAGCAATTTCCTGGATGCCCTCCGGTTTGTCGCGGACTCCCTTCGTTTCTCCATTGATCACGCATTGCGGGATCGAGGGGGAATCAACGAGGTGCGACGACGCTCCAGCGGACATCCAACCCATTTCGGTATCCGAATGGAGTTCGACCTCGGCGAGTCCACCGGCCACTATGCGTTCAACGTGGGCGCGAAGCAGGGCGGCGGACACGAAGTTCAAGACGAAGAATGTGTTGTGGTGCCAAGAGGTGACGGTCCGCCTCACTACTATCGCGTCTTCCGCGGCAACGTCGCTGGGAGCTTTTCACCCCGACCCGCCGCATCCTCAGATCGTCTCTACCTGGTAAACACGTCGGGACTGGAAGCTTTTCGTCCCGTCTACGACGCTCTATCCCGCTCAGGGTTCTACAACTTGAGTCCCACCGCGATCAGGGCATTCCAGCCCCCCGACCCAGGTGATTTGCTTAACCGCGATGGCAACAACATTGCCAGTGTCCTTGCCGGGATGTCCGTACGCAGTCCGGCAACGAAGGCGAGGATCGAAGAGTATCTCGGCAAGGTCGTGCCGGGGATCACGAGGGTCGACCGGGAACCGGTAGGCAATATGGAGACGCTGGAATTCCGGCAGCGAGTCGGCAAGACGGAGCACCCCTGGCGTTTCTACGGGAGCAGCATGTCCGATGGCACCCTGCGGACGATCGGCATTCTGGTCGCTCTCTTCCAGGGAGCGGACGGAGACGGGAAGAGGCGGTCGCTCGTCGGCATCGAAGAGCCGGAGGTTGCGCTTCACCCCGCTGCGGCCGGCATTCTGGTCGACAGTCTGAAGGACGCCGCTCAACACACGCAGGTGTTGGTAACGAGTCACAGTGCTGATCTGCTCGACAGTGACGAAATTCCGGACGAATCCATCCTCGCGGTCGTTTCCAAGGACGGGGAGAGCCGGATTGGCCCGCTCGACAACATCGGGCGCTCCGCTCTGAGAGATCATCTGTATACAGTGGGCGCACTCCTCAGGATGGATCAGTTGGAGCCCGATCCCGCTCTCTCAAGGCTCAGTCTGAGGCAGAGTGATCTCTTCGACCACAAGCGCTAGCCCGTGAGCCTGTGACCACAATAGCGATTGTTGTAGAGGGGCACGGGGAGGTGGAGGCGGTTCCGCATTTGGTCCATCGGATCGCGGCCGACCTGGGGCATGCCGTGCACATCCCCCGTCCCATCAGAGTGAAGCGCGACAGGTTCCTGAAGCCGGGAGAACTTGAGCGAGCTGTCGAGCTCGCGGCCCGTCAGGCCGGTACGGACGGGTCGATCCTTATCCTGCTCGACGCCGACGACGACTGTCCGGCGGAACTGGCACCCCAACTGCTCGATAGAGCACAGCAGACACGCCCGGATCGCCGGATCTTCACCGACCTGGCAAAGTCGGAATACGAATCGTGGTTCCTGGCCGCTGCCGAATCCATCGCCGGAGCGCGTGGCGTCGCGGATTCTGTCACGTCTCCTCCGGATGTGGAGTCGATCCGGGACGCGAAGGGGTGGCTGAGTGCACGGATGCCACCGGGAAGAAGCTACCGCCCTACCCTCGATCAGGCAGCCCTTTCAGCAAGGTTTGATCTCGCCGCAGCGCGCAAGGCGCCCTCCTTCGACAAGCTGTGGAGGGACCTGGCTTCTCTGCTCAGGGATGATTCGAACAAAGTGTAATGTCAAGATTACATTTCGTAAGCTTTTCATTACACTTCAGCGACAGGAAACGCCGAGCGCCCCCCTCACCCCCCATACATCTCCCCCATCACGACCGTGATATCCGGCGCGCCGGCAAGGTAGCGCTCCCTGGCCTCCGCCTCGATCGCGCGCGGAATCCCGTGCAGCGCCTCCGCGATCGGGCCCGCGATGGCGGCCACCGTGTCCGAATCGCCACCGAGCGACACCGCGTTGCGGATCGCGTCCTCGAACGAGGCCGACTCGAGCGCGCAGGTGATCGACTCCGGGACGGTCTGCTGGCAGGTCTCGTTGAAGGCGTAGCCGGGGCGGATTTCGTCGACCGTGCGGGTGAGGTCGTAGGCGTACTCGGCGGTGATGGTGGCGCGGATGTCGGCAGGGTCGCTGCCGTTGAACGCCAGCCAGATCGCGTGGACGGTGGCGCGCGCGCCCTTCATCCCCTCGGGGTGATCGTGGGTGATGGCGGTGACGCGGTCGGAGGCGGCGAGGGCGGCGTCGAGATCGTCCCGGTTCAGATACGCGGCGGGCGAGACGCGCATGGCCGCGCCGTTGCCGAAGCTGTCGTAGGGCTCGGGGGAGGTGTGCCAAATCCACTGCCGGAACCAGCCGCCGTAGGACACGCCGGGGTAGCGGCGGCACCACTTCTGCAGCGTCGCGGCTTCGGGCAAGTCGTGCAGCAGCACGTCCGCCACCGCGGCCGTGCACACGGCATCATCCGTGAAGTGCCCCCTGGGGCTGAAGAACTCGAAGTCCTTCGTCTTGATTCGGTCCCATTCGTAGACCGAACCGACGATGTCGCCGATGATCGCTCCCCACATGGTCATCCTCCTTGCGTTGGTCCGCCACCTGCCGGCCCCGCCGTCCATCCGCCCAGCCGTCCATCCGCCCCGGCTTGCCCCACGAACCACTTTCGCGCCAGACTTCGGGCGCCGTTCTTCGTGCAGCGCCCCGCTTCCAATCCCCTTCCAATCCCCTTCCAACCCCGGATACCCATGCTCTCCGACATCGAAATCGCGCAAGCCCACCAGATGAAGCCCATTTCCGAGATCGCCGCCAAGGTCGGCCTCGGTGAAGACGAAATCCTGCAGTACGGCCACTACAAGGCCAAGGTCCCGCTGGATGTGGTGAAGGGCCGGCCGCACCGGGCCGCCCGGCTGGTGCTGGTGACCGGGTGCAGCCCCACCGCCGCGGGCGAGGGCAAGTCGACCACCTCCGTGGGACTGGCTGACGCGCTCAACCTGCGGGAGCGCAACCCGGTGCTCTGCATCCGCGAGGCTTCGCTGGGACCGGTCTTCGGGATCAAGGGGGGCGCGGCCGGCGGGGGCTTCTCCCAGGTCGTGCCGATGGAGGACATCAATCTCCACTTCACCGGCGACTTCCACGCGATCACCTCGGCGCACGCGCTGCTCTCGGCGATGCTCGACAACCACCTCTTCCGCCCGAACAGTTCCGGGCTCGACCACCGGCGCATCACCTGGGGACGGGCCGTCGACATGAACGACCGGGCGCTCCGCAACGTGATCGTGGGGCTCGGCGGGCCCTTCGGGGGAATCCCGCGGCAGGACGGCTTCATGATCACCGCCGCGTCGGAGGTCATGGCGATCTTCTGCCTGGCGCGCGACCTGGCCGACCTGGAGGAGCGGCTCGGCAATATCATCATCGGGTACACGCGCAGCCGCGACCCGGTACGCTGCCGCGACATCGGCGCCGAGAAGGCGATGACCATCCTCATGCGCGACGCGCTCCACCCGAACCTGGTGCAGACGCTGGGCGGGACTCCCGCGTTCATCCACGGCGGCCCCTTCGCCAACATCGCGCACGGCTGCAATTCGCTGATCGCGACCCGGGCGGGGCTCAAGCTGGGCGACATCGTGGTGACCGAGGCGGGGTTCGGCGCCGACCTGGGGGCCGAGAAGTTCTTCGACATCAAGTGCCGGCTGGGCGGGCTCAGCCCCGACGCGGTCGCGATCGTCTCGACGATCCGCGCGCTCAAGATGAACGGGGGCGCGTCGAAGGACTCTCTCGCGACCGAGGACCTGGACGCGCTCGGCCGCGGCATGGAGAACCTGTACGGGCACGTGGAGAACGTGGCGCGGTTCGGGGTCCCGGCCGTGGTGGCGCTGAACCGATTCGCGAGCGACACGGCCGCGGAGGTCGCCACCGTGCTCGATGGCTGCGCGGCGCGCGGGATTCACGCCGTCGAGGCGGACCCGCACGGGGGCGGGGGGGAGGGGTGCCTCGACCTCGCCGACGCGGTCTGGGAGATCGCCACCAGCGGCGAAGCCGCCTTCCGACCCCTCTACCCCGACCACCTCTCCCTCCAGGAGAAGATCGAAACCGTGGCGACGAAGATCTACGGCGCCGAGGGCGTCGATTTCCAGCCCGGCGTCACCGCCGAACTGGAGCGCCTCGAGTCCTTCGGGCTGGCGGACGCCCCGGTGTGCATCGCCAAGACCCAGTACTCGTTCTCGGACGACCCCACCCTGCTCGGCCGCCCGCGCGGCTTCCGGATCGCGGTGCGGGAGGTCACGCCGTCGGCCGGCGCGGGGTTCGTGGTTGTGAAAACCGGGTCGATCATGACGATGCCGGGGTTGGCGGCCACGCCTGCCGCGCTCAACATGACAATCGACGGGGACGGGGTGATCGGGGGGCTGATGTAGGGGAGCCCCCGCGCGGTGTTCATTCAGCGCGCAACGCCCATCGCCCCCTCCAACGCCCGCCGCTGAATCCCCGAGAACAGCCGCACCAACGGTCCGAGCTCTCCTCCATCGGCCATCTCCAACGCGTCGATGTAGTCCGCACGCCCCGCATCCGTCACCACCAGCGGGAACCACCCCGCGCGAATCATCACCAGCGTCGCCAACGCCCTGGCAACGCGGCCGTTTCCGTCCTGAAACGGATGAATCTGCGTAAACCGGTGATGAAGCCAGGCGGCCTCGATCTCGGGCGGGACCCCGCGCTCCCCATGCTCCAGATGCATTTCGATCAGGCGGTCCATCTCCGAGGCCACCTGCTCGGGAGCACAGTACTCGTGGATCAGACCGTCCGGACGCACCGGATTGTTCGGGCGCCTCTTGTACTCGCCGCTGAGCAGCGGCATCTCCACGCGCCTCCCGAAGATGTCGCGCGCGGTCGCGGTCTCCTGGTGGGCCATCAGCGCCGCGTGCAGCTCCTTGACGTAGCTCGTCGACAGTTCGCGCTCGCGTTTGACGAAGTCGAACAACCCGTCCACCGCGTCAGCATGCGCCTGAATCATGTCGAAGACGAGCCCGGGGTCCCGGTCCGTGGCTGACGAGGGGATGAATTCCTCCCGCAGGCCCCGCTCGATCAGGACCTCGGTGATCCCCCGAGTCAGCGTGTACACGCGTTCGATGAGTCCCGTCTCGATCGCCCACTCGCGCTTCAGTCGGTCGCTGAACTCTTCGATCGCCCGCGTGGAGCCGAGTTTCCCCCGCTTCTCGTTCCAGTCGCCGGCCAGTCGATGGAGATCGGCGTCCGCGAGTCGCTGCCAATCGTCAGGCAGATCGGCGATCGGCTGCCAGCTGTAGCCGACCGGGGTGCCTGCGGACCTAGGTGACATCGCCCCCTCTCCTGTGAGAACCCCGGCAGCCCAGGGCCAGGAGACCCAGCGGGCCTGCCACGGACTACGCGGACAGAGCGGAATATAGTCGCGAAGCTGCCACGTCGCGCGGGCCAGTCAGTGTTTTCCAACCCGGACATGATCATGAGGGAGCCGGGGGAAGGGGCCGAGGGGGGTGTGATGGTGAGGGGTA
>JAJEBR010000042.1 GCA_022822445.1 Gemmatimonadota bacterium | reverse complement strand
ACTGGTCAAACACCCCTTCCTCGGCGACATTTCGTTCGCGCAGATCGTGCAGTCCATCAATCGAGAGAGGAATCGAACGATGGGACGCACGAGAAGAAGCCGCCGGAGCTACGGCGCCGGCGAGTGGGGCCGGAACCGGGTGAGGGTGTTCCCCGACTCCAAGACCGGCCTGTACCAGATTGAGTGGCGAGAGAACGGGCGCAGGCTCACCCGGTCGCTCAAACACCGCGATTGGAGGCGCGCGAAGCGGCAGGGTCAAAGGGAATGGAATCACGGCAAAAAGTCACGTAAGTTCATACAGGACTGCACGATCTGCGCTTCCTGCCGGTGTACCGGACCATGCTGGATCGTACCGCGGAAGCGGGTAAACCGGTTTGAATGGCGGGAATTCGCGTCCTATCAGATCCCGTCATGCCACGACCTCCTCCACCGGAAAGAGACCCCCTGAGATCGACGAGCTCCGGTGTCCGAGAGTAAGCCGCGCGGGGAGCCAGCACACGGTGTCGAGTAGGTTTCACGGCACAGAACGGGTTACCTTTGGGGTTCGGGAGCTGCTTCGGCGAGACATGGCACGGTGGGAGTCAGGACCGAAGTGGCTTGACTGACATATCCAGCCAAAGGAGAGACGCGATGGCACGGTCTGACCTCATCATCGAGCAGTTGATCCAATGAGTGTGGAGATCACGCGGGTGCCACAGAAGCCCCGACGCCACACCAAGATAGCTGCCTCGGATGCAATTGAGCGGTTGTACCACCTGCATCGCCGACAGGCTGTTCTGAACAAGCTCGAACAGGCTCTCGACCGCGTCGGCATTGTCCAGGGAACGCTGTCCAACATCATGTCCACCAAAGGCTTCTTGGATGACTTGGGACTGTCCCGAGCAGACGATCTATTGAAGGAGTGCCTCGTCATTCTCTCGGAAGCCAGAATGAAGGTCGACGAAGGTCAATCCTGGGTTCTACCGGCTCCCAAGGACGAGCCGTCGAAGGAGGGGGAGACGGAATCTGGGGGAGAAGCGCCGCCGAAAGAGCCCCCGCAACTGGATCCGTCGGATCTCCCTCGTCGCCCTGGCCGACCCCAGGACGACCCGTACCCCCCTCCCCCTCCCGACTCCGGCATAGGGCCGGGCCGCCCTTCTCCAGGCGGTCAACCGGGTGGGGGTGCAATCCCCGGACACCCAGGGGCTGGTGGGTCGGGGGGACGGCCAGGCCCGCAGTACCAGACACGACCCGCTCCCGGCCCAAGCATTACGAGGGGAGGGGGGCCGCCAAACGGCAGACGCGGGTAGTGTAGAGGTTCTTGTCTACAGAACTGATCGTAGATAGGTTGCTCTACACCCTAGGTCATGGAGGAGTCGCTTGCAGCCCGAATCTCCGAATCACAGCGCGGACCTGAGGAACCTTCTGTCAAGAGCTGCGGACGCTGCATCCTACTCCGGCAAGAAGATGATGGAGTCGGCTGGTCTGAGTTGGCAGTCCCTCGCAGCATGGAAGGCCGGAACCCGAAGACCCCGTGCCGAGAGCATCCACGCAGTCGGTCACGCCCTGCTGCTTCGTGGGGATCGGATTCGACGGGTTGGCTTCGAGTTGATTCGGGCCGCTGAGCGGGAATCCGACCCCGGAAAGGTATCGACGGCGTCCGATGATGGCCCGCAGCAAGTCCTGTTCGCTCCTCAAAAGCCGCCGATGACACGATACGGCCCTCGACAGGGCGTCGGTAGTCGGAGGGGCTGAGTCTTGGATCGCGTGACACCAGAGCAGCGCAGCAAGATGATGGCGGCTGTTCGCTCCAAGGACACGAAGCCGGAACTTCTCGTTCGCAGAGAGCTACACGCCCGAGGCTACCGATTCCGCCTCCATCGCCGCGACCTGCCGGGCACGCCCGACATCGTATTCCCATCCCGGAGGTCTGTGATCTTCGTCAACGGGTGCTTCTGGCACGGGCACGAGTGTCCCTCCGGCGCGTTACCCGCCACCAGACGAGCATTCTGGGAGGCGAAGATCGACCGTAACAAGGGTCGGGACGCCAAGAACCGGGGCGAGCTTGAAGCGGGCGGGTGGAGCGTCCTCGTGGTGTGGGAATGTGACCTACGGCGACCGGATGCGGTGGATCGTATCGTGTCTTGGCTCAATGCGAATCGAACCCGTGATCCTAATAGCCGGAAAGGCGCATCATGAGCGGTTCGGCCCCGATTTCGGTCGTCGATCTGTTCTCCGGTGCCGGCGGCATGTCGTTCGGCTTCAAGGCACACGGCGCATTCGAGATGATCGGCGCGGCCGACGCGGAGATCGGCAAGCCCACGTCCGGCAACGGCCGGTTGCAATGCAACACCACGTACCGAAACAACATCGGAATCGACCCCAGGCGGATCGACCTCGGGGAGGTTGCTCCGACCGACGTGCGCGGCGTACTGGGAATCGGCGAGCGTGCGGTCAATGTCTTGAGCGTGTGTCCGCCTTGCACGGGGTTCACCCGAACCAACCCGCAGAATCACCTGCGGGACGATTGCCGAAACGGGTTCGTTTCCAAGGCGGCGGACTTTGCCGTCGCCCTGGAAGCGGACATCGTAGTGATGGAGAACGCGCGCGAACTCATACGCGGCAACTTCCAGCACCACTACCGCGCCTTCCGCGAATGTCTGGAGGACAGCGGGTACAGCGTGTTCGGGCGGAACTACATGCTAAGCCGGTTCGGGCTCCCCCAAGTCCGCGAGCGGGCCATCGTGATCGCCGCCAAGGAAGGGTTGCCCCTGTACACGCTGGAGAGCTTGTGGGACGGCTGGAGCGTGAAGGACAGCGCCAAGACCGTTCGCCGGGCGCTCTCGGTCGCCTCGGAAGCGAAGGGTGCCGACCAGCGTTACCCGGGGTTCGGGTCAGAAACTGTCAAGCGTCGGATGGCCGCCATTCCCCGTGACGGCGGCTCTTGGATGGACCTGCTAGACCATCCTGATGCTGAGGAACTCATGACCGGATCCATGAAGAGGATTGCGGAGGCCGGGAGATTTGGGTCTTGGCCGGACGTCTACGGTCGGATGGCGTGGGACAGGCCCGCCCCTACGATCAAGCGAGAGTGCGCCCATATCGGTAACGGGAGGTACGCCCACCCGGAACAGGATCGGCTTTGCACGGTTGCGGAAATGGCCATCCTCAACGGGTTCCCCCACCACTATCGGTTCAACGGCTCGTCGCTGGCGAACACCTATCGTCATATCGGGGACGCGGTTCCCCCGCTGATTTCCTATCAGCTCGCGCACCTCTGCCGTTGGATCCTGACGAACGAGCGACCCGGCATCCCAGCGCTCGTCTTGGCCGGAACGAGCCTGCAAGTCGCCGATCTCATACGGGAAGCGGCATGACGAGCCCACCGGACCCCACGGAACAGAAATACCTGGACGAGTTGCTTGCGGCGATGCGAGGTCCCTGCGAGGCCACGTTCCCGGCGTCCCCGGATGCCGACGCGGTTCCCGAACTGAGGTTCCCAACCGACGCCCCCTCCGCTCCGCCGCCGCCATTCCTCAGCAAGCGATTCGAGAAGGAGTTCCGAACGACCCTCCTGATTCACCATTACTTTCTGAGAGCCCCACTCGCGATGACCTCGTTTGACGCGGCCTTCGTGCGGGCGGCACGCGCCGGAGGTCACGAGATCCGGAAAGCACCCGAAGGGCAGCGTTTCTGGGATGTCGAGATGGACGGACTCCGGATTAGCCTGAAGTCTACGGCAGCGAAGAATCTGCGGGTCGGGACGCTACACATCTCCAAGCTGTGCGAGGCGGCGTGGATTCAGGACGCCCGCAGTGCCTCCCACCGAGAAAGGAACACCAAACAGTTGTTCGCAGAGTACACGGCGACGGTGGACGCCATCATTCAACTGCGGCTGTTCAAGAAGAAGGGGCTCTACGAAATGGTGAGGATACCGACCTCCGTCTTGGCTCAAGTCGCCGATGTCCCTCGTGTCAAGTTCGCGCCGGAAGGCCCATCCATCGGGATTCCGGTTGGCCAGGACCCGCCCGACTTCACGTTGAAGCTGGACAGGTCCGACGCGAAGGTCACGCTGGCGAACATCGACAAGCGTGTATGCACGGTTGAAGGAACTTGGCGGCTCGGCCAAGGGAGAGTGACTCCCACCTGAACTAAACGGAGGAATGGACCCGATGTACCGAAGCGGTGGAGAACAAGCACGGGCTGAAGCCCAACAGAAACGGAAGCAAGAACGAGAGGGCATCCGCACGGACTTTCTGTCATCGAGTGAGCCGCCGAACACCTGGCAACAGGCCAAACCTCGCGCTTCTCGCGCAGGCGACGGAACTCTTGGAGTCCATCAACACCAGTCTGGACTCCCTGCATAGCGTGATGGCCAAGATCGAACTTAGGACGGACATGATGGCCCGTAGCAGTGGTCAGGACCGGCAGGATCGGAGAGAATAGAATGTCTGATTCACAAACTCCCGAATGGGTGAAGGAAGGCATCCGCCAGGTCGCCAAGGAGCTGGCCGAGGAGGAACCCCGACTCGTAGGTGCGGGATTCCCACTCGCTGTCTATCCTGCGGTCCGGAAACGTCGGCCCGACATCATCAAGTATCTTGAGGGCACGGATCCTGGCTACGGCGACCATGTGTATCAGACGATAGCTGCTTGGACTCCCCGTGCGCTTCGTGGCGGCCCTTGAGACAGGTCGGACTCTACACCGTCCGAGTCGCCCCGGGGGCCTCTGAGGCCATCGGCTCCTCGACGCGGACGAATCCCGTGCTGCCGTAAGGGACTGAAATCCGCTCCCCGCCAGCCTTACCGTTTTACCGGCGCAGGCGATGGGTTCGACGGCACGGAGGGGACTCCTAACCCGCCCGGCTTCTTGGCCTCGGCAACCGGCGTCCAGGCCGAAAGCCGGGCACCGTGCTCAAAACGCTCCACCCGCTCGATCACAATCGTCGAATCCCCGGCGACCACGTCCGATTTCCTGAGCGTCCAGTCCCGCATCGAATGGCACGCCCAGGCCGATTGAAACCAACCGCGACCGAAACTCGTAAGATATTGCCCTTCGGGTCACCGAGGCGTGAAGGGCAGCACGAATCGAACGAGGCGAAACGCCGGAGGAGAAGCGTAGGCAGGTTGATCGACCCCAAGGCGGAAGCGGTGCCCGTTTCCATCGGCATCGGCGCTGGCGGAATCGTTGGCCGCTCCGGCTTCCGGAGTGCATGGACGGCCCGGCATCGCCCGCCTCCGTCCCACCGCCAGCCGCGCTTCGAGGTCCGTCTGAACGGGTTCCCCGAAGCGTGCGCGGAGGTGCGCCGCAACCGCGGCGGCGGCGGTCGCCGCCGGGTCCCGGACGCGGTGCCCACGGGCTTCTCTGACGCCCGTTTCGTGGTTCAGCAGCCAGCTTACTCCTTGGGGCCACACTCCGTGAGTCCCCTGCGGAGGCTGGCGGGGGGCTACGCCCCCTCTGACCCCCGAACCGGAAACGGCACGCCATGAGCCGTGGACGCGCCGTTTGGGTGAAGGTTCGCGCCAGCGAGGCGGAGCGTGCCGAGTGGCACGCCAAGGCGCGCTCGGCAGGCCTGACGCTGTCGGATCTGGTGCGCCGGGCGGTCGGCCGGACGCACACTTGGACCGCGGCACACGCCGAGGTCGAGCGCGAGCGCACCCAGCAGGTGGCGCGCGTCGGGAACAACCTCAACCAGATCGCTCGCTGGGCGAATGCCCACAAGGAGGCCGTCGAGGCCGTCGAGGTGATCGGCCACCTGATCGCCATCAGGCGG
>JAJEBR010000051.1 GCA_022822445.1 Gemmatimonadota bacterium | reverse complement strand
GATCCAACTCCGCGTTCCGGTCTTCTGGACGTAGAGGTAGAGACCGTTCCCGTCGCAGTACCGGCCGGGCGGTGCGGAGCGCACGAAGGCGGCCGACAGCCGCTTGTGGGGATGGCGGCCCTTGGGCTTGCCCGGTGGGCGTCTGGTGCGCGAAGTCATTACGTTATCCATCCCCTAATCGTAACTGGGATGGAGTGGGATTGCAAGGAACGTCTCTGGCGTCCCGAGATAGAACATAACTCATCTAACTGATTGCTATTACAGATAGTTATGAATCTATCTGGACAACCTCGGATGCCATCGGATTCTAGATGCACGTTTAGTTTCTCGCGCATGGGACCGGGTCGGCCCGCAAGGCGGCCAGGTACCTTCTCGGCGAGCTTGACGCGGCCGGGAGGGAGCGCGAAGGCGTCGAGGTGCTCAGGGGAGACCCGCACCAAGTGGCCGCCGTGGCCGATACGCTTCCCTTCGACCACAAGTACACCTCCGGCGTGATCGCGTGGGCGCCGGAGGACAAGCCGACCGAAGAGCAGATCGAAGCCGTACTCGACGAGTTCGAGAAGACGGCTTGGGCGGGGCTCGAACCCGACCGCTACGCATGGGCGGCGGTGCTGCACCGCGAGAGGGACGGCGGCGCGCACGTTCATGTCCTTGCCGCCCGATGCGACTTGGAGACCGACCGCAGCCTGAACATCGCCCCTCCCGGCTGGGAGAAGACATTCGGCGCGCTTCAGGACGCCTTCAACCACGAACACGGCTGGAGCCGTCCGGACGATCCGGCGCGGGCCAGGGTGCAGCAGCCCGGACACCGCGCCTATGTCGAGGCCGCCCAGCTGCGGGCCGGACTCCGGATCGAAGCCTCCCCCCGAGACCTGATCCGGGACTACCTGCTCCAGCGCGTCGAGCAGGGCGCGGTGCGTGATCGCCACGAGGTCGTCGCCGCGCTCCGGGAGGCGGGGCTTGAAGTGCCCCGCCAAGGCATGGACTACCTGACCGCCATGGACCCCGAGACGGGGAAGCGGTGGCGGCTGAAAGGAGCACTGTACGGAGTTGATTTCCAACGCGAACGACTTGATGGAGCGGCTGCGGAAGAAGTTGGAGACCGAGCGCAGGGAGATCGAGGAGTTGACCGCCGACGAGCTCGAACGGCTCGCCGAGAACTCGCGGCGCGCCGTGAGGCACGCGCTGCGTACCATCAGGCGCGATACGGAGGAGGCGACCGCGCGGATGCGCGAGTTGCTGATGAGGGGTTGGATGAGGTCCCTGATCGTCGGCCTGAGCCTCTCGCTCGGCACCTTCGGCGGAAGCTGGGCGACGATGCGCTGGCTGTCGAGGAGCATTCAGACCCGGATCGAGACCCGCGCCGTCCTGGGCCGGGACATCGAGGACGCACGGCGGACGCTCGCCCAACTGGAGGTGGACACCTGGGGCCTCGTGTTCCACGAGATCAAGGGCGAGCGGTTCGTCGTGGTGCCGGACGGGGTGCTGGACCGGCCGCCGTGGAGGGTGGACGACCGTCCGGCCTTGAAGCTGTCGAACGAGTGAGGAGGCTGTATGAGCGCGTTAGAGGGGCAGTTGACGAGGGCCTTGCGGAGGTTGTCCGAGCAGTACGAGCGGGAACAGCGGCGGCACTCCGAACAGGTCGAGGCCTTGCGGCGGCAAGTCGAGCGGCAGACCGGGGAGAACGCCACCTTGAGGCGGCAAATCGAGCGGCTCGACGAGCAAGTGACAGGCTTGACCGAGTATTACGGGACATCTGGCGCCGCGAGACCGCGCGGACACGGCTGGTGACAAGGCCGCCGCCTCGGGGGCCAGATCGCGATGCCGGGCAGAGCCGGTAGGGGTTTGCGGCGGTGGATGTATCGGGAACGCCTCGCTTTGGCAGATTCCCGGCCCATCTCACCCTGTGTGGGCTTCGGCAACATGTTCGCGCCACCTCTTTCGTAGCCAAACAGAGGTCGGTGCTGGACAATCAGGGCCGTCAAGTACCAGGAGTGCTATGTTCCTCATCCGAACGCGCTCGTCGGGGAGAAACGAAACAGGGGTATAAGGTCAGATGCAACCGCTCACACTCTACGCCGACATGGCGAACTGGATCGACTTGGCCGAGGGGCGCGTGGATTCAAGACCACTTGCGACCGCGATTGCCGGCGCCCGCGTTGTCCCCGTCCTGTCACTGCCCCACTTGCTCGAACTGGCCTCGAACCCCCACGAAGGATGGGAGGGTACGTGTCGCGAACTACATGGATTCGATCGAGGAGATCGGTTCGGTCAAGTGGCTACCGCACTACCGCGACGTGATTTGGAACGAAGCCGCGTCCTGCTTCAACGAGATTCTCCACGGCAAGTGGGAATGTCCGGCGGTCTTCTTCGATACGTTCCACGACACGGTGCGGAATGCAGATCGAGAGCCCATCATGGCGGTTGGCGAACGAATGCCGCCTCTGCGGATTTCCGAAATAGTGGATGTGCTGGCAGGAATTGAGGAGTTCCAAGAGTACCGCGCCGACTGCTTTGGCTACCCGGATCTCAGGCAGAACATCGTGAGGGAACGCCATGCGCGAAGGGCCAAGAAGCGATTCACCGAGGTCGAACTACGAACATGGCTGGCGAAGATGCTTCCCGAACAGGTTGACGTGGCTCAGAGGCAGAAGTTCGCCGAGGAGGTCGACTTGACCAAATGCCCCGCTTTCCGCGCGATTTGGGCCTTCCACGAAGCGTCCAATCTGGACCCCAAGGGCGCGCGCGCTAGCGACATCGCCGACCTCTGGCACCTCTCGGGTGCCGTCTATTGCGATGTGGCCTTTGCGGATCGCCGGACCGTGGAAGTGCTCCGACAGGGCAACTACGAAGAGCTACCCAAGCGTAACTCAGAGTTTCCGGGGTGGATTCGGAGTCTCGCGTGAACTCTCTACATCCTTTGGCTGCGCGCAGCTTCATGATCTGCACTGATATCCTCACCACGCGTAGCGGGCGGACGGCGCTCGTTCACAACGCAATCCCAACCCTCATCTGGACCTACATGCTTCACCCGGGGACGTCGGCTGCGATTCCTCCGCGACGAGCGACTACGGTCTTCCCGAAGCCCGAACTACCAGATCGTGAATTCGCACGTATTCTACACCCAAGTCGTCAGTCCACACGCCGAGCACATAGTCATGGCCGATCTCGAACACTCGGAGGTCAGTCGGTATGTCAACAAAACCCAAGGGAATCCCTTTCCCGTCAAACACAGACCATTGCCGGCTCGGTGACGTCGGATTGTCGAAGCTAGCCTCCTTGACCCACAATTGTCCCCCTGGCTGGAGCAGCAAAGTCTCGAACGCAGGCATTGTGTCTGGAACCGGAATACTCTCGTAGAGGGACCTGCGCCTCGCAGAGCGTCCGGCTCCATCACCGTCCTGTCCCCAAGTCGCATTGATCCAAGCCTCACGATGAGCCGCCGACACTAATCGAGCTTTGTCAGCTCGACGGACGATCCGAACGATCCCATCCAGGCGCCTCTCGATCAACCTGATGTCGAACCTGCGGGTACTGCCATATGCCACGAACTCACCGTCTGTATCTGCCTCAAATGTCGGCAAGAAAGGGTTGCGTACGCCCTCAACTCGTACACTGCCACCACCGAGGTTGCTCCCCATTACCCAGCGCTGAGTGCCTAGCGTGGCGGCCACAACGTCGGATGCCATTCCATCTTCAAACACGTGGAGGTTTGAAACCCACTCGTGCTTGATCCAGCCGTCACCCGTAGGCGGGAGGAGAGGTCCCGCTAGCACGTTAATGTAGCCCCAAAAACGTCCGTCGTTGAACCAACCGATTGCTTGCGCACGCCTGAGGCCAGCGAGTTCATAGATTCCTTCAGCTACTGCGAGGCTCGTGGTCTCAATTGCACGTCCGCTATCCCAATCAAATTCGGTGGTTCGACCAGTCTGGCTGTCATAGGCCAACACATTGCCGTCCGGTGACACACCGACCTTGGTGAGGCGACCGAACTCCCCAGGGCCACCACCCAAACCACCGAGTGAATGACTGAAGCGGCCACTCGAATCGAACAACTTCACTTCGCCGGTTCCAGAATTCGCGACCGCGATCCCACGACCCGGTATTCGCGCGACATCCGTGACACGGTGTAGCGCCGCGGCATCGTCTCCAAGACTCCCGATTTCAACCGAAGGCGTCGGGGAAAGACCGATGCTGGTAGAGCGCGCAGACACCTCGTTGTGCCAGTGTGTTGCGATCTCGATCCCAGCACTGTCCACGACGGAGAATCCACCGCCTACCGTGTCCCTTTCAGTACACGCGGTGGTGAACAGAATCAAGACTACCAGCGCACACCTGAGTATCATCGCATATCCTCTTCGCGCATGTGCCTTGCCGCTGCCGCATCCTCTGCATGTGGGTGGATCGGCAAAGGATAGTGTCGGAAGACGGTTGCGAGATCATCCCCAAAGTGTTCCTTAGCGTCAGCGACTGATCGGGCAAAAGTGCGACAATAGGGGCATTGAAAGTCCATAAACAATACCATCGTTACCTTAGGGTCACCGGCACCGACACTGTGACGTGTTCCGGCTATATCCTGCCACTCATTGACAAAGCCCTGAGCCTCTGGCACCGACCCGACAGGCCATCCCAAATGCGTCTCAGCCAAGCGGCCCAGGACCAACACAATCACGACGCCCGCACAAGCCACTAGAAGCCAGACCAAGTAGTCCGACCAACCATAGCGCCGCGCCTTACCCATGCTCGCGGCCTCTGAGCCGGGGATCCGAGTAGCTAACGTGCAACTTAGACGGCTTGGTTGTCAGGGTTGCGGGCGACATGGTGAGAAAGTGGTAGATGGCTAGGCCCACGGACGCGAATCGACTCACCGAACAAGCCACACAGGCATGTACGGCTCCGGCAGGCGCTACGGGGGATTCGAGCGCGGCTTCCGCACGTAGTCGAACCGTGTGGCATCTCGGCATGCAGTCAGCGAGGGCCGCGTCGTGGGTGCTGCGACGCCAAGCTCAAGGAAAGAACGGTACCGCGTTAGGTGTCAGTTCTCGATGCACTCGCAATCGACACCGTCCTCGGTCAACTCTCCGTCTTGGCATGTGAACGAGCATGTGTAGTTGTCATCGCAGTGTTCGGCCACGACGCCTACGATGATCCCGATCTGCACATCGCAGATGTCGTCCGTGGACGCCGAGAGGTAGGAGGCACCCAAGAGGGTCGTGAGCAACGCGATGGCTCCTGTTACTGACTTTTTCATAACTCTACTCCTCAGGTTAGTAGGGGATGTGGTAGCGGCGACCCCTGAGGGGTGGATCGCGGTCACCAGTTGGCTAGGATATGATGGGACGTGTGGCCGCGGCTGTCAAGTCGGAGGGCGGCATTCGGCGAGGTCTTCCTTTCGTCCCTACTTCCCCAGCCCAGCCATGAGTCGGTTGTCTCACCCCGGCGAATCCTGCGCCCACCCGGCGTTCGAGGCGGCTCAAGACGCGCAGCGAGGCGCTCGGCGGCATGTTCGCGACCGCCGAGGAGCCAACTCGCCCGCCTGCCTCCGGACGCGCGGCAGGGAAGGCCGCTCCGCTCGCTCCTCAACCACCGCGAGGGGCTGAGCGTCTTCCTCGAACCGGCCCCGCGTGCCGCTCGACGACAACCTCGCCGAGCGGCTGCTGCTGCGGCCCGGTCGTCGGGCGGTGCCTGTCGTTCGGCTCCGACAGCGAGACCGGCGCACGCTCCTTGGTCGATGGCACGCCCGGACGCAGGAGCGGGATGACGGCTCCCGCATGAGTGACCGCATCGAGTGCCGCTACCACGGGCGCGACTTCCCGGAGGGGGAGATCGCGTGGCTGCGCAAGCTGATCGCCGGGCCGCCCGCGGCCAACCGACACGGCCTGTCGAAGGAGTTCTGCCGCCGCATCGGCTGGCTCAAGCCCGACGGCGGGCTCAAGGACATGATGGCGCGCGTTACCATGCTCGCCATGCACGACGACGGCCTCATCGTCCTGCCACCCCCGAAGTGGAAACAGAACCGGCCCGGACCCATCGTCTTCGGACAGGACACCGAGCCGCCACTGTTCCCGCCACCCACGACCCTCGACGAAGGTCAGGCCGCTGGAGATCCGCACCGTCGTCGGCGGTACGCGGCAGGGGAAGCTCTGGAACGAGTTCGTCGCCCGCCACCATTATCTCGGCTGCAAGACCTTCGTCGTCGCGCAGATGCGCTACGCCGTCCACGACCGCAACGGCTGGCCGCTCGCCATGATCGGCTTCAGCACCGCCGCATGGGCGCTCGCTCCACGAGACCGCTTCATCGGATGGACTCCGACCCTGCGCAGGAAGAACCTGCCGCTCGTCATCGACGACCCCCGGTTCCTAATCCCGTCTCTGGATCCGCATCCCCAACCTCGGATCCCACGTCCTCGCACGCGTCGTTGGAGGTGCCTGCAATCGCAGGCGGTCCTTTCGCTTCTGCAGCCCCGCCTCCCGCGGCGGCGGACGGACTCCACGGCTTGGCCGAACGCTTACGTCCGAGGACCTCCATTACGGCACGACGGATTCCTGCTCAGATTTGCATATCTAAAGTGATACACGGCTCGTCAGCCTCGTTGTATAAGACATTGTAGCACAACTACTTAGAACGTTATCACGTCGCTATATCTCGGTTCCGGCCGAACTCGGCAACCTGCGCAGCCTCCGTCGGCTGGGCATCGACAACAACGCGCTCGAGGGGACATTGCCGTTCAGTTTTCGGAACCTTGAGCGGCTTCGCATCTTCCACTTCGGGGGCAACGAGACACTGTGCGCCTCCGGTGCGGCGTCTTTTGCGCCCTGGCTCGCTCAACTTGAAGTCCATGTGGGTACGCTTTGCGGCGACGGGGACCGGGAGGCGCTGGTGTCGCTGTACGAGGCCACCGGGGGACAGGGCTGGACACGCTCCGACGGCTGGGTTGGCGAGGGTCTCCTCAGCGATTGGCATGGCGCGGAAACCGATTCCCTCGGCCGGGTCACGGCGCTGGATCTGTCCGCCAACGGACTGGCAGGCCGCGTGCCGGCGTCACTCGCAGAGCTGACGGGCATGACATCGCTGCGGATCGGCGACAACCCGGACCTGACCGGTGCGCTTCCCCTGTCGCTCACGGCCCTCTCGCTGCAGGAGTTTCGTTACGACGACACGGAGCTGTGCGTCCCCGGCGACCAGGCGTTCCGCGATTGGCTCGCTTCCATTCCGTCTCGCGAGGGCACCGGCCAGGAGTGCTCCCCGCTCTCCGACCGCGAGGTCCTGGAGATCCTGTACGAGATGACCGATGGAGCCGACTGGATCCAAAACGCCAACTGGCTGTCCGACCGTCCCCTCGGGGAATGGCATGGCGTGACGACGAACGGTGAAGGCCGGGTCGTCGCGTTGAGCCTGTTCGGCAACAACCTGAAGGGTCGCATCCCGCCCGACCTGGCGCACCTGTCGATGTTGCGGGACCTGAACATCAGCTGGAACCGGCTGACCGGTTCGATCCCCCCCGAGCTCGCCGGCCTTTCCCGGCTGGTGCGGCTGGTCCTCGGCCGGAACGACCTGACCGGCGCGATCCCCCCCGAGCTGGGGCGCCTGTCGAGTCTGGTATCGCTGTACCTCGACGGGAACGAGCTTACGGGACCGATCCCCCCTGAACTGGGCAACCTGTCAACCCGGATCCTGCGTTGCGAGGATAGGTTTGCACCGCCTGGGGCCTTAGATTACGGGGAGTTTCGACGAAAAAACGACCCGAATCGGAGGCACCCAGACGGTGCGACATCATCATACCGGACGCAGGGCTCATGTGC
>JAJEBR010000106.1 GCA_022822445.1 Gemmatimonadota bacterium | reverse complement strand
GAGCCGGGGGGACCGGCGCCGAAGCGGTGGCAACGCCGCCGACAATGCTCGCCGGTCACTCCGCGGACTCAGCCGCAAAGCCGACGGGCATCGACCGGCGGTGATCGCCCGCCGCCGGAGCGGAATTCAACGGGGGGTCACGGGGGGCACAGCCCCCTTGCCAGCCTCCGCCGGGACCTCGCGAAGCGTGGCCCCAAGGAGTAAGCTGGCTTGGAACCGGTAAACGGTCGTTAGCCAGCGTCTCGGCGCCCCAGTCCGACCGACCTCCGAACCGCCACATTCGGTAGCGACGCGTGGGCCGGAACCGACTGTGAACCGACGCCAACGATCGACCAGATGGAGGGCCTCACCATCGTGGCCAAGACTCGGTCGTCCGACGCGCTGCCTTTCCGAACTTCCGCCTTAGCCTTGGAATCCCGAATGCCGATCCCAAAGCCCGGCGTCTTCAAGAGCCAATAGGGCGTCTTTCCGGTCCTCGGCTTGGACATCGGCAATCCAAACGAGCATTCTATCGGAGGGTGCCCCCATACTGGGCAATCCCGTCTGGGCAACCCGACCACCAAATGGTTTTAGGATCTCCTCAACCTCGTTGACGAACGGCCCCGGCAAGATTTCATCCCGCTCTTCCTGGGCCATCATGTCGTCGTCGGCATACGCATCCAGCAAATCTGGCATCTACAACCTCTCTTTCCTTTAGAGATTCCTAACCGAACGTACATCATTCACTCGCCGCGATTCAACCGTCTTGTCCAGCGGAAGTGAGCCCGATGTCCGGGCGTCCCCTTTCCGTAGAGGGCGAATTCCTTCGGCCCCTCCGCCGGCCTGACGGACGGCGAGTGGCATCGTTGCCCCTTCATTCCTTGCAGCGGCCCCCTCGCTACAGCGCCGTGTTCGGCCCAGGCCCGTACCCCTCCGAGACGCGAGATCGTCGATCCTAGGCGATTCTACGCCCCGTATAATACCCGAAACGCCCCAATTCCGCTCAGAAACGGCCTCTGAGCCCCGTCACGGGCTGCGGCACGCCCAATCAGGCCCCGGCGCCCACTCACCGGCCCGCCAGATGCTCCACCCATCCCTCCATCAGCTGACGCCGCCGCTCGAACAGAGTCCCTGCGCCGGTTGCGCGGCCCCGCGTGACTTGGCAGTTGGTCCCCTTACGAACCCGATCCTCGATGGGTTTCTGCTTGTCTCGGAGCGCAACGCAAGATGTCCAACCCGTGGAACTCGACAGTCATGTCCTCGTAGAGGGCGACGATCGGATATCTTGACGCGGCCTCTCGCCATTCGTGTGGAGCCAATCTTCGAGGTCAGCGACCGGCAGGCTCCACGGCCTGTCCAACGGCAATCCCGTAAAGACACTATCGTTCAGCTTCCGGTACAGGCGCTCCGCCATGTGGCGGGAACCAGTGTGATCCAAGATAATGGTGAAAGCGATTTGGCCTGGCCCGTCACCGTTGCGTTCGAATCCCATTGAACTGTCAGCGACTTGGAAGGACTGCGCTGGATCGAGAGGCGAACCATCTGGGCGGGTTACTACGGCGCCAGTGGAGTCCAAGAAGTCGAGGACACGTGGGTGATCCGTTCCAATCCTTCCCCATAGGGGGTAGTCATCTCCGAGCGAGTTTGCCTCAAGCAAGTCCACCATTCGCCCGGCATACGCCGGCCCCGCAGAAACGCCTGCTCTTCGAAGCAAGCGCCGTACCCATGAGAATGGTCCTGTGGCTCTGTGCGACCCATCTAGTAGGGGATCATCGCCATCGAGGAACCGTGAGGCCGCCGGTGGTACTTCAATGGGCGGCGGATGGTCCTTCGAGGGCTGCTCACCCTGCTCCACGATGCCTACCAAGCCATTCAGCTTCTCGATGACCGTGTCAGCTTCCTTGAGTACCTCCCCCGGTTGGTCCGGGGGCGGGCCGTTCAGGATACCGATCACCCTTTCGGCTTCCAAAACCGTTTCTTGGATTTCGGATTCCAAGCGGGCAGCCAGCCCTTCGCCCGGCAGATTACCCGGTGCAGGAACGACGACGCGCCGCACTTCGTCAAGAATCTCGTCCGCCTCCGCAAGGTCGCCTACTTCAATGCAGACCTCGGCGTCAGTCAACAGGTCCAGCACGTTGAGATCGGTGAACCCCGGGTTCTCTATGAGTCCCCGAGACTGGTATCCGTCCTGAACATCGCGAAGGTGGGCCTTCGCTCGGGCCATCTTCAACGCGTCCACCGCCTCCAGCAACTTTTCTTGGCAATCGAGAAGCACGGGCGCAATCATCTCCGCCCAAGATTCCATACCGCTCATGTGGTGTCACTCTTGACCGCGATGTGGCGAGACACTCCAACTACTCTGGTTCGGGATGCGCTGGCTAGTCCGGTCAAAGCTAACACCCCTTCATCGTCCAACGGCTCAGAAGGCACCAGTTCCGGCGGCCCTGACGAGTCCCAGTCGGCCATTTGGGGGTCAGGTGGGCCGGCGTGGCCGGGCAGGCCGGCGTGGCCGGGCAGGTCGCTGAGGTCGCGCCGGACGGACTCCGTTGAAACCAGAAGCAGTCGCGGGTGCCTCCACCAGCCCGAGCCCGAGTCCCCTAAGTCCACGCAACTCCGGCAACGCCAGACGGAACATTCCGTCGATCTCGGCGTACACGGCTTCCAGTTCACGCTCCTTGGTGCGTCGGCTCTTGCTGCGGTTCGTGCGAACGTCGTCACCCTGACGGCGCAGTTCGGAAGCGTCCCGCGCGGTA
>JAJEBR010000010.1 GCA_022822445.1 Gemmatimonadota bacterium | reverse complement strand
GCGGCTGCGCACCCACGCCCATCACATCACCCACTGGGCCCACGGCGGGGAGACCGCCATGCACAACCTGGTGCTGCTCTGTCCCTTCCACCACCGCGCGGTCCACGAAGGCGGCTGGCGGGTGGAGATGGACGAACACGGGGTTCCGCAGTTCTTCAATCCCCTGGGGGTGCACATGCCGGTGGTGCCCGAGGCCCCGGACATCGGTGGGCTGCTGCCGGGCGGGGCGTCGGGGGAACCAACGGCGGACGGCCCGGCGGCAGCACCGGCGGACACCACGGGGATATCGCCGGCCGACACTCCGGCAGCCTTACCGGCGACCGCCACGGGGGAGCCACCGGAGGACCATCCGCCACCTGCCACCTCGGACTTCGGGCTGGCCCGCTGGCATGGGCAGCGCGGGATCGGCCCCGAAAACGGCGGCTCGCTCTGGCGGGGGGAACGCATCGACTGGGGTTGGGCTCTGGCCTGCCTCTGGAGGGATGGAGGTGACGACGGGGACAGGGCCAGCGGGCTGATTGAGCGATGATAACACTTCTGCGTAACGTGATAACACCAGTACGACGAGCGGGGGCACCGCAGCGCCAACTCGGATGCATCGCTCCCGTTGGAACCCGACTCGCCGTGGACAAGAATCGCCATTGACGCGCTTCCGCCACCGTGCGATTTTGGTTGGCTGCACCGCCAATCCCGCGTAGCTCAGCTGGTAGAGCAGACGGCTGTTAACCGTCGGGTCGCAGGTTCGAGTCCTGCCGCGGGAGTTGCCATCAAACGTGCGGGGCCCTGGAGGTGATCCTTCAGGGCCTTTTTGCGTCCGGCGAACCAACGGTCGCGCGCGCAGTTGCGCGGGTCCCTTGTCGGGCGCTACCCTCGGATCGGAAATCAATCGCCCAACGAAGGAGAAACCCGATGGTCCGCGCCCCTGCCGTCCGTTTGCTGGCTGCCCTTGCAGCCCTTCCCCTCCTCGCCGCCGCCGCACCGCTGGCCGCTCAGTCCGGCGCCTTCGGCCACTCCGTGGTGATCGAAGACGGCGAGATGCTCATCACCGAGCCCACGACCAGCTTCCGACCCGGCGCGGTCTACATCTACCGCAAGGCCGGTGGGGAATGGCGGGAGTCCGCCGTTTTGCGGGCGCCGGACGCCGAGCGTGCGGACGGCTTCGGGACGTTGCTGGCCAAGGCCGGCAATACCCTGTTCATCGGCCAGCGGGGCGGCCCGATTCATGTCTTCGAACGGAGCGGAGGTGGGGCATGGCGGGCCACGGGCAGGGTTGAAGGGGACGACATCGCCGGTCTGGAGCCCACCTGCCGATGGGACGGCTTCTGCGGGACGGAATTCGGCCTCAACCTTGCCGCGGATGGGGACTGGCTGCTCGTCGGGGTCACCGGCGGCGGCGGCCCACCTGGACCCGGCGCGCAGCAGGAGGCGCCACGGGGAATCGTCCACGTCTACCGTCGGGGCGCCGACGGACAGTGGGCCCGGGAAGCCCAGCTTGAGCCCGAGGACGGCACGAGCGGCGACGGCTTCGGCGCCGCCATGGCCTTCACACCGCACGGGCTGCTGATCGCCGCACCCCAGTGGAACGGCGAGGGCTCGGACCAGGAACGGAAGGGACGCGTCTATCACTATCGCATGGTGAACGGCGCCTGGGAGATGGCCGGCGCCCTGGAATCGACACCGGAGTCCAGCGCCAACTTCGGGTCTGCCCTCGCAGCCTCCGGCGACCGCCTCCTGGTTGGCGCCCCCGGCGCGGACAACTCGCGCGGAGCGGTCTACGCGCACACCTGGGACGCCGCCGCCATGCGGTACGCCCTCGCCGGCGACCCGCTCACATTCGCAGGCGGCGAGGAGGGCGACCGCTTCGGCGCGGCTGTGGCCTTCGCCGGGGACGACGTGTGGGTCGGCGCGCCCACCACCCGCGGCTACGAACTCGGCTCGACCTTCGTGTACGAGGCGCGTGGGGACGGTTCGCTGCCGCCCGAGCCGCGGCGCATCCAGCTCCCACAGGAGATGACGGTCGAGAGCGACCGCTTCGGCGGGCTGGTCGTCGCGGATGCCGGTGTGGCGGCCGTCACCGCGCCCGGCATGCACCACGAGGCGGGCTCGGTCCACGTCTTCGAGCGCGGGGGCGCCGGGTGGGAGGACATGGGCATGCTCGTGACCGATCCCGACATGCTCGCGCCCATCGTCGGCGAGGAGCGCCGCTGTCCCGAGGAGGGCCGCATCGGCCCCTTCGACTGCAGCGAGGTCGAGCTGCTCGCGTACATCCCTCCGTCGCTGCTGCGGGCCGAGGGGCGTACGCGCGGGGTGCGCGCCAACGACAACTGGGGCTGGACCGACCCGGTCACCGGGCGCGAGTACGCGCTGGTGGGTCGCAACGACGGCACCTCCTTCGTCGACATCACCGACCCCACCAACCCCGTGCTGGTCGGTGATCTGCCCAAGCCGTGGGGCACCCCGCCGTCGCAGCTCTGGCGCGACATCAAGACCTACAAGGACCACGCCTTCGTCGTGGCCGACGGGGCGGGCGAGCATGGCATGCAGGTCCTCGACCTCACCCGCCTGCGCGACGTCTCCCCGGACGAAATGCCCGTTCTGTTCGAGCCCGACGTGCACTACACCCGCATCGGCAGCTCGCACAACATCGCGATCAACGAGGAGACCGGGATCGCCTACACGATCGGCGGCGGTGGCGCCGGCGACACCTGCGGCGGCGGCCTCCACATGATCAACATCGACGATCCCAGGAACCCCGAGTTCGTGGGCTGCGCTCCCACCGGTGGCACCCACGACACCCAGTGCGTCATCTACCGTGGCCCCGACCAGGACTACCAGGGGCGCGAGCTCTGCTTCAACTCGAGCGGCCAGGTCTTCCAGATCCAGGACGTCACCGACAAGGACAACCCGGAGGTGGTCGGAACCGGCTCATCGCCCAACCCGGCCTACATCCACCAGGGATGGCTCACCGACGACCACCACTACTTCTTCCAGGACGACGAGTCCGACGTGATCGCCGGCAACGCGGAGACCACGCGCACCCTGATCTGGGACGTCAGCGACATCGAGGACCCCGTGCTGGTCAGGGAGTTCATGGGATCGATGCCGGCGAGCGCGCACAACCTTTACATCAAGGACGACCTGATGTACCAGGCCAACTACCTGTACGGCCTGCACGTACTCGACATCTCCGACCCCGAGAACCCGCGCGAGGTCGCGTACTTCGACACGGCCCCGTACAAGGAGGGGCCGGGGTTCGGCGGCGCCTGGAGCAACTACCCGTACTTCCCGAGCGGCACCGTGATCGTCACCAGCATGCAGGAAGGGCTGTTCGTGCTGAAGAAGAGGGTGCGGCCGATCAGCTGAACCGGCGGCGTGCATTCGACACTTATCCGCAAAACAGACGGGAACCGGATGACGGACCTCCAGAACAGACGCGACTTTCTCAAGACGACGGCAGCGGCTGCCGGCGCGTTCGGTCTCGGCCTGGCCGGCACCTCGGCGTGCGCCGGAGCCGGCGGCCCACCCGCCCCCATGACCATCCTCGTCCTGGGCGGCACCGGGTTCATCGGCCCCCACACCGTGCGCTACGCCCAGTCCCGCGGCCACACGGTCACGCTCTTCAACCGGGGACGCACCAACACGCACCTCTTCCCCGAGCTCGAAAAGCTCGTCGGCGACCGGGACGGCGACCTCGCCGCGCTGGAGGGCCGCAGGTGGGACGCGGTCATCGACAACTCCGGCTACGTCCCCCGTCACGTGCGCGATTCCGCCGAACTTCTGTCCGATTCCGGCCGCTACCTCTTCGTCTCCTCGATCTCCGCATACAAGGACCTCTCCCCCGACGGCATCACCGAGGACTACGAACTGGGCCGCCTCGAAGACCCCACCGTCGAACAGGTCACCGGCCCGACCTACGGGCCCCTCAAGGCGCTCTGTGAAGAGGCCGTCCAGGACGTGTTCGGGGACCGCGCGAATGTCGTCCGCCCCGGCTATATCGTCGGGCCCGGCGACACCACCGACCGGCTGACCTATTGGCCCGTCCGAGTGGCGATGGGCGGCGACGTGGCGGCTCCCGGCACCCCCGAGGATCCCGTCCAGTTCATCGACGCCCGCGACCTCGGCGGCTGGATCGTGCGCATGCTCGAAAACGACATCGGCGGCGTCTTCAACGGCCTCGGCCCGACCGAACCGCTGAACATGGGGACCATGCTGGAGACCTGCCGCCAGGTGAGCGGCAGCGACGCCGTCTTCCACTGGATCGACGCCGAATTCCTCGCCGGGCAGGGCGTCTTCTTCCCGATCTGGGGCCCGCGCACCGGGCCCTCGGCCGGGGCCAACATGCTGGACATCTCCCGCGCCATCGCAGCAGGATACACCAGCCGTCCCGTCGCCGACACCCTGCGTGACACCCTGGAGTGGTGGAATACGCTCACCGAGGAGGACCGGCCGGGCGGGATGCCGCGTGCCGGGCTGCGCAGGCGGGGAATGGGTGGCGGGCAGGGTCCGCCGACGCTGGAAAACATGCTTCAGGTCGAGGCGGAGCTGATCGAGGCGTGGGGGGCGGGGAACGCCTGATCAACCGGTCTCGATCCGTGACCCACGCCGATGTCGCGACGCCGCGGCCCCCCATCAAACACCTGGTCGCGGCCTGATCCGCCCCCGCAGCCAATCGGCGACCGCTTCCTCATCCAGCTCGCCGGCCGCCAAAGCCAGCATCCGCTCAACCACTTCGTCCTCCGGCGCAACAACATCCGCTCCGTTCAGGCCCAGGAAGACTACTGCGGCCAGGAACGAGATCCTCTTGTTGCCGTCCCGGAACGGGTGACCGGTGCAGAGTCCGAAGGCGCAGGCCGCGGCGAGACGCGCAAGATCCGACTCCGGCTCATAAGCCCGCTTCTGTCTTGCCCGGGCCAGGGCAGCCTCGAGGGCGTTCTCGTCACGGACTCCGATGAGGCCGCCGTGTTCGCGGATCTGGTCAAGATGGACTGCCTCGATGACCAGCCGCGGAACCCACTTCGGCTCGGGACACGTCACTTCGCGAGTTCTCTGAGAGCCCCGCGGTAGCGCTTCTGAGCCTCGGCGGCAACGGCCAATCCTTCCTCCACATCCGGATCATAGGGGGTCAACAGGATGCCGTTTGCCGTTTCGATGGCCAGCACTTCGTCGCCCGCGTCCAGGTGGAGGCGTTCAGCCATGTCTTTCGGCAGGGTGGTTCCAACGGATCCTCCCATGCGCCGCAGCCTTACACTTCGAACCATCAGGTCTCCTCCGTCACCTGCCCTCGGTCTGCTCTCCGAGAGTCGCCAAGAAGTAGCACTATAATGCTACGCCATTCGATGACCCGCTGCAAGAGGGTGGGGTTGTCGTGGTAATCCCTCACCCCAGATCCCCATAAAACCTCCACGCCGCCCTGAAATCCCGCCCCGGCGGTTCCCGCAACAGTCGCGCCCGCACCATTTCGATCGGCATGCTGCCCCCCTGCAGGATCGTGTCGTGGAACTCGCGGTCGGTCATCCGTCCGCCGCCCACCAGCTCCTCGTGCAGTGAGCGGACCTGCAGGCCGCCGAGCATGTACGCGGCCTGGTAGAGCGGCGAATAGCTGCCGTTGAACGACCGGCGCACCTCGGCGGTGGCGTTGGCGGGCTCATGCCCGACACGGTCGACGAGGAAGGCGATCGCTTCGTCCGGGGTCATCTCCTCCAGGTGGAAGCTCAGCGAGAAGATGATCCGGGCGGCCCGGTGCATCCGCCAGAAGAGCATCCCGACGCGGTCCTCGGGCGTGGTCGGGAAGCCGAGGTCCCAGAGCAGCATCTCCCAGTAAAGCGCCTAGCCTTCGGTCCAGAATGGCGTACCGAAGAGATTCCTGTGCGAATTGTAGCGGTCGGTCATGAAGCCCTGCAGGTGGTGCCCCGGGATGAGTTCGTGGTGCACCGTCGCGCGTGAGAAGTGGATGTTGTTGCCCCGCATGCTCATGCGCTTCTCGTCGTGGGTCATCTCGTCGGTCGGGAATGAGACGCGGATGACCTCGCCGCCGAGGAAGAACGGGCTCACTCGCTGGCGTGCCGGCGACATCATCTCCAGCCGCCAGCCTTCCTTCGCGAGCGGCGGCACCGTCAACAGTCCCCGCTCCTCCACGAAGTCAATGGCTTCCCGGGCCAGCATCATGACGATTTCGGGCTGTCCGCCGGGCTCCGCGTGCAGCGTCTTGACGTGCTCCAGCGCCGCCTTCCAGTCCTCCCCGAATCCGAGCTCCCGCGACGCCTTCAGCATCTCCTCCTCGCACCAGGCGAACTCCTCGTTCGCGAGCGCGATCAGCTCGGCCGGCGTGTACGGGATCATCTCGCGCGCCAGATCCGCGGCCATCCCGTCCGCCCCGATCGGATCGCCGACGATCGGCTCCTCGCCGCCCTCCGGCCAGCCGACCACCCGCACCCGCAGCGTCGACAGGTAGCGCCCCAGCGCGCCGTCCGCCTCCTCGAACGGCTGGCTCGCCCACCAGGTGAAAAGCGGGTCATAGCCGGCGTAGTGGCGGTACCAGCTGCCGAGTGCGTTTCTGTAGGATTGAAGAACCCGCACGGCGCGCAGACCCGCGATCGGCGTCGGGGTCGGCTGCCCCCCGCCGCCCAGGCCAGCCCCCCCGGCGGCTGCGCCCGACCTCAGCGCGGCATCGGCCTCACGCACCGCCACCGCCAGCCCCGCCAGCGCCGCCGCCATCTCCTCGCCGCCGACCTCCCCGCCCGCGTGCCGGATCTCGAGCAACTCGACGATCTCCCCCCCGAACGGCAGCAGCGGCGCGACCTCGTCCAGCAGGCGCCCTTCCCGCGCGAGCAGCTCCTGCCGGTAGCGGATCTCGGCGCTGAGGAGGGTGTGGTCGATGCTGCCTTCCAGGTCGTCGGCCGCCACCGGCAGCGCGGCGAGCGCGCCGGCCCACTCGGCCAGGAAGGCGCCCATCCGCTGCTGGCGCGCGGGCGAGTACGGCAGGTCGGCCCACTTGCGCTGCAGGGCGCCCCAGTCGGCGCTGAAGCGGTCGACGACGGGCGCGAGGCTGGAGCCTTCGAAGGCCACGACCCCGGCGAGGTCGGGCACGGTGGATTGCGCGGCGTCGGGGGTCTGGGCGGCGGCGGGGGGTGTGGCGAAAGTGGCGGCAGCGAGTACGGCGGCCGTGAGCAGGGTGGCCGGGAGTATCGGGGCCGCGTGCATGGCGGACGCGAGCCTTGCAGCCATCCGGCCGGAGCTGCCTGCAGCCACCCGACCGAACCTGCCGGCAGCCACCCGGCCCTCGCTTCCCACGGCCGGACCCGGCTCCCGCGTCTCCCTCGTTCCGGTGCCGCTATTGCGACGAGTCTCCATCGTTAACTCCCTGTTGCACGTACATTGAACGCTCCGGTCCGGGCCGCCTGCCGCGCGCCCGCCGATTCTCTGGGAGACTGACGCCATGCAGGTCTTCGGGCAACACGAGAAGCAGACGCTCGCCCAGCTGGAGCGTGTCGCCGAGCGGGCCGATCACGCCGCGCTCATGGCCGATGGTCACCTCGGGTACGTCATGCCGATTGGGGGCGTGGCCGCGTACCGCAACCAGGTGAGCGTGGCGGGGGTGGGGTTTGACATCGCGTGCGGGAACGCGGCGATCCGGACGGATCTGCGGCTGGGGGATCTGGGTGAGCAGGCGCGTGGTGGGCGTGAGCGCGGTGGGGTCCGCCGCGCGGGAGGTGGGAGCGGGCGGGCCGGGGGGGCAGGAGGCCGGCCCGGGGGCGCGAGCGCGTCGGGCAGCCGTGCCGGAGGTGCCCGCCGAGCGGGCCGCCACGCAGGCGGGCTCCGGCAGCGCCTCGAGGACATCGCCGACGAGATCCAGCATGAACTGGCGTTCGGCGTGGGCGGGGTCAACCGGTCGCCGGATGCCCCGTCCGACCACCCGCTCTTCGAGGACCCCGCCTGGGGTGCGGTGCCGCGGCGCCATCGTGCGGCGCTGCGGGACAAGGCGCGCAAGCAGCTCGGCACGGTCGGATCCGGCAACCACTACGTGGACGTCTTCGCCGACGAGCGCGACCGGATCTGGGTCGACGTGCACTTCGGGTCGCGCGGGTTCGGGCATACCGTGGCGTCGTCGTTTCTCGCGATCGGGCAGGGGGCGGAGTGGGGGACGCGCGTGCGCGAAGCGGAGGTAATCCTGGATCTGGACGCGCCTATCGGCCACGACTACTGGGCGCTGATGAAGCTGGCCGGGCGGTACGCCTATGCCGGGCGGGAGTGGGCGGTGCGGAAGGCGGTGGAGATCGTCGGCGGGCGCGAGGTCGAGCTGGTGCACAACCACCACAACTTCGCGTGGGAGGAGGACCACTTCGGGCGCACCTTCGTGGTGGTGCGCAAGGGCGCGACGCCGGCGTTCCCGGGACAGAAGGGCTTCGTCGGCGGATCGATGGGGGACGACGCGGTGATCCTGGAGGGGACGGGAGCCGCAACGGCGGACCCGAACACGGCCGAGCTGCAGGCCCGCGCGCTCTACTCCACCGTACACGGAGCTGGCCGGGTGATGAGCCGCACCGCCGCGCTGGGCAAGCGGCATCGCCGCACCGGGAAGGTGGTGAAGCGCGGGAAGGTGAGCCGCGCGATGATGCGGCGGTGGGTGGAGGGGCGGGGGGTGGTGCTGCGGGGCGGGGGGCCGGACGAGAGTCCCCACGTCTACCGGCGCCTCCCCGACGTCCTGGCCGCGCAGGGAGACACGGTCACAGTGCTTCACACCCTGCGGCCCCTCGTGGTCGTGATGGCCGGGGCGAGGCGGTAGCTGCCGAGGAATCGCCCCGCGCCACGGCAAGCCAATGTAAAGGCGGCATTGCATTTCGTAATGTGGCCTTTACATTACCGCCCCGGCTGTCGCTCGATTGCGTGAATGCGGACCTCGTCCGGGCCGTCGTTCTCACTCGCTACCACGAGCACCTCTTCGTGGCCGAATTCGAGGACTCGCCACCCCAGTGGAACATCGAGCCTGGCCACCAGGTCCCCGGCCTGGGAGAAGACCAGCCACTCTGGACCGCGCATCGGTCCGCGATGGTCCAGCACCGTCCAGCGCTCGACGTAGAGCAGACCGTCGGCTCCGAGCTGGAGTTCCGCGGCCGCCGGGAACCGTTCTGCTCCCTTCCAGAAGTCGGGTGGCGCCCCGGGCGGAACGGAGCGGTCCCCCGCATCCCACTCCACCATGAGCAGGACGTCTCCCGACCGATGCACGGCTACGAGCTCGGGCCGCCCAGTGGGCAGAACCCAGATCGTGTCACCCGCCACGACCGTCACGTTCGCCGGGTGCGAGGTCCAGGACGCGCGGACTTCATGGCGATCGGGGTTGCGGCGATTCGCCGTGGTAAAGAGCACTTCACCCGGTTCGCCTTCCGCACCGTGGGGCAGACCCTGCGTCGCCTGAGCAGCCACAATCCTGGTAACGATGGCCGTATCCACGGTCACCGGTCTGGTCCACATGACCAGCGATCCGTCCGCGAAGGTTCCCAGAAGCCCTCCATCCACGTCAACGTACGACGGAGGCCGCGTGAACCCACCGTCCCGGTCGGCGAACCATACATCCTGTACCGTGCGTTTCATGGGCCGAACAGACCCCGAATAGTCGGTGTTGTCACCCACCAGCACAAAGCCCTGCCCGATGGCCGCCATGGAGAAGGAGACCCAGTCAAGAAACGCGCCAGCCTCGCCCCGTGGTGCCGGGATTCCGACTTCCTCACCGCTCGCCGGGTCAATGAAATGCAATAGGAGGGAGTCCGGCTGCGACGAACCGCCGGTGCTATAAATGAGCGCAACCCTGCCATCCGACAGGAAGACGCCTTCCGTCACGAATCGCGGGATCCTGCTCGTGCGCCCTGCGATGATCAGGTCCACCGAGTCGAGAACCATCGAGTATTCGGGTTGGCTGGAAACACGCCACCGGGACGACATTGCCAAGCTCTCGCCATCCCACACGCGGACCTCCTCCGCCTCAACCGACCCGTCCCAGCCCAGGGGCGCGTCCGGAACCTCCGCGTCCGCCCCTGGGCCCGGGTCCGAGCAACCGCTGGACAACACGACCAACCCGCACTGGCCTGCCATCACGAGCACAACGGCGGCCGACGGCTGGCCGCGCCTCATCGCGGCACCAGCCTCATCGCGGCACCAGCTCCACCCTGACGATCTCGACGAACGGAAGCCCGTCGTCGCCTTCCTTGTACCGGTAACCCGTGAGTGAGCCGCGGAACAGGGACCTGGGAGCGAATTCGCGTGCCCAGCCCGCCGGGTGAAGATCGGAGGCCAGAAGCTCACCCGACCTGGTGTCGATCACCTCGAAGAGGCCCTCGGTGAGTCCGTCCCGCGCTTCCCTCGGCACACGCTCACCCCTTTGCTGGGCCCGCTCGAACTCCCTACGATAGTCTTCGGTCGGGCGGCGAACCATGACGTACAGCAGACCGTCATGCGTGACATGCAGCAGGCTTATGCCAGGCGATATCTCGCCGTAACCGGCCCACCGAAACCAGGGTGCCTCGCGCCGAAGGGTTCGACGCAGTTTTCCGTCAATCCCCCATTCCTCAAGCACGTACGCGTCTCCGCCTTCAAGGGGAGGACCCGCCCAGAAGGTCTCGCCTCCGGCATACGCGATCATCCGCAAGGCCCACTGCGACACGCCGCCCTCCACCGGCCCGAAGGTTCTCTGGACTGCACCCGTGGTGTCCACGACACGGAAGTACCTTGATTGATCGCGCGCGGACTCGCTTGACAAGACCGTTCCGTCGTCCAGAATGGCGGTGCTCAATTCAAAACCCGTGACCGCATAGGCCGAGCTGCTCCACTGGAACTCATGCTCGGGTGAGAAGACGGACCACATGAAACCGCCATCCATAACGTGCACATTGTCCCGCCGGTCAACGAACAGATTCATCCTTCCCCGCACAGTGAACTCTCCGGGGCCTCGACCCACCCCTCCGAACGACGAGAGGTGCCTGCCCCTTGCATCCCATACGGTGACGACTCCCGTCCAGCCGGGCGCGTTCGCCGTGATGTATCGACCATTGGAATCCCTCACTACCGCCCTTCCCGGATCTGGATGAGACCCGTCGGCCACCGCTTCAAGGCGGATTCCGGTCTCGCGGAACTCGATTCGGCAAGGTGGCCTCCGGTCACCGACGACGGTCACACTCCCCAACGGGAGGCCACGCCCGGGATTGCCCCTGCACTGGCTCTGACCGGTGGACTCGACATCGTCGGGGCGAATCAGCGCCATCGGAATGGCCAGGGTGATTGCGGCAAGAATGAGCCTCTGGAGCATGGCGTCACCTCATCCAGGTCGGAGTCCACAGACATTCGTTGTGTTCTCCGTGCTCCAGGGTCCAACCCTCTTTCAGCCCGTGCCTGGGTCCATCGGCAATGATGATGCGTTTCGGCTCCCATTCACCCCACGGCGCTTCCATCTCCGCAGGATCCTCAAAGCCCTGCCCGTGGTCATGCATGTGGTACGGCTGCCAGATAAACCAGAAGTCCATTTCCTTGTAGTCAATGAACTCGGCGCAATCGTCGGCCAGCAGACCCGCATCCAACTCCTCCAGACCCCCATCGGCAGCGGTCGGAGTACCGGCAAATCCCGTTCCAAGGACAATCATGCAAGCGGCGGCAAAGGGCTTCGCAATGGGTAGGTGTATATGGTTGATCATGGTGTATCTCCTTTCGGACCGTCAGGTCCGTTGGGCGGCAGGACCGGCGGCGATCCCGCATGCCGGCCCCGCTGACGCACTGATTGATTCTGCTCTACCGGAGCCGGTCTTCCGTGGCCGACTCCAAGTCATTGATAGTGTATGACACGTCGGAGCGTCAAGGAAACAGTTGAAGCATCCAGACGGAGACGTGAGTGGCATTAATCCCATAAAGACAGGGAATAATGACCCTACCGGACTTGATGTGCGTGATTCAGGACTCTAGCACATCCTCAATCGACAGCTTGGTCTGTCAAGTGTGCATCGGCCACGCCCGCACCTCACCCCCGCGAGAACTTCCGCCGGTAGTGGAGGCTCCACGCGATGATCGCCGGCACCCCGATGATCGTGGGAAGAAGACCTGTGCGACCGCGCCGATCCGCCCGGGATTCGGCATGTTGGTCACGCGGGGCGCGGACGGGTGGGTGGTGGAGATTGCCATGCAGTGGATCACCTGAGCACCGCCAACACCCCCCTACATCCGAATCTCCTCGTCGATTCCCTCTTCGCCTTCCCACTTCGCCACCACCGCCGCCGCGCACGAGTCGCTGTAGACGTTGACGGCGGTCCGGCACATGTCGAGCGGCCGGTCGATGGAGAGCATCGCGGCCACGATCAGCATCGCCTGGGGATTGTCGCCGATACCGATGGCGCCGAGGATGATGAAGATCACCACCAGTCCCGCGGATGGCACCGCCGCGGCGCCGATCGACGCCAGCAGGGCCGTGAGGACGACGATGATCTGCGTCCCGACCCCGATGTCGGCTCCCAGCGCCTGCGCGATGAACAGCGCGCCCACGCACTCCATCACCGCCGTTCCGTCCATGTTCACCGTGGCGCCCATGGGCAGCGTGAACGATGACACGCGGCGCGATACCCCGACCCGTTCCCTCACCGTCTTCATGGTGACCGGCAGGGTGGCGGCCGAGGAACTCGTCGAGAACGCGACCAGCAGAGGCTCGCGCATGTTCATCGCGTGCTTCCATGGAGACACGCGCGCCCAGAAGTACAGCAGGAGCGGCAGCGTGATGAAGAAGTGGATGGCGAGACCCGAGCCCAGCCCCGCGACGTACTTGGCGAGGTTGGGGAAGGATTCCAGCCCCGTTGTGGTGACCGTGGTGAGTATCAGCCCGAAGACCCCGATCGGGAGCAGCCTGATGATGCCCGTCGTCAGGGCCATCATCGCCTTGAAGAGCGCGTCGACCAGATCCGTGATTTTCGCGCGGGGATTCTCCGGCAGGGTTGTGACGGCCGCTCCGAAGACGATGCAGAAGAAGATGACCATCAGCATTTCACCGGCCGACGCCGCACCGAAGAAGTTGTCGGGAACGATGGTATTGATCAGGTCTTCGATCGAGCTGGGTGTCGCAAGCTCGGGGGCCGGCGCTCCTGTGTCGGTAACCGGATACCCCCGGCCCGGGTTGATCAGGTTGAACAGGAGCAGGCCGGTGAGCGCGGCCAGAAGGCTCGACGCCATGTAGTACCCCAGCGTCTTGCCGAACATCCGGCCCACTGTGCGGCCGCTTCCGGCCGACGCCACCCCCGAGACGATGGAGGTTATGACCAGCGGCAGGATGATCATCTTCAGGAGGCGCATGAACAGGTCGCCAACCCAGCCGACGTACACCTCGACGGTTTCCCCGATCGGCAGGAGGCCGACGCCGATGCCGAGAATCATCGCGATCAGCACCTGCCAGTGAAGGCGCATGTACCAGGGCCGGTCGGGGGCGTATTCCATGAGGTCTCTCCGTGGGGGAAGGGTTATGGACGAGCTTTCGGGTTGTCCCAAGCGGCAAGGTGGTGGTCGGGACGGCGTTTCGTCAAGTGGCGGTTCAACGCCAAAGATGTTCCCGCCGATCATTATGGACATCCCATGTGCCCGGGATTATCGTTACCGATAGCACGACCCGGGAATTGACCGGGAGGGTGGAAGTCCCGGACGCGTTTCCGAGAGTGCACACGCCGCAGTCACATCGGGGAGTATCCACGAACCAGCATCGGAAAGAGACCCGCCATGCGATTCGTCAAGCCCGTCGTCATCGCCGCCACCCTGCTCGTCCTCGGCATCACCGCGCCACCGGCCCGGCCCGCCCACGCCCAGGTGCCGAAGGTCACCGCCGGCGAAGTGGTGGACAGGGAGACGCTCAAGGGATTCGTGACCTGGGCCACCTCCGAATTCGCAAGCATCACGGACCTCGCTACGGGCTCGCGGATCCTCGAGGCGTTCAGGGTCGAAGGAAGCGACTGGAATGTGGGGAACATGTACCTGATCCTGTTCGCCTCGACGGGCCACGTGTTCATCCACGGCGAAGATCCGAACATCGACGGCAAGAACGCCGCTGACGTGATCGATGACGACGGAACCAGGATCGTTCAGGAGATCCTGGCCGCCGGGGCCCGGGAGGGAGGCGACTTCGTGGAGTGGTGCTGGGACGATCCCAACGATCTTACCGACACCAAGTGCAAGGACGCGTACGCGCTCCAGTACCATTCCCAGGTGGCCGGAAGGGATTTCGTCGTCGTGGGCGGATATTATCAGGACTTGAGCCATGCGGGCACTCCGCTCCCGAGCGTTCCGCTCCCCGAGGTATCCGCCGCCGACGTCGTTGACCGGGAAACCCTGAGGCAGTTCGTACACGGCTCGATCGAATGGCTTCAGGAACTGATCGCGCTCGTCGGCTTCGAACGCGCAAACGAATGGAAGTCCGTACTGCGGGAGGATGGCGGCCATTTCAGGTCCGGCCCCATCTATCTCTTCATGTTCACCGCCGACGGCTACGTGATCTTCCACGGCGCCAACGCCTGGCGCGAAGGCCGCTTCGCAGAGGACACGGAGGACATCAACGGGACCAAGTTCGTCGAACTCATCATTGCGGCAGCCCGGGCCGGGGGAGGGTACGTCGAGTACTTCTGGGACGATCCGACCGTACAGGGCGACGAGGACACGGGATCTCCAAAGGTCAGCTACGCCCTGTCCTTCACCAGCAACCTCGATGTCTACGCCGGGCAGGAGTTCATCATCGGTGCAGGCTTCTACCGCAACTTCTCGACCGCGGAGGCAGAGATGGCCGCGGAGGACTGGCTCCACCGGTTCGGCCGTTCGGTGGCCAGCCAGGCGATGGAGATGATCGGCAACCGGGTGTCGCACCCGTACAACATGGAGGACCATGTCACGGTCGGCGGGCGAGACGTCGATTTCGGCTTCCTGCGTGGCTGGGACAACCCATATGGCACGCTGGCGGCGGCTCCCTTCGGGCTCGGGCCGGGGATCGCGAACTCCGCCGGTGCTTCCGGGAGCGTGGGCCGCGCGGGACTGGCGTCGTTCCTCCCCATGTCGACCGGTGCACTGCTCGGCGGCAGTTCCTTCCAGGTTTCCCCAGGGAGCGACGGCGGCGCCTCGCTCTGGGGTGGCGGCGAGATCATGCATTTCAACAGCGGTGACGGGGAGGGATTCGGCGACGGCGAGGTCACGACGGCGGCGCTCGGGGCGGACTACGGTTTCGGGCCGTTCGTGACCGGGCTTGCGGTGACGTACAGCAGCGGATCGGGCCAGTTCGAGCTCGGGCGCCCCGGCGATGACGATGTCGGGGACGTTTCCACGTCGCTCACCAGCGCCTTCCCGTACGCCCGGCTCTTGATCAGCGACCGCTTCCTGACATGGGGCGTGCTCGGGTACGGTTCCGGCACACTGGGCATCGAGGGCGGAGGGGAGGTCGATCCCGACAGCGACATCACGATGCAGATGGCCGGTCTGGGGATGAAGAGCGAGCTCATCCGTTCCGAAGTGCCGACGGATCTCGAACTGGCGGTGCGCGCGGACGGATTCATCGCGCGAATGAACTCCGCCGAAGTCGAGGGGCGCCGGGAACTGAGCACGGACGCCAGCCGGATGCGGCTGATGCTCGAGGCCAGCAAGGGATTCGGAATGGGAGCCGCAACGCTCCAGCCACAGGTGCGCGTCGGAATGCGCCAGGACGGCGGGGAAGTCGACAGCGGATTCGGCATGGAGGTCGGCGGCGGGATGACCTACCTGCAGCACAATGGGACCCTGGCCATTCGCGTGCACGGCCGCACGCTGGTCATGCATCAGGAGGAAGAGTACGAGGAGTGGGGGCTCGGCGGCTCCATATCCATCAACCCGGGCGGCGGCGGACAGGGACTCTCCCTGGGCATCAGACCGTCCTGGGGATCCACGGCGAGCGGCGTCACGCGGCTCTGGGCCCAGGGTGCGGCAGGGCTGAATCCGGGCGGCTACGGCTACGGCAGCCGCCGAATCGACGCGGAGGTCGGATACGGCGTCAAGGCCTGGGAGGACCGGGGACTCGTGACGCCCTATGCGAGGGTCGTGCTGTCGGAACAGCTGAACTCCGCGTATTTCCCGGCCACCGGGATGGTCAACCCCATCGCGATGACACCATTCGACGTTTCGAACCAGGGGATTTACGGTTATCAGCTGGGAGGACGCGTGCGCCTGGGTCCGGACCTCGCGGCAAGCATCGAGGCCGGGCGGAGTGCCGGAGCTCCCGGGTCCGGAGCTGCCCACCTCGCGGCGGTGAGTCTGTCTATGCGCTGGTAGGCCGGGGCCGACCGGCGGTGGGCCTGTCCGTGCGCTGGTAGGCCCCACCGCCCGGCGCCCGGCCTGTCCCTGGCTGGCAGGCCCGGCGGTGAGGTGGTGGGCATGACGGTGATTCGTCATGTTAGGGGCGTACCATGCGATACCGTGCCCCGAACCTCTGGAGAGCGCCCGCGCGCCTGATCGTTGCGGCCGGTCTGTGGGTCGCAGGCGTGGGGGTGGGCCATGTGCTCCGCGGAACCGGTTCGACTGTCGTGGCCCAGGATCCCGATCGGGCTCGTGCAGAGTCGCTGGGCGCTCGCGCGGAGTCCATGGGCGCCGGCGTGGCGTCACTGCGCGCACTTCCGGCGTCACTCGAAGCGCCCAGATCCTACGACGCTCCCAGGGCCGTGTCCGCGCCGGCCGTCGACGGTATGCTCGGCGATTCCGCCTGGCAGGTCGCCCCCTGGACCGAGTCCTTCATCGACATACGCGGCGAGGACTGGCCCGCACCCCAATGGGACACACGCGCAAAGGTCGTCTGGGACGACGACTGCCTCTACGTGGCCGCGCAGCTGGAGGAGCCGCACCTGTGGGCGACACTCGCCGAGCGGGACGCCATCCTCTACCGCGAGCACGACTTCGAAGTCTTCATCGACCCCGATGGGGACGCGCTCGACTACTACGAGCTCGAGATCAACGCCCTGGGCACCGAATTCGACCTGTTCCTGCCCCGGCCGTACAATCGCAGGGGCAGCGCCAACATCGGGTGGGACATGGCGGGACTGCGCACCGCGGTGGCCCTCGACGGCACGCTGAACGACCCCTCCGACGAGGACAGGGGGTGGACCGTCGAGATCGCGATTCCCTGGTCGGCGTTCAGGCCGCCCGAGGGGGGCGCGGCCGCGGACGATCCCAGGGAGACGGACCGTTACGCGACCGCCGAGGGGGGTCGGCACGAGCCGGGGACCGGGCCGCAGGCCGGCGACGAATGGCGGATCAACTTCTCGCGGGTGCAGTGGCCGGTGGTGACGGTCGATGGCGGGTACCTTCGGGAACGGGTACCCTCGGCCGGGGACCGGCACCCGGAGCACAACTGGGTGTGGTCTCCGCAGGGAGAGATCAACATGCACATACCGGAGATGTGGGGGATCGTGCGATTCATCGAGGGAGGGGCACAATGAAGCGGCGGGAGTTCCTGAAGACGGCGGGTGCCGCCGCGTTGGCGGGGGGGCCAGCTGCCACCGCCGCCCTGTCCGGGTGCACGCCCCAGGAAGGCGGGCAACCGGGGCGGACCGCCGACAACCGGGCCCCCGACTTCAGCGCCTGGACCTGGGTACACGGTAATCGCGACTACGACGCCGAAGAATGGCGGCGGCGCTTCGCAAGGCTCCGGGAGGTCGGGTTCGACGCGGTGCTGGTGGGCGGCGGGGACACCGAACTGGTCTCGGGGGCGGCCCACGCCGAAGGGCTTGAGTTCCACCGCTGGTTCTGGACGATGAACCGCAACGGAGACGCCTGGGCCACGGAGAACCACCCGGAGTGGTACACGGTCAGCCGCAATCTGGAGTCCTCCCTCGATCACCCGCCCTACGTGGGCTACTACAAGTGGGTGTGCCCGTCGCGCGCACCGGTGCGGGAGTATCTGAGCGGCCGCGTTGGCGAGCTGGCTGCGAATCCGGCCATCGACGGGGTCCACCTCGACTACGTGCGTCATTGCGACGTGATCCTGCCGCGCGGACTATGGGAGACCTACGACCTGGTGCAGGACGTGGAGCACCCCGAGTTCGACTTCTGCTACTGCGACGTGTGCCGCGAGCAGTTCGCCGCCATCGACGGCCGCGATCCGCTGGAGATCCCCGATCCGCCCTCCGATGAGGCGTGGCGCCGGTTCCGGTGGGACAGCGTGACGGGCGCGGTTCGGGAGCTGGCGAGCGCTGTCCACGCCCACGGCAAACCCATCACCGCTGCGGTCTTCCCGACGCCCACGATCGCGCGCACCCTGGTCCGCCAGGCGTGGGACGAGTGGCCGCTGGACCGCTTCTTCCCCATGCTCTACCACAGCTTCTACCTGGAAGACATCCCCTGGATCGGCGACGGGGTGCGCGAAGGGGTCGCCGCCCTGGCCGGTGGCGACATCGAGGGTGGCCCGACTCCCGGCACGCCCCTCAACGCGGGGCTGTATCTGCCCGTGCTGGATCCCGCGCAGTTGGCGGAGGCGGTGGCGACCGCCCGGGACGCCGGCGCCGCGGGCATGTCGACCTTCGAAATGCACGGGCTGACCGACGAGCACCTCGCGGCGCTGCGGGAAGCGCTGGCGTAGAACACCACAGACGAGCGACCAGAGCATGACAACGGACAGCAAAGGATCGAAAAAGCCGGGCCGGGCCTCCGCGGCAATTGCCGCAATCCTCCTCGCCTGCGGCGCTCCCTCGGGGGACGACGCTGCCCCGCTCCGCTTCGCCGTCGCGAGCTACCAGCACGAGACCTGCACCTTCTGCCCCGGCGGCGACACCGAAATCGATGACTGGCTTCGCTACAGCGAGCCGGTTTCCGGGGACGTGCTGCTCGGCGCCGGCGGCTACATCGGCGGCTTCGTCAAGCGGGTCCGTGAATTCGGGGATGTGGAGCTCGTCCCGCTGACATCCCCGGTCGGGGTCTTCGGGGGATCGTCGCGCAGCTGGAACACACGGGCGACCTTCGAGCATTTCCTGGACGCCATGCTGGCCGAGCTGGAGGAACAGCTGCCGGTCGACGGGGTCCTTCTCGCGCTGCACGGGGCGATGGCCGTGCGGGAGGTCCCCCGTCCCGAAGCCGAGATCGCCCGGCGGTTCCGGGAGCTCGTCGGCCCGGACGTCCCCATCGCCGCGACCTTCGACCTCCACGGCAACGAGGACGGCGAGTTCCTCGAGCACGCCGACTTCTCCTTCGTCACCAAGCGCTTCCCCCACTACGACTCCTACATCCAGGGCGAACGCGCGGCCCGCGCCCTGCGGCTCGCCGCGCGGGGCGAATACGATCCCACCACGGCCACCCGCAAACCCGGGATCATCACCGCCACCGTGCTGCAGTGGACCGGCCAGTCCCCCGCAATGGACATCATGGAGCGGGCGCGGCGCTGGGAGGCCCGCGAGCACGACGCCTACGTGAGCGTCTTCTTCGGCTACCCCTGGTCGGACGTGCCCGACGTGGGCGCCACCATCCAGGTCATGACCAACGGCGACCAGGCCCTCGCGGACGAGATCGCCGACGACATGGACGACTTCATGTGGCGCGTCCGCGAAGACTTCGCGCTCGGCAGCTATCCCCGCCCCACCCAGGCCGCCCAAACCGTCGCGGCAGCCATTGCACGCGGTGAGACCCCCGTCGCGGTCGGCGACTACAGCGACCGCCCCGGCGACGCCACGCACATCCTGAGCGCCTTCGAGGCGGCCGGCATCGGCAAGGTCCTCTACGGCACCATCACCTCTCCCGCCACCCTCGAAGCCCTCGCGGCGGCCGACGCCCAACCCGGCGACCCCTTCGACCATGAGATCGGCGGCTTCACCCCCTCCGGCGGCTCCCCCCATCGCGTCACCGGCACGCTGGTGTACTTCGGCGAAGGCTTCGGCTACGACCGCATCGCCGCCATCTCCTTCGGCAACGGCAATGTCGTCTTCCTCACCCCGGCCTACGAACAGGTCCTCTACCCGGACGCATTCCGCTTCGGGACGATCGATCCCGCCGACTACGACGTCTTCGTCGTCAAGTCGCGCGTCCACTTCCGCCGCGGCTTCGACGAGACCGGGTACGCGCGCACCATCCTGGTCGTGGAGGCACCCGGGCCCTTCGTGGGCACCACCTTCCTCGACGCTCTGCCGTACGAGAATGTAGACCTCAGCGGGCTCTACCCGTACGGCACGCCGGAGAAGCGGCGGTGAGGAACCTGCAACGTCCGCGCGGCGCCGCCCCCTTGACCAACGCGCCTACAGGGCGAACACTCCATGATCACCCCAACCGGAGCACCCCCGAAGGCTCATGAAACCGGACCGCGCCCGAGTTCGACAGTGGAAGAGGATCCTCTCGCCCTATTTCGGGCCCAGCAATCGCTTCAGCGCCTGGCAGATGGGCCACACCGCCGTGCTGTTCGCCGCCGCGTGGGCCCTCATGTACTGGAGCCTCGGCGTGGGCTACTGGCTCACGCTGATCCTCGCCGTCCCCACCGCCGGACTGCTGATGCGGCTCTTCATGTTCCAGCACGACTGCGGGCACGGATCGTACTTCCGTTCGCGCCGCCTGGCCTGCGTCACGGGGTCGGTGATCGGTGTGCTCACCCTGACGCCGTACCACTATTGGCGGAAGACGCACGCCATTCATCACGCACACTCGGGGGACCTCGATCTGCGCACCTTCGGGGACATCGTCACGATCACCGTCCGCGAGTACGAGGAGATGTCCTGGATGCAGCGTCTGGGATACCGGATCTACCGCAACCCCGTGGTCCTCTTCGGCCCCGGCGCCGCGTTTCACTTCCTCGTGAAGCACCGGTTCCCGTGGGATGTGCCCCGGCGCTGGAAGCGCGAGTGGCGCTCCGTGTGGTGGACCAACGCGGCCATCGCAGCGATCCTGGCGACCGCGTGGTTCACCATCGGGATCGGTCCCTTCCTGATGATTCAGCTGCCGGTCACCCTGCTCGCGTGCACCTTCGGCGTGTGGCTCTTCTACGTACAGCACCAGTTCGAGGACGCCTACTGGCGCTGGCACGAGGACTGGGACTACTACGACGCCGCGCTGCACGGCTCGTCCTTCCTCAAGCTGCCCAGGGTCCTGCAGTGGTTCACGGCGAACATCGGGCTCCACCACGTCCACCACCTCAGCGCGCGCATTCCGAACTACCGGCTCCAGCGCTGCCATGACGAGAACCCGGAGCTCTGGAAGGCCCCGATGATGACCTTCCGGGACGGCCTCAAGACCCTGCGCCTCTCCCTTTGGGACGAAGGACGGCGGAAGCTGATCTCGTTCAGGGAGCACCGTCGGTTGCGGACCGCCGCGGCGCACTCGTGAGCGGTTCGGCCAACTCGCGGATGTCGCGGGGGTTTGCGCCACGGGCCCGCGTGCGGCTTCCGGGAATGGCTGGCCTCGCGGGCATCACCCTCATCCTGGCTGGCTGCGGAGGAGATGACATGACCGGACCCGAGACGATCGAAGACGCCGAGTTCGCGGCATCGCTGGGGATCGACCTGGCGAACATGACCAGGACCGCCTCCGGCCTCTACTACGAGGACATCGAGGTGGGAACGGGAGAACCGGCGGCCGCCGGAGACGATGTGCGGGTCGGCTACTCCGGCCGGCTGACCGACGGCACCCTGTTCGACAGCGGCCAGTTCCCCTTCCGCCTCGGGGCCGGCCAGGTCGTGCCCGGGTTCGACGAGGGCGTGACCGGTATGCGGGTCGACGGGATCCGCCTGATCATCATCCCGCCCGCGCTGGGCTACGGGAGCCGCGGAAGCGGGCCGGTGCCGGCCAATGCGATTCTGATCTTCCGGATCACGCTGCTATCGATCGGGTGAGGGGCGGGGGCGACTCGCACCATCCAGTCGCCGTTCCCCGGCGCGCTCATCCCTGAGGTCGCGTCCCCATTGGTCCAGATCGACCCCGCGTTCGCGCAGGATCGCCTGGAGGCGCGTGAGCGCTTCCAAGGGTGTGTACCGACCCACTCGCCGCTCGTCAGCCACCGTCCCCTACACCCCCACCAATTCCCCGAGCACGAACACGTCGGTCAGCAGCGCCCGGATGTGGATCGACGCATTGAGGTTGTCGATCAGCTGGGACGATACGGCGCCCTGGGCCGCGACAAGCCGCAGCAGCGCGCGGGAGGCTTCGGCGTCGCGGTGGAGCACCTCCAGTGCGGCCTCGGCGGCGGCCGCAGCTTCGTTCGCGGCGCCATCTCCACCCGCCGTCGCCGCTTCACCACCCGGCAGGTGGGCCCGGAAAGCCCCTGCAAGGCCGTCCAAGGCCTCTTCGAAGCCGCGCAGGTACCCCCGTACCTGCTCGCCGCTCTTGCCCGCCTGGTCGCCCGCCAGCCCCTGGGCCGCGTAGGCGAGGAAGAACTCGTAGCCCTCCTCGATGGCGTTGATGCGGGCCTTCAGGTCGTCCAGGGTCATGTGCTGCCGACTCCTCCGGGCGTGCGTCGCCCTTGCAGTTCGTCGCTTGTGAAAGGTTTCACGAGCGTGCGCTACGCCTTGTCGCTCAGCGCCGGCTGGCCCGTGCCGCCCCCGGCCGCGGACCCTTCCACGTCCCCCGCCCCACCCGCCTCCGGCACCGACCACCGCTCCGGGTCGTGGTTCTCCAGGTAGCGGTCGCGCGTGATCCAGCCGTTGATCATCGACCAGGTCATCCAGCGCTTCTCGGGACGGATCGCGAAGTAGACGTGCGCGATCACGAGGAAGATGAGCGCGATTCCGCTGATCCCGTGGATCACGTAGATCCAGCCCCACGTCGCGTCGCTGAACATGTACTCGTTCCTCGCCCAGAGGAAATTGTCGACGCGGAACATCATCAGGACGCCGGTGACGACCGCGCCCAGCGTGGCCAGCGTCGCGGCGTGGTGGAACATCTTCTGGTCCACCGGATACTTGCCCGCCCGCGGACGCTTCACCGGCCGGCGCAGCGCCGCCTGGAGCCCGAGGGCGCCCTCCTTCACGTCGCGGCCCCCGATCCACATGTTCCTGACGTCCTGCTTTGCGAAGACGTGGTAGATGTGGTAGAGCACCGTGAGGATGAGGAGCACCCCGGCGATCCAGTGGATGGTGACCCAGGGGAACTGGATCCCGATCACCGGGAAGAAGGCGGTGATCAGCAGCGCGAACATGGTCGCGGACATCGTCCAGTGGAATCCGCGCGCGCCCGGCTTGTGACGCTGGATCCGGTCCGGCAGACCCTTCGCCTCCCCCTCGTCGATCTCGCCCGCGGGCAGCTTCTTCGGGACCAGAAGCGCGTGGACCACGACGAATACCGCTCCGATGATGACGGCCGCCCAGATCAGGTCCCACGCAACCCCGATGGGGACGTTCTCACCCCAGGGGTTCAGTGCACGCCGAAGAAATTCCATGGGTCATCGCTTCCTTGTGGCTGTGATCCTCGGGCGAATCCGCACGCCGCCGGCCGCCCGCACCCGTCGTGGGCCTCGCCGACCGCTACGCCGCATCCCGAATCGAGCGCTTCACCAGGTTTCGCATGAGCGCGACCTTGTAGTCGTTGTGGCGGAGCGTGCGTGCGCCCTCGACCGCGATCTCGCCGGCCATCTGACCGGTGTCCTCACTGGGCGCCCTGCCGCGAATGGCGGACTCCACCGCGCGCAGCCGCACCGGATAGGGGGCCACGCTGTTCACGACGATGCGCGCGTCCTGGATCATCCCGCCTTCGACCCTCAGCGACGACGCGACGCTCACCAGCGAGAAGTCCCATGACTTGCGGTCGCGGATCTTCTCGAAGTACCAGCGCGCGCCCTCCCAGGGGGCCGGGAGAACGATGCGGGCCAGCAGGTCGCCGGGCTTCAGCACCGTCATGCGCTCAATGTCGATGTCGGGGCCGATGAAGAAGTCGGCGGCGGCGAAGGTGCGCTCGCCGGAGGTGCCGGCCACCACCATCTCGGCGTCCAGCGCCACAAGGGCGGGCGCCGTGTCGGACGGGCTCACCGCGACGCAGCGGCTCGCGCCCATGATGCAGTGTTCGCGGTTCATGGACTGGGAGGTCGCCGCGTAGCAGACGTTGCCCCCGGCTCGGTAGCAGGGCCAGCCGCTCCGGTAGTACCAGCAGCGCGTGTCCTGCACGATGTTCCCGCCCAGCGTCCCCTGGTTGCGGATCTGCGGCGTCGCCACCAGCCCCGCCGCCTCGGCGAGGAGCGGGTAGCGTCCCATCACGTCCGCGTTCTCGGCGACATCGGTGAGGCTCGTCATCGCCCCGATCTCGAGCCCGCCATCGGCCCCGGCCGAGATCCCCCGGAGCTCCTCCACGCCGACGAGGTCGATCACCGCCTCCGGCCGCTTGATCCGGTCCTTGAACCAGTCGAAGGTGTCCAGCCCGCCCGCGAGCACCCAGCCCTTGTCGCCGTGTTGACGTATCAGTCGCACGGCGTCCTCGACCTCCGTCGGCTGATAGAGCTCGAACGGTGGGATCATGTCACGCATGACAGCCATCTTGATTCTCCTTCAGACGTGGGTTTCCAGCAGGCCGTAGGGCCGCGGACGGCCCTCCAGCTCCGCGAGGATCATGTCGGCGGTGAGCGGGGTCCTGCAGAGGCAGAGTCCGCCCATGGCGTCGGCGACCGCGCAGACGTACGCGGCCTCGCCGGCTCCCACCGGAGGCTCCCCGATCCCCTTGGCGCCCACGGGCGTGTGCGGGTCGGGCTCGTCGACGGCCGCGAAGCGCGGGCTCAGCGGCACGTCGAGGATGCCGGGCGGGCGCGCCGTGTAGAAGCGCTTGGTGAACGGTATGCCCCACTTGGGGTCGAAGACCCAGCGCTGGCCCTTCGCCATCCCGATCCCCTGGAAGACGCCGCCGTTGGTCTGCGCCGCCAGGGAGCGCGGGTGCATCACCGTGCCGCAGTCGGTGGTCGACGCGAGGTCGATGATCTCCACCTCGCCGGTCTCGACGTCGAGCTCGACCTGTGCGAAGGTGGCGACCCAGGTGTAGACCGAGCCGCCGCGGGAGTAGTTGTCGCGTGCGGCAGCGATCAGGCCTTCCCCGGCGAGACCCGCAACGGCCGCCTTGGTGGCGTCGTTGAGTTCCTCCGGGACCTCCTGGCCGCTGAACTTGCCGCCGATCGCGATCGCGCGGCGCGCGGCCTCGGCGAAGTCCATCCCGGCCGCGCGGTTCCCGGCCCGGAAGACGCGGCCGTCGGCGACGCGGTAGTCGGTGGGCGAGCCCCCAAGTTCGCGGGCCGCCAGCTCCTGCAGGAGGCCGAGCATCGCCGTGCCCGCCGCGTGGTTGGCGCGGGTGTGGGCGTGGGTGGTCTGGCTGCCCGCCTGCACCGTGCTGAAGGGCAGGTGCTTGCTGGTGTCGCCCCAGACGATCTCGACCTGGTCCCAGGAGAGGTCCAGCACGTCCGCTGCGGGGCGGGCGGTGTCGGCGATCGAGTGCGTGCCCAGGTTCCCGATGCCCTGGTGCACATGGAGCTTGCCGTCCGGGCGGATGACGAGCAGGCCATCGCGTCCGGCGCTGCCGGCGGTGAAGGGGCTGAGGCCCATCCCCACGCCGGTGACCTTGGTGCCGTTGCGCTGGCCGGAGAGCTGGCTCTTCTCTTCCCAGTTGAAGAGCTCGCCGCCCAGGTCGAGCGCCTCGCGCACGTAGGCGCTGGTGAACCCTCCCTGCTGCGGTCCCAGCCAGCCGTCGTGGCCCGGAGCGTTGATCTTGCGGATCTCGAGGCGGTCGACGTCGAGCTCGCGCGCGGCCTTGTCGACCAGCGGTTCCAGCATGGCGACGATCTGTGCCCCACCGGGTGCCCGCTGCGCCGACCGCGGCGGCGTGTTGGTGAGGATCGCCACACCGCGGAACCGCATGTTCTCTGGCTGATACGACGCCGTTGCGACGGTTGCTGCGGTGAAGACGTCACTCGCCCCGAAGGGCCCGCTGTCCTGGACCAGGTACAGGTCGAGGGCGGTCATGCGACCATCCGCGCGGAAGCCCATCTTCGCCCAGCCCTGGAACCCCGCCCGCGCCCGTCCGATGTAGTTCTCCTCGTAGCGGGTGATCCGGAGCATCACGGGGCGGCCGATCTTGCGCGACAGCACCGCGGGCACCGCCATGATCGGCGAGCCCGAGATCTTGCTGCCGAAACCGCCGCCACAGTATTCGCCGATGAACACCACGTCGTCCGGCTCCACGCCGGCCATGCGCGCTACTCCGCCGCGCGTTCGCTCGGTGCTCTGGGTCGATCCGTGCAGGAACAGCTTCCCGTTCTGCCAGTACGCCATGCAGCTGCGGGGCTCCATGGGGTGGTGGGTGACGGATTGGTGAACGATCGTCTCCTCGACGACCACGTCCGCCTCGGCGAAACCCGCGTCGATGTCACCGATCGCCCACTCCGTCGGGGCCTCGCCCATCGGCAGCCGGTCGGCCCCCGCCTCCTCGAAGACGGATGCGGGCCACTTGAGCGATCCCAGCTCGCCCCGTCCCGCCGAAATGTTCCCGTCCACGTGCGCGTCGGGTCCGTCCTCGCGCAGGCTCTCCAGCGGGTCCAGCACGAAGGGAAGCGGCTCGAAGTCCACCCGGATCGCCTCCACCGCCGCCGCCGCGGTCGTCTCGTCCACCGCCGCCACCGCCAGGATCGGTTCACCCTCGTACTTGGGCTCGTCGGTCAGCGCCGCTTCACGCAGCCCTCCGCCCGGCACGGGCAGCTCCTCGGCCCGCAGGATGCCCAGCACCCCCTCCATCGCCTCCGCCGCGCTCGTGTCCACGCTGCGGACGCGCGCATGCGGCATCGGGCTCAGCAGCAGCTTCGCGAATACCATCCCCTCGGCGCGGAAGTCCTCGGCGTAGCGGGCGCGGCCCGTGATCTTCGCCCTCAGATCCGGTGGGGAGATGTCGGTGCCGATTACGTTCTCAGCCATCTTGGTTCCCTCCCTAAGCCCGCGAACGGGACAGCTCGGCCGCCCGCATCGCCGTGTTCAGGATCTTGTCGTAGTCGCCGCAGCGGCAGAGGTTGCCCGAAAGCAGCTCCGCCGCCTCCTCGCGGGTCGGATTCGGGTTCTTTTCCAGCATCCCGACCATGCTCATCGCGAAGCCGGGCGCGCAGAAGGCGCACTGGAAGCCGCCCTCGTCCATGACGGCCTGCTGGACCGGGTGGAGTTCCCCGTCCTGCTCCAGCCCCTCGATGGTCGTGACCTCGCGGCCCTGCACCGAGTGTGTAAGGATCGAGCAGCCGTAGTGGGTGACCCCGTCGAGGAGCACCGTGCACGCCCCGCACTCCGCACGGTCGCACCCGAGCTTGGTGCCGGTGAGCCCGAGCTGGTAGCGCAGCGTCATCGCGAGCGTCTCGTACTTCGGGACGTCCACGCGGCGCTGCTGGCCGTTGACGGTGACGGTGATGAGCCGCTCCACGGCGCCCTGCGCGGTCAGCATCGGCGCGAACACGCCGCTGCCGCGGAACAGGTACCCCGAAACGGAAGCGGTCGCGCCTGCGGCGATCACCCCCTTGATGAACTTGCGGCGGGTGAACCCACCCCGTCGCGCCTGAATGGCTTCGGTTTGCAACATCTCGCTCTGCACCTCGTTCCGGTAAGTAAGGGCCGGGCCGTGACTGTGGGGATTATAGGGTGGCCGGGGCGCGCGCGCGAGGGCACCGGGGGGACGATGACCCCGGCCGCGGACCGCACCGGCACCTGGCAGGCCCTCCTGACACACTTCGCGACTGTCGTTTCACCGTTCGGTGCTGTCGTTTCTCTTCTCGGCAACGGGTATACTTGAATCGCGGTGTGTATCAGCCCCGTCCATCAGCCGGGAGAGTCGGAATCGCCAACCCATGGCTACAGGTGAGTCGGTCAGGGACCGGGGGTGTCCCCTGGGTAGATTGAAGGACACGACCGCCGTCCTGAGGAACTGCCGGTCGATGCCACTCCGAGTTGTGGCTCTGCTCGTCGTTACCGCGATGCTCTCCTGCGGCGACGGTGGCACGGAGCCAGCACCCGATCCTCCCCGGCCGACGACGGTGACGGTTACCCCCGCGAATTCGGTGCTGTCAGCGTTGGGTGCCACCGTCCAACTCACCGCCGAAGTCCACGACCAGTACGGCGGGGTTCTGTCGGGGGCTGCCGTCAGTTGGTCGAGCAACGCGCCATCGGTTGCAGCAGTGGACGCCACCGGGTTAACGACGGCCAACAGAAACGGAATCGCGACCGTCACGGCGGCGACCGGCTCGGTGTCCGGGAACGGGACAGTGACTGTGGCCCAGCAGACAGCTGCGGTGACGGTTTCCCCCGATACAGCCACATTGGTGCAAGGCGACACACTGCGTCTGACCGCCAGGGCCACCGACGCGAACGGCCACCCGGTGTCCGGCGCCGAGTTCGCGTGGTCGTCGACCGACACTGAGGTGGTGGAGGTGGATGATGAGGGGCTCGTGACCGCGGCTGGCTTTGGCGAAGGCACCATAACGGCTACCTCTTCGGCGGTGACAGGCGCCGCAGAGTTCACTGTGATGGCACCGGCACCGACGACCGTGGCGGTGGCCCCTGCCATGGTCGATTTCACGGCCCTGGGGCAGACGATGTTGCTTTCGGCGGAGGTCTTCGACCAACTGGGTCGCACGATGAAGGGTGTTGGTGTCACCTGGGCGAGTGCGGACACGATGGTGGCAGTGGTCGACTCGGTAGGGCTGGCGACAGCGGCTGGTCCCGGCGAGACCGACATTCTGGCGACGGTGGACAGCATCTCCGGGGAGGCACGGGTCTCGGTACGGCAAACCGTGGCTTCGGTAGCCGTCGTTTCCCCCGCGGACACCATTGCTCCAGGTGATACCCTCCGGTTGACGGCGCGAGCGACCGACATGAACGGGCACCTGCTCGACGACCAAAGGGTTACATGGTCGTCACGCGACACTTCCGTGGCACGCGTAGACAACTCAGGCCTGGTTATCGGAGTCGATGAGGGTGTGGCTACAATCGTGGCGACTGCCCTTGGCACCGTTGGAACAGCGAGAATTGGCGTAGTAAGCCCCGACCGTGCGGTGCTTCTGGCCCTCTATGAGGCGATGGGCGGACCTCGCTGGACGGACAACGACAACTGGGCGACCGAAGCACCGATTCGCACTTGGTCGGGAATCGGGATCAACGACCGAGGTCGCGTTCAGGCGTTTAATCTGCCCGCCAACAATATGAGTGGCCCCATCCCACCGGAAATCAGTGGATTGACCGACCTGGAGAGATTGAATCTGAGCGGCGACAACCTGACGGGCTCGATCCCCCCCGATATCTGGACTTTGACCAGCCTGGAGTTTCTGGCTCTGGGTGGCAACAACCTGACGGGCTCGATCCCCCCCGATATCAGGGCATTGACCAACCTGGAGTTTCTGTCCCTGAGCTTCAACAACCTGACGGGCTCGATCCCGCCCGATATCCGGGCGTTGACCAACCTGGAGTTTCTGTCCCTGAGCTTCAACAACCTGACCGGTTCGATCCCGCCCGAACTGGGGCAACTGCTGAACTTGCGGGTTCTGGATACCCAAGGCAATGACCTGACGGGCCCGATTCCACCGCAGCTGGGGAGCCTGGCGAACCTGAGGTCTCTGATAATGGGTGTTGAATTCGCCCCTCTCGGAGGTGCCGCGCGCGGCGGTCTAACAGGCCCGATCCCGCCCGAACTCGGACGACTCACCAATCTGAGCCGGCTCGACCTCCGGCATAACAGACTTACGGGCCCGATCCCGCCCGAACTGGGCCGCCTCAATGAGTTGGAACGTTTGTCGCTGGGGAACAACAGCCTGACGGGTCCGATTCCACCGGAACTGGGTGACCTGGCGAACCTGCGGACACTCTACCTGTCCGGTAACAGGCTGACCGGACCGATTCCACCCGAACTGGGCAAGCTGACCAAACTCGAAGGACTGTATACGCAGTTCACCTCAGTGACGACGATCCCGCCGGAACTAGGACTGTATGATCCGATGCCATCCAAGGTAGTCCGCCGGTAGTCCCATAACATCCTGTAGTGCAACGATTTCAAGGCTGTAGACCGACCCCATTCGTCCCTTGCGGTCCAGTGACTTCCGGTGTATTCTTCCCCGTGTAGTGTTGCAATAAGTGATACATCACAAGGAAGGAACGCATGACGAAGCGACCCCGAACCCTCACCGCCGCGTTCGTGCGGACGGTCGGCCGTCCGGGCGTGTACGGGGACGGTCGCGGCGGGCGCGGCCTGAGCCTCCGGGTCCACCGGACGCTCGACGGCCGCATCACCAAGACATGGCGGCAGCGCGTCAGGATCGAGGGCCGCCTGACCTCGATCGGGCTCGGACCGTATCCCGAGGTGACGCTTGCCGAGGCACGGAGGAAGGCGCTGGACAACAGCCGCATGGTCCGGCTCGGACGGGACCCGCGCGGGCGCGGCGTCCCGACGTTCGCCGAGGCCGCCGAACGGACGATCCGGCTTCACCGGGAGTCTTGGAAGGCCGGGAGCCCCCTTCCCGAACAGTGGGAGTCCACGTTCCGCCTCCACGCCGCATCCTTGCTCGACAAGCCGGTGGACCGGATTACGAGCGCGGACGTGCTCCGGTGCCTGTCCCCGATCTGGAGCTCGAAGCCATCGGCCGCCCGGAAGGCTCGTCACCGGATCTCCGCCGTCTTCCGCTGGTGTATCGGTCGCAACTACCGCCCGGACAACCCGGTGGACCGGGCCGTGGCCGCGCTGCCGAAAGCGAACGGCAACGGGCCGACGCACCACCGGGCGCTTTCGCACCAAGAGGTCGCGGGAGCGCTGCGGGCGATCCGTCGGATCGGGGATGAGAGTCCGGCCGCCTTGTGCGTGGAACTGATCGCGCTCACCGCCGTTCGGCCCGGCGAGGCGAGGGGCGCGCGGTGGGACGAGATCGACGCGGACAAGGCGAGGTGGACGATCCCGGCGACACGGATGAAGGCGGGCCGGGAGTTCATCGTGCCGCTCAGCACGGGCGCGATGGAGGTTCTTGAACGGGCGCGAGCTCTGTCCGGCAAGTCGCCGTACGTGTTCCCGTCGAGGACCGGCGGCCCGCTGCCGACCAAGGCACCGGGGAGCGTGCTGCGGAGAGCCGGAGTGGCCTCGACGCCGCACGGGTTCCGGTCGAGCGCGCGGTCGTGGATGGCCGAGGCGGGCGTCCCCGCCGAGGTCGCCGAGGCCTGCCTCGCCCATGTGCCCCGGAATCAGGTCGTGCAGGCGTACCAGCGATCCGACCTGCTGGAGAGGCGCGCTGAAGTCATGCAGGAGTGGAGCGAGTACGTCACGCGGCGGTAGGTAGCCCCGGGGGGCGACGGGGGAGCCGCTGGCGGCGGCCGATGCGGCTCCGGGACGGCGCTGGACGCCTTGGGAAACCGCCTCGATTCGGGCGGTTGACACGGCCGGAATCGGGCCTCTCCGTGTAGAATCATGGTGATTCCGACGACCTTCGATTGCGCCCCTCGGCGGCCGGTTTCGCCCGCTAAGGCGGGAGAGCCAGCCCACCCTTTGGGGCCACGCTTCGCGAGTCCCCGGCAGGGGCTGGCGGGGGGCCGGGCCCCCTCTGACCCCCGCGACGGAAACGGCGCGCCGTGAGCGCCGGACGCGCCGTCTGGGTGAAGGTCCGCGCCACCGAGGCGGAGCGTGCCGCGTGGCACGCCAAGGCGCGCTCGGCGGGCCTGACGCTGTCGGATCTGGTGCGCCGAGCAGTCGGCCGGGTCCGCACCTGGACCGTGGCGCACGCCGGGGTCGAGCGCGAGCGCACCCGCGAACTGGCGCGCGTCGGGAACAACCTGAACCAGATCTCTCGGTGGGCCAACACACACAAGGAGGCCATCGAGGCCGTCGAGGTGATCGCCCACCTGGTCGCCATCGACCGGGCGCTCAGTGCCTTGGACCCCGCCCAAAGCCCGGACGCGGATGCACATTAAGTTCCTGGCCCGCGGAACCGGATCGGCGCGGGCGGCGGCCAAATACCTCCTCGGCGAGCGGGACTCCGCCGGGAAGCCGCGCGAAGGCGTCGAGGTGCTTCGGGGCGATCCTCACCGGGTGGCGTCGGTGGCGGACACGCTGGGGTTCGAGCACAGGTACACCTCCGGCGTGATCGCGTGGGCACCGGAGGACGAGCCGACCGACGAACAGATCCGCGAGGTTCTGGACGCCTTCGAGGAAACGGCCTGGGCCGGGCTCGAACCCGACCGCTACGCTTGGGCGGCGGTGCTCCACCGCGAGGAGGGCGGCGGCGCCCACGTCCACGTTCTGGCCGCACGATGCGACCTTGAGACCGGACGAAGCCTCAACATCGCCCCTCCGGGCTGGCGGAGGACGTTCGATCCGCTCAGGGACGCCTTCAACCACGAACACGGCTGGGGCCGTCCGGACGATCCGGCGCGGGCCAGGGCCGAGCAGCCCGGACACCGCGCCTACGTCGAGGCCGCCCAGCTGCGGGCCGGGCTCCGGCTCGAATCCTCGCCGCGCGACCTCATCCGGGACTACCTGCTCCAGCGCGTCGAGCACGGCGCGGTGAAAGACCGCTTCGATGT
>JAJEBR010000001.1 GCA_022822445.1 Gemmatimonadota bacterium | reverse complement strand
GGGGACAACGTGCAGATGGAGGTGGAGTTGATCACGCCCATTGCGATGGACGAGGAACTCCGCTTCGCGATCCGTGAAGGCGGCCGCACCGTGGGTGCCGGCGTCGTCACCGCAATCATCGAGTAGGAGTACCATGGCAAGTATCGCAAACGTCAAGACCTTCATCGACGAGTGCATCGTCGAGATGGGAAAGGTGGCGTGGCCGGACCGCGATCAGCTCCGGAACGCCACCTGGGTCGTGATCCTGTTCACCATCCTGCTGACGCTGGTGATCTGGGCCATGGACCTCCTGTCCAAACTGGTGCTCGTAGACTTCATCATGGGAGTGTTCGGCGGTTGAACGACGACGAGCGCTGGTACGCGGTCCAGACCCAGGCCCGGCACGAGAACCGGGTCCGGCGGCTGATCCAGCAGGAGATCGACCGGTATCCCGACGAGCGGGAGATCCTGGAGGTCCTGGTGCCGACCCAGGAGGTGGTCGAGATCCGGCGCGGCAAGCGCGTGCCGGTCACGAAGCCTCTGTACCCGGGGTACGTGCTGGTGCGGATGGTTCTGAACGAGAACACCGAACACGCGATCAGCGCGATGAAGGGCGTGCGCTTCGTGACGCAGGGGGGCGATCCCCAGCCGCTCCGCGAGGAGGAGGTCAACAGGATCCTCGGGATCGAGGAGGCCGAGGAGGTCGAGGGCCGCGAGGAGATCCCCTTCCGCGCCGGCCAGGTGGTGGAGGTGATCCAGGGGCCCTTCACGGACTTCTCCGGCACGGTCCAGGAGGTCTATCCGGAAAAGGGGAAGGTGAAGGTCGAGGTCTCGCTCTTCGGGCGGCCGACCTCGGTGGAGCTGGACTTCACCCAGCTCAGAGGTTTCTAGCGTTCAGGGAGTCTTGACGATATGGCGAGGAAAAAGAGCACGAAGCGGGTACTGGGGTTCGTGAAGCTGCAGATCCCGGCGGGCCAGGCCAATCCGGCGCCCCCGGTCGGGCCTGCGCTCGGCCAGCACGGCGTGAACATCATGGACTTCTGCAAGCAGTTCAACGCGCAGACGAAGAAACAGGCGGGCACGCTCACGCCGGTCGAGATCACCGTCTATGCGGACCGCTCCTTCTCCTTTATTACGAAGACGCCTCCCGCTTCCTTCCTGATCCTGAAGGCGGCGGGCCTCGAGAAGGGCTCCCAGACGCCGCAGTCGGACAAGGTGGCCTCGCTCTCCGTCGACCAGGTGCGCGAGATCGCCCGGATGAAGATGCCGGACCTGAACACCGACAGCGTCCTCTCGGCGATGCGGATGATCAGCGGAACCGCACGCTCGATGGGGATCACCATCGACGGCGAACTGACAGCCTGAGGGACGGGACAGCCCAGATGCCCAGACGCAGCAGGAAATACGCAGACGCCCGCGGCTCCTTCGACCGCCTGGAGCGGCATTCGCCGAAGGATGCGCTGGGGCAGGTGAAGAAGATGGCCTACGCGCGCTTCGACGAGAGCGTGGAGGTCGCGACGCACCTCGGTGTCGACCCGCGCAAGGCCGACCAGGTCGTGCGCGGCACGGTGGTCCTCCCCAACGGCACCGGCAAGGAAGTGCGCGTGCTCGCCATCTGCCAGGGCGAGAAGGAGGACGAGGCCCGCGACGCGGGTGCCGACTTCATCGGCGTGGACTACGTGGCGAAGATCAAGGAGGGCTGGCTCGGATTCGACGTCTGCGTGGCCACCCCCGACCTGATGCGCATGGTGGGTCCGCTGGGCCGGATCCTGGGGCCGCGGGGCCTGATGCCGACGCCCAAGGCCGGCACCGTCACCCCCGACGTGGCCCGCGCGATCCGGGAGATCAAGGCCGGGAAGATCGAATACCGGGTTGACAAGACCGGCAACCTGCACGCGCCAATCGGGCGGGTGTCGTTCGAGGTCGATAGCCTCGAGGAGAATCTGAACGCCTTCATGTCGTCGGTGCTGCGCGCCAAGCCTTCGGCCGCCAAGGGCACCTACGTCAAGAGCGTGACGGTGGCGAGCACCATGGGCCCCGGAGTGCCGGTGGACCCCAACAGCTTTTCGCGGAGCGCCTGAGCCATGACCAGGGAACAGAAACAGGAGTTCATCTCGGATTTGCAGGAGCGGCTGGCGCGAGCCGAGGCCATCTACCTGACCGACTTCACCGGGCTCGACGTCAAGGCCATGACCAGCCTGCGGCGAGAGCTGAGGAAGTCCAGCGGCGAGTATCTCGTGGTCAAGAACCGCCTGCTGAAGCGGGCCATGGCCGACACCGAGCTGCCGGACATCTCCTCGTATCTGACCGGCCCCACGGGGGTCGTCTTCGGGATCGACAGCGCGGTCGACGCCGCGAAGACGGTCGTGGACTTCGCGAAGGAGCACGACGACCGGCCGGTGTTCAAGGTCGGTGTCATGGAGTCCGGCGTCCTCGGTCCCGAGGAGATCGCCGCTGTCTCCCGCCTGCCCTCGCGCGAGGAACTCCTCTCCCAGGTGGCGGGCGTACTGAGCGGGCCGCTCTCCAACTTCGTGAGCGTCCTCGGTGGCAAGTTGCAGGAGATGGCCGGGCTCGTCGAGGCGCTCCGCGACAAGGTGGATTCGCAGGGCGAAGAAAGCTGAACAAAGTGCCCGGACCAAGGCCGGGATCATAACCCAAGGAGGAACCAGAATGGCTGTGAATCAGCAGGAACTGCTCGAGACCTTCGGCAACATGACGGTGATCGAGCTCTCCGAGTTCGTCGAGGCCTTCAAGGACCACTTCAACGTGACCGCCGCGGCCGCGCCGGTGATGGCCATGCCGGGAGCCGCCGGGGAAGCCGAGGAGGCCGCCGAGGAGAAGGACGAGTTCGACGTGACCCTCGAGTCGTTCGGCGCGAAGAAGATCCAGGTGATCAAGGTGATCCGGGAGATCACCAGCCTCGGGCTGAAGGAAGCCAAGGAACTGGTCGACAAGGCCCCGAGCCCGGTGCGGGAAGGGGCAACCAGGGAAGAGGCGGAGGAAATCAAGAGCAAGCTCGAAGCAGTCGGCGCCACCGTAAACGTCAAGTAGGTGCGCCCATCCGAGTACGCCGCCCGGCATCCCCGGGGGCGCCTCCGGCGCGGATGTCCCGCCGGGGCGGGGCCGCTCATTGAACTGCAGCGCAGTTCGGGGGTGGTCTGCGCCTGCGTGCGGGGATCCCGCGTTTCCCCGTTTCCGCAATCGATGTCTGAAACACTGACAGGGGAGTGGTCCGTTGGCTAGACAGAATGGCGCCCAGAAGGGCGCGCGGCCGATCGTGAGCTTTGGCAAGCTCCATTCGATCATGCCCATGCCCGACCTGCTGGACGTTCAGGTCCGGTCCTTCCGAAAGCTCGTCGACACGTCCGTCTCCGATAGCGAGATGTGGCACTTCGGCCTGGACCGGGTCTTCCAGGAGATCTTTCCCGTCGACGACGTGAACGGTGATCTGACCCTGGAATACGTGTCGTCGCAGCTGGGAGAGCCCAAGTACTCCGTCGAGGAGTGCATCGAGCGCGACATGACCTATGCCGCGCCCCTCAAGGCCATGTTGCGCCTCGTCGTATGGCACAAGGAAGGCAAGAAGGCCCGCCAGCCGGGGAACATCATCGAGAAGGAGGTCTACCTGGGCGACCTTCCGATGCTGACCCCGCTGGGCACCTTCGTCATCAACGGCGCCGAGCGGGTCGTGGTCAGCCAGCTGCACCGGTCCCCGGGCGTCGTCTTCGAGGAGGATGTGCATCCCAACGGGCAGAAGCTCAACAAGGCGCGCATCATCCCCTTCCGGGGCTCCTGGGTCGAGTTCACGATCGACATCAACGACATCTGCTACGTCCACATCGACAAGAAGAAGAAGTTCCCGGCCACGGCCCTGCTGCGCGCCTTCGGCTACGGGACCGACGCCGAGGTCTATCAGCTCTTCTTCGATGTCCGCGAGGCGCCGGTGCCCGCGGAGGAAGATGACGAGCGCGAGCTGGCGGGGGCGGTGGCGGCCGAGGACGTGGTCGACTCCGAGACCGGAGAGGTCCTGCTGGAACAGGGGACGGAACTCGGAAGCGACGAGATCCGGCTGCTTCAGCGGGGCGGCTTCGAGACGGTCGCGGTCTACAGGTCCTCCCACGAGGGCCGGGGCGGCCGTCCGGGCGAAAGTCCCATCGTCAAGAACACCATCCGCAAAGACCCGACGAAGAGCGAGGAGGAGGCCCTTGGCGCCATCTACTCCCTCCTGAGGCCGGGCGAGGCACCGAACGTCGAGACGGCCCGGGCCGCGCTGGAACGCGTGTTCTTCGATCCCCGCCGCTACGATCTGGGGCGGGTGGGGCGCTACAAGATCAACCAGCGGCTCGGGCTGGACATCCCGCACAGCGAGACGGTGCTCACGCGGGAGGACTTCGTCACCATCCTCGCCTACCTGATCGAGCTGAACGAGGGCAGGGGGCGCATCGACGACATCGACCACCTCGGCAACCGGCGCGTCCGCACGGTCGGCGAGCTGATCGCCAACCAGTTCTCGGTCGGGCTCTCGCGCATGGCGCGGCTGGTCAAGGAACGGATGTCGATCAACAACGATCCGGCCAAGATCAACATCGACGATCTCGTTAACGCGCGCACGGTGTCCGCCGTCATTCAGGCGTTCTTCGGCTCCTCGCAGCTCAGCCAGTTCATGGACCAGACCAACCCGCTGGCCGAACTGACGCACAAGCGGCGTCTCTCGGCACTCGGGCCGGGCGGACTGACCAGGGAGCGGGCGGGCTTCGAGGTGCGGGACGTGCACTACTCCCACTACGGCCGGATGTGTCCCATCGAGACGCCAGAGGGCCCCAACATCGGTCTGATCACCTCGCTGACGACCTACGCGCGGGTCAACGACCTCGGTTTCGTCGAGACACCCTACCGGCGAGTCGTCGACGGGCGGGTAACCAACGACATCGTGTGGCTCTCGGCGAACGAGGAGCAGGAGGCTTCGATCGCACAGGCGAATGCACCGCTCCTGACCGACGGCTCGTTCCAGAACCGGTACGTCCTCTGCCGGCGGCGCGGCGACTTCCCGCTCCTGCCGCCGGGCGAGATCGACTACATCGACGTGGCCCCGGACCAGCTCGTGTCCGTCGCCGCGGCGATGATTCCGTTCCTGGAGCACGACGACGCGAACCGGGCCCTTATGGGATCCAACATGCAGCGCCAGGCGGTTCCGCTCCTCCATACCGAGGCCCCGTTTGTGGGTACCGGGCTCGAGGAGAAGGTCGCCAGGGACTCGGGGGCGGTCATCACCGCCAGCAGGGATGGCACCATCGTCCGGGTTACGGCCGACGAGATCATCGTCGACACCGGCGTTACCGACCCGGATGCCTCCGCCGGGCCGCTGGCCAAGCTGGCCCAGTTCGACCGCTACCCGCTCAAGAAGTTCTGGCGCACCAACCAGGACACGGCCATCAACCAGAGGCCGCTGGTGCAGACGGGTCAGCAGGTCGAGACGGGAGACATCATCGCCGACGGTCCCTCCACGGACCGGGGCGAGCTCGCCCTCGGGCGGAACGTAAGGGTCGCCTTCATGCCCTGGTACGGCCACAACTTCGAGGACGCCATCGTGCTCTCCGAGCGCCTGGTGCGGGACGACATCTTCACGTCCATCCACATCCAGGAGCTGGAACTCCACGTCCGCGACACCAAGCGCGGCATGGAGGAGATCACCCGGGAAATCCCCAACGTGGCCGACGAGAACCTTCTCGATCTCGACGAACGCGGCATCGTGCGCATCGGGGCGCGCGTCAAGAGCGGCGACATTCTGTGCGGCAAGATCACGCCGAAGGGCGAGACCGAGCTGTCGCCGGAGGAGAAGCTCCTGACCGCGATCTTCGGCGAGAAGGCGAAGGACGTGAAGGACTCCTCGCTGCGCGTTTCGCCCGGGATGGTCGGCACGGTGATCGACGTCAAGATCTTCTCGCGGCGGATCGACGACCCCCTGCTCGAACGCGAGCACGGTGCCAGGATCGGAGAGCTGCGCAAGCAGGAGCGGGAGGAGATCCGCCGCATCTCCGACGCGCGCGATGAAGAGCTGAAGGACCTTCTCGTCGGGGAGGAAGTCGCGCTATGCCTCAAGAAGGGGACGGTCCAGCCGTACTTCGAGGAAGGGACGCTGCTGACCCGGAAGCTGCTCAGGGACGTGAGGCTCCGCGAGGTGGACCTGCCCCAGCTGAGACTCCACAGCCCCGAAGCCAACGCAGGCGTGCGGGAAGTGATCACGGAGGCCACCAGGCGGATCGAACGGGTGCGGGAGCGTACCGAGGAGCAGATCGACAAGGTATTCCAGCCGGATGAGCTCCCGCCCGGCGTGGTTCAGCTCGTCAAGGTGTGCATCGCCGAGAAGCGCAAGATCTCCGTCGGTGACAAGATGGCGGGACGGCACGGCAACAAGGGGATCATCGCCAGGATCGCCCCATCGGAGGACATGCCGTACCTGCCCGACGGCAGTCCGGTCGATATCGTGCTCAATCCCCTCGGGGTCCCGTCGCGGATGAATGTCGGCCAGATCCTGGAAACGCACCTGGGGTGGGCCGCCGACGTCCTCGGTGTCGCCGCCAAGACGCCCGTCTTCCAGGGAGCCTCCGAGGAGGAGATCGCGGTGCTGCTCAAGCTGGCCGGGGTCAGGTGGGCCGGCGAGATGCTCGCCAGCGGGGTCGAGTGGCCCTTCACGGCCAAGCACTACGAAGAGTTCCTGGAGCTGGTGCAGGCCCATCCGGAGGTCGGCAGCATCCGCCGGAGTCCCGCCGGCAACGGCAACGGCGGCGGGCCGGAGTCGGTCGTCGAGGTCGGCCGGTCGCTGGACGAGTACGTTGCGCTCGCCGCCGGGACGCCTTCGGAATACCTGATGACGGAACTGCGCGACTTCCTGGTCGCCGCCGGAATCCGGGCCGCCGCCAGGGGGCAGCAGGTCCTCTCGCAGCGGTTCCCGGCCATCACGGCGCTCGTTTACGCGTCCCCGAAGAAGCTGGAGCTGGACGCCGCCGTGCGGGAGTTGCTGGCCGATGCCGAGATCCTGCCGAACGGCAAGATCTGGGTCAGGGATGGCCGCAGCGGGGAGCGTTTCGATTTCCCGGTCACGGTGGGGGGCATCTACATGCTGAAGCTCTCCCACCTGGTCGACGACAAGATCCACGCACGCAGTATCGGCCCCTATTCGCTGGTTACGCAGCAGCCGCTGGCCGGCAAGGCGCAGTTCGGCGGCCAGCGCTTCGGCGAAATGGAGGTCTGGGCGCTGGAGGCCTACGGAGCCGCGCACACGCTGCAGGAGATCCTGACCGTGAAGTCGGACGACGTGACCGGACGCTCCAAGGTCTACGAGGCCGTGGTCAAAGGCGAAAACCTGCCGAGCCCGGGGATCCCCGAGTCGTTCAACGTCCTGGTGAAGGAACTCCAGGCGCTGGGCCTCCGGGTGGAACTGGGCGAGGAAGAATAAACGACAAGGACGGTGGACAGACATGATCGACTTCCCCTCCCGCACCAAAGAGACCCGGGGGTCCGACTTCAACTTCATCCGGATCAGCATCGCGTCGCCGGAGGACATCCGGGAGTGGTCGCACGGCGAGGTGACCAAGCCGGAGACCATCAACTATCGTTCGTTCAAGCCCGAGCCGATGGGACTGTTCTGCCAGCGCACCTTCGGTCCGGTAAAGGACTGGGAGTGCGCCTGCGGCAAGTACAAGCGAATCCGCTTTCGCGGGATCGTCTGCGACCGCTGCGGGGTCGAGGTGACGCTGTCGAAGGTGCGCCGCGAGCGGATGGGCCACATCGAGCTGGCCGTGCCGATCTGTCACATCTGGTTCTTCAAGACTCTGCCGAGCCAGCTCGGGTACCTCCTCGGGATGACCCTCAAGGATCTCGAGAAGGTGATCTACTACGCCTCCTACGTGGTGACCGATCCGGGCAATCAGGACGTCGAGTTCCTGGATCTGCTGGATGAGGACGAATACTACGACCTCCGCGTCAAGGCGCGTGAGGAGGGCGACGAACTCTTCCGGGCCGAGATCGGGGCCGAGGCCGCCCGGACCCTGCTCAAGCGTCTCGATTCGCCGGATGTCGATATCGCCGATCAGAACCGGGACGGAAAGGGGCTGGACCGCCTGGCCGCGTGGCTGCGCGAAGAAATCAGGACCGAGACCTCCCAGCACCGCAAGAAGAAGAAGCTGCGCCGGCTGAAGGTCGTCGATGCGCTCCGCAACTCCGGGGACACTCCCGACAAGCGCAACAAGCCCGAGTGGATGGTGATGGACGTGATCCCGGTGATCCCGCCGGATCTGCGTCCGCTGGTGCCGCTGGACGGCGGCCGCTTCGCCACCTCGGACCTCAACGACCTGTACCGTCGCGTCATCAACCGCAACAACCGGCTCAAGAAGCTGATCGAAATGCGGGCTCCCGAGGTCATCCTCCGGAACGAGAAGCGGATGCTGCAGGAGTCGGTCGATGCGCTGTTCGACAACGGACGCCGCTCGAAGGCGATCCGGGGGCGCGGCAAGCGGCCGCTGAAGTCGCTCTCCGACATGCTGAAGGGCAAGCAGGGACGTTTCCGGCAGAACCTGCTGGGCAAGCGCGTGGACTATTCCGGCCGTTCGGTGATCGTCGTGGGGCCGGAGCTCAAGCTGCACCAGTGCGGGCTGCCGAAGGCGATGGCGGTCGAGCTGTTCAAGCCTTTCATCATTCATGAGCTGGAGAAGCGGGGCGAGGCGGAGACGGTCAAGCGTGCGAAGAAGATCGTGGAGATGGACGATCCGAAGGTCTACGAGGTGCTCGAGGACATCATCCGCGATCACCCCGTGCTGCTGAACCGCGCACCCACGCTCCACAGGATCGGGATCCAGGCATTCGAGCCGGTGCTGGTCGAGGGGAAGGCCATCCGCATCCACCCGCTCGTCTGTTCGGCCTTCAACGCGGACTTCGACGGCGACCAGATGGCGGTTCACCTGCCGCTCTCCTTCGAGGCGCAGCTGGAGGCGCGCGTGCTGATGCTGTCCAGCAACAACGTGCTGCTGCCGTCGAACGGCCGGCCCGTCGCTTCGCCCAGCCAGGACATGGTGATCGGCTCGTTCTACCTCACCAAGCCTCCCATCGAGATCGCGGCGCTGGAGCCTGTGGCGAGGAGCGGCAAGGTGCCCGACGCGCAGAGGGCGGACGCCGACGAGCGGCTCGACGAACTCTACGAGGAGGCGCCCCGGTACTCGAGCTACGGAGAAGCGGAGATGGCGCTGGCCCACCGCCACGTGACGTTTTCCTCGCCGTGCTGGTTCTGGGTCCCGGCCCGGGCCGAATCCAGCCATTCCGACTCCGCCACGGAGGCGCGCTGGGTGCGGACGACGGTCGGACGGGTGCTCTTCAATTCCATCATCCCCGACTCTATCGGATTCCTCAACCTCACCTTCGGAAAGAAGCAGCTCGGCGACCTCGTCTTCCAGTGCTTCAAGGAGGCGGGCCTGTCCGACACCACCAAGTTCCTCGACGACCTCAAGGACTTCGGGTTCCGCTACGCCACCCAGGGCGGCGTTTCGGTCGGTGTCGACGACCTGGAGGTCCCGCCCGAGAAGGCGGAGCTGCTCGGCGAAGCCACCAGCCAGGTGTCACGCTTCCAGCAGGCCTACGACTCCGGATACATCTCCAACGGCGAGCGGTACAACAAGATCATCGACACCTGGACCCACGCGAACAACGATGTCGCGGACGCCATGGTGCGGCATCTGGAGCGCTCGAAGGGCGGGTTCAACCCGGTCTACATGATGATGATCTCCGGTGCGCGCGGGAACCGTGACCAGATGCGCCAGCTCGCGGGGATGCGCGGGCTGATGGCCAAGCCCCAGAAGAAGCTGACGGGGGGCATCGGCGAGATCATCGAGAGTCCCATCCGTTCCAACTTCCGGGAAGGACTCACGGTCGTGGAGTACTTCATCTCCACGCACGGGGCGCGCAAGGGTCTGGCGGACACGGCACTCAAGACCGCGGACGCCGGCTACCTCACGCGGAGGCTGGTGGACGTGGCTCAGGACGTGACGATCACGGAGGAGGACTGCGGCACGCTTCTCGGCCTCTCGGTGAGCGCGCTCAAGGAGGGCGAGGATATCGTCGAGCCGCTGGCCGACCGGATCGCGGGGAATGTCGCGCTGGAGAATGTCTACGACCCGATCGACGGCGAGATCATCGTCGAGAGGCACAAACTCATCAGCGAGGAGGCGGCCGAGGCGATCGAGAACGCCGGGATCCAGTCGGTGAAGATCCGCTCGGTGCTGACCTGCGCGTCCAAACGTGGGATCTGCCGCATGTGCTACGGCCGCAACCTCGCGACCATGGGGCCGGTGGACATCGGTGAAGCCGTCGGGATCATCGCCGCGCAGTCGATCGGCGAGCCGGGAACGCAGCTCACGCTAAGGACCTTCCACATTGGTGGTACGGCGGCGCGGATCGCGGCCCAGAACCAGCGCAAGTCCAAGATCGCTGGCGTCGTGGCGCTGGAGCGGGTCTCGCAGGTGGAGGCCCGCGACGGGCACCGGATCATCACGTCGCGTGAGGGCAAGATCGTGATCCAGACCCGGGAAGGCCAGGTTCGCAGCCAGCTGGCGGTGCCGTACGGCGCGACCATTCACGTCGAGGAAGGCCAGTCCATCAAGGCGGGTGATCTGCTCTTCAGCTGGGATCCCTACTCCGAGCCCATCGTCGCCGATGTGGAGGGGGTTTTGCGCTTCGTGGATATCGTGGAGGAGCAGACCGTGCGGGAGGAGCTCGACGAATCGACCGGGCGCCGCCAGATGATGATCATCGAGGACCGCGACAAGAAGCTCCACCCGACGATCCAGATCCGCAGCGGCAAGGCGGCTTCCAGCGAGATGCTCAGGGAGTTCATCATTCCGGTGGGCGCTCAGCTGATGTGCGCGCACGGTGACACGGTTCAGCCCGGCGACGGAATCGCCAAGATCAGCCGCGAGGTCTACAAGACCCGCGACATTACGGGCGGTCTGCCCCGCGTGGCCGAACTCTTCGAGGCGCGCCGGCCCAAGGATCCGGCCGTGGTCACCGAGATCGACGGTGTCGTGTCGTTCGGGGACATCAAGCGCGGCAAGCGGGAGGTCTTCGTCACGCCCAGGCAGGGGCAGCGGCGGACCTACGAGGTGCCCGTCGGCAAGCACATGCGCGTGCACCAGGGGGACCAGGTGCGGGCGGGCGACCGGCTGTCCGAGGGACCCAAGAACCCCCACGACATCCTGCGGATCAAGGGTGCGCGGGCGGTTCAGGAGTACCTGCTGAACGAGATTCAGGAGGTCTACCGCCTCCAGGGCGTGAAGATCAACGACAAGCACATCGGCGTGATCGTGCGGCAGATGCTCCAGAAGGTCCGCGTCGTCGATCCCGGCGGAACGCATCTGCTGGAGGGGGACCACGTCGACCGCGTCGAGTTCCGCAAGATCAACGAGCAGGCAAAGCTGGAAGGCAAGAAGCACGCCGTCCAGGAGCCCCTGCTGCTCGGCATCACCAAGGCGAGCCTCACCACCGAGTCCTTCATCTCGGCGGCTTCGTTCCAGGAGACGACCCGCGTGCTCACGGACGCCGCGGTGAGGGGGGCGAAGGACGACCTCAACGGCCTGAAGGAGAACATCATCATCGGCCACCTCATCCCGGCCGGCACCGGCGTGCACCGCTGGTACGATGTCGACTTCGTGGTCGAGCAGTCGTACTACGACGAGGAGATCCTGCCGCTCACGGACCCGGGCGAGTTGCTGCCCGGGTTGGGCGAAGCGGTGGAGGCGGTGCCGACGGAGTAGCGGTCAGCGGAATCGGCCTCCGCTGCACCCGGACGGCGATGCTCCGGGCGCTCGACCGTGATGGCGGCGTACCCATGCCCACCTTGTAATGAGAACATTACAATTAGTCATGTTTTCTTTACATTGGGAGTCCCTGAAGCGACGGTGCTGCGTGGTTCCCTGGACGACCTGCGGTGCCAACTTGCCCTTCGTGGCGGCCTCGCCAGCCCCGCCCGGCGTTCACGCTCATCTACCGCTCGAAGCCGGCTCCGGCTTCAGGCTCATCTCCCGCTGGAAAATCGGCTCCGGCTTCAGGCTCATCTCCCGCTGGAAATCGGCTCCGGCTTCAGGCTCACTTGCCGTTGGAAAAGACTGGTCATTGACTTCCCCGCCAGTTTCGGTAACTTTTCCAGGCTGTCCAGGAAACGCTCCTGGGGAGAGCCCCCGGGGCGATCACCGGCGCGCTTGATCTGCAGGCGCGCTTTTGTTCGCCCAGGTGCAGGAAAACCCAACCACGGTCCGGCTTCGATGCCCACTCTGAATCAACTGGTGCGGAAGGGGCGCGCGCGGCTCGCGAAGAAAAACAAGTCGCCCGCGCTCCAGAAGAACCCCCAGAAACGGGGGGTCTGCACCCGTGTGTACACCACCACCCCGAAGAAGCCCAACTCGGCCCTCCGCAAGGTCGCGCGCGTGCGCCTCACCAACGGGTACGAAGTCACGGCATACATCGGGGGAGAGGGCCACAACCTGCAGGAGCACTCCATCGTGCTGATTCGCGGCGGGCGCGTGCGGGACCTTCCGGGCGTCCGGTATCACATCGTCCGGGGCACGCTGGACACCTCGGGCGTTTCCGACCGCCGGCAAGGGCGGTCCAAGTACGGAGCGAAGCGGCCCAGGTAGGCCGCCGGGTGGAGTCGCCGCAATGAGCCGCCGCACGAGAGCCGTCCGCCGCCAGGTTCCGGAGGACCCGCACTACGGGTCCCACGTGGTTCAGAAGTTCATCAACGGACTGATGCTGGACGGCAAGAAGTCGCTGGCCGAGCGCACCTTCTACGAGGCGATGGGGATCGTCGAAGCGAAGGCCGGCCAGCCGCCCATGAACATCTTCCGGCAGGCGCTCACCAACGCCAAACCGGCTCTGGAGGTCAAGAGCCGGCGCGTCGGCGGGGCGACCTACCAGGTCCCCATCGAAGTCAGGCCCGAGCGGCGTCAGTCCCTCGCGATCAAATGGCTGATCGGATTCGCGCGCCAGCGCGGAGAGCGGACGATGGCCCAGCGGCTGGCTGCCGAGATCCTTTCCGCCAGCAGGGGAGAGGGAGCGACCGTGAAGAAGAAGGATGACACCCATCGGATGGCTGAAGCGAACAAGGCCTTCGCGCACTACCGCTGGTAGAGTGTCCGTCCCGCCGCCGCGGACTCCCCGGAGCGCCGCAGCCGTGGAGAGGACTCTCCGGCGGGAAATGCTGTTTGACAGGCGACGACAAAGACTGAGTTGAACATAGACCATGCCCAGGATCACACCACTTCCGAAGCTCCGGAACATCGGCATCATGGCCCACATCGATGCCGGGAAGACGACGACTACGGAGCGCATCCTGTTCTACACGGGCCGTCTGCACCGCATGGGCGAAGTCCATGAAGGCGCGGCGACGATGGACTGGATGGAGCAGGAACGGGAGCGGGGAATCACCATCACCTCCGCTGCCACGACGGCGTACTGGCGCCGCAACGACTCGGAATACCGAATCAACATCATCGACACGCCCGGTCACGTGGACTTCACGGCCGAGGTCGAGCGATCGCTTCGCGTTCTGGACGGAGCGATCGCTGTTTTTTGTGCGGTAGGAGGGGTGGAACCCCAGTCGGAGACGGTCTGGCGGCAGGCCGACCGCTACAGCGTTCCGCGGATCGCCTTCGTCAACAAGATGGACCGGACGGGCGCCCACTTCGAAAACGTGATCGACATGATGCGCGAGCGGCTGGGCGCGAATGCCTTTGCCGTTCAGTACCCGCTGGGTGAAGCCGACCTGTTCACCGGGATCATCGACATCGTGGCGATGCGGGCGTACGTGTGGGCCGACGAGCTCGGTTCGACGATCACCGAGGTGGGGATCCCCGACTCGCTGCGCGAGAAGGTCGAGACGCTGCGCCACGAACTGGTCGAGGCCGCGGTCGAGCACCACGACGGCCTCCTCGAGAAGTACCTCACCGGTGAGGACCTGACCGAGGACGACGTCCGCCTCGCGATCCGCGCGGCGACCGTCTCCGGAACCCTCTTCCCGGTCTTCTGCGGCTCGGCCTTCAAGAACAAGGGCGTGCAGCGGCTTCTCGACGGCGTCATCGACTATCTCCCGTCACCGCTCGACGTGCCGGCGATCGAGGGGCGTCCCCCGTACGGCGACGGCGACCGGCAGATGCGCGAACCCTCCGACGATGCGGCCCTTTCGGCGCTGGCCTTCAAGATCATGTCGGATCCGTTCGTCGGCCGGCTCACGTACCTGCGGGTCTATTCGGGCACGCTCACGAGGGGCAGCCGGGTTCTGAACGCCACCCGGGGCCGCAAGGAGCGCGCCGGACGCATCCTCCAGATGCACGCCAACAAGCGTGAGGAGCGCGAGGAGGTGTACGCGGGGGATATCGCCGCCATCATCGGGCTCAAGAATGTCCGCACCGGCGACACGATCTGCGACCCGGCGCACCCGATCATCCTTGAGGCGATGGACTTCCCGGAGCCCGTGATCTCGGTTGCGATCGAGCCGCGCACCAAGGCGGACCAGGACAAGCTCGCCACCGGGCTGGGCAAGCTGGCGGAGGAGGACCCCACCTTCCGCGTGCACACCGACCCCGAGACCGGGCAGACGATCATCAGCGGGATGGGCGAACTCCACCTCGAGATCATCGTCGACCGGCTGCGCCGCGAGTTTTCCGTTTCGGCCAACATCGGCCGTCCGCAGGTCGCCTACCGCGAGACGATCCGGAAGGCGGCGGCCAAGGTGGAGGGCCGGTTCGTGCGGCAGACCGGGGGGCGTGGCCAGTTCGGCCATGTCGTCATCGATGTCGAGCCCGGAAAGGCCGGCAGCGGCTTCGTCTTCGAGGATCGGATCAAGGGCGGTGCCGTTCCGCGCGAGTACATCCCCGCGGTGGAGCGCGGGATGCGGGAGGCGACGAACTCCGGCGTGGTGGAGGGATATCCCGTCGTGGACGTGAAGGTGGCGCTCATCGACGGCTCCTACCACGACGTGGATTCCAGCGAAATCGCGTTCAAGATCGCGGGCTCGATGGCCCTGACCGCTGCGCTGAGGAAGGCGGACCCGGTGCTTCTCGAGCCTGTGATGGACGTGGAGGTCGTCACGCCCACGGAGTACATGGGCGACCTGATCGGCGACCTGTCCTCGCGCCGCGGCAAGGTGGGCGGCATGACGGACAGGGGCGATGCCCAGGTAATCGGCGCGAGCGTGCCGCTGGGCGAGATGTTCGGCTATTCGACGGCGCTGCGGTCGCTGAGCCAGGGCCGGGCGGTCTACACGATGCAGTTCTCACACTACGCGGAAGTGGCCCGGGCGAAGTCCGGCAAGAAGATCCTGGCGGGCGTCTGACGACCCCGCCCACGCACGATGGAATAACAAACCCAGACGCGAGGAAAGAATGGCGAAGGAGACCTTCGAGCGAACGAAGCCGCACGTGAACGTGGGGACGATCGGTCATGTGGACCACGGGAAGACGACGTTGACGGCGGCGATCACGCTGGCGCAGGCGAA
>JAJEBR010000020.1 GCA_022822445.1 Gemmatimonadota bacterium | reverse complement strand
CCCCCCCGGCCGCCCCCCCCGCGCCCCCCGCCCCCCCCCCCGCCCGCCCGGCCGCCCCCGCCCCCCCGCGCGGAGCGGTGTGCGGGTCGGGATCTCGCCGGGAATCCGGCCGGCGTCCTGGCCACGCTGCTTCACGCGGCGGACGCGGAGATGGGGGCGGGGATCCAGGTCATCATGCCGTATGCGGATCGCCTGCGGGGGTTCGCCTACTGGGTGCAGCAGCTGTGGGCCGAGTCACTGGGCAAGGCGGTCCGGACCGACGGCTCACGTGGCGCGACGGGGCCAACCCCGCTGCCGGCCTTCGGGGCGGCCGACCAGCACTCCATCCTGCAGCTGCTCGTGGAGGGGCCCCGTGACAAGGTGGTCATCTTCATCGGGCGCGAGAGGCCGGAGCGCGACCTGGCCATCCCCCCGACTTTCGTGGACGAGCCGGCCTTCTCCTACCTGGGCGGTCACACTCTGCACGGGCTCCTGGACACGGAACGGAGGGCCACGGCGGAGGCGTTGCGGCGGGCGGGCCGGATGAATATGACAATCTCGGTGGACCGAATCGACGCCCACGCGGCAGGAGCACTGCTGATGCTCTTCCAGTGCGCGGTGGTCTACGCGGGGGCCCTTTACGCGGTCGACCCGCTGGACCAGCCGGGGGTGGAAGAGACGAAGTCGCTCGTCTGCGGGCTGCTGGACCGCCACGGATTCGACCCGCCCGACCTCCCGGAAACCGATTCCCGTTGGCGGGCATGATGGCACTCGTTGTAGCTTGGTCGCACCACTGACCATCAGGCGACGAGGCAGGCGAGGTATGAGCATGGATAACGATCAGGCCACAGTGATCATCGAGAAGGAGGGGCGGCCGGAGATCGGCGCGTTCCTGTTGGGGGCGCTGGTTGGCGCGGGCATCGCGCTCCTCTTCGCCCCGAGTTCCGGCGAGGAGACGCAGCGGCGCATCCGTCACCAGGCGAAGAAGCTGAGGGTACTTACGGAGGACCGCGTGCGCGGCCTGCGCGAGGATCTGGGCTCCCGTCTGGATTCCGCCCGGAGAGCGGCCGGTGAGGGACGTCTCGCGGTGTCGGATGCGCGCGCGGAGCTTGAGGAGCGGCTGGCGCGCTCCAAGGCGGCGTACCGCGCGGGTCTGGATGCGGCCCGGGAGGAGTTACGACCGGCGCCGCGACGCGGAAGGGCAAGGGCCGGCCGAGGCCGATTGACCACGAACACGAAAGGAAGAAGGGCCCGGTGAAGATCTACCTGGACACGGCGAACCTGGGGGAAATCCGCGAGGCGGCCCGCTGGGGAATTCTGAGCGGAGTGACAACCAACCCGAGCCTGATGGCCCGCGAGACGGGGGCGGACTTCAAGGAGACCATCCAGGAGATCGCCACCCTGGTGGACGGTCCCATCAGCGCCGAAACCGTCTCGGAGGATGCCGACGGGATGGTGCGGGAGGGGATCGACTACGCGGCCTGGCATCACAACGTGATCATCAAGGTGCCGAGCACGACCGACGGCCTGGAGGCGGTCTCCCGGCTCGGCCAGCAGGGGATCCGCTGCAACGTGACGCTGTGCTTCAGCACCAGCCAGGCGCTGATGGCCGCCCTGGCCGGCGCTTTCGTGGTGTCCCCGTTCATCGGACGGCTGGACGACCTCTCCCAGGACGGCATGGAGCTGATCCGCGAGATCGCCGCCGTCTACGAGCAGAATCCGGAGATCCGCACCCGGATCCTCGCGGCTTCGATCCGCCATCCCCGGCACGTGGTCGAGGCCGCCCTGGCCGGAGCCCACATCGCCACCTGCCCCTTCAAGGTGCTGCAGAAGTGCATGCGGCATCCGCTGACGGACAGCGGCATGGCGAGCTTCCTCGCCGACTGGCGCGCCCGCGAAGTCGATATGGCGCTCGCCGGGGCTTCGGCAGGCTGAAGGACGGGGCTCGACCCATGAACGCTGTCGCCGGTTACGGGGCCGAACTGTCGGCTGGTCTGCGCGGGTCCCGGGTTCGTCCGGGTCCGGGCGCTCGGGTTGCGCCGTGGGTGCTGGCCGCGGCCCTGGCCGGTCTGGCCGCTCCCGTCCCCGCGCATCCCCAGGGGATGTCGGAGTTTCTCGGCAAGGTGGCCGGCGAGGGCGCGGTGGAGCTGACGGCGCCGCTCATCGACTACGACGGGCCGTACGTGCTCGTGCACCTGGCGACGAACCGCGTCTACATCATCGAAGGGACGGCATCCCTCTGGTCGGCTCCGGCGGGCACGGGGACGGGGTTCCGGCTGGCCGGCAGCGGGCAGCGGTGGACCTTCACCACGCCGCGGGGCCTGTTCCGGGTGCGCCGCAAGGAGAAGGACCCGGTGTGGATCGCGCCGGATTGGTACTACGTGGAGAAGGGTCTGCGGGTCCCTCCCGCCGACAGCCCGTCGCGGCGCATTCCCGGGGCGATGGGCACGACCGCGATCTACCTCGGCGACGGCATCGCGATCCACGGCACCTTCAGTCCCGGTCTCATCATGAACCCCGACCCCGAGAGCCGCCGGGTCTCGCATGGCTGCATCCGCCTGACCAACGAGGCCGCGCGCGAGCTCTACCACCTGGTGGAGGTGGGCACGCCGGTCCTGATCTATTGACCGCGCCGCACTCCGGCGACGGGAGGCGGCTGATCGCCCGCAACCGGAAGGCCCGCCACCTGTACGAGGTCCTGGATTCCTGGGAAGCGGGGCTTGTCCTGCAGGGGACGGAGGTGAAGTCGATTCGCGCCGGGAAGGTGGCCTTCCACGACGCGCACGGTCGCCTGGAGTCGGGGGAGATGTGGCTGCACAACCTCCACATCGGCGTCTACGAGCCCGGGAACCGCTGGAACCACGACGAAACCCGGCCCAGGAAGCTCCTGCTGCACAAGGACCAGATCCGCCGGATCGGAGCGAAGGTGGAGGAGAAGGGACTGACCCTCGTGCCGCTCGATCTCTATCTTCGGAAGGGGAGGGCGAAGATGACGCTGGGGCTCTGCCGCGGGAAGAAGCACAGGGACCGGCGGGAGGAACTCAGGCGCAAGACGATGCAACGGGAGGCCGAACGGGCGATGAAGGACCACCGGTGAGGGACGGCGTCGAGTTCTTCGGCACGCGCTTCACCAGCCCGGTGCTGCTGGCTTCCGGCACCTGCGGCTTTGGAGAGCCGGTGGTCGACGTGATGCCGGCCGACGCGGTCGGCGGGCTGGTGACCAAGTCCGTGACGGTGGAGCCACGCTGGGGGAATCCCGCTCCCCGCGTCGCCGAATACCGGGGGGGAATGCTCAACTCGGTAGGGCTCGCCAATCCGGGGGTGAAGGCGGTCCGCGATGAGAAGCTGCCGTGGATGAGGGGGAATCTGGGCGGGCTGCCGGTGTTCGTGTCGGTCGCGGGCGCGCGGGCGGGCGAGTACGCGAAGGTGGTCGGCGAGCTCGACGGGGAAGAGGGATTCCTCGGCTTCGAGCTCAACCTCTCCTGCCCGAACGACTCCCACCTCGGGGGCAGGCCGTTCTGCCTCGATCCCGAGGCGCTGCGGGAGGTGCTGGAGCTGGTGCGTCCCGTCACCGAGCGGCCGCTGGTGGTGAAGCTGGCACCGAACGACCCCGACATCGGAGCGACGGCGGCGCTGGCGGTCGGGTGTGGGGCCGACGGCATCACCGCGATCAACACGCTGCCGGGGTTCCTGCCGGGAAGCGGCGGCGAGGCGCGGCTCGGGGCGGGGCGGGGGGGGACCAGCGGGCCGGCGCTGCTGCCGGTGGGGCTGGCGGCGGTGCGCGAGGTCGCGGCGGCCGTGGACGTGCCGGTGATCGGGGTCGGCGGCATCCTGAACGGGCGTGACGCGCGCGCCTACCTGGACAGCGGAGCCTCCCTGGTGCAGGTCGGCACCGGCTCCTTCGCGGATCCGCGCTGCGCGGCACGGTTGGCGCGCGAACTCGGCGGGCTCGCCCGGTGAGCGACCGCGTGATCGTCGCGCTGGACTTCCCCCGCGCCCAGCCCGCCCTCGCGCTGGCCGACCGCCTCGGCCCGGCGTGCGCCTTCTACAAGGTCGGCCTCGAGCTCTACACGGCCGAGGGCGCGGCGGTGGTGCGGGAACTGCGCCGCCGCGGCAAGCACGTCTTCCTCGACCTGAAGCTGCACGACATCCCGAACACGGTGGCGGGCGCCACGGCCCGCGCCGGCGAGCTGGGCGTGCGCTTCCTGACGGTTCACGCGGCCGGGGGAACGGCGATGCTGGAGGCCGCGGTCGCCGCCGCGCCGGGCGGGCTGACGGTCCTCGCCGTGACGGTCCTGACCTCGCTCGACGCGTCCGGTCTCGGCGTGGTCTTCGGGCGTAGCGTCGAGGACGCGGGCGTCGAGGCCGGGCGGCTCGCGCGGCTGGCGCGGGGGGCGGGGGTGGGGGGGGTCGTCTGCGCGGCGAGCGAAGCCGGGCGGTTGCGTGCGGCGATGGGACCCGGAGCCGCGATCGTCACGCCGGGCATCCGCGCCCCGGGAGAGCCGCGTCACGACCAGCGCCGTGTCCGCACGGCCGCCGAAGCGTTCCGGGCCGGCGCCACCCACATCGTCGTGGGCCGCCCGGTGACCGCCGCCCCCGACCCCGCGCTGGCCTTCGCCCGCATCGCGGCCGCCGCGCCCGGCACCACCTGATCCCCCCGTGATCGGCACGCCTATATTATCCGCACGATGAACCTGTACGATTCCCTCCACCGCGAGCTCCGCCGCTTCGAACCCGGAACGCCCGGGCCGGTCACCGTCTACGGGTGCGGGCCCACGGTCTACGACTACGCGCACATCGGCAACTTCCGCACCTTCGTGGTCTACGACCTGTTGCACCGCCACCTGCGCCGGCGGGGCCACGAAGTCGAGTTCGTCGTCAATTTCACCGACGTGGACGACAAGACCATCGGTGGCGCGGCCGCCGCCGCCCGCCCGCTCGCCGCCCACACGGGCCCGTTCATCGAAGCGTTCCTGGAAGACGCCGAAACGCTGGGCCTCCTCCCGGTCTCCCGGCACCCGCGGGCGACGGAGTTCATCCCGGCCATGACGGAGTTCGTCGCGCACCTCATCGACGCGGGGCACGCGTACCGGGCCGGCGACGGGTCGGTCTACTACTCGGTGGCGACCTTCGACGGCTATGGCAAGCTCTCCGGCAAGGGCGGCGAAGACGACTCCCGCCGCTCCCGCATCGACGCCGGCGAGTTCGCCAAGGCCGACCCGCGCGACTTCGCGCTCTGGAAGGCGGCGCAGCCGGCCGACCGCGAGGTGGGCGCCGTGTGGGACTCGCCCTGGGGGGAGGGCCGTCCCGGCTGGCACCTGGAGTGCTCGGTCATGGTCAAGTCGCTCCTCGGCGAGACCATCGACATTCACGTCGGCGGCGAGGACCTGCTCTTCCCGCACCACGAAAACGAGATCGCGCAGTCGGAGGCGGCGACCGGCTGCGCCTTCGCCCGCTTCTGGATGCACGTCAAGCACCTCAAGGTCGACGACCGCAAGATGTCGAAGTCGCTCGGCAACTTCCACACGGTCAGGGAACTCGTCGACGACGGCCACGATCCGGCCGCGATCCGCTGGGTCCTCCTCTCGGCCCACTACCGCAGCGAGCTCAACTTCACCGCGGGCGGGCTCTCCGACGCGACCGAGGCCGTGCAGCGCCTGCTGGACTTCCGCCGCCGCATCAGGGACGGAGGAGCCGGCGACCCCGCTCGAGCAGAGCCAGTGGCAGCTGGCGTGGGTGCCAGCGCACGGCCGGGGACCGGAGGGCAGGCCACCGCGGGCGCAAGGAGCGGAGCCGCCGGCGAACTCGCAGCGCGTGCCCGGCAGCATCTGGACGCCTTCGAGCGCGCCATGGACCAGGACCTCAACGTGCCCCGCGCCCTGGCGTCTCTGTGGGGACTCGTACGGGACGGGAACGCGGCCCTGGACAGCCCGGGGGGCGTGCGGCGCGGCGACTGCGAAGCCGTGCTGGCCGCTCTGGGGGAGATGGACCTGGCGTTGGGGGTGCTCGACCTCGCGGCGAAGGCCAGAGACGTCGACGACGACACCGAGCGCCGGATCCGGGAGATGGTGGAGGCCCGCGACCGTGCCAGGAAGGCCCGCGACTTCGCCACGGCCGACCGTCTGCGGGCGGATCTGGAGGCGCAGGGAGTGAGGCTGGAGGACACGCCCGCGGGGACCCGGTGGAAGCGCGTGCGGCCGACGGGATCCTGAAGCGCGGCCGACGTCACGTTCGCTTTACAAAATGTCATGTCGTCTTTACAAAATGTCATGTCTTCTTTACAGTGGCGCACCCCGAGCTCCGGCCCTTCGTTGCCTTTTGGCCACATAGCGCCGCTATTCCACTCTCGAGGCGCCCTGCCAGCGCGTCGCCTCCTCGCACTCGGCGCTCACTCGGGTCGCTGGCCGCCGAACCCTTCCACCCGACGCCCTCCGGCGACACCTTTCAGGGTGTGCTGACGTAGCTCAGATGGTAGAGCAGCTGATTTGTAATCAGCAGGTCCGGGGTTCGAGTCCCCGCGTCAGCTTCGCGCACGAACGCTGACAGCCGGGGACCCGGGCGGGACACCATCCCATTCCGGCTTGCCCTGGCCCACCTCCGACAGCACCAACCAGATTTGATTTGTGTGCCAGAAACAGTTACCTTTCTATGCTCGTTTCCATCCGGGCCCGATTTCGCCGACAGCCGACCGTGGCGGGCAGGGGGTGGGAACGTGTTTTTTGGTGGGGTACCGAAGCGGCCAACCGGGGCAGACTGTAAATCTGCTGGCGAATGCCTACGGAGGTTCGAATCCTCCCCCCACCATGGAGGTGGTGAAACTCCGCCGACAACGCGGGAGTAGCTCAGTTGGCTAGAGCATCAGCCTTCCAAGCTGAGGGTCGCCGGTTCGAGTCCGGTCTCCCGCTCTTCGAGGGACGGAACAGAGAGGGACGGAACAGCGAATACGGGGCTTCCGGGCTTCGCGAGCGGGCGGTCGGCGCGGACTGGCGGCTCCGGGAAACGGAAGAGAGGTGCTCTGGTAGCTCAGTGGTAGAGCGCTTCCTTGGTAAGGAAGAGGTCGCGGGTTCAATCCCCGCCCAGAGCTTGGCGGGACGGGGGTGCCGCTCCCGCCTTTTGCGACCCGAATAACAAACCCAGACGCGAGGAAAGAATGGCGAAGGAGACCTTCGAGCGAACGAAGCCGCACGTGAACGTGGGGACGATCGGTCATGTGGACCACGGGAAGACGACGTTGACGGCGGCGATCACGCTGGCGCAGGCGAA
>JAJEBR010000040.1 GCA_022822445.1 Gemmatimonadota bacterium | reverse complement strand
GTGCGATATTGTCTTCACCGGAAAGGCCTCCTGGTTGGTGTCCGGCGATATACGCCGGATCGCCCTAACTACGACCAGGATAAGCCTTTCCGGTACTCTTTAACAGACCCCCCCCGCGAAACGATCTTGTTTGGGGACTAGTTGGCCAGACGCTCCACGGCGTCGGCCAGTTTCGCGACCCTTTCCGGATCGGCGGCTCCAGCGGCTTGCTCGCGCAGCGACGCGGCCAGCGTCTGAAGGCCGTCCCGACGTCCTTCCCCGGAAGCACTCTCGGCGTCGGCCAACGCACTACGCGCCGCCGCGACCTCCGCCGCCGGCAGCCCGTGCCAGCGCTCGATCTGGTCCAGGTAGGCCCGCGCCAGCGCGAAGGTCGCCGGCCACTCGAAGATCGGCTGGCCCTGCGAATTCAGCTGGGTCAACTGCACCGAATTGGCCGCGTCGATTTCATTTTGGGTCAGGGCCTCGTTGGGGACGAGCTCGAAGATGTCGAGCCCGCGCGCGATCTCGGAGTTCACGATCAGTCCGTTGTACCAGTAGACGGACCAGCTGCCGCCGGGCTCCATGCGCTCGGCGTTGAGCGGGCCACGGTCGTGGTAGCCGATTTCGACGGGATTGGCCGGGTCGGTCCAGTCGATCAGCGAGATGCCGCCCTGGTACCACCCCTGGATCATGATGTCGCGCCCCGGCACGGGGATCAGCGAGCCGTTGTGGGCGACGCAGTTCTCCTGGTCGGTCTGCGCGGCCGGGAGCTTGTAGTAGCTGCGGAAGACCATCTCTCCGTCCTCGATCGCGAACACGGCGTTGGCCCCCCATTCCACCGGGTCGTCCACGCGGCACTTGGGCGCCAGCCCGCCGCCCCACTCGTCGGTGAACATGATCTTGCTGCCGTCGTTGCTGAAGGTGGCGGAGTGCCAGATCGAGAAGTTGGAGTCGGCCACCGCCTGCAGGCGCACGGGATTCGCGGGGTCCGTGATGTCGAGGAGCAGGCCGTAGCCCAGGCACGCGCCGCCCGCCAGCCCGATCGCCGGGTACACGGTGATGTCGTGGCACTGGTTCGGTCCCGGTCGCGGCTCGTCGCGGGCGGGAGGGGGGCGGCCGCCCATGGGACGCATCATGGCGGGCATCGACGCTCGCGTGGCCGCATCCAGGGCTTCGCTCAGCGCCGCGCTGTCGGCTGCGGTGGGCGGGCCGTCACCACCCCGCGCGGCAACGATGCTGTCCAGCTTCGCGGCCGCCTCCGTGGCGGGCAGAACGCTCAGCCGGTCCTCGACCTCCACCACGAAGTCGCCCCGCTCCCGTGCCTCGGCGGCGCGCTGCCTCCGCTCTTCCTCGCGGGCCAGCCGTCTTTCCTCCATCCTGGCCTCCGCTTCCTCCCTCGCCCGGATGTCGCCCGGCGCGGGACCGTGCCTCGGCGGCGCGACCAGATCCTGAAAGATCCTCGGCGAGCTCACCACCGCGGCCGCCTGCGGATCGTCGAGCGGCACGCGGATCACCTCGATGCGGAAGAGCGCCGAGTTCGGATCCTCCTCCGGCGAAAACGCCGAACACCCGGCAAGCTCTTCTGAGGGCCGCACCGTCGACGAGCCGGACACGTAGATGTAGACGTTCTCGTCGTCGCCCGGGTGCTCCAGCACGGTGTGGGTGTGCGAACCGCGGCAGGTCTGCACGTTTGCGACGTATCGAGGACTGGAAATGTCGGAAATATCGAAGATGCGGATCCCGCGCAGCCGCTCGTGGCTGACCGCTTCCCGCACCCCCTCGTCGCCGCAGTCCAGGCGGGCGCTGTTGTCCTCGCCGGATACGAAGAGGAGGTCACCGTACACCGACACGTCGCTCTGCGAAGCCGGGCAGTAGTAGGTGACAACCGAAACCGGGCTGGCCGGATTGGTGATGTCCCACACCTGGATCCCGTTGAAGTTGCCTTGAATCGCGTAGTTGCCGGTGAAGGCCAGGTCCGAGTTGAAGCTCCCCAGGAATTGCTCGGGCGGGGGCGTGGTCGACAGCAGCTCCAGGTTCCAGCTCGCCTCTCCCGCGTCGAACATCCCCGCCGTGAGGCCGACGCGAGGGTCGGGGGTGGGGGGATTGACCTGGAGGCCGGGCGGGTTCGTGTAGGAGGGGCCCCCGCAGCTGGCGACTGCGGCGAGGACGAAGGGGAACGTGAGCAGTGCGGCGAGGCGCGCCGGGACGCCTCGGGACGGTTTCGGGCTGGCGTTGGGTCTCATGGGAACAGTCCTGATGATGATGGTGGTCCCGCGCGCCAGGAGTTCGCAGGCGCGACGGGGTTCGGAATCGAGCATGAATCCACGATGATAGTAGGACCGGAGACGGCGGCGATCCAGTGAGGGCGGATGGCGCACGCTGGCGGCGTCGCCGGCGAATCAGGTGCAACCGACGAGGACTACTTCGATTCGAAGCATGACCGGTGGTTCAACCCGGGAGGCTGACGCGCCACCCCGCGCCAACCCTTCGGCGGCTCGTGCGACCCGCCCTCCACCCGCGCCCGCCCCCGCGATCCGCATCGCGATCATCATCGCGCTGGCGCACGCCGTCAACGACGCCTACGCCTCGATCGTGCCGCCGCTCCTGCCGCGCATCATGGAGGGGCTCGACCTTACGATCGCGGCCGCCGCCGCGCTCGGGTCCGCCTTCGCGATCGCGACCGCGCTGCCGCAACCCTTCTTCGGCTACTTCGCGGACCGCTTCGGTCGGCGCGCCTTCGCGGTGGGCGGGGTGGTCGCGAGCGCGGTTTTCGTGTCGCTGATCGGGTTTGCGCCGTCGTTCTGGATCCTGCTCCTGATGCTGGTGCTCGGCGGACTCGGAGGCGCGGCATTCCATCCCCCCGGGGCATCCTACGCGGTCCGGGTCGGCGCCGGACGAGGCGGGGGCGCACGCTACTCGGTGTTTTCCTTCGGCGGCGCGGTCGGGTACGCGGCCGGGCCACTGATCGCGGTGGGACTCGTGGCCTGGGGCGGGATGCAGCGCCTCTGGGTCGCGATGATCCCCGCGATTCTGCTCGCGCCGCTCTTCTTCCGGGGCCTGCCCAGCGGGCGGGGCGAGACACGGGGGGCGCCGCCCGCGCCTCCGCCTTCGACGATCCTCGGGCGACTCGCCGGGCCGCTTGGCATCATCTTCGGCGTCAGCTCGGCGATGGCGTTCGTCCAGAGGGTCTTTCTGACGATGGAACCGATCATCGTGGCCGACGCGGGTGGCTCGGAGGCGCTCGGTGCGGCCGCGCTGTCGCTGTACCTGGGGGCGCAGGCGCTTGGCACGCTGACCGGCGGACTCCTGGCCGACCGCATGAACCGGCGACACCTGCTCTTCCTGCTTTGCGCTCTTGCTCTCCCGGCCCACCTGCTGGCGGTGTGGCTGGGTCCTTGGGCCGCGCCCGGGCTCATCGCAATCGCGGTGGCGGGCTTTCTCGGGATGGCGACGCTTCCCCCGATCGTTGTGATGGCCCAGGAGATGCTGCCGCGGGCGCCGGGGGCCAGCTCCGGGATCGTGATGGGGCTTGCCTGGACGGTGGGCGCACTCGGCGTCATGGCGACGGGCGCGATCGCCGACTTCACCGGGCCGCAGGCCGCCGCGCTCTGGTCGATGCCGGTTGCGGGGCTCGCGGCGCTGTTGTCATTGCACCCGGCGCTGAAGTACAATAAGTAGTTCGTCCACCCATTTTCCGGAGGTCTGGAGATGAGCGACCGCTCCCCCGATTCACGCACTCCCCGCGGACTCGACCGCAGGGACTTCCTCAAGGCCGGAGCCCTCGGCGTCGCGGCGACCACCCTGCACGGATGCGGCGACCCCGGCGCGGGCGGAAGCGCCGTCGCGGCGGCCCCGCGCGTGCCCCGCGCCCTCGGCTCCCCGCCGCAGGACCCCTTCGCCGCCCCGCCCATCGAGAACGTCCGCATCGGGTACGTCGGCGTCGGGCTGCAGGGCACGGCGCACGTCCGAAACCTGGTGCGCATCGACGGCTGCGTGATCACGGCGGTCTGCGACATCCGCGAACCGCACGCCATGCGCGCCGCGGACATCGTCGAGCAGGCCGGCCACCCCCGCCCCGCGCTCTACACCAACGGCGAGACCGACTTCGAGCGCCTCTGTGCCGAGGAGGACCTCGACCTCGTCTACACGGCGACCCCGTGGCGCTGGCACGTCCCCGTCTGCGTCGCGGCCATGGAGAACGGCAAGCACGCGGCCACCGAAATCCCCGCCTCGTACACCCTGGAAGGCTGCTGGGAACTGGTCGAGACCGCCGAGCGGACCAACCGCCACTGCTCAATGATGGAGAACGTCAACTACGGACGCGCCGAACTCCTCTGCCTGAACCTCGTCCGGCAGGGCCTGTTCGGCGAGATCCTCCACGCCGAGTGCGGCTACCTGCACGACCTGCGCGGCATCAAATTCGAAGATGCAGCCGAGGGCCTCTGGCGCCGCAACCATTCGTGGACCCGCAACGGCAACCTCTATCCCATGCACGGTCTCGGCCCGGTCTCCAACTGCATGGACATCAACCGCGGCGACCGGTTCGCCCATCTGGTCTCGATGAGCAGCCCCTCGCGCGGCCTGCAGGAGTACGCGATCGCCAACTACCCCGAGGGGCACCCCAAGCGCGCCGAGACCTTCGCGCTCGGCGACGTGAACGGCAGCCTCATCCAGACCGCCCTCGGCAAGACCATCTACGTCGTCCACGACACCAATCTTCCCCGCCCCTACGACCGCATCAACAAGGTCCAGGGAACGCGCGGCATCTTCCAGGGCTACCCCGACCGCGTGTACATCGAGGGGCGCAGCCCGGGGCACCGCTGGGAAGAGGCCGGGACCTACTACGAGGAGTTCGAGCACCCCCTGTGGACCGCGCTCCACGAGGCTGCGATCGGCGGGGGCCACGGCGGCATGGATTTCATGGAGGACTACCGCCTCATCAAATGCCTTCGCGAAGGGCTGCCGCTGGACATGAACGTCTACGACGCGGCGGCGCTCAGCGCGGTGTGCGAGCTGTCGGAGATCAGCGTGGCCAACGGCAGTGCCCCGGTGGAGTTCCCGGACTTTACGCGCGGGAAGTGGCGGGACTGGACGCCCTGGCCGATCGTGGAGGCGTAGGGGTCCGCAGCTGGTTCGGGCGTCGCCGTGAGGACAACCAGGCCCGGGCCGCCGCGCTGGCGCTAGCCCGGCCAGATCGGGCGTGCCGGGTCGCGGTCCGGGCCCGGCGACAGGTCCCGCGGCCAAAGCTCCGGCTGGCCTTTCAGAGTGACCGCACCGAAGTCGCGCAGGTCCAGCGTCACGATCGCGCGCGCCTCGAGCCGCTCCGCCATGGCCATTACGATGCCATCGACCAGTCCCAGCGACAGGCCGCGATAGGTGCGATCAAGTTCCACCGCCCTCTTCAGGTCGGGGTGCGCGCCCCATTCAACCGCGTAGTGGCCTTCGGCCAGGTCGGCGCGAAAGGCTCGGGAGACCGCAAGACCCAATCTTCTCGGCACCATATGGTCCAGTTCGGGCAGGATGGCCCATGGCAGGACCCATTCGTTCTGACAGGATCGAAAGAGCTCGAGCAATGTCGTATGGGTGGAGTTTCGTTTGTCGAGAAGCGCCAGCATGGCGCCCGTATCCACTATGATCAATCTTCTCCACCCTGCGACTTGCGACGAGTATCTGACGGTTCAGCTGGAGCAGCCTCGTGCGCCTGGAAGTAGTCCTCCAGGCCGTCCTCCCCGAAGCCATCGAGTTGGTCTTCGTAGTTCTGGGCGAAGTGCGGATCGCCACTGTCCCCCATCCCGATCGACCTCGGCCATGCACGCTCCGTCGCCCTCGCCGCGTACTCGGCCACCGCCTCGCGCACCAGCTCTGCCGCCGAACGCCCCTCCTCGGCCGCGAGCGACCTGAGCCTGCGGTAGTCCCCCGCGTTCAGATACACCGTCGTCTTGATCTTCTTCATGGCGTATATGGTATATGGTAACCATATACATGTCAAGGTGCGGACGCGACCGGGCCCGAGACGGCGGGAGGGCCTGCCGCGCTGGACGTGGCGCACGGGGCCGGCCACGTTACAGGAAGGCAACCGCGGCCCGCGCCGATGAATCACACAATGGGGCACCGACGCAGCTTCGGAACCGGGGCCGGACTCCCACCGGCAGACCCACCGGCGACCGACCTTGCAAGCAACGGCCCTGCCGCCGAATAGAACGGAGACAAGCATGTTCAGCCACACCCACCGGGGCCAGTCCCGAATCCTTCCAGACGCTCTCGTCCGCGCGCCCCGCCTTGCACTGGCCGCCTTCACACTCGCCGCCATGACGACGCCGGCCACGGTCGCCGCACAGGAGGGCATCATCACCTACACCCACTCGGTCAAACTCGATTTCGAGCTTCCCCCCGGGTTGGCGCAGATGAAGGCGCAGATGCCGAAGGCGACGACGAGCACGCGCGTCCTGCACTTCACCCCTTCAGGATCACTGATGATCCCGGCCGAGGATCTGCCCGGGAAGGGGCCGGCCGACAACATGGCAATCTCGGTCAAGGGGTTGGCAGGGGGCGTGGTCAAGGAGGTCCCGGTCGCATTCATGTCGGATATGGCGGTCGGGCTGAACATGTTCGCAGGTGCCGCTCCGGGCCTCGGTGCCGCACGGAACGTCTACGAGGACTACGAGACGGGCACCCTGGTCGAGACCCACGAGTTCCTCGGCCGAACCTTCCGGGTCGCCGAGGGGCGGCCCTCCTACGACTGGCAGCTGACCACCGAGCAGGCGATGCACCTCGACTACCCGGTGATGAAGGCCACCACGGAGCACGACAGCACGGTCGTGGAGGCGTGGTTCACGCCGTTGATCCCGGTCCCGGGCGGGCCGGCGTCCTACGGGGGACTCCCGGGGATGATCCTCGTCCTCTCCATCAACGACGGGCACACCCAGTACCAGGCGACGGAGGTAGTGCTGGAGGCGCTGGAGGAAGACCTGATTCGCCCGCCGGACAAGGGCCAGGAAGTGACGCGCGAGGAATTCGACAGGATCGTGGCCGACAAGCTGGAGGAGATCAGCAAGACGCGAGGTCGCGGAGTCCGTGTCATCGGCAACGGGGAGATGAAGCCATGACCGACTGGAGGGGCCTGGCGCTCGGGTCTGCGATCACCCTCCTCATGGCGGTTCCGGCCGGGCAGGCCCAGGAGAGGGCCGGGCAGGCGCCGGCGGAGTTCGAGGTGAGCGGCTCGGTCGTCGACACGGCCGGCGTGGCGCTGGCGAACGCCATGGTGGTGGCGTTGTCCCGCGAGGACTCGGTTCTCGTGAAGTTCTCCCACACCGACCGCGACGGCCACTTCAGCATCGCGAAGCTGCCAGGCGGGGAGTACATCCTGCAGGTTACGCTGCTGGGCTACCAGGCCGTGCGCAGTGACTTCGACGTCACGGGCGCGGATTTCGACGCGGGCCAGGTGACGATGGAGGTGCTGGCGGTCGAGGTCGAGGACCTGGTGGTGAGCATCGAGCACGTCCCGTTCATCAACCGGCGGGACACGCTCAGCTACAACGCCGCCGCGTTCCGGACGCCGCCCAACGCCACGGCCGAGGACCTGCTGCGCCGGCTTCCCGGGATCGAGGTCGCCGCCGATGGCTCGATCAAGGCGCAGGGCGAGGATGTGCGGAACGTCCTGGTCGACGGCAAGGAGTTCTTCGGCCGGGATCCGACGATCGCGACGCGCAACCTCCCCGCTGCCGCCATCCGGCAGGTGGATGTCTACGACAGGCAATCGGACATGGCCGAGTTCACCGGCATCCCCGACGGGGACGACGAGCGCACCGTCGACCTCAGGCTGAAGGAACAGGCCAGGGTCGGATACTTCGGGCGGACGAGCGGAGGCTTCGGCAGCGACATCGACAACCAGGCACGCCTCGGAGGCTCCGCCGCGAACGACGCCCGCTACGATGGCGCACTGAACCTGAACCGCTTTTCCCCGACCGGCCAGTACGCGTTGATCCTGAACGCGAACAACGTGGGCAATGCCGGATTCTCCTCGACCGGCATCGGCGAAATGGTCGTCGGCAACCTCATGATGTTCGGCGGCGGCGCGGGGGCGCCCTCCGGCATGTTGGGCGGAGGCGGTGGGGGCTTCAGCGAATCCATGAGCGGCGGGGTCAACGCCAGCCGTGAATTCGGCAACGACAACTGGTTGCGGTCGAGCTACTTCTACAACGAACTGGACAACATCCGGAACAGCACGGTGCAGCAGCAGGCCCTGTTCGGGTCGGATGTCGCTTCGGTGCTGGACCAGTCCTCCAGCAGCGAATCGAATAGCGGGGGCCACCGTCTGAACCTGAACGGACAGCTCGCCCTTTCGCCGGGCCACCAGCTCCGCCTGCGGGTCAACGCGAACCTGCGCTCCTCGCTCACGTCGCAGTTCACCACTCAGGAGACGCACAACGCCGCCGGCGGCATGCTGAATTCGGCGGTGACCGACCACTTCACCGATGGCGACGACCTGGGGGGCGATGCGCAGCTGACCTGGCGCAAGCGGCTGGACGAGTCCGGCCGTTCCGTGGTGGCCGAGTTCCGCACCGGGATCTCGGACTACGACTACGGCGGGGACCTCTCCTCGCGGGTGAGCGGTCTCCGCCGCGGGCCCGGAGAGTCCGGCCGCGTGGAGGAGACGCTCCAGGAACAGAACCGCGTTGGAAGGACGTGGGACAACAGTGCGCGCCTGTCGCTGACCCAGCCTCTGGGTGAAGGCCACTCCCTGGAGGTGTTCGGCCAGAGGAACTCGACGAGCGAGGACCGGGACAATCCGGTGTACGACATCGTCGACGATGCGCGCGTTTTCAACCGGGCGCGCAGCACGGGGTTCGAGCGCGCCTACACCTACTACCGCGCCGGGGCCCGGTTCAGCCGAATCGGCGATGGCTACTGGATCTCGACCGGACTGCGCGTGCAGCGCTCCAACCTCGACGGGGTGATCAGCGACCGCGACCAGAGGATCGAAAACGGCTACACCCACCTGCTCGCGAACATGGACCTGAAGACGGAGGTCAGGGAGGGCCACAACCTCAGCGTCGGGTACAGCACCTCCAGCCGGGAGCCGTCGCTGACCCAGCTGCAGCCCTTCGTGAACAACACCGACCCGCTGAACATCTACACGGGCAACCCGGATCTGGAACCGGAATACACCCACAGCCTGAAGGCCGACTACCGGTTCTTCGACCAGTTCAGCTTTGTGAATTTTTTCACATTCGGCGGCTTCACCTACACCGACAACACGATCGCCCAGTCCCGGTTCTACGACGATCGCGGGGTGCAGACCCGCTTCCCGATCAACACCGACGGGTCCTGGTCGGCCAGCCTGGGGGCCAATTTCGGCACGCCGGTCCGCAGACTCGGGGTGGACGTGGACCTGGAGTACAGGGTCGCCTATACCGAGGGCACCGAGCTGGTGAACCTGGTCGCGAACGACAACCGGTCCACGACCAACACCGTCCAGCTCAGCCTGAACAACCGGATCAAGGACCGGTTCGATGTCCACGGTGGAGCCAGCTTCAGCTTCAACGACGCCCGGTACTCCCTGAACGAGGAACTCAACCGGACGTACGTGAACAGCCGGTACTTCGCGAACGGCACGCTCTACGCGCCCGGCGCCTGGACGATCCGCTCGACCTTCACCTACCAGGTCTTCGACCGGGACCTCTACGGGCCGGCGCAGTCCCGCTTCGGCCAGCCGGAGAACATCGCTCGCTGGAACGCCTCCGTGATGCGGCGGCTGTTCAATGATCGAGTCGAGATCGAGCTCCGCGCCTACGACCTGCTGAACCAGAATCAGGGCGTCACGATCTCCAACCGGCCCAACCTCATCCAGGAATCGCGGACCGAGTCGCTCGGCCAGTTCTTCATGTTGCAGGCATCCTACCGGCTGGGGGGCCGGTTCCTGGGCGGATTCATCGGTTGACCCGGCTGGCCGGCCGGCGGCGTCGCCGGTTGTGGTGAGAATGCGAGTCGCCCGCCCGGCGTTTCCGCGCAGCTAACGCTCAGGGTACTTGAGGTGTCCTAGATAACGTGGGCGCACCAGCGGGCCGGTGAACGGAACGGTCCGCGGGACGCTCCCGAAACACCGCAAGGTCCCCAGCAGAGGAGACTCGGAGAGATGCCAGTGATTCGCCCGTCCCAATCGACTCGCCGGAGGGTTCGGCCCGCCTCCGCCGCAGCGACCGTCAGCCTTGGCGCAGCTTCCATCGCCGCCGCCGTCGGCTTCGCGGTTCTTGTGGCCCCGGCCGACGCGGCAGCACAGGAGGGCACCGTCACCTACACCCACGTAGTCAAGCGTGAGATGCCGTCCTTCGGGGGGCGTGGGGGTCCGCCGGGCGCTGGCGGAGGGCAGCAGTTCACGCCGCCCCCACGGACCACCACGGTGGTCCTCCACTTCGGTCCATCGGGCTGGGTGATGACGATGGAGGCACGCGGGGGCGGTCGGGGAGATGGCGGTGGCGGGCAGCGTCTTCGCGGCGGCGGCGGCGGTGGTGGCTTCGACCGGCCGCCTTCGGATGGCGCCGGGGGAGGCTTCGGGCGGTTTGGGGGAGGCAGGTTCGGGTCCGGTCCTGGAGGCACGGCAGAGCTGGATCCCTACGCGGCGACCCAGCTGCAGAGCGCGTACGTGGACCCCGAGGCGGGCACGATGGTCGAGGCCCGCAGATTCCTCGGCCGCACCTTCCGCGTGACGCGGGAGCAGCCGTCGCTGGAGTGGCAGCTGACATCGGAACAGGCCGAGCACCTGGGATACATGGTGCTCAAGGCCACCGCGCAGAAGGACAGCGCGACGACGATCGACGCGTGGTTCACCCCCCAGATCCCGGTTCAGGGTGGCCCCGAGGCCTACGGGGGACTGCCCGGCATGATTCTGGTGCTGTCGGTGAACGACGGGCAGATCCAGTACCAGGCCACGGAGGTCGCCCTCGGCGAACTGGAGCAGGGAACGATCGCCCCGCCCGATGAGGGCGACGAGATGTCGCAGGAGGAATTCGAGCAACTCGTCAAGGAGCGGCTCGCGGAGATGACAAGGAACAGACGGCCCCCCGGTGGGGACGAAAGGCAATAGGGAGCGAACAATGAAGAACTGGAACCTGAATCCGGGGGCGCGGCTCCCCGTGAGGTGTGCGCCGGCGCGGCGCGCGTGTGCCTCGCTACTGGCGGCCGTGGCCTGCGCGGCGGCCTTCCTCGCTGTCGCCCCGCCCGCGCAGGCGCAACAGCAATACGAGGTGAAGGGAGCGGTCGCGGACTCGTCCGGACAGGCGCTGCCGAACGCCATGGTGGTCGCCCTTGCCCGGGAGGACTCGGTCCTCGTCAGGTTCTCCATGACGAACGGGGACGGGAACTTCACGATCGCCAGGCTGCCCGTCGGCGAGTACATCCTGCAGGTCACGCTGATCGGCTACGAGACGATACGAACCGACTTCGACGTCACCGACACCGATGTCGAGGCCGGGAAGGTCACGATGGAGGTGCTGGCCGTCGAAGTCGACCCGCTGGTCGTAAGCATCGAGCACGTGCCCTTCATCAACAATCGTGACACGCTCAGCTACAACGCGGCCGCCTTCGAGACGCCGCCGAATGCCACGGTGGAGGACCTGCTCAGGCGCCTTCCCGGGATCGAGGTCGACGACGACGGCGCGATCACCGCGCAGGGCGAGGCGGTACAGAACGTCCTGGTGGACGGCAGGGAGTTCTTCGGCGGCGACGGCACGATCGCGACGCGCAACCTGCCGGCCGACGCGATCCAGCAGGTCGATGTCTACGACAAGGAGTCGGACATGGCCGAGTTCACCGGCATCTCCGATGGCAACGAGGAGCGTACCCTCGACCTCAAGCTCCGCGAGGAGGCCAGAGTGGGGTACTTCGGCAGGACCAACGGAGCCCTCGGCAGCGACGTCAACACCCAGCCCCGGATCGGGGGGACGTCGGCGGACGACGCGCGCTACGACGGCTTCCTCAACCTGAACCGCTTCTCGCCCTCGGGGCAGTACGCGCTGATCCTGAACGCCAACAACGTGAACCAGCGCAGGGGCGGCAGGGGCGGCGGCGGCGGTGGCGGCGGCGGCTTCACGGAGACCATGAGCGTGGCCGTCAATGCCAGCAACGACTTCACCGACGACAACTGGCTGCGTTCCAGCTACACCTTCAATGAATCGGACAACGAGCGGAACAGCACGGTTCAGCAGCAGACGCTGTTCGGCTCCGATCTGTCGTCCCTGGTCGACCGGCTGAACAGCTCGGAGACCAACAACAACAATCACAGGGTCAACCTCAACGGGCAGATCCAGCTCGCGGAAGGGAACCAGCTCCGCCTGCGGGTCAACGGCAACCTCTCGACCTCGGGCAGCTTCAGCTTCACCAACCAGGAGACGCACAACACCTCCGGCGGCCTTCTCAACTCGGCGAAGACGGACCAGGTGGTGGACGGCGACGACCTGGGTGGCGACGCACAGTTGACCTGGCGCAAACGGCTGGGTTCCTCCGGACGCTCCCTGGTCGCCGAATTCCAGAGCCGGATCTCGGACTCCGACCAGCTCACGGAACTCTCCTCGGAGTTGGTCGGGGTCAGCCGCGGAGGGGGCCGTGGGGGAGGCGGGGGATCCGGCGGCTCCATGGAACCGGAGTACACTCTGGAGGAACAGCTCCGTGACAGCCGCAGCTGGAACAACAGCGCCCGACTCTCGCTGACCCAGCCCCTGGGCCAGGGACAGATCCTGGAGCTCTTCGGCCGGGCGAACTCGACGGGCGAGGACCGGGACAACCCCGTCTACGACATCGTGGACGGCTCCCGCATGCTCAACGTGCCCCGGAGCAACGGATTCGAGCGGGCCTACACCTACTACAACGCCGGAACGCGCTTCAACCGCAACAACGAGCGCTACCGGTTCGTGAGCGGCCTGGAGGTCCGGCGTTCGAACCTGGACGGGCTCATCCAGAACCGGGACGAGAGGATCGCGAACAGCTACACCCACATTCTGCCGAACATGAACTTCAGGATCGAGTTGAAGGAAGGCCACAACGTCAACGTGCGGTACAACTCCTCGACCCGGGAGCCGTCGCTCACCCAGCTGCAGCCGTTCGTGAACAACACCAACCCGCTGAACATCTATACCGGCAACCCCGACCTGGTGCCCGAGTATTCGCACCGGCTCAACGGGGAGTACAGATTTTTCGACCAGTTCAGCTTCCGCAATCTCTTCACCTTCTTCAACTACACGTACACCCACAACACGATTGCCCAGTCGCGCATGTACGACGACCGGGGCGTCCAGACCCGTTCGCCGATCAACACAGCGGCGTCGTGGTCGGGTAACGTCGGTGCCAACTACGGCACTCCGATCAGGAGGCTCGGCGTGGATGTGGACCTGGAGTACCGCCTCAGCTACTCGGAGGGGACCGAACTGATCAACCTGGTCGCGAACGACAACCAGTCCATCCGCAACACGGTGGAATTCAACATCGAGAACCGGAACAGGGATCGGGTCGACGTGGAGCTCGGGGCCACCTTCAATTTCAACAACGCCCGCTACTCGCTCAACGAGGAGCTCAACCGCGACTACGTCAACAGCACCTACTCGCTGGAAGCCAACATCTACCCGACCAGTGCGTGGACGATCGAGACCGACCTGAGGTACCAGGTCTACGACGACAACCTCTACGGCTCGACCCAGACCCAGTTCGGCGACGTGCAGAATGTGGCCCGCTGGAACGCGTCGATCATGCGCAGGATGCTCGACAATCGCATCGAGATCGAATTCCGCGCCCGCGACCTCCTGAATCAGAACCGGGGCATCAGCATCAGCAACAACTCCAACTTCATCCAGGAGTCGCGCACGGATTCGCTCGGGCGGTACTTCATGCTGCAGGTCAACTACCGGCTCGGAACGCAGTTCACGCGTGGCGGGCGCGGCGGGGGTGGCGACTGGGGCGGCCGCGGGCGGGGGAGGTAGAGACATGCGCAGCGCCGCAGTGAACGGTTGGCCGGGCGAGAGGAGGTAGCGCGCGCGAACGGTGGCTGGCGCTGGAGATGAGGTACCGGTTTTGAGCCGGGGGGCACCGGCTGATTGTGCGGCAGGGGGAATGAGGGTTGTGCGGCGCCTTTGTTCGGTCGGCGAACAAAGTGGCGGCCTGCGAAGACCGATTGCGCGACCCCGGAGGCCGGGATGGACATTCCGCGCGTGCCTGGTGCTCGCGGCGTGTCTGCCGTCGCTGGCCGGCTGCAACATGGTCGACCGGATGTTCTCCGGGGCTCCGGTGTGGACTGACGGGGTATTCGACGACTGGGAGGGCGTGGCGCCGGCGGTGAACGATCGCATCGGGGATGCGGCGCGCGGCTCCTCGCCGGTCGACCTGGGACCGGTCTCGCTGCGGGACGACCCGCGCTTCCTGCACATCCTGATCGACCTGGGACGCACCGTGACCGCGCAGGGGATGGCGGGCTCGGTCGAGGTGGTGCTCGACGCGGACGGGGACGCGGCGACGGGAGGGCCGTACGGGGGCGTCGAGGGTGCCGATCTGGCTATTGTGCTGTCCCGGGACGCGGGCGCTGACGGTGACCGGCACGGGGCCGGCGTGGGGATTCGTCGCGTCGGTCCCGAGGGTGCCGGCGAGGTTGAGGGATCGGCTGGCGTGGGTCTGCTGGTGGCGCCGACGCACTCTTCGGACCGCTTCGAGGTGCGGGTGCGGCGCGGGGCCGTGGCCGAAGTGCCCCGGGAAGTCGGCGAGGGCCCGGACGCCGAGGTGAGCCAGGTGGACCGCACAGGGCCGCCGATAGCGCTCGCGATGGACAGCGTGGTCATCGGGCGGGTGCGCTTCGTGCGCGGCGGGGACGCGGTCGACGAAACACGGCTCTTCACGCACGTGCTGGCGACGCCGCCGGGTGGAGAGCCGCCGCTCCTGGGCGTCCCTGACGTGGCCAGGGCGCGGGACACGCACCGGGTGGTGGTCTGGAACGTGTCGGATCGCAGCTTCCGCGAGAATCGGCGTCCGTTCCAGCGCGTGCTTGCGGGGCTCGGTGCCGATGTGGTCCTTCTCGACGAGGTCTACGCCGATGTGACGATCGCGGAGCTGGGGCGGTTCGGGGCGGGGATGGCGGGCGGAGGTGGGGCCGGGGGCGCGCGCGATGGGGTGGGAGGGGGAGGGGCTGAGGATGCGCGAGGGGGGCAGGGTGGGGGAAGGGCGGCCCGGGCGTCGGCCGCGTGGACGTGGTGGCTGGCGTCGGGAGGCGGCCGCCAGCGCACGGTGGTCGGGGCGCGGGGGCTCGACCTGCGCGGGGAGGAGAGTCTGAGCCGGATCGACCATCCGCCGGGTGCGCTGGAGGGATGGCTGGGTGAGGTTGGGGACGAGCCCCAAGCGCGCGGAATGGCGTTGCCGTCGGAGCTGGCGATGGCCGAGGAGGAAGGCGGGCTGTCGGCGACGGGCGCCTGGGTGACCATCGAAGGGCGCGACGTACTGTTCGTCCCGGTCGACCTGCAGAGCGCCGGGTACGACGGGTCCCCGCGCGACCGTCTCCGCGAGCTGCAGGCCCGCACGCTGAACCGGGCGGTCGCGGCGGCGCTGGCCGGGCGCCCCGCCGCCGGTCTCGTCATCGGCGGCGACCTCAATCTTGTGGGGTCGGCGCGCCCCCTCGACGAACTGCGCCGAGGGCCTGGATCCGACGGCGGCGACCTGGAAGGGTCCGCGCCCGACCTGTCCGTTGTCCGGCTGGAGCGCCTGCGCGACCGCTCGCTCGCCACCTGGCGCAGCACCTGGCGCGACGACCCCTTTTCGCCGGGCAGGCTGGACTTCGTGCTCTACCGGAGCGCGGTTCTCGAGGTCGCCCAGGCGTTCGTCTTCGACGCGGCCGACCTGTCCGCGGACGCCCTGCGTGAGCTGGGACTCCGCAGATCGGACACCGATCACTCCGATCACCTGCCGCTGGTGGTGGACTTCCGAGTGCGCTGAGTCAGTCCAGGTGGGAAGTCGGCATTACGTCCGGAGCCTGCGGACTACCGGCAGGTCCCAGGTGCTCTCAGTTCGTACTGCACGATGAACGGAACGTCCATTTCGGTGCGGCCGGTGGCCCAGACCCGGTCGCCGAGGGCGGCCCCAAAGGCGATGCCGGTTGGGGCCTGCACCCGGAACTCGGGTTCGCCATCCGAGCCGACGACGATCCAGAGGGCTTCGTAGTCCTCCGGTGTAACCGCATCTCGCAGCCACACGCGTTCGTCGTGGGTCAGGAAGAAGGATGAGATCGGTTCGAAGTAGTCGTAGAGGAGCAGGCCTTCCGTTACGGCGGCTCGCAGGTCGGTTGGGGCGGTCCCGCCAGATCGCCGCGTCGCCGAGGCGGAGAACTTCGCACGCCTCCCTGGGTTCGGCTTCGACGATGAGCTGGGCAATTGCGGGGGTTGCCGGGAGGGTAGCGGTGGTTGCGGAGATTGCCGTGATCACCAACGAGCGAATGAAAGACCCCATCGTCATCCTGCCTTCCGATTGTGTCGACCGGGGCGGAGCGGGTTGTGGCCGGCGGCGACCGTCGGTGGGACGCTCGCCCCTCGGTATGTAAGTGCAGTGCAGTCAGGTCAGTAGAGCAAATGGCGCTTCACCGGCGTGGCAAACCCCTCCAGTTCGGCTTCGACCCCTGCCAGGATTTCATCGGCGGAATCGCCCTGTTGTACACCCTCCCGCAGCCTGGCGTTCCCCCACAGGATGTCGATGGGGGGCAGCGTCTCCTCGTATTCGTAGGGTGGCTCGCGCCAGGTGAAGTCGTGCGGGGCGAGGGCGTGGGCCGCGACGAGGATCTCGACGGCGGTGCGGACGGGCTCGAATGTGCCGGGGTCGGTGACGTGCAGCTGGGCGCCGCCGCAGAGTCGGCCCGCGTGCTTCTGGAAGGTCGGCTCGAAGTGGCAGGGGCGGAAGGCGACGCCGGGGAGGCGGGCGCGGGCGAGGCGGGTCGTGAGGGCGGTGGGGTCGAGCCAGGGGGCGCCGAAGAGTTCGAAGGGGCGGGTGGTGCCGCGGCCTTCAGAGAGGTTGGTGCCTTCGAGGAGGACCATGCCGGGATAGACCAGGCAGGATTCGGGGGTGGGCAGGTTCGGGCTGGGCATCACCCAGGGCAGGCCGGTGTCGGCCCAGGACATGAGGCGCTCCCAGCCGTCCGCGCGGACGACGTCGAGGTCGCAGGCGATGCCGCATTCCCGGGTCAGCCAGCGGGCCACTTCGCCGCAGGTGAGGCCGTGCCGGAGGGGGAGGGGGTGGAGGCCCACGAAGGACTCGTAGCCGGCCCGCAGCACGGGGCCCTCGCGCTTGAGGCCGCCGATCGGATTGGGACGGTCCAGGACGACGAAGCGGATGCCCGCCGCTCCGCACGCCTCCATCGCCAGCGCCATTGTCCACACGAAGGTGTAGACGCGCACGCCGACGTCTTGCAGATCGAACAGGAGGGCGTCGAGGCCGTCGAGCATCTCTGGGGTGGGCTTGCGGACCTCGCCGTAGAGCGAGTGGACGGGCAGGCCGGTGACCGGGTCGGTGTAGTCGTCCGACTCGATCATGTTGTCCTGCTTCTCGCCGCGGGCGCCGTGTTGCGGGCCGAAGATGGCGCGCAGGTCGTAGCCGGCGCCGAGGATGGCGTCGACGGCGTGGGTCAGGCCCGAGGTGACGGAAGCGGGGTGCGCGATGAGTCCCAGGCGCGCGTCACGAAGTCCCAACGCCTCGCCGGCGCCCCGGATGAAGCGATCGAGGCCGGAGGCGACCGGCGCCGGCGGACGCGTTCCCGTTGGCTGCGGGCTCGTCGTCACGCCCGGATTGGCCGCGGAAGCGGCGCCACGCGAATGTCGCGGAGGGTCATCCGTCCTCTGGAAACACCCTGGAAAGCGTCCTCGCGAGGGCTGCGCCGATCTCTTCGCACTGCTCTTCTTCGACTCCGTATGCGGATAGCCAGACGCCCATCTTCCAACGATCCCCCGTCCCCTCCATCTCCACGTGAAGAACTCCGTCTGCAAGCGAGGATACCACTCCTGCGAAGGCCCAGGGCCGGTCACACAGCTCGACGGCCCCTTCCAGTGCCTCCAGGCCGTCCAGGACGCAGCGGAAGTTGTCGCCCGTACCGGGGTACGCGCCGTCCGTGACCGTGCGTAGCGGGCCCTCCGCACCGAACACCCGATCCCACACCTCCTCGCGGGAGCCCGTCACCCGGGGTCGCTGGCTGATCATCGTTCGCCGGGCGCCGGGGTGGCGCTCCAGGAAGTGCTTCAGGTTCCAGAGGAAGAAGCGCCAGCCGTTGTTCATCATGTGGAAGGTGTCGTCCCAGTCGGGTGCGGAGGACAGCCCCGAGTTGACGAGGTCGAGGCGGGTGGTGCCGCCGAGGTCCGTGAGCCGGTAGTCGAGCGCCATGGCCGCGCCGCCGTCCGCCTGCTCGTCGGGGAGCTGGTCGACAAGGCGCAGGTGTTTGCCGGGATCCCACACCGTGATCCAGCTGGTCCACTCCGCCCCGGCTTCCCAGGACACGGTGAGGTGGCCGCCCTCACCCGGGTTGGCCGAGGCGATGGGCGCGAACCAGTTGGCGACCTGGTCGCCCTCGGTGATGGCGCGCCAGACCGCTTCGACCGGCGCAGCGATTTCGACGGAGACCTCGATGTCACGGGTGGCGGCGGGGGGCTCCGCCGCTGAGGACGGTTCCGCTGACCCCGCCACCTCTCCCGTCACCTACCGTCCCTTCCGGTTCGCGACAGCGAGCGGTAGTACTCCGCGACGAGGTCCCGGTACTCCTCCGGGACATCGCCGGACCGGAAGAGGAGGATGTCCTGCTCTTCGTCGAGCGCGTACTCGCGGCGGAGCCGGAATTCGAGTTGCTTCGCCCCTTCCACCAACTGGCTCTGAAGCCTGAGAACCTCTTCGGGATCGGCGTAGGTGCCTTCGCGGTCGAGCGCGCGTATTGCCTCGAGCATCGCCTGCAGCTCGCGCGGGTCGGCTCCGCTCTGCTCGACCAGCGTCGCCAGGTTCCGCAGTTCGGCCGCCCTCTCGCGGGCCTCGCGGCGCATCTGGCGAATCGCCTCCGGATCGAAGTTGCGCAGACCGCCGTAGCGCCAGTTGGCGTCCCGGTAGTTGCCACCGTAGTAGCCGCCACGGTAGTCACCGCCGCCCACGCGATTGTCGCCGCCCTGCTGATTGCCGCCCTGCTGGCCCTGCTGGCCCTGCTGACCCTGCTGACCCTGCTGGCCTTGTTGTCCCTGTTGTCCTTGTTGCCCCTGTTGTCCTTGCTGCCCCTGTTGTCCTTGCTGCCCCTGTTGTCCTTGCTGCCCCTGCTGACCTTGCTGCCCCTGCTGACCTTGCTGGCCCTGCTGACCCTGCTGGCCTTGTTGTCCCTGTTGTCCTTGTTGCCCCTGTTGTCCTTGCTGCCCCTGTTGTCCTTGCTGCCCCTGCTGACCTTGCTGCCCCTGCTGACCTTGCTGCCCCTGCTCCCCCTGCTGCCCCTGTTGGCCTTGCTGCCCCTGCTCCCCCGGGTTCTGCGCGCCTTCCATCAGACGGCGCTGCATCGATTCCAGGTTGCGGACCATGTCCTGTGCGCTCTCGAGCGCCTCGGTCCGTACATCACGGTCGCCGCCTTCCTGCATGGCCTGCTGCGCCTCGTCGAGGCGGTTCCCGAGTGAGCGGATCGCCTGCGAGATCTGATCCTCGAATCCCTTGGCGTAGTCCTCGTAGTCGGGTCGGCCCACCAGGCCCCGGGACCACTGGAGCAGCGGGCTGAGCTGGGTGTCGCGAATGGTCTCGGTGGCATCCTCGAGTTCGTCGGCCCCGGGCTGGGCATCCCGCCGTGCGCTCCTCGCCATCTCGTCCAGCTGCGAGAGCAGGTCGTCGACCTCTTCGGCCATCTCTTCCTTGTCCTCGATGACGCCCCACCGCTCTTCGGCCGTGCCGGTCTCCTCGGCCAGCTCCCGCATGCGCTCCTGCACGTCCTCCTGCTGCCGGGCGAGATCGTCCGTCCGCCGCTGGGCGTCCTCCAGGTCGCGCTGCAGCCGGTCGTCCTGCACGCCCTCCAGTTCGTCCCGGGCGTCGCGCAGCCGCCTCAGCGCGGATTGGGCCTCGGCGACTCCCGCGTTGCCCCGGTTCGCCGCGAAACGGCGCATCGCGTCGGCGGCCTGCTGCAGCTGCCGCGAGACGTCCTCGAGTTCCCGGTTGCCGGTCTCCCGCGACAGCCGCTCCAGCTCCCGCGCCGCCTCCTCGGCCTCCTCGGCCAGGTCGCGCGCGGCATCGCTCCCGCCCCCCTGTCCACCCTGCTGGGCCGCGGCCCGGCGGCGCTGGCGTTCCAGCTCCTGCTCCTGGCGGCGGGCCAGCTCGCGCAGCTTCTCCAGCGCCTCATCGACCTCCTGGTCGGTGGTCTGCTGCTCGCTCCGCTGCACGGTCTCGTACTGGTTGCGCAACGCATCGGTCTCGAGTTCGAAGAGGTCGGCCAGGTCCTCCGCGCTGGGCCCCCGCTGGCCGCCCCGCCGCCGCCTTGCTGCTGCTGGTTCTGCATCGTCACGAAGCGCTCGTAGGTCTCTTCGGCCTTCTGCAGTTGGCGCAGTGCGCGCTGCTCGGCCGGGATCGCGCCGCTCGGGCTCAGGGTGCGCAGGGAGTCGACGGCTTCATTCATGGCCTCCACGGCGATCGGCAACGCCTCGGCGATCTGCTGGAAGGCCTCGTCGGCCCCGGTGATCCCGCGGTTCACGATCCGCTGGGCCAGCGTCTCCACCTGGGTGCGCAGGCTCTCCTGGCTGTTGCCGATGCTGACGACGTTCTCCTCCCAGGCGCCGGGCGTGTAGGTGTCCCGGTCCCGTACCAGGTTGAAGCTGGCCGCGATGATCTGCCGCTGCAGGTTGGACAGATCCTGCTCCATGCCGTCGCCGCCGCCACCGCCGCCGCCACCACCGCCTCCACCACCCCCGCCCTCCATCTCGCGGTAGTCGCGGCTGTAGGGACGGATCTGGAGGAAGTAGATGTCGGTCATCGCCTCGCCGGGCACGGGGGCATTGTCGCGGGCAATCCCGTGGTACGCGACGAGGTCCCCGACCTCGAGTTCGTAGTCCTCCAGGAAGAAGGTGTGCCCGGCGGTGGCCTCGGGGAGCGGTTCGCCCCCCGACGAGTGGATGCGCAGCGTGTCGGAGGGTCCGCCGTTGACGCTGTAGACCAGGAGGATCTCGGCGACGCCCACGTCGTCGTCGGCACGGGCTTCGATGAACACCTCCTCGATCGAGCTCACCTGGATGTCGCGCCCGGGCCTGTTGAAGGAGATGGACGGCCCCTGGTCGTGGAGCACGTCGATCCGGTAGTCGGGTGCGCCCGCCACCCAGGCTCCGCCCAGGGCGGGAAACTTCACGCCGTAGAAGCCGTCCTGGCGGACGGTGAAGGAGCCCTGGAAGGTTCCCTCCGCCCCGGGTTCCAGCTGGATCGTGTCGCCCGGGTCCATCACCAGCCGGGCTTCGGACACGGGAATGGTGGGCGTGATGATCAGCTCGACCCGGGTCCCGGCGAGCGCGGCCACGTCGCCGCCGTACTCGAAGCGGCGCGGCGCCAGCCCGGTGTAGCCCGGGAAGTGGTAGACCATTTCAAGCCGGTCTACCGCGGGGAGATCCGCGACGCCGAGGGTGAAGGTGCCGGAGCGGACCCCGTTGGCCTCGACGTAGTAGGTGGTCTCCTCCGCGACGTTGAGGAGGAGGCCTTCATGGGTGCCGGCGCCGTCCTCGATCATCGGCAGGGCGGAGTAGCCGGTCTCTCCCTCGGCGCGGGTGTACAGGACGACATCTTCGGGGTTGAAGCCGTGCGCGACGGCGCGGACCATGAGGTCGGAGTACCGCGAGATGATGGTGTCGCCGGGTTCGAGCGCGACGCTGTAGGGGTTGACCGACTCGGCCGTGCGGACGGGGAAGAAGAGCGCGTTCATGCCGTGCCGCAGGAAGCCGGGGCCGAACGAAAGGAGCAGGAGGGCGGCGAGGGCCAGGCCGCCGAGCGCCGTGGCCGAGCGCCGGATCGCCTTCGACTCGATGCGCTTGCCGTAGTCGATGCGGCGACACTGCCGCGCGGCGCGCTCCACCACCTCCTGCAGCAACTGCGAGTTGTCGAAGCTGCTGTCGCCGGCCGACTCCACCGCGGTCATGACCTGGGAGTTGAGGGAGGGTTCGTTTTCCTCCAGGTACAGCGCGACCCGTTCGTCGGAAACCCGGCGGAACATCGGCCAGAGGACCGAGTGGGCCATGAAGAAGCCGATCACCAGCCAGAGCACGACGCGCAGTGCCAGGATCGCCTCCGGCTGGAAGCGCAGCGCCTCCAGGGTGGATGCGGAGATGAGAAAGGTCAGGAGCGCACCGGCAACCGTCAGGGCGAGTCCGCGCAGCAGAAGCTTGAGCCGCCAGCGTCGGCGAACCCGGCGTACGATGCGGAGAAGCTCATCCCGGTTCCTCGCGTTGCGCCAGATTGACATATTCCCCCCCTTATCTGTCACGGAATCTGTCACGATTCCGACGTTGAGCGGCCGCCCGGCGTCCGGGCGCCTCTCCCCGCGTGCCTGTCGCGCAGGCCTCGACGTTTCTCTGCGGTAACATTGGCGGTGTAGTCGAAATCCGCCAGAGACCGGCTCACGGCCCTCCCGGCGGCATTCCCCCTACACCGTTGCAGTCACCTCTTCTCTTTCTTTGACCCGGTGCCGCGACAATCCGTTGGACAGCATGGTCTCCGATACCATCAGCAGGAAGGCGGCGGCGAGCAGGTAACGCCAGAACGACTGGCTCTTCTCATGGTCCTCCTCGCGGATCTCGACCGTCGCCTCCGTTGCGCCCGCGGCCTCGGGGCCGGTCTGCGACGCTGTTGCCGTGCCCCCGACCGAGACGGCGAACGCCTGCACGTCCATCTGCGTGAGGTCGGATTCGGACACGTCGACATTCACCGCCAGCGCCAGCGGATGATCCGGCCGCTGGCCCGGCGGCCTGACCTCCCAGATCCCCCGCCGGTCGAGCTCGAGCAGGGGCCGGTCCGGATCCAGCGGCACGGAGCCTCCGCCGGGCTCCATCGCCACGGCCCCTTCCGGGATCTCCCACGACCCGGCCGTCTCGGCCAGTCCGGCGAGGTTGACGGTGGAGCCGGCCAGGTGCCACGGGAGCACCTCGCCCCGCCCGCCCAGGTGCCTGGTGACGCGGTGCACGAAGGGCAGGTAGATGGGCTGGAGCGGCAGGCTGTTCCAGAAGCGGTCGAGGCCGGATGCCCACACCAGGACGCGGCCCCGGCCCCGCTGCGCCTCCACCAGCGCCGGGGTGCCGTCGTCGAAGCGGGCGAGCACCTGGCCGTCGGTCTCCGTCAGGAGGCGCGTGCGGTAGAAGACGGCCTGCGAAAAGTCCCCCGAGCGCGGGCCGCGGAAGGCCTCGAAGATGGCGTGGTCGTAGTCGACGAAGCCGATGCGCCGCTCCATGGCTCCTTCCGAGACCGCCCCGATGGTGGCCGGCAGGAACTCCTGGTGGACGGAGGGTACGCTCGAACGCTCGCCGAGCACCATCAGCAGCCCGCCGCCGTCTTCCACGAACGCGCGCAGCCGGTCGCCCTCGCTTCCCCCGGGGAACGGCCCGCCGTTGAGGATCACCACCTCGGACCGGGAGAGTTCGTCGTCGCCGGGCAGGCCCCGGGTCACGCTCGCGTCGAAGCCCGCGCCCCCGGCGATGTCGAGCGCCCCGCTCAGGTAGAGGTTCGAGTCGCCCGGGCCGAGCGGATCGGCCACCACCACCTGCAGGTCCCCTCCGGGAGAGGCCACGAAGCTGAGTGTGTTGTCCTGCAGGAGCCCCTCGCCGCCCTCTCCCAGCCGCACCTCCCCCCGCGTGAACTGCGCGGTGAGGGTGAAGGGCGCAAATGCCACCGGCTCCGCACCGCCCGGCGCCACCGTCGCGGTCACCGTCTCCAGGTCGGTCTCGTCCACCGCCAGCGTCACCTCGCCGCTCGCAGCGGATTCCCCCGTATTCACGAGCCGCGCCTCGACCGTCACCCGGTCCCTCCCTCCGGCGCTCTGGCGCCCGAGCTCCAGGTCGGTCAGGGCGAGGTTCTCGATCTCGCCGCCCTCGATCACCACCGTCTCCACCACCACCCCCTCGGCCACCTGCGCGTCCGGGTCGGGGCTCCAGGCCGTGCGCTGGAAGTCGCTGATCACCACGACGCGCTGCCGGGGAAGGGTGGAGGCGGCCAGGGTTGAGGCGGCCAGCTTCACCGCGGGCGCAAAGCGCGTGGCGAGCGAAGTCGTGCCGAGGGTGTCGAGGGTGGCGAGAATGCGCGGCAGCTCCGGAATCGAGCGGTGCACGAGTTGCGGCGTCTCCGAGAAGACGATAAGCGAGGCCCGGTCACGTGGACGCAGCGCCCCGATCATCGAACGGGCCTCCGACACCGCGCGCTCCCAGCTGTCCCCCATCTCCATCGAATACGAATTGTCCAGTAGAACGACCAACTCCTCGGGCCCGGGTCCGCCCACCGCCGCCAGCCGTCCCTCGCGCACGAACGGACGGGCGAACGCCGCGACGAGCAGCGCCAGGGCGGCCAGCCGCATGATGAGCAGCACCCAGTGCCGGATGCGGCGCTTCGAGGTCTCCTGGAAGGGGATCTTCTCCAGGAACATCAGCGACGGGAACCGGACGGGCCTGCCCCGCTCCTGGCGCGTCAGGTGAATCAGGATCGGAACGGCCAGCCCGGCCAGGCCGATCAGGAACAGAGGGGTCAGAAAGCCCACCCGCCTACCTCCCGGCTCCGGGGCGCCCGGCCGGAGCCCTCAGCGTCCGCTGGCGGAAGGTCAGGTAGGCGTAGAGCGCGTCGTCCAGCGGCTCGGCGGTGTTGAGGAGGACGTAGTCGACGCCGTGCCGGATGAAGCCCCTGCCGAGTTCGTCGATGTGGGCGCGGACCTCGCTCCTGTAGACGCTCGCGTACTTCTCGGGGACGACCGGGAGCAGCTCCCGCGTCTCCAGGTCCTGGAAGTTGGCGGCCTGCACGAAGGGGAAGTCGATCTCCGCGGGGTCGAGGATGTGGAAGGCCACTACGTCGTTTCCCTGGGCCCGGAAGAGGCCCAGCGCGGATGTCAGCTCGTCCGCGTCGTGGTAGAAATCCGACACCACCACGATGATCCCGCGGCGGCGGAAGGTGTTTGCGACCCGCGCCAGCGGCCGGTCCCACTCGCCTTCACGCCTGGGCTGCACGCGCGCGATGGCGTGCAGGACCTTTTCGAGGTGCGCAGCCGAGGGACGCACGTGCTCGACCACGTCGGAATCGAAGGCGTAGAGCCCCACCCGGTCCTTCTGGTCCGCCGAGAAGTACGCCAGACTGGCGGTCAGGAACCGGCCGTAGTCGAGCTTGGTCACCTCGCCCGAGCCGTAGCCCATCGACGCCGACATGTCGAACAGGAACGCGACGTCGGCGTTGGTCTCGGCCTCGAACTGCTTGATGTAGAAGCGGTCGGTGCGGGCGAAGAGCCTCCAGTCGATGCGGCGGATGTCGTCGCCGGGCATGTACGGCCGGTGCTCGGCGAAGTCCATGCTCACGCCCAGGTAGGGAGAGCGGTGGATCCCCTGCAGGAATCCGTCCACCACGGTGCGCGCCAGCAGCAGCAGGTTGTCGATCCGCGCCAGAACGGTGGGATCGAGGAACGAGGTGTGGCCCGCGGGCGATCGGGTGGCCATCGGCGGCTAGCGGCCCGCGCCGGCGGTTGGGATGGCGGCCAGGGCGTGCACGTTCCCCTACATCCCCGACTTCGGGAGCGGCACGGCCTTCAGCAGCATCTCGATCAGCTCGTCGGTGGTGCGCCCCTCCGACTCGGCGTGGAAGTTGGTGATGATGCGGTGGCGCATCACCGGCAGTGCCAGCGCGCGGATGTCGTCGAAGCTGACGGTCAGGCGTCCCTGGGTGAGGGCGCGGGCCTTCCCGCCGAGGATCAGGTACTGGGCGGCCCGAACGCTGGCGCCGTAGCTGATCCACTTCTGCACGAAGTCGTGACCCCCGTTCGGGCTCGGCCGGCTGGACCGCACCAGGTTGACCGCGTAGCGCATCACCGGCTCGGAGACCGGAACGCGCCGCACCAGGTCCTGAAACGCGATCATGTCCTCCCGCGAGACCACCGCGCTCAGTTCGGGCTCGACCTCGTCGGTCGTCTCCCGCACGACCTCCATCTCCTCGTCCTCCTCGAGGTGCTCCATGAGGATGTGGAACATGAAGCGGTCGAGCTGGGCCTCGGGGAGCGGGTAGGTCCCCTCCAGCTCGATCGGGTTCTGCGTCGCGAAGACGTAGAAGGGCGGGTCGAGGACGTAGGTGTTGGCCTGCACGGTGACGCGGTGCTCCTGCATCGCCTCCAGGAGCGCCGCCTGCGTCTTCGGCGGGGTGCGGTTGATCTCGTCGGCGAGCACCACATTCGCGAAGATGGGTCCGGGCGTGAACTCCAGCTCGCGCGAGCCGTCCTCGCGCTGCTGAATGATATCGGTGCCCGTAATGTCCGAGGGCATCAGGTCCGGGGTGAACTGGATCCGCGAGAAGTCCAGGTCGAGCACCCGCGCGATCGAGTGGATGAGCAGCGTCTTGGCCAGGCCGGGCACGCCGACAAGCAGGCTGTTGCCGCCCACCAGGAGCGTCAGGAGGACGTGTTCGACGGCCTCCTCCTGCCCGATGATGATCTTGCGAACCTCGGAGAGGATCTTTTCGCGTCCTTCCTGGATGCGTTTGGCGAGGGCGACGTCAGCCATGGGCTCGGCCGCGGGAGGGGTCAGGGTTTCGGTCGACAAGGGTTCACCTCGGAGGGTTTTCGGTTCAGGATTGCCGGGGTTATCGGTTCATCGCGTAGATCACGTAATTGACACCGAACTTGTAGGCTTCGTTAGAAAGTTCGATCGGAACGTAGCCGCGGTCGGAGTACTCCCAGTAGTCGCCGATGTCGTTGTTGAAGTTGGCGATGATCATCAGGCGGCCGTCGGGGTCGTTGTTCTCGTGCATGCCGAGGAAGACGGGCCAGAACTGCTGGAACGTCGGGGGCGGGAGGTCGAGAGATTCTATCTCGAAGAAGGAATCGAAGATGGGCTCCTCGATGTCCAGCACACGGAACTCGTGGCCGGGAACGATCTGCGCGAAGATCTCCTCCACCCTGCTCCACTCGAAGTCGCTGCGGAAGTCGTCGAGGATGAGGAACCCGCCCTTGAGAAGGTAGTCGGACAGGTTGTCGACCTCCGCCTGCGTGGGCGTCCATTCCCCCGGCTCGGAGACGTATGCGAGGGGGTACCGGAGGAGCTCCGGATCGTCGGCGTCGATGACGTTGGTCCCGGTCATGTTGACGTCGATGAGTGATATCTCGTCCAGAATCCTGATGAAATTCTCGTCCGCGCTGGGGTAGTCGTGCGCCCAGCCGGGCCCGCGCCCGCCCCCGAACCCCCTGGCGAACCCCCGGCCCGTTGTGTTGAAGCGCACGCGGACGAAGGTGAAGGTGCCGTCGTAGGGGACGTTCGGCGGGTTCTGGACGGTTGCAGGGAGAGGGGGTGTGGGGTTGGGCGCCGTCAGGCCGGGCCCTGCTGCCGGGAGGGGTGACGCGGCGGGTGCCGAATCGCGGGGGGGAAGGTTGGCGAACGTGAGTGCCGCGGCCCCTGTTGCCAGGGCGGCGAGGAGCGCGGGCCCCGCTACAAACGCGCGGGCGGGCCTACGAGCGGAAAGATGGCCTGCCCGGGGAGCACGCAGGCCCGATGTTACGGCCGATCTGCGCCGGCGCGCCCACCGCGTCCAGGCGTTCTCCCGGGGCGCTCGGTGGCTCAGGCGGTCGTTCTCCCGCGGCGCACGGAGGCTCACCGGCCCGACCCCCTGCGCCGCAGCTCCAGCAGCAGGTCGAGGGCTTCCTCGTGGTTGGGCGCGAGCTCGAGCGCCGCGAGGACCGCGCGGCGCGCACCGGCCCGGTCGCCGGTCAGGTGGAGCGCGCGCGCCAGCTTGTACTGGGCGGCGGCGAGGTCGACGGGGCGGAGGGCGACGACCCCGCGCCGGGCGGTTACAGCGCCCTCCAGGTCGCCGGCGGACTCCATCAGGGCCGCGAGACGCTCGTGGTCCGCGATCTCGTAGGGGTGGATGTGGGGCAGGTGGCGCAGGACTTCGGCCGCGCCGGCGTCGTCTCCCGTGCTCGCGAGGAGTTCGCCGAGGGCGACGCGGCCGTCGTAGTGGCTCTCGTTGAGGCGCAGCAGCTCGCGGTAGTGGGAGATGGCCGTCGCCGTGTCGCCCTGTTCCTCCCGTATCCGGCCGAGGAACCAGTGGGCGCCGTCCGCGCCGCCGTATTGGGGGAAAAGGTCGAGCGCGGCTTCCAGGTGGGCCGCGGCCTCGGTCAGCCTTCCCTCCGCGAAGAGCACCTGGCCGACCGCCATGCGGGCGACGAAGTTGCGCGGGCTGGTCGCGGCCGCGGCCTGCAGCTCGGGCAGCCCGGGACGCGCGCCCATCTCCGGCATCTCCCCTTCGACCGACGCGAGCGCCGCCGAAAAGCGGTCCTTCAGGAAGTCCTCGAAGTCCTTGTCGAAGTCCTCCAGGCGCACCCCCAGCGCTCTGGAGAACGCCTCTTCGTTGGTCGCGCCGTCGCGGTACGCCCCGAGCATCTCCACAATCGCCGGGAACCCGTGCCGCTCCTCGATCAGTTCGAAGACCAGCGACGACTGGTAGTAGCTCTGCACCACCTCGCCGGGGTGGCGCGGGCTCGAGAACCCGCGGTCCAGCTCGCTGACCGGCCGCATCTCGCCCGACGCGAGCGCCCGGATGAAGCCGACGCTGGCCTGGTGACCCCACCCGGGATCCGCCTTGCGCTGCTCGTGCACGGCCAGCCCCTCGGAGAACCAGCGCGGCACCTCGTTGTCGGAGACCGCCAGGTGGAAGGAGTGGGCGATCTCGTGCCACAGGGTCGACGCCCAGTTGAAGTCGCCCCGGTCCCGCGCGGCAGGCGAATCGATGGCGAGCGCGGGGCCGAAGCTGACGCCGAGCGCGCCGATCCCCACCAGACCGACCGTCCTCACGGAGAAGTCGGCGTGGCGGGGGTATACCTCGACGCGGATGGGGCCTTCGGGCGTCACGCCGTAGCGCTGTGACATCTCCTCCCAGGCGCGCTCCGCAACCGGCACGATGTAGGGCTCGAGCAGGTCCGCTTCCGACTCGTGCAGCACCAGCCGGAAGTGCGGCGTCTCGACGATCCGGTACTCGCCGAAGGTGTCGAGCAGGTCCAGCGTGTTCTTGAACCAGAGGTTGAAGGGGTCGCCCTCGAAGGCCTTCTCCAGGTTCACCCGTCCTTCGTCCACCTGTCCCAGCCGGACCTGGTTCAGCCCGATCAGGCCCCATGCGGTCCAGCTGCCGGGATCGGCCTCGGCCGCCGCCCGGGCGAAGGACAGGGCATCGGCGTACTTGCGGTGATCGGCGGCCAGATCGGAGACGACCAGAAGCGACGGAGCCGGCGTCGGTGTGAGGCGCCGCACCTCCTCCATGATGGCGCGGTAGCCGTCCAGGTCGCCGGACAGGTGAAGGATCGCAGCGCGGGTGCCTAGAGCCTCCAGGTCGGCGGGATTGACCTCGAGCGCACGCGCGATCTCCTCCATCGCGGCCTCGCGGTCGCCGTTCCTGAGGCGCAGGCGGGCCAGGAGGGTGCGCGCGGCCGCGAGGTCCGGCTTCGTTTCCAGCGCGGCCTCCAGGAGGGTCTCCGGGTCACCGCCGCCCTCGAGGCGGGAGACGCGGGCCAGACCGAAGTGTGCGCCGGCATGGACCGGGTTCTCCTCGAGGATGCTTCCGAAGGCGGCCGCCGCCTCCCTGGCGTCGTAGCGCTGCAGGAACAGTTCCCCGATCGCCAGTAGGGCCGAGTGGTCGAGCGTCCCGGCTGCCACCGCCTCGTCGAGCGCCATCAGGGCGTCGTGGGCGTACTCGTAATGCCAGCGCGAGAGTTCGAACATCGCGCGGCCCACCGCCGTGAGTTCGGCCGCGGTCAGGTCGGACCGGCTATTGTAGTAGTCGATGAAACCGTCGAAGATGGCACGGGCGGCCTCACGGTCGCCGTAGCGGTACTCGAGGATCCCCAGCTCGACCCGGGCCACCGCCCCCCCCGCCCCCCCCTCGCGCGCCCCCGCCTCCAGCGCGGCCCTGGCCTCCGCGATCCGCCCCACATCCATGAGCGCAGCACCCAGCAGCGCGCGCCCCCCCCCCACCCCCATCTCCACCCCCCGCTCGGCCGCGCTCACCGCGCCGTCGTAGTCCCCGGTCTCTCGCAGCGCCGTCACCCACCCGGACAGCGCGGCCGCGTTCCCCTCGAGCGCCTGCGCCCGCAGTGCCCGCACGGCGTCGTCATATGCGCCGGTCCGGAGCGCTACGAACCCGGCGGCATCCTGCGGCGCGGCCTGGGCCGCCAGCCGACCGGGGCCCCACGCGGCCGCATCACCCGGTCCGTCGACGGCGAGGGCCTGGGTCGCAAGCGCGATGACCGCCGCGAAAACGAGCCGCCACCGGGCACGGCCAGCAAGCCCGCCTCGCGATGGCCAGCGCTCCGATCGGCCAGGCCACAAGAAGGGAATCGGCATCAGGAACATGGTCGGAAAGTGCAACGCGCGGCGGCTGACCGCCACAGGTTGGGGTTGCCCACGGATGCGAGATGTAAAGTCGGGTTTACAGAATGACATGTCTGCTTTACGTTTCCTGCCCGGATGCACCGGCGCCATCCTCTGCTCCCTCGAACAACCCCTGCAACAACTCCAGCTTCTCGGATACCTCCCCCGGAATCGCGTCGACATCCACGAACGGGACAAGACGATACAGATCGCGCTTTCGCAGCAGCATCGCGTGACCGAGCCTGGAAGCGAGCTTCCGAAAGAACTCCTCAGCGAAGTCGCTCAGCTTGAGCCGCTCGGTTCTGGCTTCCCACAACAGGCGCGCCGGTGCGGGATCCATTCCCTTCCAGGTGAGGAAATCGCGTTTCCGGCCCTCGAACACCCGCTCGGACACCAGTTTGTCGAGCACTTCGTCGGTCTCATGCCGGAAGCGGTCGAAGAGCGGCAGATCGCGGTAAGCGTCGGCGGCGTAACGTAGCAGGACCTCGGGGCTCACGATGTAGTTCTCGATTTCGTATCGTCGCCAGTACGCGGTGGTCAGTCCTCCGTCCCTCGAATCCCGGCGTTGTCGGTCGTTGCCGTCGAGGATCGCCAACCCCCTCAGGTCCTTCAGCATGGGGCGCAGCGCGAAGAAATGCTGGCGGGGGGTTACCCCGAAACCGCCCTCGACCCGCTCCAGCGCGGTATCCCGGTCAGGCTCGGGGTAGTTGTCCTGGACATAGAATACGTTCGCCGACTCGTCCCACGCCTCGGCCACGGGGTGCCGAAGCCCGGCTGCCAGCGCCTTGAGCACGGCCAGGTCGGTACCGCCTTCCAGGTACAGCACGTAGCCTCGTTGCCGAGCCCGGATGTAGTGTTCGGCACCGTAGTGTCTGAGCGCGGTGACGATGTCGGTCCTGGAGGCCAACTCGTCCGCGTGTCCACCGATGAGCAGCGTCAGGTTGCGCTCCAGGGCTTCACCCAGGATGACCTCGGAGTGCGTGACGAGGACAACCTGCGAGTCGTTCCGCGCTGCCACGTCGTGCAATAGCAGATACGCCTGCTTTTGGCGAAGGATCTCCAGATGCGCGTCGGGTTCATCGATCAGCAGAACGCTTCGAGGATGCGAGTGAAGGTAGGCGAGGATCAGGAGCATCTGCTGGAATCCCCGTCCCGCCAGGGCGACGTCCACCGGCTTGCGCACCCCGGGCTGCCGGTAGAACAGATCAATCGCCCCGCGCCCCGTCTCCGTGGGATCTCCCAGATCCACCGAGAAGAGACGCGTCATCAGCTCCCTGATGGCGACCCAGGCGGCGGGCTCCTCCCGGAAGACGGCCAGGCACAGGTTGCGCAGCACCTGGGCGGTCTGTCCCTGTCCCAGCAGGACATCGATGCGGCCGGATTGGATGATCGGCTCTTCAGTCTCGATGCCCGACATCGGATAGAGCGGGCGGACGTTCAGGTCGGCCGCCGCCTCGATCAACTCGAGGTCGTCCATCGTGGCTTCGTCAGGTGTGCAATAGACCAGGTCGTCCCCGTGGCACCGGAACCGCATGGCCACGGACTTTACCTGGTTGTCATGCAGGACACCGGCCGTGATCTCGAGCGGGATGTTCTGGTTGCCGGTCCTGACCGCCATGTTGTGCCAGTAGTCACGAGTACTGCGCACCGGTACCGCGACGACGCCGAGACGGTTGAGCCCGGTGGCCGTGCGCTCCCTGGGCGGCGCGCGGCCCTTGCGATCGAACCAGGTCCGGACAGCCTGCGACCAGAGCGCGACGGCTTGCAGAGCGGTGGTCTTTCCGCAGTTGTTTGGACCCACCAGCACGGCAGGATGGTCCAGCTCGATCCGGATTCGGTCACCGAATCGCTTGAAATTACGGATTTCGAGGTAATGCAGGTGCCTCACCCACCACCCCCCGCGGCCCGGATCTCCCGGTTCTTGAGCGCCAGCTCCACGAGCAGCGCCTCCAGCTCGTCTTCGTAGCGCTCGAGCGGCATCCGGTCCTTGATCCGCCGCAGGTCGGCGATTCTGGCCTCGATGTCGGCCTTCTCCTCGTAGAGGGCGCGCAGCTCGGCGGACACCTCGTCATCGGCGTCGGCGCCCCCCAGCGAGGTGAGGAAGACCGTGCTCGCGAGCACTCCGTCGCCCTCGAGGTCGCCGGGTTCGCGGCTGCCCTCGCCATCGCCGTTGTCGTCGAGCATGGCGTGCTCGGTGAGGAGCCGGCGGTCGCCCTCGTACTCCCGCTGCACCTCCCGCAGCGCGTAGCTGAAGGCCTCCAGCATCGACACCCGCGCGTCCTTGTCGACATCGGCGCCGTCGTCCGCGAAGGCGTCCACGAAGTGCAGCCCGAAGCGGGGCATGTTGCGCTCGCGCCCGCTCCGGGTGGCGGTGATGACCGTGCGGTTCGGCCCCGACAGCTCCTCGATGAAGGGGCCCGACGCGCTCGCGGTGTTGACGAAGGTGATGCGGCGCTCGCCCAGCGGGGCCAGCAGGATGCCCATCTCGGCCGGGGTCACGTCGGGGCCGGGGATGTTGAAGCGGGCGGTCCCGTCGCGGAAGCTTCCGTGTCCGGCCAGCAGCACCACCAGTTCGTCGGCGGGCGCCATCGCGCCGGCCAGGTCGGCGAAGGCCGTGCGGATGTTCTCGGCGGTGGAGCGCGCGCGGATGCGGGTCGGATCGAGGTCGGGGTCCTCGCCGAGGTAGACGATCCGCTCGGCGGGCACGCCGTACCTCTCGGTGGCGGCGTCGGCGAAGCGGCTCAGCCAGCCGTGGAAGGACTCCGTGAACTCGGGGTCGCCGCCGAGCCCCGAGATCATGAGGATGTGGGTGTTCTGCGCGTGGGCGGCGGCCGGCAGGAGGGTGGCGGCCGCGAGGACCCACGCCGCCGCCCGCACCCGGCGCGCGGCCGACCGTAATCGGCTCGCCGCCGGATCTGCTGCGCCCCGCGGGGCGCCCGCCAACGGTGCCGCTACGGCCAGGCTCGCCCTCACGCCAATCCCCTCTTCCGCCGGTACGCCCACTCGGCTCCGAGCAGCCCCGCCAGCAGGAGGAAGAGGATCGGCATGTCCCACAGGTCGTGCTCCTCCGTCACGGTGACGCCGCCGCCGGTGACGCGGAGGTCCTCGGCCAGCTGGTCCACGGTCTCCGGGGTGTAGTAGCGGCCTCCGGTCTCGTCGGCGACGCGCTCCAGCAGGGTGCGGTGCTGGCGCGGATCGCGGAACTCCTCGGTGCCGGGGGCCACCCGCACGCTCGTCTCGGTGGTCCCGAGCCCGGTGGTGTCGCGCGTGGCGTCGACCGACACCTCGAAAAGGCCGTCCATCTCGGGGGTGAAGGTGGCGGTGTACTCGCCGTCCTCGGAGACCGACCACTCCATCGGCAGTTCTCTCACCTCGCCGGTCGGGGTCGTGATCCGGGCGTTGACGTCCGCACCGTTCACCTCCACGAACCCCGGATCCAGGACCGTGGCCTTCACCGTGACCGGCTCGCCCGCCTCCACCGAGGCGAGGTCTGGGGCGGCCTCGACGGCGTCGGGGGTCTCCGACACGATCGTCCGCAGCAGCTGCCGCCAGAAGCTCTCGTGGCTCTGGTCGTCGAGGGAGACCGTGGCCTCCATCTGCCACAACCAGGTGTCCTGCACGCCGAGCACCATCGCGCGGCCCTTGCCGTAACGCTGGAAGGCCAGAACCACCCGGTCGGCGGCGTCGCCCTCACCGGCGACCACCGATCCCTGCATGAGTTCGGTGGCTCCCGGCTTCAGTTCGGTGATCTGGTTGGTGGTGGTGACCACCGGCAGGGAGTCCCACCGGGCCGCGGAGTTCTCCACGTCGCCGGCGATCCGGGTGATGGGGTGGTTCGCGCCCGCAGGGGTGGGCGACACCTTCATGTACACGCGCCGCTCGGTCGGCGTAAGCCCGGTGGGCTCGGGGAGCACGACCGGGAGGACATCCTCGATGGGGGTGCCCTTGTAGCCGCCGTCGGACAGGGCGCGACGTCCGGCCAGCATGAGCAGCGTCCCGCCCCGCTCGCTCACGAATTCCGCGATCATCTCGAGCTGGTCGTGGGTGAAGAAGCTGGCCTCCACCGACCCCAGGATGAGGGCGCGGTAGCGGAAGAGCTCCTCGCGGGTGGTCGGGAAGCCGGTGAGCAGCTCAAGCGGGTCGTCGAGGTTGCGCCGGTAGAACTTGTTCGGGGCGGTGCGCTGCAGGAGGACGACCTGCAGGTTCTCGTCCAGGTCGGCCGCGCGCAGCATGAATCGGACCTCCCAGCGCGGCTCCCCCTCGAAGTAGAGGATCTTCTCGGTGCGGTCGCGCACCTGGACCACCGCGCGCAGCTCGTTGTTCTCGAGCACCCGTTCGCCTCCCAGTCCCGGGATGCGGAAGGTGAGCTCCCGCGCGCCCGGGTTCTCGAGCGTGATCGCCACCGGAGCCACCAGCGGCTGCCCGTCGCGCGGCAGCGTCACCATCTCGGTGGCGATGATCCGGCCCATGTCCTCGACCACCACAGGCACCTCGCGGCCCCCGTACCCGCGCGACTCCACCAGCACGTTCACCACCAGCGAGCTCCCGGCCAGCGCGGTCGCGGGCACGTCCGCGCGGCTCGCCTGCACATCGGCCTCCATCTCCTCGTCGCCCAGCCCCACGGTGAAGACCGGCACCGACGACGCCCGCAGCGGCAGCAGCGCGTCGCCGATCACCTCCTCGGTATTGTCGCCCCCGTCGGACACCACCACCATCGCCGACAGCGGCACCCCCTGCAGGTCGTCACGCACGCGGGTCAGCGCGGCCCCGAGGCGCGTCCGGCTGCCGTCGAAGGTCAGCCCCTCCATCCCGTCCAGGCGCGTCGCCGCCGACGAGAAGCGGAAGTACCGCAGCGCGAAGCCCTCCTCCAGCGCGGGTACCAGGCCACCCTCGGGATCGAGCAGCCCGACCGCCTTCTCCGCCCGCGAGGTCCCGTCCCGGTCGTCGATCTGCATGCTGCGCGAGTCGTCCACGAGCACGGCCACGAAGTTGCGCTGCGGCACGATGGAGGTCAGCACCAGCGCCGGCTGCATGACCACGAAGAAGAGGAGCGCCAGCAGCGCCGTCCGCAGCGTCCCGAGCACCCAGCGGTCGGTGGAGCGGCTGCGCCCCCGGGCCAGCGTATAGCTCACCACCGCCGGCACCGCCAGCACCAGCGCGGCCACGACGGCCAGCGCCAGCGGCCAGGGGCTCAGAAAGGTGAAGTCGCCCTCCTGGAAGATGAGGGGCCGGTACTTGAAGAAGAATTCGAACATGCCTCAGTGAGTCATCGCGTAAACGATCATGTTGACGCCCATCTGGAACGCAAAGGTGGAGTACGGGACCGGGTAGTCGGGTTGCTCCGCCCACTCCCAGGCGTCCCCCAGGTCGGTGTTCCAGTTGATGATGACCATCAGCCGCCCGTCGTCGTCCTCGATTCCCTTCACGAAGGGCACGTACCCGTCCCGTTCATACGTCTGCCCGCCGAAGTAGCGGCCGTAGGCGGGGACCTGCAGGATCTCGTCGATCTCGTAGAAGGTGTTGAAGACCGTGTGGTCCAGCTCCAGGTCGATGATCGGCTTCTCGGGGAAGACAAGCTTCATCTGGAATTCGAACTGGGCCCACTCCTGCGACCCCCAGAAGTCGTCGATGACGAGGAATCCGCCGGCCAGGAGGTAGTCGCGCAGTCCCTCGACCTCCGGCTCCGACATGCTCATGTAGCCGACTTCGAGGGCGTAGAGGAAGGGGAAGTTGCGGATCCGCGGGTCGTTGAGGGCGACCGCGTTCTCGTCGTCGTAGGCGTCCAGGTTGGTGAGCCGCTTCAGGACGGTCAGGAACTGGATGTCGGCCTTCGGATAGTCGATCGCCCAGGACTGGCCGCGCCTGCCCCATCCACCGCGGCCGTAGGACGAGTAGGCCGCGCGCGTGAAGTAGAATTCGTGCCACTCCCGGGGGTATTGGAGGGCGGGCGCGGCGGACAGGGCCGGTGGAGACGGGGCCGGGGCAGCGTTGTCGCCGGACGCGATGGGGACACGAGGCATCGCGGGCGCGCCGACCGGCACCGCGGATTCGGAGGTGCCGAAGTGGAGGACGCCGGGCGGGGATTCGGAAAAGCCGGGCATGGCCGGGATCGGGCCCGGTGGGGCCGCCATCGAGGTGGCGCCAGCAATTCCCTCGGTGGCGGGTAGCACGGAGATGCGGGCCGGATGCGGCGACGGTCCGTCGGCGTCTTGAATCCCGGATTCCCCAGGCCCGTGGCCCACCCGCGACCGAACCACCGCGGCCAGACCGACGGCCAGCGCCAGTACCACGAGTCCCGCCCGGATCCGCCGCGCGCGAGCCAGAGCCCCGGTCGCCGGCCGGCCCCGCAGCCAACGGGCCATTCCCGCGGGCCACGCCCGGATCCGCCACGGACGGCCCAGCCCTCCGGGTACCGCCCGCCTCCGCCGCCAAACGGCCAACAGCTACCTGCCTTTCTTTCTCGTCTTCTTCTTCTTGCCCCTGTACGCGAGCCGGATCGCGAAGAGCGCGGCCAGCGTGACCGCCGCTACCAGCGGCCAGAAGGTGTCGGCTCTGACCTTCCAGTAGTAATGAAGGACACCCAACCCCGCCGAAACGTAAGCCAACCGGTGCAGCTTCTGCCAGCGCTTGCCGAGCCGGCGGATCCATCCCCTGGTCGAAGTGATCGCGAGCGGCACCAGCAGGACCAGCGCGGCAAACCCCGCCGTGATGTAGCGCCGCTCCAACACGTCGTCGAGGATGAGGCCGAGCGCGAAGAAGTAATCCAGCCCCGCGTAGGAGAGGAAGTGGAGGCAGGCGTGGAAGAAGGCGAAGAGCCCCAGGAGCCTCCGCAGCTGGATGATCCGGTTCCACCCGGTGAGCCGCCGGATCGGGGTGACCGCCAGCGTCGCGAGCAGGAAGACCAGCGTCCAGCGGCCCTCGATGTGCGTGATCTTCTCGACCGGATTGGCCCCCAGCGTCCCCTGGTAGGCACCGGCGCCCAGCCAGACCACCGGCCCGAGCCCGACGATCCACACGGCGATCTTCAGCAGCAGGATCTGCCGCCTGGGATCCGCGATCCAGGAAGCGCGAGGGCTCCGGACCGCAGCCCGGGCATCCACCGTCAGAAGTACTTCCTGAGGTCCATTCCCTCGTAGAGGTGGGCCACCTCGTCGGCGTAGCCGTTCAGGAACAGGGTATCGATGCGCCTGTTGAAGAGTCGGCTGCTATCGACCACCCGCTCGGTCTCCTGACTCCAGCGGGGGTGATTGACGTTGGGGTTCACGTTGGAGTAGAACCCGTACTCGGCGGGGCTCTGCGTCGCCCAGGTGGTGGGGGGCTCGTCCTCGGTGAAGGTCATCCGCACGATCGACTTGATGCTTTTGAAGCCGTACTTCCAGGGCACGATCAGCCGGAGCGGGGCGCCGTTCTGGTTGGGGAGGGTCCTCCCGTGGAGACCGGTGACCATGAGGGCGAGCGGGTGCATTGCCTCGTCCAGGCGCAGTCCCTCGCGGTAGGGCCAGCCGATCCGCGGCTTCCAGCGGCGCTCCGGCATCTGTTCCGGGTCCCACAGGGTCTCGAAGGCGACGTACTTTGCGCCGGGATCCGGCTCGGCGCGGGCGATCGCGTCAGCCAGCGGGAAGCCCCGCCAGGGGATCACCATCGACCACGCCTCCACGCACCGGAAGCGGTACACGCGGTCCTCGATCGTCGACGGCTTGATGAAGTCCTCGAGCTGGTAGTCGGCCGGCTTGGCGCAGAGGCCGTCGACTTTGATTGTCCACGGCTTGGTCACGAGCGTGTGAGATCTCCTGGCCGGAGCCTCCTTGTCGCTCGCTCCGAACTCGTAGAAGTTGTTGTAGGTGGTGATGTCCTCCCAGGAAGTGGGCTCAAGGTCCTGGGATTCCGCGTCGGCCGCATCGGAGTCCGTGTCGGCCGCGCCGCACCCCAGGAACGCCGCCGCGCCGATCCCGGCCGAGGCGCCCAGGAACTTGCGGCGGTTGATGTAGACGTCCTCGGGGGTGATCTCCGAAGACGGGATATCGCTCTTCTTCTTGATTTTGATGATCACTTTGGGCCTCCTTGCGGCCGTTGGGCGCGGTCCGGACCTCCCAGCGCACACCGTGGATGATCGGTCTGGCGCGCCGTGCCTGTCAAGACGGGGCATGACCCCGTCAGAGCCGGTTGCGCGCTCCCCTCATATACACGAAACGGACGGATCTGTTGCCCGTGTTCCGGCTCTCCGATCTGCGGGTTGATATGCTATCCTATATCGCTGATATGCTATTTTGTATTTTCGAGATCGAGAAATATACTATCGTATATGGAGACCATCAGCATCCACCGAACCGGCGGGTCCCACCGGGCACCCGGCGGTCCAGCCGGGAGGCTCTAATCATGCATCCAACGGTCATCGATATAGGTCGCGCGCTGCGGGCTGTGCGGAAGGCCGAGGGCCTGAGCCAGAGGGTGCTCAGCGACCGGAGCGGCCTCACGCAGGCCCAGATCTCCAGGTTCGAGAGTGGGAAGGCGAACCCGAGGCTGTCCAGCCTGGTGGAACTCGCGCGCGCCGTGGGCGCCGAGGTGATGCTGGTCCCGACGGGCGCGGTGCCCGCGGCGCTGACCCTGGGCGCCCGGCCGGAGAGCGGTGATGGCTGACCTGGACATCCTCGATGTGCGTCTTCACGGGGAGCGGGTCGGCACGCTGACCCGGCTCGGGCGCGACCGCATCGTCTTCGGTTTCGGGGCCGGCTACCTCGAGGACGCCGAGCGGCCCACCCTCAGCCTGTCCTTCATCGACGCGTTTGGGCGCGTGGCCACCGATGTCGCGCCCACCCGGGTCCACGCGCCGCCGTTCTTCTCCAACCTTCTCCCCGAAGGATCGCTGCGGGAGTACCTCGCCCGGTCGGCCGGCATCGATCCGCGGCTGGAGTTCCCCCTGCTTGGCTCGCTGGGCGAAGATCTCCCCGGCGCGGTGTCGATCGAGCCGGCGGGCGGTGGTGGAGGCCTTTCGCGCGCGCTCGCGGGTGGCGGCGGTCGGAGCGGGCGGCCCGGGGGGCGTGGCACGCCGGACTCGGTCGTCCGTCCGCTCTTCGGGACCACGGCACCGGTGCCGCGCCCGCAGGGGCCGTTGCGGTTCTCGCTTTCCGGAACGCAGCTGAAGGTGCCGGCGGTCAGGGGCGCTGGCGGGCGGCTGTCCGTCCCGGCGCACGGGGTCGGCGGCACCTGGATCGTCAAGTTGCCGTCGCCGGGCTTCCCGGGTCTGCCGGAGCAGGAGCACGCGATGATGCGGCTCGCCGCGCTGTGCGGGATCGAGACGGCGGAGACGCGGCTGGTGCCGGTCGAGGAGATCGCGGGACTGCCGCGCGGAATGGGCGAGACCGGGGGGCATGCGCTGGCGGTGCGCCGTTTCGACCGATTCGACGACGGGGCGCGCGTTCACAGCGAGGACTTCGCGCAGATCCTGGGGGTGTCCCCCGGGGAGAAGTACGGCGGCGCGACCTACCGGAGGATGGCCGAAGTCATCGGCCGGGAGATCGGGCTCGAAGGCGTGTCCGAGTTCGTCCGCCGGCTGGTGTTCTGCGCCCTGATCGGCAACGGCGACGCGCACCTCAAGAACTGGTCGGTCTGCTATCCGGACGGCCGCCGCCCCGAACTCGCGCCCGCCTACGACCTGGTGTCGACGATCCCGTACGCGTCCGGTGGGGGCCGCATGGCGCTGGAATGGGTGGCGGGCGCGGCCGGGTTCGCGGACCTCTCGGACGCGCTGCTCGGGCGGCTGGCCACCGGTGCGCGGCTGCCGCGGCAGGCCGTGCGAGAGGCGGCCCGCGCGATGGTGGCCCGGTTTCGGGACGTGTGGAGCGCCGCGAAGGGGGAGTTGGCCGTGCCGGGCGAGGTGGTGGCCGGGGTGGACGAGGGTCTCAGCCGGGCGGGGTGGTAGGGGGGGAGGGGTCCGCCGACTCGGCTTCGTCAATCGCCGCCTGCTGTCGCGCCTTCTCGCGGGCGGCCGCCGCACGCGCCAGGGCCCGGTCCCGTGCACGCAGGAGCGCTGCGAGGACTTTCTCTGTCGATGGCTCTCCCTCCGGGAATCTGGCTGGAGTTTCGGTCATGGGGGTCCTCCTCTCCTTGACGAGGGGCCAACCCTCGGACTCGGCCACCAGAACGGGAGCCCGGCCGGAGTTGTCATAGACCTGCCATTCGTCCGCCAGGTCTCGGTACGGTGTACGAAAATTGGTCCAGCTTCGCTCGAAGCGTCGCCGAATGACACAAACACCCATGCTGCAACCCTGGTCCCCTCCCTCGTCGTCTTTAAGCGGACATGCCCCTTCACTCCCGCCCACGAACCGGAGGCTTTCCAATGCGCAGCAGAACCGCCCAACCCTTCATCCCTGGCGGCACACTCGTCCTCGCCTTTGCCCTCACCGCCTCATCCCTCACCACCCCTTCCCTCGCCGCCCAGGACTTCGACATAGGCGCGCAACTCAGCTTCGGCAACGACTCCCAACTGGGCATCGGACCACGGGTCCTCACCCCGCTCACTTCCGTTCACCCGCGGCTGCACGCGGTCTACTCCTTCGATTACTTCTTTCCCGATTCCAGGGGTGACGATGGCGACCTCGACTACTGGGAGATCGCCGGGAGCGTCGTGAGGGACGTCCGCGTCCGCAAGATGAAGTCCTACGTTGGACTCGGAGCCGTCATAGCCCGAAGTTCGGTCGCGGAGAACATCGCACGCCAAGGCAGCTCGCGGACGACCCTCGGCCTCAATCTCGTAGGGGGACTGAGATTCCCGGAGAGCGAGTACACGCCCTTCGTCGAGGCTCGGGCAGGGGGGAGGCAGCTCGTGCTGGCCGGGGGCGTTCTCCTTCCGCGGTAGAAAAGACAGGAGTTGGAAGATGAACTGGAGATCCTACACTCATTGCATCATGCCGGTGGCCGTGGTGGTGCTGCTGATCGCGTGCGCGGCCGGGGATGACCCGCCGGCGCAGGAGGCCGACGCCGGCGCGGAACCGGCAACCGCCACCGAAGAGCCGGCGAGAGCTGCCGAGCAGTCGCCCACCGCCTGGCGCGTGGACCTCGTCGTCGACCACCCCCAGGACACGATGGGCAACGCCTGGTCGCCCGCCGCAACGGTCCCTCAGGCGCTATCCGGTGCAGAGGCCGATTTCACCAGCCACATCCGCTACCTGTGCCTGAATGCCTACGAGAGGGAGCTGGGTAACGTCGCTGCTGTGTCCATCCTTTTTCGGACGGCGCCGCGCCTGGTCTTTGAGAACGAGGGGCAGGCGAGCGGGTCGATGCCGGTAGTGCTGCATGCCATCTGGGGCAGCGAATCGGTCGCGCTGAATGTCTCCGCCATTCGCGGCACCCTCTATTTCGAACAGGAGGATGCGGCCGAGAGGGAAACGGGCGAGAGTTCCAACGCCGAATTCCTGAGGCGTCTGCTGGAAGGCGGCTCCACGGAGGAGGACGCCTTGGAGATCGAACTGGACTGGGAGGAAGTGGGACCGGTGCGGTACACTTTCTCTCTGGAAGGGGCGGCCGACGCGATTCGCGAGGCGGGTAGGCCCTGCGGCGTGGAGTGAGCTACAGCTTTCGGATGGCCGAATCCGCTTCCGCGGGCCGGCCGGGACTTCTCGAAGAGACAGGAGCAGCAGGATGAAACCGAGATCAAACCTGGCTGGAGTCGTGGCGCTGGCAACGATGGTCCTCCTGATCGCAGTCGGGGCCGTGGACGACCCGGCGGCCGGGCCGGCCGGTGCGGGCGAAGAGTCGGGAGCCGCTGCCGAAAGGTCGGCGAGCGCCGTCCAGCAGTCCCCCAACGCGTGGCGGGTGGAACTCGCCGCCGACCAGACAGGGGACACGACGGGCAACGCCTGGTCCCCCGCAGCAAGCGCCCCGGAGACGCTCGCGGGTGCAGATGGCGATTTCAGCAGTTCCATCCGCTACATGTGCCTGGGTAGCCATCGGGGGGAGATTTTCCTTCAGACTCAAACCGTCTCCATACAGTTTCAGGCTGTTCCGCGCCCGGTCATGATGGAAGAAAGGCGGGACGCGGAGCGGGGGCCGATACCCGTGGAAGTGCGCACCACCTGGGGCCGGGGCGAGGTCGCGCTGCAAGCGTACGTCGTCCGCAGTGCGATTCTGTTCGACCAGGCGGATGCGGCCGATCGGGCAACCGGCCGAAGCTCCAACGCCGAGTTCCTCAGGCGGCTGCTGCGGAGCGGTTCGGGGGGCACCGACGCCCTGCAGATCGAGTTGGACTGGGAGGAATTGGGACCGGTGCGGTACACTTTCTCCCTGGAAGGGGCGGCCGACGCAGTTCGGGAGGCGGGGAAGCCCTGCGGGGTGGAGTGAGCGCCAGCGGCCAGCCCGGTGCCTGGCCGCCCTCGGAGCGACGCGGGAATTACCCACCGGTCCCGTGCCCGAAGCGCCGGCCGACGCCGACAAGGGACCCTATCACATCCTCGTCACCAACGACGACGGAATCGGGTCGCCGGGCATCCGGGAACTGGCGAACGCGCTCCGGGATGTCGGCGAAGTCACCGTGGTCGCGCCCTGCGGGCAGCGCAGCGGAAGCAGCATGTCGGTCACTCTCGGCCAAGGGACGCGGCTGGCGGCGGTGAGCGAAGGGGACGCCCTGTGGGGGTATTGCGTCGACGGTACGCCCGCCGATGCGGTGATGATCGCGGTGGAAGCCTTCAACCCGGAGGGCGGCTTCGACCTGGTGGTCAGCGGGATCAACGCCGGCGCGAACGTGGGCGATCTGGGACACATGTCCGGCACGGTCGGGGCGGCCATGGCCGGTGCGTACTACGGAATCCCGGCGGTGGCGGCGTCGCTGGGCGGCGAGGAGATGGACTTCGCGTACCCGGCGGCCTTCACGGCCCGCTTCGTGGAGACGCTTCAGAGGCGGGCGCCGCTACCGGGCATCGTGCTCTCGGTGAACTTTCCCGTGGCGACGGAGGAGGGCACCACCGGGGTGGCGATCGGCAGGATGGGCGGCAGCTACATCGACTACGGCTACGAGGAGGTCGAGCCGGAAGACGATGTGCGGGTGTTCCGTCCGCGGTTCTCGCCGGTCGGGGCACACCCGCCCGGCAGCGATACCGAGGCGTACATGCAGGGCATGATCACGATCGCGCCGCTCAGGTTCGACTGGACGGACGACGAGTTGCGGCGCGCGCTGGCCGGGCGGGAGCTGGATCACCGGCTGGAGCGGACGCCGGAGAACTGAGGCCAGCCGGCGCGTTTTGCGGGACGTCAGGTGCCGCAGGAAGCCCCATGGTGTTTCCGGGCCCGAAGACGTGTTACATTGTATGACATGAAGACTTCAACCTTGACCATCAGGATCGATCGGAAGCTGGAGCGCCGCCTGGACCGTGCGGCGAGACGGAGCGGCCGGAGCAGGAGTGCGCTTGTGCGCGAAGCTTTGGAACGTCGATTGGCGATGGACCAACTGGCGGAGCTCCGCCGCCGAATCACGCCCTTCGCGGAAGCCCGGGGCTATCTGACGGACGAAGACGTCTTCCGCGAGATCTCTTGAGGGTCTTCCTCGACACGAATGTCCTGGTCAGTGCATTCGCGACCCGGGGGATATGCGCGGACCTTCTTCGGATTGTCATCGCGGACCACGTGCTGGTGGTGAGCGAGACCGTTCTCCGCGAGTTGCGCCGGGTGCTCGCCGACAAGTTCGGCGTCCCCTCCGGCACGATCGGAGAGGTCGAAGGATTCCTGCGTCGCGAGGGTGACGTGATCGGTGCAGGAGCCCCGCTCGGAATCGAGCTGTGTGATCCGGACGACGTGGCGATTCTGGAGGAGGCCGTGGCGGGAGGGGTGAGATTCCTGGTCACGGGAGACGGGGATCTCCTGGAGGTCGCGGATCGGTCGCCGGTGCCGGTCGTAAGCCCGCGGGGGTTCTGGGACGCGATCAGGTCGCCCGTAACGGACTAACTGCCCCCGACCTGCCACACGTCCCGGAACGCCGCCGCCATCCGCGGCCCCGCGCCCTCGTCCTCGTGCTTGAAGAAGACGTAGACGTCGCTCCAGGCCGGGTGGTTCAGGGCCGCGGCCCACCCGCGCAGAGCGTCCTCGTCGTACCCGGGCCGCCGCAGCCTTGCGTACCCGAATGAAGCCGTCTCGACCACCGGAGCCTCGCCTTCGCCGGTGTCGGCGGTGACCAGCGCGGCGCCGCGGTCGGCCAGCGCCTCGTAGACCTCGTCGACGAACCAGCTCTCGTGCCGGAACTCGAAGGCGGCGCGGAGGCCGTCGGGCAGGACCGCGAGAAAGTCGCGCAGCCGGTCCACGCCCTTGCGCAGGTACGGTGGCAGCTGGAAGAGGATCGGCCCGAGCTTTTCGCCCAGGGCGCCGATGGCCGTTCGCGCCTGGTAGTCGAGCGGGTCGCCGGCGTCCTTGAGGCGCTTCATGTGCGTGATGCGACGGTTGGCCTTCAGGACGAACGCGAAGTCGTCCGGCACCTGTGTCGCCCACTTCTCCAGCATCTCCGCCCGCGGCATGCGGTAGAAGGTGTTGTTGATCTCCACGCTCGGGAGCTGCCGCGAGTAGTACTCCAGCATCTTCGTGGCGGGCAGCTTCTCCGGGTAGAAGATCCCCTTCCACTCCTTGTAGGAAAAGCCGCTGGTGCCGGTCCAGAGTCTGGGTTTGGCATCCCTCCGGGCTGGTTGCATCTGTCTGCTTTCTCCCGTCCCCTCGTGCGAAGGACGCTCCCGGCCGGTAACATATCCGCATGCAAGTCCAACGAAGAATACCCTCGCCGCCGACTTTCGCCACCGCCGGGCACGTGCCCGCTTCGGCTTTGCCTGCTGCCCCCCTGCGCGCTTCCCTTGGGGCTCTCGCGGCCGCCGCCCTCGCCACCGCCTGCGCCGGCTCCCTCGAACTGACCCCCTCGGACGCGCCCACCGTCCTCTCCGGCCACCATCTCGACGCGCCCAGCCCCGCCCTCCCCGGCCCCCACGACGTCCTCACCCTCTACTACGGCTCCGGCACGGACAGGAACCGCGCCGAGTACCGCGACTCGGTGGCGATCGTCACCGAATCCGTTGACGCCTCGAAGCTGGTGAGTCTCGGCGGCTCGGCGAAGTCCCGGAACCGGTACTGGGGGTTCTCGCCCGACAGCTTCCCCGTCAACGCGCGCGTCTGGTACCCCGACGACCCCGGCCCCCACCCCCTCGTCCTGGTCGTGCACGGCAACCACAACATGCGCGACTTCTCGGACCCCGGGTACGACTGGCTGGGCGAGCTGCTCGCCAGCCGCGGGTACATCCTCGCCTCGGTGGACATGAACTTCATCAACGGCGGCATCCGCGGCGAGAACGACGGGCGCGGCTGGATGCTCCTGAAGCACCTGCAGGCCTGGCGGCGCTTCGCCGAAGACCCGGAGAACCCCTTCCACGGGCGGGTCGACCTGGGCAACATCGGGCTCATCGGGCACTCGCGCGGCGGCGAGGCGGTGGCGCTCGCGGCCGCCTTCAACCGCCTGACCCGCTACCCGGACGACGCGTCCTTCGAGTTCGACTTCGGGTTCGACATCAAGGCCGTGATCGCGATCGCCCCCGTCGACGGCCAGTACCTGCCGGCCGACCAGCGCGCCCCGCTCACCGACGTGAACTACCTCGTTTTCCACGGCTCCCACGATGGCGACGTGACCAGCTTCCACGGTTTGCGGCAGTTCAACCGGGTGCAGTTCGCCGCCTCCGACCGCTTCAAATCCGCCGTCTACGTCTACCGCGCCAACCACGGGCAGTGGAACACCGTCTGGGGCGCCCACGACAACGGCCCCCGCAGCCCCCGCATCCTCGAACTGGACGGCCTCCTCCCGCCCGAGGACCAGCGCGAGTTCGGCCGCGTCTTCGTCTCGTCCTTCCTCGACATCACGCTGAAGGGCGACGACCGCTACCGCCCCATCTTCCGCGACCACCGCGTCGCGGGCGGCTGGCTGCCGAAGACGATGTACATCACGCGCTTCATGGATTCGTCCTTCCGACCGCTGGCCGACTTCGAGGAGGACATCGACGTGACCACCGGTTCGGCCCCGGGCGTCACCCTCCACGGCACGGACTTCAGCACCTGGCGCGAGGGCCAGCTCGATCTGCGCTCCGCGAACCGCACCAGCACCTCGTCGTCGCAGCTGAATCAGGCGCTCTGGCTGGGCTGGAACAACAGCTACCGGGGCTCGGACGAGGCCGCTCCGCCGGCCGTCTTCACGTTGACGCTGCCGGATGGGCTGGCAGAGGAGTGGTCCGCGGGCGCGGAGACCACCCTGGAGATGCATGTCGGCGGCCTGGACCGGGAGCCGGGCCCGAGAAGGCCCCCGGAGGACGAGGAGGAGCAGCAGGGGGAGGGCGATGAGGGCGATGAGGAACGCGAGGCCGAGGAAGCCGAAGAGGACGGCCGCGAGGAGCGCGACGACGAGGACGAGGAAAAGCCCCCCCTGGCGCTGACCATCGCGGCCATCGACGCGGACGGCGACACCGCCCGGGTCAGCCTGACCGACTACGGGCCCCTGCGCCGCCCGCTCACCATCCGCGTCCTGCGCCGCCAGGATCTGGAGAGGCAACGCTTTGCGGACCCGTGGGAACTGATCCTGCAACACTTCTCGATCCCGCTCTCGGACTTCGCTGCGGAGAACCGTGCCTTCGACCCGGGCACGCTGCGCGCGGTCCTGTTGGTCTTCGATCAGGCGGAGAAGGGGACGGTGGTGGTGGATGACGTGGGGCTCGCGCAGCTTCATCCGGGTTTTCTGACGGCGCGGGTGCCGCGGGGATAGCCTACCGTATCGCCACCCCGAACCGATGCGGCCCGGTCACCGGATCCCGGTTGCCGTACCCGTAGTCCAGCCTGATCCGGTCCCCCTCGAAACCGGCCCCGAAGGTGAGTGGCAGACCGTCTCCATCCACCACCCGAACCGCCCCGATCCGCGCGATGAAGACCCGGCGCTGGATCGGCCAGTAGGCGATCTCGATGCCGCCGCCGGGCACGACGTCTCCGGAACCCTCCCGCGCGATCTGGACCGCCCCGCCGATGTCGAGCGGGCCGACCGGCATGCGCGAACGCGTCCCCGCGCCCAGCACGACCCGAAGCGGCAAGTCCCGGTGCCGCCCGGCCAGCTCCAGGTCCGGGCCCAGGTTCTGGACGGTGAGCGCGGCGGTGTAGCGGCCCATCGCCCTGGACAACCCCAGGTCGACGGCACCGGTGCGACCGCTCACGCCGCCCGCCGACTGCCCGACCACCTTCGCGACCGCTCCCACTTCAATTCCGAACTTCACGTCCCTGCTGTACCCGACGGCGCCCACATACTCGGTCAGGCCGTAGTCGAAAACCGACATCCCCACCGCGAGCGACCCTCCCATCCAGTTGGTGCTCGTGCTGAGGGCGGCGTAGAGGATGTCGTCCCGGTCGTAGTCGCGCCGGGAGTGGCGTTCACGGGATTCACCGCGCCCGTCACCCTCGTGGGGTTGGCCAGCGCGGCTCCCCACCGTGACCTCGAACCCCTGGCTCGGAATGAGCGCCGGATGGTGGAAGAGGGCGTGCCCGTTCCCGGGCCAGAAGGCGCCGCCCAGCGCGTGCGCCCGGGTGCTGGTGGTGAGCTCGAGGATGGGGAGGTCGCCGGGGAAGCCCGACCGGCGCGACTCCTGGGCGTGCAAAGGCGTCGCCGATAGGAGCAGGAACGCCAGAGGCGCGAACGCGAGCAAGTGTCTCATGGACCGCTCCTTGGAGTTGGAGTCTCCCGCTGGCGAGGGTCTCGGGGTCACGGGGTCGAATTCGCGTCGCCGATGGGTACCATTGTGCCGGGCAGCAGGAGGGCGGTCAAGCATGGCCCCGGCTAACGGCGTGGCCGGCGCTTCATATCGGCGCTGCAGCTGCGGCGACAGCGGGAGCACTTCACCACGACCCGGTCGCGGACGTACGACACATCCCGGCGGGGCCTGGCCCGAATCACCGCGCATGCCCCGCCGCAGCGCGGACACAACGGGTTCGCCGCGCCTTCGCCGACCTCTCTCAGGAGGCTGCGCTCCTCACGCGCTGTGTAGGGATCCATCGGCTGCGGGCGTTCCTCGGGAAGATCAACGTTGCGGGCCCTCTCGGTGTCCTTGGATTAACTTAGACCAGCCATCGCCCGCAGTCGGCAACTCTGGAGAATGGTCCGCCGGGCGGTGGCTTGTTGTGCGCATGCGAACCCGCTGGAGAGCGACGAATAGATGACGATACTGATTGCGGCAGTGACGGCGGCGGGGGCGCTGGGACTGCCCCAGGTTGTCCAGAGACCGGGCGAGGGGGGCGGGAACGGGAACGAAGGGCCCGCCGCGGCCGCGGAGTACATCGGCAGCTCCGGCCAGCTGAATGTCGCGAGCCCCGGCGTGCCGGAAGCCGACATCGTGATCGACGGGGAGCTCGGTGAGGCGGCATGGGAGTCCGCCGCGCTGCTCACCGGGTTCACGCAGTTCGATCCGGCCGAGGGCGTGACCGCCACGCAGCGCACCGAGGCGCGGATCCTGGTCACTCCGGACGCGATCTACTTCGGCGTCATGGCCTACGACAACGAGGAGGGCGGGATCCGGGGCACCCTGGGGGACCGGGACTCGTACGGCTTCACCGACGACTACGTGCGCTTCATCCTGGACACCTACAACGACCGGCGCCGGGCGTACGTCATCATGGTGAACCCGCTGGGGGTGCAGCAGGACGGTCTTTGGAACGTGGGCGGCGGAAGCGGGCGCCGGGGCAGGATGGGTCCTCCGATCGACTGGAACCCCGACTTCGTGTGGGAGTCCAGCGGCAAGGTGCACGACTGGGGCTACTCGATCGAGGTGAAGCTCCCCCTCAAGAGCATCAAGTTCAGCGGTGCCGACGTGCAGGACTGGGGACTTCAGGTCGAGCGCCGGATCGCCCGCAACGGCTACAGCCAGTCCTGGGCGCCGGTGTCGGCCAACGTGGCCAACCGGCTGGAGCAATCCGGGAAGATCACCGGGCTGACCGATCTGGACCCGGGCCGGCTTCTGGAGGTCAACCCGGTGCAGACGTACAGCCAGTCGTCCCTCTACAGTGAGGAAGTCGGCGGGCTGGAGCGGGGCAAGCTGGTCCGCGATTTCGGCGTCAACCTGACCTACGGGATCACCACGAACCTGACCCTGGACGGGACCTACAACCCGGACTTCTCGCAGGTCGAGGCGGATGCCGGCCAGATCGTCGTCAATGAACGCTTCGCGATCTTCCTGCCGGAGAAGCGGCCGTTCTTCCTGGAAGGAACCGAGATCTTCCAGCTTCCCCAGCAGCTCGTCTACACCCGGTCGATCGTCAATCCGGTGGCGGGCACCAAGATCCAGGGCAAGATCGGCGCGGTGAACGCGGGCTACCTGGGCGCGGTCGACGACGTGACCGACCCCGATGGCGGTCCGGAAAACGCCCGCCCCCTCGTCAACGTCTTCCGGCTGCGGCGGGATGTCGGCAACTCGAACGTCGGCATGATCTACACGGATCGCACCTACCACGGCGACCGCTACAACCGGGTCGTGGGCGTCGACGGGCGTTTCCAGATGAAACAGCGCTACACGCTGACGATGCTCGCCGCCCGCAGCACGACCGCGCTGGGGGAACCCGGCGCCAACGGGGGGGCTCTCCTGTCCGCCCGGTTCGCCCGCTCGGGACGCAATCTGGAGTACAACGCCAGCGTCCAGGACGTGAGCGACGAATTCGTGGCCGGAAGCGGCTTCCTGCGCCGAACCGGGGCGTCTCAGGTCCAGGGCCGGATCAGCTACAACTTCCGGGGCCAGCCCGGAGACCTGCTGGAGCGGTGGGGTCCGAGCCTGGAGATGGAGGGATTCTGGGATCACGACGCCTTCTGGGAGCGCCGGTGGGCGGAGGAGCGGCGGATGCGACTGGGCGGCAGCCTGTCCTTCCGCGGCAACATCACGATCTTCGGCAACTACTCGCGGGCCTGGTACGAATTCCCTGCCGAGGACTACCAGGGACTCTTCGTGGCGGGGCCGGGCGGCGCGCGGGAACCGTTCTATCCCGACCAGACGGCCTTCCAGGCCCTGAACTCCGGCATGGCCTTCATGTGGATCAATCCGCTGGAATGGGCCCGATTCAATCTGCGCGGGAGCTGGTCGGAGACGCCGCTCTTCGACTTCATCACCGACACGCCGGTCGACATCGCCGACTCCTGGTCCGGCGATGCGTCGTTCAACCTCTTCCCCACGACGCAGCTCAGCGCCGAGCTGGGGGTGCGCTTCTCCCGCCTCTACCGGCAGCGCGACGGGTCACTTTACTCGGAAGCGACGATCCCGCGGGGCAGGATCCAGTTCCAGTTCAGCCGGGCGCTCTTCATTCGGACGATCGTGGAGTACGGCAGCCAGGACCGCGGTGCGCTGCTGACGCCCGCGGGCGGCGACCAGGTCTCCTATTGCTCGGGCGATTCCTGCTTCGACCTGGGCGGGACCGACTCGAACGACATCTCGGTGGAGGCGCTGCTCAGCTACGAGCCGACCCCGGGGACGGTGTTCTTCCTGGGCTACACCCGCCAGATGGACGACCCCGAGGCTTTCCGCTTCCGCAACGTCCGCCCGCAGTCGGAAGGGGTGTTCATGAAACTTTCCTACCGGTTCCGCGGGTAGGACGGTAATGTCATGACGGGCCGGGGGATGTGACGAACCAATCACCGGGCATCTGACGACCACGCGTTCTCGGAGGTAATGGAAATGCAATATGCGAAGGCACTCGGAGCGGTCGCGGCGGTTGGTACCGTTGCCGTTTTTCTGCTGAAGCTGCTGGTGGCGGCGTTGGCCCCGATGGTGATCAGCGTCCTGACGAAGGCCCTCATGATCGGCCTGGCCGTCGCGGCGGCCTTTTTCCTCTACCGGATGTTCCGGAGGCGCCGGGACGAAATGGAGGTTTAGGGGGTCCCTTTCCCGGGTTGCCGCGCGGGCGGCGGTCCCGGGCCCGGTCGTAGTCCACCCTCAGGGCGCGTCCTCCCAGCGTGGTCCCGTTGAGCGCCTTGATCACCTTCGCGGCGTCGCTCTCGCGCACCTCCACCAGCGAGTGGCTCTCGCGGACATCGATCCGCCCCACGCGGCTTCCCTTGATTCCCGACTCGCCGGTGATCGCGCCCAGCAGTTCGCCCGGCCCGATCTCGTCGCGCTGGCCGGCCGACACGAAGAGCCGTGACCACGGTTCGGGGACCGCCTGGTCGGCGGCTTGCCCGGTGCCCCGCCCGGCGCCGCGCGCGGCCGCCCCCTTGCCGGCACCGGCCCGGTCGAGCAGCAGCAGGGCCGCGGCCGCCACCTCCGCCGGCGCGAAGCGATCGAGGAGCGACTCGACCAGCAGGTAGTACGGGGTCGTCTCCGGTGCCCGGATCGCTTCGTGCAGCCTGTCCGCCAGCTCGTCCAGCCTCTTGGACACGCGCGGTGGACGGTCGGGACGGTCGCGCTTGAGCTTGAGTCCGGCCGCGGCCGCCACCTCGCGCAGATGGCCGAGCTCACGCACGGCGGGGAGCGCCCACGCGGGCCCACCGGCCTCGTGCCTGAGCCGCGCGGCGGGCGCGCCGTCCGGGACCCGGCACGACACGGTCGCCACCACGTCCGCATCCTCCAGCGCATCCACGGCCTGTCGCGCCGCCTCGTCCTCGCCGGGAGACAGCCACACCGGGGCCGCCGGATCGCCCGGCGGGCCCGACTCGTACCCGTGCACGGCCAGGAAGTCGCCGAGATCGGCCGCCTGGTCCGCCGAGGCCGTGTACAGGAGCACGTGGCGCACGCTGCCCACGTCCTCGAGGAGCGTCGCGGTGAGCACCAGGACGGCCTGCGCCCGGTCCTCGTCGACGACGGTGAAGTTCAGCTCGCGGGACGGTGCGGCGCGGTCCCGCGCGACCTCGCGGGATGGTGCGGTGCGCCCCCGCGCGACCTGGCGGCCGGCCCCCGCCGAGCGGCCCGTCGCCGCCTCCGCCGCGGCCCCGGTCGGGATCGTCACCGCGCGCCGGGTGAAGCGGCGGGCGACCGAACGGAGGGCGTCGCCGAAGGGGAGGCCGCAGAAGATGCGCTGGCAGTCGTCGGGCAGCGCTCCCAGGAACGTCTCGAGCTGGTCGGAGGGCACGCTGCTCACGACCCCGTCGCCGTCGTGCAGGACGACCGCCCTGACGCCGCTCACCTTTACCGTGCCGTCGTAGAGCGCGCGGAACCGGTCTGCCGGGACGAAGAGGAAGTCGGCGCGCTCGGGGAGGTTCCAGTGCGGCGCGAGCGCCGCCGCACGCATGCCGCTGCCGTCACAGAGCGGGGCGAACGACCGCGCGAGGTGGGTGGCCTGCTGCGTGCCCGTGCAGAGAACCAGGCAGGTGGGCAGACCGGCGCCGCCCTCGAGGCGATCGAGCAGGGGCGCACCGTAGGCGACGAGGGTGCCGCTGCCGGGCCCGGCGCGGCCGAGCAGGTCGTTCCTCCGGGCGATGACCGGGATCGCGGCGGCCTGGAAGGGCGTTGGCGTCTCGATCCCCTCGGCAGCGAGCGACGCTACGGTCTCCGGGCCGAGGGACAGGTCTTCGAAGGAGGTCATCGCGTGGGCACGGTGCCCCGCCGCGTCAGCGGGGGTCGCCCGATCCCGGGCCGCCGGCGTCGCCGTGTTCGTAGGGCAGGGTGTTGAGGAAGCGCTGGATCTCGTAGTCCATGCGCGACGTCCGCAGCCGGTCGGTCCGCGCCGTCACGTCGGTGTAGGGGCCGTGCCGGTGGGCCTCCAGGGTGACCGTCCCTTCCTTGCCGGTGTAGGTGGCTCCGTGGGACGACTCCCGGGAACAGGCGAGCCCGATGAACTCGGGAAGGAACTCATCGGCCCTCTTCAGAATCTCGCGCGGGCCCAGGGCCGTCTTTCGCTGATACCCTGCCATCTCTCTTCGGCTACTCCTCTCGGTTGTCTGCCTGTGTGTTCGCTTCCAGTGCATCGATCACGCGTTCAATCTCGCGCAGCGCGGCCGGCCCTTCCAGTCGTCCGTCGCGCGAGACGAACGCAGGCACGTCGCTGACGCCCAGCCCGAGTGCGTCCTGGCGGGTGCGCAGCACGGTCCCGGTGTAGCGGTCTACGTCCAGCACGGCCTTGGTCTCGGACGGGTCCAGCCCCGCCGCCCGCGCGATCTCCACCAGCAAATCTATCCGTCCGATGTCCGTGTGGTCGACGAAGTGGGCCCGGAACAGTGCACGGCGCACCGTGCCGAGGCAATCCCGCTCGCGCGCGAATTCGCACAGTTCGTGGGCCTTGCGGGTCCAGGGGACGATGGAAGGCGAGGTGGGATGGCTCACGGAGAGGGCATGCCGCCTGCGCCACTCCGCGGCGCCCGGGTCGATCATCGGCTGGGGGGGAGGGCGCAGTTCGAAACCGTGCCATTCGATCGCCGCCGGGTCGCCGGCCCGGTCAGCCTTCCGGCTCAACAGGTATGAGATGGGGTCGACGAAGTCGAAATAGAGGACGGGGTGCTCGGAGTCCCGCGGATCGCAAAATGTAAAGGAGGGGTTACGGAATGTCATGTTTTCCTTACAGTTGTCGACGATTGGCCCACCGGCGCCGCTTCCCGGAGAGACCCGAACCTCTCGGACGGGCAGCGGCCCGACCCGGGACGACGACCCGCCATGCGACGACGGCCCGACCCGCCACTACGGCCCGACCCGTCACTACGACCCGACCCGTCACTACGACCCGACCCGCGACGACGGCCCGCCAATCATTGTCGCCCGGGGTTGCGAACATAACCGTTACCGGGCTTATTGTCGGCTTCGTCCGGCAGGGTGCCGGCCCATCCCCGCAGTCCAACCAAAGACCCGAAATGACCTTCTCCCAGAACATTGCTCGCCTCACCCCTTCCGCCACCGTGGCGGTCAGCACTCTCGCAAGGAAGCTGGCCGCGGAGGGGCGGGACATCATCAACATGGGTGCGGGCGAGCCCGACTTCGACACCCCCGAGTGGATCTCCGACGCCGCCATCGACGGGATCCGCCGGGGACGCACCCGCTACACGCCCGCCGCCGGCCTTCCCGAACTGCGCGCCGCCGCCGCGAGCTACCTGACCGCGGGCACCGACCATCCCGCCGAGGCCGGGCGGGTCGTGGTCTCCGCCGGCGCCAAGCAGTCGCTCTTCAACGCCTGCTTCTGCCTCTTCGGACCCGGCGACGAGGTTCTGATCGGGTCGCCCTACTGGACCTCGTACCCGGAGATGGTGACGCTGGCCCGGGCGGAGCCGGTTCCGGTGGCCGGGAGCGAGGCGCGCGACTTCCTCCTCACGCCGGACGATCTGGACCGCGCCGCCACCGAACGGACCCGGGGGCTCATCTTCTCCACCCCGTCCAACCCGACCGGTGCCGTCTATTCCAGGGCGCAGCTCGGGGAGATCGCCGAATGGGCCCGCGACCGCAACGTCACGCTGATCTCCGACGAGATCTATCAGGAGATCTACTTCGGGGACGAGGGCGTGAAGGCGCCCGGCGCGCTCGACCTGGACCCGTCCTCGGTGGGCGACCTGGTCGTCACCAACGGCATGTCCAAGGCGTACGCGATGACCGGCTGGCGCGTCGGATTCTCGTATTCGAGCCCGGAACTGGCCGCGAAGATGTCCGCGTTCCAGAGCCACGTGTCGCTGAATGCGGCAACGCCGTCGCAGGTTGCGACCTTCGAGGGCCTGACCCGGCAGGGCGACGCGGCGCGCTCGAAGGCGCGGATGCTGGAGGCCTTCCGGCGCCGCCGGGACCTGGTCGCGCGCCTCTTCGACGAGCTGCTTCCCGGCTGCCCGTACGTCCGCCCCGAGGGCGCCTTCTACCTCTACTTCCGCGTCGACGGGGTCTTCGACGACGAAATGACCTGCGCCAACGAAGTCTGCGGGCGGATCCTGGAGGAGACCGGCGTGGCCATCGTCCCGGGCGAGGCGTTCGGCGACCCGCGCTACGCCCGCATGAGCACGGCGTCGTCGGACGAGGAGATCGAGGAGGCGGTGCGGCGGATGGCCCGGGTGCTCGGTGGCTGAAGGGGGGGGCGGGGCCACAGGCGCCTGCGAACCCGGTGCGCGGGACGCTGCGGCGTCGCGGGTCACGGCGGTTGCCGGCGCGTCGGCCCGCGTTCCCTCCGGCGCACCGGATCCGTCCGAATACGACCACGACGCTCTCGACCTCTACGTGCAGCGCCTCTTCGCCCGCGAGGACGACGCGCTGCGCCGGACCCGGGAGCGCGCCGCCGCCGCCGGGATGCCCCGGATCCAGCTTCCGCCCGCCACCGCGTGCGCCCTGCAACTCCTGGTCCGGGCGGCCGGCGTGCGCCGCGCGGTCGAGGTGGGCACGCTGGCGGGCTACTCGGCGGTCTGGATCGCGCGGGCGCTCCCCGAGGACGGCAAGCTTGTAACGCTCGAGATCAGCCCGGAGCATGCGGCGGTTGCGAGGCGGTCGCTGGCCGATGCCGGCGTGGCGGACCGGGTGGAGCTACGGCTGGGCGACGCAGTCGAACTGCTCGCCGCGCTCGGACCCGACGGCTCCTTCGACCTGGTGTTCGTGGACGCCGACAAGGAGCGCTACGCGCAGTACTTCGAGGATGCCGCGCGGCTGTTGCGGCCGGGCGGGCTGTTCGTCGCCGACAACGCCTTCTGGAAGGGACTGGTGCTCGACCCCGATTCGGACCATCTGGCTGCGGTTCTCGACGGATTCAATCGGGCGGTGGCGGACGACACGCGCTTCGACGCGACGATCCTTCCGGTGGGGGACGGCTTGCTGGTGGGGGTGCGGCGGTAGGGGAGCGGCGGTGGCTGAGGACCAGGCCGCATCAGCGCGGAGCAGCGACCCCCTCTGCCGCCTGCACCGCCGACCCCACGTACCCGCCCCCGAAGAGCCGCGCGTGCACCAGCAGCGGGTAGAGCTGGTAGCACGCGAGGCGGTGTTCATGGCCCGCAGCGAGCGGCCACGCCTCCGTGTAGGCGTCGTAGAAGGCCGGCGGGAAGCCGCCGAAGAGACGGCACATGGCGAGGTCGACCTCGCGGTGCCCGATGTAGACGGCGGGGTCGATGAGTACGGGGTGGCCGCCGCGGGCGAAGAGGACGTTGCCGGACCACAGGTCGCCGTGCAGCAGCGATGGGCCGTCGGCGAGCGAGGCGGGGCCGAGGAGGCGGACCGCGCGGTCGGCGGCCCGTGCGATCGCGGTGTGCTGCCGCGGGGAGATGATGCCACGGGTGAGGAGTTCCCGGGCGAGGGGGCGGATGCGCCGCCGTGCCCAGAAGTCTCCCCAATCGTCTACCCACCCGTTCGGCTGGGGGAGGGAGCCGATGACGTTGTTCGAGTGCCAGCCCCAGAGTTGACCGCGGTCGCCGCGCTGCGGATCATCTTCGCCAGGATCGGTCTCGGTGCCACCGTCGCCGCGGTGCAGCGCCGCCAGTTCGCGCCCCAGCCGGCGCCACGACCCCTCGGTCGGCCGCCTCGGGTCGATCCACTCCAGGAGCAGCCAGGGGATCGCATCATCACCCTCGCCTCGCGCCACGACGGACGGCGTCCGCACCGTATCCGTGGCTGCCAGCGCCTCCAGTCCCTCCGCCTCGACCTGGAAGAACCGGTGCCCCGCGCGCTCGTTCCACTTGAGGAAGAATGGGCCGGCCCGCGTTTCCAGCCGCGCCCCGTGATTGATGCAGCCGCCACTCACGGGCCGCGCCCCAATCGTATCCGCTGCGTCCAGGCCGAGGGCGCGGCGCACGGCCGCCAGAACGGGCGACGGAGTCACGCCGGCAGGAGAGTCACGCGAGAGTCACATCGGAGGCCGAGCGTGCTAGCCGCGGGTCACGCCGGAGTCGCGTCGCAGGGACAGCCGCCTTCACCCCGAGCCGTCGTCCAGCTCGTCCAGAAGCCCCTCGCAGCAGCGCTCCACGATCCGGTAGACCCGCTCGAAGCCGTCCGCGCCGCCATAGTAGGGGTCGGGGACATCCGGGTCGCCGGGTGCGGGATCGTAGTCGCGCATCATGACGATCCTGGCCGCGCCGGGGCGGGGACGGTGGCCGCGCAGCCGTTCCAGCGAGCGCCGGTTGCTGCGGTCCATCGCGACGATGAGGTCGAAGCGCTCGAAATCGCGCCGCGTCGCCTGCCGGGCGATGCTGGTGAGGTGAACCCCATGGCGCGCCGCGACGGCGGTGGTGCGGGGATCGGGGGGCTCGCCGGAGTGGTAGGCCGCGGTCCCGGCCGATTCGGCCTCGAAGCGGGAACCGAGGCCGCGAGACTCCGCCGCGGCCAGGAAGACTCCCTCGGCGAGCGGGGAGCGGCAAATGTTCCCAAGACAGACGAAAAGCACGGAGACGGGGGCGGAGGACATTGAACAAAGATGGCAAGGCCGGTGTCCTACGTCATTAGACACGGTTACATTCGAGTTCGGGCCGTTCGCGGGGCCGTCGGGCCAGTGCGCGGGCGTAGAAGCGGAAGTTGCCGCTCGCCTGGCGGGGGCCGGCACGCCCGGATCTCGGCCCTCCACACTGGTCCTGTGGGCCAGCCATCGAAAACGCCGGACATCATTTGACCGAACCGACAGACTTCAACGCCTTCGGGCTTTCCGAACTCCGCCTCGCCGCCGTGCAGGCGCTGGGATGGACGACCCCGACACCCATTCAGCAGCGGGCGATCCCCCTCGTCGGCGAGGGACGGGACGTGGTTGGGATCGCCCGGACCGGCACCGGGAAGACGGGGGCCTTCATGCTCCCGGCACTCGAGTCGCTCAAGGCCGGAGCCGGGCTTCAGGTCCTCGTGCTCTGCCCGACGCGGGAGCTCGCCCAGCAGGTTTGCGACGACACGCGCGACCTCGCGAAGGGGTCGACCTTCCGGGCGGAGGTGATCTACGGCGGCGTCGCCTACGGTCCGCAGCTGGACGCGCTGAAGCGGGGGGACGAGATCATCGTCGCGACCCCCGGCCGCCTGATCGACCTGCAGAATCGGGGCAAGGCGCGGCTCAAGGGCGTCCGCCTGCTCATCCTCGACGAGGCCGACCGGATGCTGGACATGGGCTTCCGGCCGCAGATCGAGGCGGTGGTGCGGGGGCTCGGCAGACGCCCCCAGACGCTGCTCTTCTCGGCGACGATGCCCAACGCGGTCCACGCCCTGGCGCTGCGCATGACCCGCGACGCCGCGTGGGTGGAAGCGTCGCCCTCGGGGACCACCGCGCACGGCATCGCCGAGACCGCCTACTCGGTGCGGCCCGACCGCAAGCCCGACCTCCTCGTCCACCTCCTGGACCAGCCCGGCTGGGACCAGGTGCTCGTCTTCACCCGCACCAAGGTCGGCGCGGACGTCCTTAAATCCCGGCTGGACCGCGCACGCATCAGCTGCGACGTCATCCACGGGGACCGCCACATGCGCCACCGCACCCGCGCGATGGAGCGCTTCGGCGAAGGCAAGGTCCGGGTGCTGGTCGCGACCGACATCGCGCAGCGCGGCCTCGACATCGAGGGGATCTCGCACGTGGTGAACTACGACGTGCCGCTCGATCCGGACGACTACGTCCACCGCGTGGGACGCACCGCCCGCGCAGGCGCCACCGGCGAGGCGGTCACCTTCGTCACCTCCGGCGACCTCGGCGCCTTCCGCACCCTCGAGCACCAGCTGGAGCGCAAGCTGGAGAAGATCCACCACCCCGACTTCGACTTCGCGGGGAGCGAGGCAATGGACCGCCAGGACACCTCGCGAAAACGATCGCGGACGGGACGGCGGGGGATGGGCAGCAAGGCCGGGGAGCGTCTCGACCCGGATGAACTGGCCGCCCTGCTGAGTCACGCCACAGAGGATTCCGGGAAATGATCATCAGGCGATACGGGAAGTGGTACCACAGCGTCCAGCCCAACTTCAATCCCACCGCGATGACCGAAATCGGCTTCCAGCGCGACCGCGTCTTCTCGATCGCGGCCGACGAGCTGGACGAAGACTACCGCGAGCTGGCGGCGGACGAGCTGGGCGCGGACGCCAACGCCGAAGTGCAGCGCGACGCCGAGCGGACCCTTCTGGCCGACCTGGAGGGCAAACTTCGGGATCGGGCCGGCCGGCTCGAACCGGGACAGCTCCTCATCGTCAAGAACGACCGCAGCGACTGGCCGAAAACGCGCGAGCGCCGCGAGGCGGTCATCGTGGAGGGCGAGAATCGCTTCCACTTCCACTGGTGGGTCGATCCGCCGCTGAGGGTGGGGATCTACGGGAAGGGTGGTTCAGAGTGATCCGCAGCGGCACAATCGCAGTTGCCGTGGCCGCCGCCGCATTTGCTGGCTGGCCCTCCGCCCCCCTCCAGGCCCAGCAGTCCCGCCCCAACGTCTTCTTCGACTGCAACGGGCCGCGTTGCGACCGCCAGTACTACCGCACCGAGATCGGCTGGGTGAACTGGGTCAACGACAGGAATGTCGCCGACGTCCACATCATCATGACCAGCCAGGGGACGGGGGCCGGCGGCAGGGAATACCTGATGGACTTCATGGGGACCGACGACGAGTCCTCGTACACCGACCAGCAGACCTATCAGTCGCTCCCGACCGACACCGACCGGGAGGTGCTGGACGGCGTCGCCAACACGCTCGCGCTGGGATTGGCGGTGTTCGCGAACCAATCGGGCTACCGGGGACTCGCATCCGTCATCCCGCTGGCGGCCGAGCCGGGGGATCAGCCCGTGGAAGGCCTGGTTTCCCAGGACGAGGTGGACGACCCCTGGAACCTCTGGGTGTTCCGCCTCAACGGCCAAGCCGGCATCGACGGGGAGTCGTCTCGTTCCAACACCGAAATCGAAGGCCGGTTCTCGGCGTGGCGCACCGCCCCGGTCTGGAAGTTCAGCATCTCCGGGGGGATGGCCCACAACCGCCTGCGGATCGAACTTTCCGAGGGAGAATTCCGGGACAACCGCACCCGCTGGAACGTGGACACCCGGCTGGTCTACTCCCTGGCCGAGCACTGGTCGGTGGGCCTCATGGGATCCGCGGGACGCTTCCTCACCTACAACCTGAACAGGCGCTTCGCGGCGACACCGACGCTCGAGTTCAGCGTCTTCCCGTACGAAGAGGCGACTCGCCGCTCCTTCACCTTCCGGTACAGCATGGCGAGGATCTACAACGAGTACACGGAGCGCACCATCTACGACGTCACGCAGGAGTCGCGCTGGGTGGAGTCGATGGAGCTGCGGCTCGACCAGAGGCAGCCATGGGGCAGCGTCGGCGCCGGCACCAGCGGTTCCCTCTACCTGCACAACACCGACCTGCGCCGGTTCTCCATCTGGGGCGGCACCTCGATCCGTATCGTGCGCGGCTTCACGGTCAACATCTCGGGCAACGCGTCCTGGGTGAACGACCAGATCTTCCTCTCCGCCCGCGGCGCCACAGACGAAGAGGCGCTGCTGCGGCTTCAGCGCCGCCCGACCGACTTCGACTACGGCACCGAGATCGGCTTCAGCTACCAGTTCGGCTCGATCTACAACAACGTGGTGAACAACCGGATCCGGCCGCGGTTCTAGCAGCCCGTGGAATAAGTCCCCGCTGCATTCAGGCGGCGATGCATCCGCTCCGGCCGCGGCGCTCAACCCAATGGCACTGTCATGAGAACATTCCAAAATGTAATGTGTTCATTACATTCAGCGAACCCGGAGCGCCGCTCTGCGCTTGCTCCTCGGGCGAATAGCGCTGCTATTCACCTTTCGTCGCGCCTTGTCAGCCCGGCAGAGGCCGACAGTATCGCATCTCGTTGTGGTGGTTGTGGTTGCATGCGTGGCGGGGTCTGATTCCCTCTGGATGGTTCCCGCTACTTGCGGCTTCTAGCTGTGCGCCCGGCGGCGGGCGTCCAGCGCCTTCCTGAGTTGTCCCTCGTCGGCTCGCTGGTAGCAACGTAGGACCGTCTTGGCCGTTTTCCAACCGCCGAGTTCGCACAGCACCTTCAGCGGCTGGTCCATGAGGTCCGTCGCAAACTTCCGCCTGAGCGAGTGCCAGCCCCTGCCGCGCTTGGGCTCCAGCCTCGCGAGCCTCTGGGCCTTGGCCCACCACGAGCGCGCCCGCGAGGAGCCCAAGCACACCGAGGGATTCCCGGGCGAGGGCAGGACGGGAGCGTCGCCGCCCCCGACCTTCATTTCCCGGGCCTCCGCGAGTGCCGCGAGCGCTTCGGCGGTGACGGGCGTCGTGTGCTCGTAACCCGTCTTCTCGTACTCGGCCCTCCACCGGATCATTCCGGCATCGAGGTCGATGTCCGTCCACCGCAGCTTGCGGATGGCTCCGATCCGGTGCCCGGTTTCGTGCGCGAGCACGAGCGCGACGTGGAACCG
>JAJEBR010000110.1 GCA_022822445.1 Gemmatimonadota bacterium | reverse complement strand
CCCCGAGACCGGGGACCGCTGGCGGCTGAAGGGACGGCTGTACGCCTTTGATTTCCAGCCCGAACGACTTGACCGGGCGGTCGCGGAAGGGGTCGGAGCACGGGCACCGGGAGATCGGGGAGTTGACCGCGAGCGAGCCCGAGCTGCCCGCCGGGAACTCGCGGCGCGCCGTGAGGAACGCGCCGCGTACAATCGAGCGCGATACGGAGGCAGCGACCGGGCGGATGCCCGCGCTGCTGCCGAGGGCTTGGCCCCGGTCGCTGGCGGTCGGCCTGAGCCTCTCGTTCGGCATCTGCGCCGGAGGTTGGGCGACGATGCGGTGGTCGTGGACGGGCATCCGGAGCCAGAGCGAGACGGTGGCGGAACTGGACTTCGACATCGAGGAGACCCGGCGGACGCTCGCACGGATGAAGGTGGACGCTTGGAGGATCGCGCTGCCGAAGATCGAAGAAGAGCGGGCCGTGGCGCTGTCGGCGGAGACGCAGGACAAACCGCGCTGGATCTGGCGCGGACGGCCGCCCGCAAAGCTGTCGAGAGAGTGAGGAGGCTGTATGACCGAGTTGGAGGGGCAGTTGACGGCGGCCTTGAAGAGGTTGTCCGCGCAATGCGTGAGGGAACGGCGGCGGCAATCCGAACAGGTCGAAGCCTTACGGCGGCGTGTCGAGCGGCTGAGCGAGGAGAACGACACCTTAAGGAAGCAAGTCGAGCGGCTGAGCGAGCAGGTGACGCGCTTGACCGAGTACTACGGAGCATCCACCGCCGTGAAACCGCGCGGTCGCTGTATCTGACGCCTCTCCGGGGGCGAGATCACGATGCCGGACCGACCCGCTGAGTTCTTTGGCTCCAGCCGGCAACCCCGTCGGGGACGCTCCACAACCTGCGCTGGACCTAGCGAAAGCGAGAAGCGCCCTGGATCGGACGACCCGGTATCTGTTCGACGGCGCGACAATCCGCTTCGCCGCCGCCGGGCAGGGGCCGGTCCGGGAGACGGACCCCGAGGCGCTGCGGGCGCTGGGGGTCCCGATGAGACGCTGCTGGAGGCAACTCCACCAGACGCACCGTCCACCTCTGGCTGGCGCAGTCTGCGGAACAACGCCGTGCCAAAGGTCCGGCGGTGGCGATGGACCCGGTGGTGTCGAGGTATTGGGCGGCGAACCGTGCGAAGGGGTTGGGGCTCGTTTGGTGGCTCCACCCGCCGCCGGGACCGGGCGGATCGGTACTTCCTCGGCTGGCGCAAACCGAAACGGAGGAGTAGCGCGGGTGAGACGGAGCCGAACTCTCGCCGGGAATCGCGGTTTACCGACCCTCACCGGGACATTGGTGAGCGAAATCGCTTGCGAAACCGGGTCTTGGGCCGTACTATCTCAGTCAGGTGACCCGGTCGGCACTCCGGGGAGGCCGGGTCGCTCGGAATCGAGCCCCACAGGGGGCTTGGTCAACAACCCGGGCTCAGAAAGGAAAGGTCAACAATGTCCAGATTCCTCCGACTTTTCGGTCTGCTCGCGATTGCGGTGCTGGCAACAGGAGCCAGTGTGTCCACCGCTGAGCCACTTGATGATCCAAGTCCAGAGATCGCCGGGCTGGCCTCAGACGCAACCGCTTGGCCGTGCGCAGCGCCAGGGTGTGGCGACTGTGAAGGGGAAGCGTGTGATGACGTAGATGTCGACTGGGCCATCGGGAAAATCCGCAAACAGTGCGGGAATTCCGGTGGTATGGTTTCCGTCTGTTGCGATGGCCCCGCCGTCGAGATGTGCGACGACATCACCTGCTTCGAATGAGCATCACCATCGGCGCAGCCAGAAACGGCCTCGCCGCCCGGGTGTTTCTCCTGATCACGGTGTTAGTCGCGGTAGCCGCGCCGGCGGATGCTCAGCGGACGGTGGCTCTGCCGACGGATTCAACGACAAGCTGGCTGGGTTTCCACCGGGGAGTGCGCGATCCGATGGAGCCTGAAGAAGAGCGACGTTTGCCTGTCGTGAAAGCGGTCTTCCCGTGCTCGCCCGCACACCTCGCGGGCTTGGAGCCGGGCGATCTTCTGGTTACCGTGAACGGCCATGACGCTCGCCGCCCGGCTCCGTTCGATGGTCCTCTTGGCGGCGAATACGAAGTGTTGGTGGATCGGGCTGGAGAGCGCCTGACCGTCAAGCTCGTGCGCGCTCGACGCCCGAAAGAGGTCGGCGAACCCGTCAGTACGACACCTATGGGTAGCCCGGCAGACTGGAAGTGCCCAGACACAACACGGTAGGCGAGGAGGCTCTCCCGCGATCATTTACATTGCGGGATGGCTGCGTAGCTCGGGCTGCGATCCTTGTCGGCTTGGGTTGGTTGACCGGGTGCGACCCGTCCTCCGTTGAGAGTGTGCAGGTAAGCACCTTCCACGGAGGTCGGACCGTAGTGTCAAGCCCCGACGAACCGGGTGTCGCGGGTCGAGCACCTCCGGTCGTGGTCGAGGAACTGCGAATCGGTTCCCTAGATGGCCCGTGCGACGCATTTGGCAGAGTATTCTCCCTCGCTGTTGATCAGGCAGGGCGAATCTATGTGGCGGATCAGATGACGACCGAAGTGAAGGTCTTTTCGCCAGCCGGTGACTGTATTCGAGCGTTCGGACGGTCTGGAGAAGGCCCAGGGGAATTTGCCATGCTGGCGGGAATTGCTTGGCAGCCCCCCGGTTTTCTTTGGGCCATCGATGCCGTGACCAGCAGGATGACGGTGTTCGATTCGCTCGGGATTCCCTTGGCTGCCCACCGGGTCGGGGATGGGCGAAGCGCTAGCCTCCCGTGGCCGATGTGGGTGGATGTCCAAGGGAACCTCCACCATTGGGATCCGGGGCAGAGGACCATAACTAAGTTTGGGATAGGTCCGGAGCTCATCCCACTCGACAGCATGTCCCTCCCGTCCCTTCCCCGGTCTGGCGGCAACGTGTCCGAGCGGTGGGTACGCGAAGGAGTGATGGCTACCTATGGCATTCCGCACTCCCCCAGAATCAGGTTCACCGTGGATCGAGAAGGCCAAGTCTGGCTCGTGAACACATCGTCGTTTGACCTTCACGAGACGACCTATGCTGGAGACACGCTGCGGACGTTGCAGCTACGCCGCCCGCCCGCCCCGCTCGAAGGGCGCGAACGGGACAGCATAGCCGCCGCTATTGAAATCGCCAGCCACCGGCTACCGAAGAACAAGCTCGTATTGGAGCAAGTCCATGTGGCTGCGGACGGATGGGTTTGGGTCGAGCCTCGCGAGACGCCCACCCGTGCATGGGACGTTTTTGACGAACGTGGCTACTACTTGGGACCGGTCATACCCCCGGTTCCGATCGAAACAGAGCCGTTCCCGATATTCGGAGCAGGGTCTATCACGGCCGTAACCGAGGATGAACTTGGAGTCCAGTACATCGTGCGGTTGGTGCTCACACGGTGACAGCCATCTGCCGGCGATCCGAGATAGCCGTGCCGGTCAGGCCGTGGTCCTCGACTTTCCTTCGGTTCGCCTTGATTGCGACCGAGCAACCGACGAACGGTTACTCATGGACGAGCTTCGAGCGCCCTCAGCAGAGGCCGGACACCCCGGACCGGCTTGCGGCTTCACCGAACAGTTACCCCCATGAGCGTAACTGGTAGGCCAAGCCCCCCCCGTGGTCTCGGACGACTGACGGGTTCGGCTTGATGGGGCACGAGCAACCGACGAGCGCCCCCACTTCCACCTCCGCCGGGACGGCGGACAGAGCGTAGACCAAGACCCGTGGTGTCGGAACGAAGGGATTTCGCGGCGCGGCGAGTACCCTCGGCTGGCCTGTCTGGGGGTGGTCCAGCCGCCGCGCTGGTGGATCAGCGGCCAACACAGACGCAGTATGGCTTGCGCTGGGGGGGAGGATGCCGACCGACCGTTCTTCCATGGGCTGACCGAACAGTTACGTCCGCTGAACTCCGATGCCGTCGCATACAATCCCGCTCATTTTTGCATATCGTAAGTGATACATCGATAGCAGTATGTCCTGTAACATATTGATATATAGTATGTTACAAATCGTCACGTAGTTCCGCCGGAACTCGGAAATCTCAGCAGTCTCAAGCATCTGATTCTGGGTATCTCCAACCTGTCGGGCCCGATACCGCCGGAACTCGGGAATCTCTCCAACCTCGAAAACGTGAATCTGCAAAGGGGCAACCTCACGGGCTCGATTCCGCCGGAACTCGGGAACCTGTCGAAACTGAGGAGGCTGCTTCTGCACAACAACGAACTCGAGGGCCCCATTCCGCCCGAACTTGGGGGTCTTACCCGACTCCAAGCGATGGACCTCGGCGGCAATAGGCTTTCGGGACCCATTCCCGCGGAACTCGGCGGGCTCAAGAAACTGGAAGAGTTGTCGCTCTACAATAATCGACTGACGTCGATCCCCCATGGGATTGGAGGCATGGAGAGCCTGTTGTCGGTGCAGCTAAGGGGGAACAGCCTGACCAGCGACGGATTGCCGCCGGGGGTGTTTTCGGATCTTCCCCGCCTGGAGCTTCTGGATCTCAGCGGGAACCAATTGACATACCTTCCCGCCGGACTGTTCCTCGGAATGTCGCGACTGTCCCAGCTGCGTCTGGATCAGAATCCCGGCGCGCCGTTCACACTCACACTGCAGGCCCTCCGCGTCGACAGCGAAGATCCGTCGGCCCCGGGGCCGGCCACGGTGGAGGTCCATCTGGCTGCGGGCGCGCCGTTGGACTTGTGGATTCCAGTGACGGTCCACCGGGGGTCGATAACCGCAAATCGAGCTTTATTGGCGACCGGACGCGACCGGAGCGCAGGAGTGACGGTAACTCGGGGTACGGGCCGTGGGAGCGGCACCGAGGTCGTCGTCGGGCCGCTCCCTGCCCTCCCCGGCAGACTCTACGGCGTTCAACTGGAAGCGGGGGCATCCCTGGTCCTGTTCGGAGACGTTTCGAACCGTGCCCCCGTCCCGGAGCGCAACCTGCCGTGGATGCGGTTTCGGGCAGGCGATGAGTCCAGGCAAATCCAGGTTTCTTCATACTTCGATGACCCTGACGGAGATGAACTTCAGTTCTCGGCCGTGTCCGGTGATCCCGGCGTGGTCTCCGTCTCGCTGGCGGACGACCAGCTCACCGTGACGCCCTCGGCGGCAGGGTCGGCGACGATCACGGTCTCTGCCACGGACCCCGGCGGGTTGGCCGCCAGGTCTTCACTGACCGTGTCCGTCCGGGGTGTGCGCCGTGGATCCTACGCTATCGATCTGATCATGGTGGACCCACCAGATGAATCGGTGGAGGAGGTGTTCGACGACGCCGTCGAATACTGGGAGTCCATCCTCGCGGATACGGAGCTTCCCGACATTCCCGTCGGCACGAACGTTGCGCTGGGTTGCCAGGGTATCACCACCGACCAGTCAATCGAGGTGATCGACGATCTTGCCATCGTGGCGTCCATCGGCCAGATCGACGGCCCGGGCGGCGTTCTGGGTTGGGCGGCGCTGTGCGGGATGCGCGAAGAGTCGCGACTGCCGCTGATCGGTGCTCTGCGGCTCGATGCCTCGGATCTGGACGTGCTTCAGGAAAGCGACGCGGCGGAGGAGGTGATTATTCATGAGATCGGCCACCTCCTTGGAATCGGGACCGTGTGGGACCAACACGGCCTGTTGATCAATCCGTCGCTCCCCGACAGCCTGGGAGCCGACACGCACTTTCGGGGCCCGCTGGCCATCGCGGCCTTCAATGAGGCCGGCGGCAACATCTACACCGGTGGCGAAAAGGTGCCCGTGGAGAACTTCGCGGGGCGTGGCGCCGGCGATTCCCACTGGCGCGAGTCCGTGCTCGACCGCGAACTCATGACGCGCTCGCTGAGCCTGGGCGTACCGAATCCGCTGAGCGCCATCACAATCCAGTCGCTGGCGGACATGGGCTACACCGTCGATGTGAGCCTGGCCGAACCGTTCCGCCTGCCGGGCGCAGCCGACCGGGTGGCCGGCGACGACGCGCGCAAGATCGACTACGGTGACGACGTGAAGCGCGGGCCGATCCTGGTGTTCGGCATCGACGGCCGGGTGGTCAGCGTAATCCCCAACTGACTCCTCGGTCGCTTTGGCCAACTTGTTCGCAGAAGACCGGCGAACCCCCTGCTCAGCCCGGCGAACCCCCGATACCGATTACTTCCAACGCGTCCACGCAGTCCCCTGCTCCCAGTCCAGCCAGGCGCCGGTCGAAGGTCGCCAGCCGTCCTCCATGGCGGATGGCCAGCGCGAGCAGATGCGCATCGGTCACCTGGCGGTAGCCCGTGACGCGGGTAAACGGCGTCGATAGAGCGTCGGCCGGCGAGATGTCATCGGCCCAGAAGACATGCCCCTCCAGCGCCCGGATCCGCTGGAGAAGTGCGATGGCTTCGCGCGGCTCACGCGCCTCCGGTATCGCACGCCGGTTGCTCGACACCCGTACGAATCCGGACTCTGTCAGCGGGCAGGTCGCCCATCCGTCTTCCCGGTTTGCCCGGAACCAGCGGTGGGCAGCGGCGTGATGCACATGGTTCGGCCACGCGAGCGCGACGAGCACGTTGACGTCCAGGAGCTTCGTCAGTGGTCCTCCAGGGCGTCGCGCACCATCTCGGAGGTGAGCGGCGGCGTGTCCGGCGGAACGTCGAAAACGGGGAAGCCGTCAGCGCGCGCCGTGTGTTCGCGGGGCCGCAACGCCGCTCTTGCCAGGGCGGACAGCACCTTGCCCATGCTCTCCCCGCGCTCCCGGGCGATGCTCCTGGCCGCCTGGTAGATGTCCGGGTCCAGCGTCAGTGTGGTTCTCATGGTGTGACATCATAACATCAGCACATCATGATGTCCAACGCCAGCTGGTCTCTCGTCGATCGCGCCCCCAACAGCACCAGCGCCCCCGCCGCGATGATCGCCGATCCAGCCTCGCGGGTCGTTGACACAAGTAGCGACAAGTAGCTACGTTCCTTCATGCGATCTGTCGGAATCAGGGTGTTGAACAGCAAGCTCAGCGAGTACGTGCGGCTGGCGGCCAGCGGCGAGACCGTTCTCGTCACGGACCGGGACCGCGTGGTAGCCGAGATCGGCCCTCCGCGTTCGACCAGGAGTCCCGTCCTGGCGGACGCCATGCTTGCCGATGCGGTGCGGAAGGGCTGGTTGACGCCCGCACTCTCGCCGGGATCCGAGCCGCCCCGTGGCGGGCCACCGGAGGCCGCGCTTTCCGTGTTGCTCGGTGAACTGGAAGGCGACCGCAGCGACCGGTGATCTACGTGGACACCTCGGTCGTGCTGGCCCACCTGTTCGCGGAAGACCGGCGACCCCCCGCTTCGCTCTGGACCGCGACCCTCGTCTCCAGCCGTCTGCTCGAGTACGAACTCTGGACACGCCTCCACGCCCGCAAGGCGACGGAATCGCGGGCGGACGCCGCGCGGGAAGTGATCGCTTGCATCTCGTTGCTGGAGCTGGCCCCCGTGGTGCTGTCGCGTGCCCTCGACCCGTTTCCCGTATCCGTACCCACACTCGACGCGCTGCACCTCGCATCATGCCAGTTCCTCCGGGACCGGGGCCAGCGCGTCGAACTGGCCAGCTACGATAATCGAATGGCAAACGCCGCCCGCGAGCTCCTCATTCCCCTGCGGGATCTGCCCTGACGCCGGCGGAAACGCTCACCGTTCCGGGTGCGGGTCACCGACAGCTGACTCAGCCCGGCGGATCAACACATCATGATGTCATCTTCGCGTCCAGCGCCATCTCGTCCTCGTCGATCATGCCCCACAGTAAAAGCGCCCCCGCCGCGATGATCGCCGACGGATAGAAGAGCACGTTCGAGCCGTCGAGGAACCATCCCCACGGGTCGATGATCGACTTCCAGACCCCGATTGTGGTGAAGAGCAGCACCGCGAGCATCACCGGGTAGGCCCTTCGCCGTTGCAGACCCAGCATGACCAGCGCCCCGAGCAGGATCTGGATGGCGCCGAAGATCTGCAGCACCACCGCCTGGGTCCCGATGCCGAAGTAGAACGCCTCGGCGACCGCCTGGCCGTGCGCGACGTTCTGGAACTTGTCGATGCCCCACAGGACGAGCAGCCAGCCCGTGGTCAATCTCAGAAAAAACAGTCCCCAGCGTTTCATTGTCGTCTCCCGGTTGCGGGTCGTGTCGGCGGCGCGGGCTCCAAGGACGGCATCGCGGCGCGCGTGACAGGTTCAGTCTTCGGCGAGACAGGGGGTGCGTCAAGCGGAGGGGGGCGGCCGCGGCGCGGCGCCGGGGAAGGGCGCCGCAGCTCGCCAGGGTCTGCCGCAAACATTGACACTCTAGCCATATATCTGGCTATATTGATATGGCTTGACCATATCTGCTCCGTCCAACCCACGCGAACCCCATGAAGACGACGCTCAACCTGAACGATCACATTCTGCGGCGCGCCAAGAGGCGGGCAGCGCGGGACGGCATCACGCTCACGCGGTTCGTGGAGGACGCCCTGCGGGCCAGTCTGATGGACCCCGAATGCGACCGCGCCTTCAAGCTGGATCTCAAGGTCGTTCGCGGCCACGCGCCGCCGAACGTGGACATCTCGGACCGCGACGCGCTGTACGATGTGCTGGACCGCGCATGATCGCCGTTGACACCAACGTACTGGTCTACGCCCACCGGGCCGAAACCGCACAGCACTCGGCCGCGGCAAGGAGGCTCGTGGAGCTGGCCGAAGGGACGGGGCTGTGGGGCCTGCCCGTCTTCTGCGCGGGGGAGTTCATCCGCGTGGTGACGCACCGTCGCGTCTTCAACCCGCCGTCGACGCTGGACGAGGCGATTCAGTTCCTCGAGCGGGTCGTCGCGGCGCCGGCGTGTCGCATTCTGTGGCCGGAATCCGGGTTCTTCGAGCTGCTGACGGCCATCGCCCGGCAGGCGGATGCGCGGGGCAACCTGGCGTTCGACGCGCAGATCGCCGCCCTCTGCCGCCAGCACGGCGTTTCCGTCCTGCTTACGAATGACCGCGATTTCGCGCGCTTCGAGGGTCTGCGCCTGCAGTTTCTGGACGCGGCCGACGATTGACGGCGCGCTCTCGGCTCACCGCCCCCTTCCCGGCCGCCTCCACCGCACCGGCGGCGGCGGCTCGTCCTCTAAGGTGACCCTCCCACCATTGTCCAGAAGCCTCAGCGCCTCGCGCACGGCCGCCTCCAGCTGCGGGTCGCCGCCGGCGATCACCGGGGCGGGATCGTTGCGCACTTCGATGTCGGGGGCCACGCCTTCGGCTTCCACCGCCCACTCCCCGTTCACATCGAAGAAGCCGCCCCGGGGCGCCACGAAGCCACCGCCGTCGATAAGGGGCGGGGTGTCCCAGGTGCCGACCAACCCGCCCCAGGTCTTGGTGCCCACCAGCGGGCCGATTTCCCGGAAACGGAACAGATACGGCAGCAGATCGCCGCCGGAGCCCGCCCGCTCGTTGATCACCATGACCTTGGGTCCGAAAAGCGCGGCCATCGGCTGGGTCCACGGCTTGCGGTCGCCGGCGCGCGAGTTGAAGTAGCCGGTGAGGTCGCGGTCGAGCATGTCGACGATGTAGTCGGCCGCCGAGCCGCCGCCGTTGTTGCGCTCGTCGATAACCGCGCCCTCGCGGTCCTGCTGGGCGTAGTACATGCGGTTGAAGTTGCGGTAGCCGCCCTGGCCGGTGTTCGGGAGCCAGACGTAGGCGAGCCGTCCCCCGCTCATCTCGTCGACGCGGGCCTGGTTGGCGTCGACCCAGGCCCATTGGCGGAGCGCGCCCTCGCTGCCGGTAGGCTGGACGAGGATGTCGCGGGCGTCGTCGGCGGAGGGAGATGACGCCACGGTCAGGCTGATGACCCGCCCGGCGGTGCCCTCGAGGAGGCGGTAGGGGTTGGTGGGAGCGCGCAGCTCGGCCCCGTCGATCGCGAGCAGGTAGTCGCCTTCGCTCACGTCCATTCCGGGGTGGGAGAGCGGGCCGGCGAGCCCGGGGGTCCAGTCGCCGCCGTCGTAGATGCGCGCAATGCGGTAGAACCCGCCGTCCTCCTCCAGGTCGGCGCCGAGCAGGCCGGTGCGCGGGCTCTCCAGATCCGGGTAGTCGCCGCCGCTCACATACGAGTGCCCGACCGCGATCTCGCCCGAGAGCATGTCGAGCAGGTGGTTGAAGTCGGAGCGGTGGCGCACGTCCGGGAGCCACGCCGAGTACCAGTCCCACACGTCGTCCCACGGGGCGCCGTGCTGGTTGTCGACGTAGAGGAAATCGCGCATGAAGCGCCAGCCGTCGCGGAGCATCTGGGCGTATTCGGCCGTGGGTTCGACGCGGACGCGCATGTTGTTCAGGCTGAGTGCGCCATCGCCGCCGGAGGGGGCGCGCGCGGTGCTCACGATGCGCCAGCCGCCGCTGTAGTAGAGCATGCTGCTTCGGTCGTGGGAGATGGCGACGCGGCCGCCGCTGTCCAGGAAGTCCTCGTCGTCGCGGTCCTCGATGGAGTACTTGCGGGCAGCGCTGCCACCTCCGAGGACGAAGACCGTCCCGGCGGGACCGGGGGCCAGACCGGCATAGTTGGCCGTGCCCATTCCGGGAGCGTCGATGATGCGGTCGGGCAGGCCGTCGAAGTCGATGGTGACCTCGGGGGCGTCGTCGCTGGAGGCGCCGCGGCCGGTCGCGCCGTCGCCGGAGGCACCCCGTTCACCCTGGCCGGATCCGCCCGCTTCGGCGTCCCCTTCGTCCCCTTCATCCTCCTCCCCTTCCCCACTCTCCTCCTCATCGCTCTGCGGCAGGAAGGGGGACGGCTCGTCGGCGCTGAGCAGCGCGAGATAGAGCGTGCGCGTCACCGGTCGGTCGTACGACGTCATGTCCAGCCAGCCGGTGTTGAGCCCGTAGTCGGTGGAGGCCAGGAAGTAGAGGTACTTGCCGGACTCGTCCCACACCGGCGAGATCGCGTCGGACATGCCGTCGGTGAACTGGTGCGTCTCGCCCGATTCGGTGTCGTGGACGAAGATCGCGCGCAGCTGGTTGTCGAGGCGGCGGGCGTAGGCCAGCCAGCGCGAGTCCGGCGACCAGACCGGGTTCATCGAGCGCTCCGGGTGCGCGAAACGGTCGGTGTCGATATGCTGCATGTCGCCCGACTCCAAGTCGAGCACCAGCACCTGGTAGTGGGTGTTGGTGAAGGCGAGCCGGGTCCCGTCCGGCGACCACTCCGGGCGGAAATGGAAGGACGGCTCGGCGATCTCGATCCGGCGCTGGCTGGACCCGTCCTGGTCGGCGATCACCAGGCCGTACTCGTCGCCGGCGTCGTTGAACCAGGCGATACGCGACCCGTCCGGCGACCATACCGGGTGCCGATCGGCCACCCCGGGGGTGCGCGTCAGGTTGCGCCACGAACCCTCGTCGGCCGGCACGCTGAAGAGCTCGCCGCGCCATTCGAAGATCGCGCGCTTGCCGGTCGGCGACAGGCGGGCGTCGCGCAGGCCGCCGGCCGGAACCGTCTCCCACCGCGGGCGCGACCAGTTCATGTCGCCGGCCACGTTGATGACCAGCTGGCGCGAGGCACCGGTGGCCGGATCGATCTCGTGCAGGTAGCCGGCCTGCTCGTAGACCACCACCCCGTCGCCCGCCCCAAGGGACATCACGTCGAAGTCGGCGTGGTGCGTGACCTGCCGCTCCTCGCCGGTGCCCGGGTCGAAGGACCAGACGTTGCTGGCCCAGTCGCGCTCCGACATGTAGTAGACCACGCCGTCCATCCAGACCGGGTCCATCTGGCGCTCGCCCTCCCAGGGGGGCGTCGTGCGTTCCCAGGTCGAGGTGGACACGATGCCGATCGGCTGCGCCTGTCCGCCCCGGTAGTTGCGCCACCCGGGGTCCCAGTAGCCGATCTCCTGGTAGGCGATGCGGGCGCCGTCGGCGGACATGCCGCCGAGGTAGGCCTGGGGGAGCGCGAGGGCCGTGGGAAGGCCGCCCGCTGTGGGCACGGTGTAGAACTTCCAGAGCTGGGTGGGGGCGCCGTCGCGCCCGGAGCGGAAGAGGATGTCGCCGTCGGGGGTCCACCCCTGGGCCACGTCGGCCGACGGGTGCCAGGTGAGGCGGACGGGGTCGCCGCCGCCGGCCGGCATCAGGTAGACGTCGGTGTTGCCTTCGTATTGGCCGGTAAACGCGATCCAGCGCCCGTCCGGGCTGAAGGAGGCGTCGGTCTCGGCACCCTCGGAGCTGGTCAGGCGCACCGCATCGCCGCCGTCCCGCGCGACCTTCCAGAGGTCGTTGGCGTGCGTGAAGACGATGTGGGTGGCGCTCACGTCGGGCTGGCGCAGGAAGCGCGTGCCCTGGGCGTGGGCGGGGGTGGGGGGGAGGGCGAGGGTGAGGGTGATGAGGGCGAGGACGGGGGGAGACAGGGGGTGGCGGAAGTGAGATCGGGTGGGGCGAGACATCGGCTTGGGCTCCGGGTTGGTGTGCAGGCGTGGTCGATGATGTCGATAAGCTGGTAGTTGGGGGCTTGGTCGCAAAGGGGCGGTGAGCCCTCCGGCAGTCGGTGACACGATCTCGCTTCACGATCTGTGTCCTCAACCACTGAGTCGGGTCTCTCCGAAGCCAGACATGGTCACTGACCAAGTGATTGACCAAGTAGCAGATGCCACCCCAGCCCGGGCTCCGTGCCTGGCCCGCTGGCGCCGGGTTCCGTCCGGCGGTCAATCGTACCGATAGTCAAACACGAACGAGGACCCCAGCATCTCCCGGAACCAGAGCGTGGCCCGCGCACCGAGGGGGTCGGTGAGGCGGACGGGCTTGTTTAGGGCGAAGTACACGGGCTGCTGCCGCCCGTCGTCGATCGCCACGTTGTCGGCGTAGAGATAGCTGCGGTCCAGCCTGTCCAGTTTGGGATTCAGCCGTCCCTTTATTCCCGGCAGGTGGCCGGTCCGGTGGGCTATGATCATTGACCCCCCGTTGTCGGCGGTCCTCATCTCGACCGTCAGCCCCTCGCCGCCACGGTGAACCCGCTCGACGTGGGCGCGCAGGCCGGGCGCTGCGCACAGGACCGTCAGAGGCAGCTCTGCGTAGAGTTCGAAGTCCGCGTGTCCGAACGCATCGGTGCGCGTCTCCAGGTAGGTCTTGTTCGGGTAAAGCACGACGACATGCACGTCGCGCAGCGGCTCCCCGGTGTCGGCCTGCCGCACCGCGACCCGCGTCGCAAGGCCATCGGGAAGAGGAGGACTGGCCGCTGGCAGGGTGACCTTGAACTCGCGGTCACCGACGGGTTCGAAGACCGGCTTGCTTCCGGCGAGCGCGACCGTCTCATCCTCGATGACGCCGATGCCCTCGCCGCGGCGTTCGATGAAGTGTTGCCGGCCCGCGGAACCCGGCACATCGCCCACCGGGCATTGGCCGAGGCGCGATGCCAGTAGCTCGTTTCTCGTGAACTGGCTCGTCCGCAGGTCCTCCACCGTAAGCGAGTTGCCGAGCGTTCCGGGCGAGATCAGTTCCAGGCGGTCATCGAACATGAACAGGCGTACCCGCGAACCGGCGACGCCGTAGTCCCGGTGCACCACGGCGTTCACAACTGCCTCGAACACCGCGCGCTCGCTGTACTGCGGGATGTCCGTGCGGGCGGGATCCTTGCGAGCGGCGACCCGCCGGTTTCGGACGACGAAACGCATGGCGCCGCGAATCTGCTCGTCCAGCGGACCGCCGATGTCCTGAGCATCGAGCTGCCGGTTCCCGTCCCTGGTTCCGCCACTGTAGCAGACGGCCTGAATGTATGCGTTCGGAAGCCATCGCCGCGGGTCGTCCGATGCCAGCAGGATGCCGCCCACGGTCGCACGGGGAGTACCAAGTTCGTCGTCCTTGAGGAACTTGAGCTTTCCCAGCATGACCTCGGGACTGTCGCTCGAGCGCGAACTGGCGTAGCGGCGCCAATGCTCGGGCGCCAGAGACTCCACGCCCGTGTCGGCGACCAGCTGCATGTCAGCACCAATCTCGTCCGACCGGGCCCGCGCCTGGAGCAGCCGCCGAAGCTCGGCAGTCTCGATTTGCCGCTTGCCGGCACCACGCCGCCGAAAGAACCCGCCGGGCGAACGATGCACCTCCGCTCCGCGCGGAATGTCGACGAGCAGGACCCCTCCGTCCCCCGACTCAGGCGCAGGCATTCGCTGGAGACTGTAGTCGAGCGGAGGCTGAATGTTGTCCGCGCAAATCTCCGTGACCATCTCCGCCACGGAATCGAGCTGGCCGGGCGTCAATGCCTGGTGGGTGCGGTCGTCCCGGACTCCGAGCACGAACCATCCGCCGCCCGAGTTGGCGAACGCGGCGAATCCGTCGGCGAGGTCGCTGCGCTTCGGGGCCGCGACCTTCCGTCCGCGCAAGCGTACCTCCTTCAGTTCGACGCCGGTGTCCTCGCCGAGATGGACTCGCTTCCAGAACGCGGTGGGGTCGATGGGCATGGGCGGCTTCAGGTGGGTGGGGCGTTCAAGATAGCTGGAGGTCGGGGGGGCGTCACCCGGAGGGGGCTGGGCCCTCGCACCAGTCCGTCAGCCGAAGTCCCACGGGTTTGCGACCACAAGGTCGAGCCCGCGGAAGTCCGTCACGTTGCGCGTCGCCACCGCCAGGCCGCGCGCCCTGGCCGTCCCCGCGATGAGCGCATCCCCCAGGTCGAGCGTGCGCCCGCACCGACGAGCGTCGACTCGAAACTGCGCGGCCCAGGTCGCGGCATCCGTGTCCACCGCAATGACTCGATCCTCGTATCGGCGAAGGAGCTCCGACAGGGTTCCCCGCAACGCGTCCCGCCGCCCCCCCGACGGCAGGAGGAGCACTCCGGATTCCAGCTCGTGCAGCACGAGCGTCGACAACCAGAGATCCGCTTGCGCGGCGAGGAACGCGATCACCGGCGGGGCGGGCTGAGGCCTCGTCAGCTCCGAGATCACGTTGGTGTCGAGCAGAACTCCGGTCATTCGTCCTCGCCCGATGCGAAGGGGATCTCCCGGCGGGACTCGCGCGCCCGGGGAATGGTCAGATTCGCGCCGCGCGGCACGTTTTCGACGAGCCATCGGCCGAGGGGATCGCGCTCGGGCGCCCGCTCGCGCCACAGGCGCTCCGACACGACGATGAACGTCCGTCGAACGCCGATACGCTGCGGTCCCTCCTCATGCGCGAGCCGCAGGATCTCCGACAGCCGGGCCTTCGCCTCGGCCACCCTCCATGCGCGCGCGGGTGCGCCGGCATCCATCATGAGCCTCCTGTCAGCTGCTGTCCGGTCGACTTAAAATGGTCCAATAAGAACTAGTCCAATATGGACCCCTTACAAGAGATCCGCAACGGTCGCCTCTGGCGCAGGGGCCTCAAAAGAGGGGGGCGTCCAACGGATTCCCATCGTTCCCCTCCGGCGCTACCGGACGCCAGGCACAAGCCATAATCCGCCGCTTGCGTTGGCAAACGCGGCACACTTCTGGCCATTGAAGACGTCACACTCCGGCGGTCGCCGCAGTCCAGGTGGATCGTCACCGACGAGCCTCCGGCCATAGATTATTGGGAGTATGCGCCGAAAGCCGACCCAGGGAGCAACATGAATCCGCGTCTGGACACCCTGCCTCCGCCTCAGCGCCGGCTGTGGCCTGAATTGCGAGCGACTCCGGGTCGCTTCGTGCTGTATGGCGGGACCGCGATCGCGTTGCGGCTGGCCCACCGCGAGTCGGAGGATTTCGACTTCTTTTCTTCGGAGCCCCTCGAAGGCGACGCGCTGATGACGGGAATCCCGTATCTGAACGGTGCGACGGTGGTTCAGCGAGCGCGCGACACACTTACGTGCGTGGTCGATCGCGGTGGACCCGTGCGCGTGTCCTTCTTCGGGGGACTTTCCCTCAAGCGCGTCGAGTTGCCGCAGGTGGCCGAGGGGCCGGGCATTCTCGTCGCTTCGCCACGGGACCTGGGCGGCACCAAGGCCCAGGTCGTGCAGAGCCGGGCACTCTCAAAGGACTACGCCGACATCGACGCGCTCATGAGGTTGGGGGAGGTTCCGCTGACTTCCATGCTCGGCGCGGCGCTCGCGATCTACGGAGAACGCTACAACCCCATGCTGACCCTCAAGGCCCTGACATACTTCGATGACGGAGACCTGACGGAGCTCCCCGCAGTCGTGCAAAGGCGCCTTTCGCGAGCCGCCGCCAGGGTGAATCCGGGGGCGATCCCGCACTACGAACCTCGTCCGGGATTAGCGCCACGCAGCCCGCGGCAAGGTCATCCGACGTGACTTCCACGACCGGCACGCCGCGGCAGCACTCTCCGGAACTGCTGGCGGTCGCCAGGCGGATGGTGTGGTTCAAACCACCGGCGGCGACACTCGCCGACGACACCCTGTTCCTCAACTACCTCATGATATACGGCACCGTCGAGGATCTCGCGGTGGCGCAACAGCACTACGACGACGATGACTTTCGGGCGGCGCTGCGACACGCGTTGCCCGGGATCTTCGACCCGCGCTCGTGGGCCTACTGGCACGCGCGGTTGGAAATGGGCCCCGCTCCTCCACGGCCGTCCCGGCAGTTCGGCGCGTAGCTACCGCCCCGGCCCCAGCAGCACCGCGTTCATGAAGAGGAGCTGGGTCGCCTCGGCGTAGGCGCGGTAGTTCGGGTCCTCCGCGAACGCCACGAGCTGACCCTGCCCCACGGGCTGATGGATCAGGAACGCCTTGTTGGCAAGCTGCGGCCTCGACTCCTCCCACACGATCCCGCCCAGCACCAGGCTGTCCAGGTCGCCGTAGCGGCCCACGTTGGCACCGTCGTCCAGCGTGATCGGGCGGAACACGCGCGAGCCCTCGACCAGGACGCCGATCTCGCCGTCCGTACCGGCCGCCAGCCAGTGCTCGGTGTCGAGGAGGGTGCGGAGGATTGCGCCGGGAACACCCTCGGGCGACTCGTCCTCGGGGGAGATCGCGTCAAGGTACTCTATGGGCTGGTCGGGGGTTCCGGAATCAGGTGGATCGTCCCCTTCGGCCCTGCCTCCCCGGCGCTCCGCCGTGGTGGCCAGCAGCCCGGCCCGAGACGCCCAGCGAGAGGACTCGGCCATGGTGATCATGGTGCCGCCGTCCCGCATCCATGCCTCCAGCCGGTCCGTGAAGCCCCCGCCCGCGGCGCTGCCGTAGTTGCCGGACGGAAAGACGATCACGTCGAAGTCGGCCAGCCGCGCGCGCCCCAGGCTGGAGGCCCTCACCAGGGTGGTGCGCTGGCCGTAGCGCCGCTCGAGGACGTACCGCGCCCACCCCACCGAATAGCTCTGGCCGGGCGCGTCGTACACCAGCATCACGCGCGGCTCGGCGAGCGCGCGCACCCGATTGCTTCCCAGCGACACACCCTCGCGCACATACGCGCCGTCGATCGGCACGACCTCGGCGCGGTGGCGCTCCGCGATCCTGGCCAATGTGCGGCGTAGCTCCGGTCCGTTCTCGGCCACCCGCACGATCGCGGTGCCGACCCCGTACCGACGGCCGTCCAGCGTGAACCCGGCGCCCGCCGCGCGCACCCGCACCCCCTCGCGAAGCGCCTCGGCCACCGCCGCCGCCCCGTTCGTCCCCCACGGGATCAGGTAGCCCACCACCGCCTCGGGCACCTCGGGAAGGGGCCCTCCACCGCCGCCCGCCGCCCCGTCCGTCTCCGTCTCGGTCGGCCGGAGCCCGGCGCCCCAGCCCGCCACGGGCTCGCCCCTCGCCCCCGTCGCGGATGTCTCGATCGCCTCCACGTCCCACAGCAGCGACTGGCTCCACGCGGTCAGGTCGTAGATCTCGTCGGACTGGCGGTTCGCGCGGCGCTCGATCTGCCGCTGCACGAAGTCCTCGGCCATCGGCACGTGCGGGTCCAGCAGGTTGTGGATCAGGCCGTGCAGCGGCTGGTCCAGCGGCACGATGAAGCTCGCCTCGGCAGCGAGCGTCCGGCCGTCGACGGCGACCGGCCCGGAGGCGCGGTGCACCTCGACCCCGTTCTCCACCAGCATCATCGCCAGACGCTCCGCCATGCCGGGATCGTGCGCGGAGTGAAGCACGATCTCCGCCGGGCCGCTCCGTCCCGCCTCCACGCCGCCCTGCCGGAAGGCGTGGTAGTCCCGCAGGATCCGTTCCCGGTTCCGGGCTGCCGCGAGAGCCGTCTCGATCGCGGCGGTGAAGTGATGCAGCACCCCGTCGGCGTAGGTGAGCAGGTCGCCATCGGACCGCCTCAGCCCGAGCCCCCGGGCGCTGGCCTGCTCGAAGGTCATCCCGAGCGCGCCCTGCCCCATGGGCCACATGTCGACGTAGCCGGGGTAGAACAGGTCGAAGATCTCGCGATTGAAGTAGGCGATGCCGCGCTCGTCGAACCTGGCTGCGATGGCCGACCCGATCACGTCCATCAGCTCGATCTGCCGCTCGCCGTACCACGGGTTGGATGGCGGGGCGGTGGGCGGAAAGAAGTAGGTGGAGTTGCCGCCCATTTCGTGAAGGTCCGCAACCACCTGCGGCCGATAATCGAGGAGCAGGTCGACCTTGCCCCTGGTCTCCGGCTGGCTCTGGATGAACATGTCGCGGTTGAGGTCGAACAGGTAGTGGTTCGTGCGTCCGCCGGGCCACGGCTCGTCGTGCTCGGCGGAGACCGCGGCCTCGTCCGGCCATCTTGCCTGCGCGATCCGGTTCTGATGGACGAAGCGATTTCGCCCGTCGGGGTTCTCGAGCGGGTCGATCAGGACCAGCGATTCGGACAGGATCAGCTCGACATCGGGATCCCCGGTCGCCGCCAGCAGGTGGTACGCCTCGGCCATGGCCGCGCCGCTCCCGCTGATCTCGTTGCCGTGGATCGAATGCATGAGCGCGGTCACCACCGGCAGCTCCGCGATCAAGGCCTCGGCCTCGTCGACGGAGAGGCCGCGCGGATCGCTCAGGCGGGCCAGCCCGGCCTTGACCTCGTCCAGACGCGCCATGCGCTCCGCCGATCCGATCACCAGGGCGACCAGGGGGCGGCCCTCCCAGCTCGTGCCGTAGCGCACCAGGTGCGTGCGCCCGGGAGCCGCTTCGGCCAGCGCTTCGATGTAGCGGACCACGTCGGCGGGCGGCGTGATCGCCTCGCCGAAGTCGTGGCCCGCCACCTGCTCCAGCGTCGGGATGTCGGGATCGTAGCGGGTGCCAGGGGCCAGATCGGGGGTCTGGACGGGCGCGTGGACTGCCGCGGCGAGGGCGAGGGCGGTGATCAAGGCGGAATCTCCTTTGCGGTGGCCGGGGGCGGGTGGGTCCGGGGCGGGTGGCCGACGGGACGCGGGCTACTCAATGTGGGTGGATCGGGGCGAGGGACAAGCGAGGGGGATGCAGGGGCTCCGGTTTGGCTTGTCTGCAGGGACGCGTCAAGCCCCCCAGACCGTGATCCGCGCTCCCTGCCGGTCCCTCTCCTTCCGATAGACCCTCTCCGCCCAGCTCCTGCCCGGGCGCAGGTCGAAGACCACGAGATGGCCCTCGTCCGTGCCGCTGATGTCCATGTAGCGCCGGGACTGTTCCAGCCCCTCGTCGACCGTGCGCGACAGGGAGCGGCCCTCCTTGACGAGCTTGCACTCGACCACCATCCGGTCCTCCCGCTCCTCCCCCCGCGGCCAGACAACCAGCAGGTCCACTCGGCGGCTGCCCAGCGCGTACTCGCGCTCGATCCGGCCGGTCGCGTTCACCACCCGGTGCAGAAACGCCTGCAGCACCAGCTGCGGACCCGCCTCGGTGTACTGGGCCCGGCGGATCCAGTGCTCTGAGTTCTGCCGGAAGAAGTCCTGGAACGCGGCCAGCAGGCGGTCCATGGCCAGGCCGCCGTCCGGGCGGACGTACCACGCGGCAGGCTCGGGGATGCGGTCCTGCAGCACCCAGGTGAGCTCCCGGGGAACCACCTCCGCGTAGATCGGGTTGGCGAAGCGCAGGGGAGGGTCGGGAGCCACCAGACCCAGGTCGCGCACGTACTCGCGGTCCCGGTCACCGTACTCGGCGTCCCCGCCGCTCAGCAGCGGCTCGATCACTCGCCGCACGCGCGCCTCGCGCAGCTTGTCGGCGAGCTGGTCCAGATGGGTCTCGCGGCGCAGGATCAGCGCCTCGCGCGCGGCAAAGACATCGCGCTCGGACAACGGTCTGCCAATCTCCTTCGGCATCCCCGCGGAGAAGCACATCTCCAGCGCGAGCGCGTTGACGAGCCAGGGCTGCCCGCGGGTCTGCTCCCACACGGCCCGTACGGCACCGGGCGCGAACTCCTGGCCGGTCTCGGCGGTGTGCTGGCCGAGCAGGGTCTCCACCTCGGGGCGGGCGAAGTCACCCATCCGAAGCGACCTGGCCTTGATGTTGAAGGCGCTGCCCCCCGTGATGATCTCCTTCTCCGAGCCGGCGTGAATCCGGTAGTCCCGCACGTCACGCACGCCGCATAGCACGACGCTCTGGGGGAAGCCTCCCGGGCGGCGAGTATAACCGGCGCGCAGCTGGCGCAGCACCGACACCAGCGAGTCGCCCACCATCGCGTCGATCTCGTCGATCAGCAGCACCAGGGGCTTCGGGTCGGCCCGAGCCCACGTGTCCAGCAGAGTGCCCAGCGCGGAGTGGGGGCGGGCGGTCGTGTCAAACCGGTCCGCGACCTCCGCCATCTCCGGGTCGCCAAGCGTGTTTCTGGCCTCGCGGGCGATCTCGGCGGCGATCGCGCCCATCGCCTGTCCGACATCCTCTCGAGCGGTCTGCGCCGGCTCCACGTTGACGTACGCGCAACGGTACTCACCGACCGTGCCGCCGTTCAGCAGGCCACGCAGCGCCAGCAGGGCCGACGTCTTGCCCGTCTGGCGGGGCGCGTGCAGCACGAAGTACCGCTCGTCCCGGATGAGTTCGAGCACTTCCGCCAGATCGAGGCGTTCGAGCGGCGGGATGTGGTAGTCGAGCGCGGGCCTGATCGGCCCTGCCGTGTTGAATTTCCTCATGGGGGTGAACGTGGACGAGGCTGGCAAGGCTGGCAAGGCGGGGCGGCGGGGCGGCAGCGTCATCGGACCCGCGAGGCGACCGTCCCGGCTCACTTGGTCACTGACCATGTATAGGATTGTCGCTGACCATGCTACTGACCAGGCAGGCATCACCAGGTGCGGCTGACCTCCGGCAATTCAGCCCCCGGTCCGCAGACCCGGGAAAACCTCTTCCGCCGACTTGCCCGTCACTTCCAGATGGAGGAGTCGGCACAGAGTTCGATTTCGTCGTCCCACGCGACCGCACCGTGGGGCGCAACATGGACCTTTGCGAAGACCCCACCGCGGTCCCAGGCCCGGAACACACCCCGGCCGGCCAGATCCGACAGGTCGACCTCGCCCGCAGACCCGTCCGAGAACCTGAGCCAGATTCTCAGCCCCTCGCGCGCCCTGACCTCCAGCGCTTGAGTCATTCCTCTCGCCCCCTGGCACACCGCGGTTGGTCCCGACCCCTTCACGGCAAGTATGACATGACCGCCCGGGGTGTCAAGGACTGCAGAACGACTGTCACGAGTCCCCCACTCCGCCGCTCACCTGCCCTTCACCGCGCCCCCCCTCGGTCAGCACGTACTTCTGGTTCGGCGCGCGCGGATTGTCGGGATTCGTCATGCGGACCAGCCCGGCCTCCAGCAGCGGCCTCAGGTGCTTCCGGCGAAAGTGGGAGCGGTGGACCCGGCGGCGAGCGGGATCGACGCCCCCCCTTCAGTTCTCCTTTTCTGCGCGGTAACGCCCGGTCTCGCGCACCGCGATTGCCATAGCCTCCTCGTCGTTCAGCTCGGCGCTGGAACGCGCTCGGGCGACGATCTCTCGCGCTTCGGGGCGCTCGCGCCGCATCTCGATCACGCCAGCCGGCGTGGGCATCGGCGCCGGTGGAGGAAGTCGTTGCGCTGTGCCGGTGGGTGGTCGACCGGGAACACCCGCCTCCAAGACCCCCGCAACGTCGGGAGCAACCCAGCGTCCTCGAAGTCCTTCCGTAAGTTCTTGTCACGTACGACCATCACCCGCGCCTGGGAAGCGGCGGCTAGCGCGAGCACCTGCCTATCCCTCTCGCCGGAGCGAGTCTCCAACGCTTCCAGCCGACGCTCTTCCCGGCGAATCACCGCATCCTCGGTCAGCACCGCTAAGCCACTCTGTCGGTATGACAGGACGAGTTGGAACACTTTCTCGTCCCATCGGAGCTGCCTACCGACTCTGTCATACGTCGAGTATGCGACGCGCCCGTGTCCGTCATCGATCCACGCTCGAAGCTGTACCCCCGCCGAGTTGGGAAACTCATCGTTGACAACATCGAATGCACTTGCATCCAGTACGACGGGCGTGCACACGAGACTCGCTACCGCCGAAAGCCGAGAAGGCGCTCGGTCTCGTCGAGAAAAAACCGTCGAAACCCTGGAGGCGTGTCGATCAGGTTCGCTTGGTCGTCCACTCGAATGTCGTGTAGGATCGTGGACGCGCCGTCATCGATGCGGTCGAAATAGACGATTCCCAGGTCGTGCGGATCGATATAGCCGGACATGACCGCGATGCGGAACCAATCCGGAACGTGGTCGCTGTGCGTTTCCACCAGGAGTCGGTGCCCCTCGTCTGCAACCAAGCGGACCAGGGCCGCCTGGGCCCGGGGGTGAAGATGCGTCTCCGGTTGCTGCAGAAGCAGCGTGGCTTCCTCAGGCGCAGATGCGATGGCGTGAAGTAGGGGCAGCACGCTGTGGACGCCGAAGCCAACATCAACCACGTTGTGTTCCTCGCCCGAGGCATCGATCCATATCTCGTACGTCCCTCCTCGGCCCCGCCGGATATCGAGGCTGCTGAACAGGTTCAGCCGCCTGCCAAGTGCAACGATCCTCTCGAGCGTCTCGTCGTCGAGTCTCTCGCCGAACGGGTTCGATGTATATTCGCGCTTGCGCGCCCACCCGTTGGGGTCGTTCGCCGCAACGGGAAGCCGGTGTTCGGGGCCCGGGAAGAGATCGCTCCGCCGAAAGAAGTTGTTGAATCGGGCGAACATCCGAACCGCTTCGGGCGATGCTTCGCCGGTGCGCTTCCTCCACAGAGCGGTGTTTCCCTCATGTGGCAAGTTGCCGCGGCGGACCGATGTAGAGAGCCATGTGCTGAACTGCCGATAGGACACCATCGACTGCGGGAACTCGAACTCGAACTCCGGTCCGGCGACGCGCCACATCTCCTTGCCACCGGCTCGGGGCGAGCGAGGGCGCGTCACACGGAACACGACACCTTGGCCCCGTTCTTGCGGCAAGCTCAACTCCACTTCCCGTTCTCTGGGCTCGCCCCCGGGTCCCCGGTCATAGACCACGCGAACGCGGTCGTAGCGGTGACTCTCAAACGTGGCCTCGATAGCAAACTTCGAGGCCCCTGAGTGGGCGATGGTCTCGAAGCCACCCATGGACAACGGCGGATCGTCGAAGGGGTTCTCGTCGCTCAGATCAAAGAGGTCCGACAAATGCGCGATAATGCGGGCGCATCCAAGGAACGTCGACTTGCCCGTGCTGTTCTCGCCCACCAGCACGGTGATGCGGGGCAGCTCGGTCCGCTGCGTCTGTGCGAAGCAGCGGATATCGGTTAGCGCAAGGCTGGTGATTCGGCTCATGAACTCCTCCCGCCGACGAACCTGTGGGCCAATCTGTTCAACCGGGCCAACAGCCGCAATCCGACGGAGGATGGCGGCGAGCCATCCGACTGTCCCGGCCCGGCCGCGAGGAACGGGTAAGCCACCTGGTCCCCTAACGCGGTTCGCGCCGCCACTTCGCAGTGGTCCCGGCACAGCTCCCCCACGGCGTGGAGGGTTCCAGGCACGAAACTGTAATGGAGCTTGCCACCAGGTTCCGGCCACCAACTGGCACCGATGACCATGCGCAACATCTCCAACGTCATCAGGCTGGCCAGATTGGCGCTGAACGGGAAGACGTTCTGGTTGGTGGGTCGCCCACCCGCCAACCTTGCGACATAGCTCGGGTCGTCCAGCGACCCATCGCGTTCCAGCACGACATCCGATGTCGTGTACTGTCCGTCGCAGCGCAGGCAACGGCGGCCGGGCCCCGACCGGACCACGCTCCACGCCGCTTGGCCAAGCGTGCCGTCCCTCTTCGTGTCCACGAACACACCGCCGAAGACGACGGGAATGCAGTGAGCGTAGGCGATATGGTTCAGCAGGTCTTTCGGCAGGGGGCGGTCAACGCACGAGAACAGAACATCGCAGTCGAGTGCAGCACGATAACACCCTTCCTGTTGGATCCAACCGGGGATGGCGTCGACCTGGAGCCGTGCGGCGGTCGCCGAGCGCCGCAGGGCGTCGGCCGCAAGCTCCACCTTGAGCCGACCCACATCCGCTTCGCTGGCGTACAGCAGGCGGTCCAGGTTGTGGATCTTCACCCTGTCGGCGTCCACCAGCACGACGTGCTCGACGCCGATGCGCGCAAGGGCCTCCGCCACCATGCAGCCGACGCTTCCCACTCCGACGACGCCGAAGCGCAGTCGAGCCAGATCGGATTGACGGGCGCTGCCCCAAGTGTCGGTCGTGCGTCGCAGCGTTGGACGGCGCTGCGAAGGCGGCATTTGTTCAGCGTGGTAGGTCACCGCGAGTCGATGGCCAACGACGCGCACTTTGTCGCACCACGTCCGCTCAAACCCCTGGCCGTCCCAGCGCCAGAAGCGGGCGCTCCACGCCTTGTCCGTGCCGAGCGTCAGCCCGACAAGGGGAAGGCCCGTGGCCCGGGCCGGCCCGCCGATGCGGTCCCTTTCGGCGGTCACGTCCGTACGGCTCATGGGCTGCCAGCCGTCGGTCGGGTGGCTGTGCAGAAACGCGAGACCCGCACCCCGTGCGCAGGCTAGGCGAACGGACCGGGACAGATACTCGGGCGCAAAACTCGCCCCGCCGTGGAGTGTCCGCTCGCCCTGCTCAGGAAGGATCAACTCGGAGATCAGGGCGGTTGTACGCGACGCCCCATAGCTAGGTCGCCAAAGCGCAAAGCAGAGATCCTCCTGACGCTCCCCCCTTCGCAGGTGCGCAAGGAGGTGGCGACAGGCCGCGTGGTGGGCCGACTCGACCAGCGCGGCCTCGAAGCTCACAGTTGATCAAGAAAGCGAAGCAGATGGCGCCTGACGTAGGTGCGCATGTTCTTCTGCGATGGTTCCAAGGCGTCCCAGAAATCGCTCGGAGGAGCGCTAAAGGCCCACCACCGTGCGCCCTCGAACTCGTGCTCTGAGTGCCGGGTACTATTAGCGGCGTCAAGGCCGCGAATGTGGATGAAGTGCGGTGGATATTCCGGGTAGGCTGATTCCTGAAAACTCAGACCGACATCGAGGGTGGTGCCCCTGAAGCGTCCGCTCAGCGCGACGAACGGGAAGACCACGGCCTCGCCACCAGCGCCGGTCCAACGTACCACGCGGCTCCTGATACCGAGTTCCCGCAGCTGTCGATCTACGGTGTCGACCACAGCCTCAGGCTACCGGGGTCGGGCCAGCGTAGAGCGCCACGAACTGGTCGCCGTCGGTCACGGGCACTTCGTCACCGAGGTTTTCGTACCTAATGCCGGTACGCACGTTGTCGAGGTAGTAGTCCTTCAGATGGTCGAGGTCGATCGCAGCGTCCGGCCCCGCTCGGCGCAGGATTTCCTCCACGATCAGCGGGCTTTCCTTGGTAACCTGCGGTTCGCCGTTGACCGTGTAGCGGATGGATGGTTCCAACGGACGCAGTCGGCCCTTGGCCTCGAATGAGTCCCCATCGCGCAGCTCGACGGTCGCAGATGGATCTCGCCAAATCTCGCCAGTCGCCGTTCGCACGAGCTCGAAACGGGTCGGATCAAGCCCCGCCAATTCGGCAAGCCACGCGACGCGAACCTGCCTCCGGTCGGACTCGAACTCTCGGCGGTTGATCTTGAAGTGGATCACGCTGTGATCTCCTCCCGAGTTGGGTGTTACGCAGCTGCCAGCATGGAAACATAACGCCGGATCGACGGCAGGAGACAACCGCGACCTCGGGTCGCTGATCGGTGGCGGCGTACAGCTGGATGCTGGCCGAACTCGGGCACGTCAGCTACTGGTGCGCAGCTTGGTGACCGTCCATGCCGGCGGAAACTTGGTCACCATGGTCACTGACCATGTTCGTGTTCGGAGGATCAAGGCCGGGCGTCCTCAAGGCTGAATGAGTCGGACAGCTTGCCAGCGCCGGAAGCCACCCCCATCCGCCCGAGCATCTCTCTAACGTAGGTCGCACGGTCCTCCATGAAGAGGACATGCCGCTCCGCCATCTCGGCCTTCGACAGTCCCCACGAACGATGGAGCGTCTCAAACGGCGTGACCGACAGGATGAACGAGTCCAGCCGGACGTTGGAGTCGCCGAGGCGTTCCTCGATCTCCTTGATCTGGGTCACGAGCCGCACCTTGGGGTGGTCGGCATCCATCCGCACCAGGCCCTTCGGATCGATGAACGCGATGTGCTGCCGGTCGCCGGACACCGCCCACAGAATGAAGTCGGGATGGAAATTGTTCGCTTCGAAGAAGCCGATCCCGTGCCCGCGGCTCATGTTGCGGAGCAGATGCAGCCGGTATCCCTCGGGCCGGACTCGCTCGCAGTGGGCTCGGAAGTCCTCGACGAACTGATGCTCGCCGGCATTGAGCCCCGGCGGGGAAACCGTGACGGCCTGCTCGTGGACCGTGACCAGGAGCGGCGAGTAGAGATGTTGGTCCATGGCGACGGAGTCGAGCACCGGCTGGTTCGTCACGGGGTTTGGGGGCAGCGGCCCACCTCCCGACTCGATCGCCTGGCGGACCGCTTCGATCCATTCCCGCAGCTCCTCAGCGTCCCGTCGGTCGGCCGAGATGACGACCTGGTATCCCTTGGCCTCCCGGCCATCCCGCAAGACCCGGGGGAAGTTGCCGTGGTCCAGCTCCAGATCGCCGTACTCCAGGTGCTCGGCTTCCCAAGCTTGGCGACGGGCTCCCCAATACCGCGTCACGTATTTCTTGAGCAGCGCGAGCGCGATATCCTGCCACATCCGCGCCTTCCGCATGCTGTCGAAGCACAATTCATCGGCCGGAATGAGCAACCTGTACCAGTCGCCGACGCGCAGGAGCTCGTTCACAGTCGATTTGGCGATGGCCAGGCCGTGCCATCCTCGCTCCCGCTTGAACCGCTGCAGCGACAGACAGAGCGTGTCCAGGTCGACCAGGGCCAGGTGATGGGGAAGGAGCTTCCCTTCGTTCTGGTCCGCCAGGTCCTCACCCCACCCTTCCAGCTCTTCCGACCGGATCGATTGCACTCTTGGATGCCAGTCCAGCGGTACCCGAGGGGTGACCAGTCGGCGTCGCACCGCCTCGGGCAATTCCTCGTCCCACGGCGGCCGTAGCGCGAAACGCGGACCCGACCGCCGAAATGCTCCCGCCGGATCACCACCGGCCACCGACTCGGCCACACGGATCACCTTGAGACCCGACGGGAGGTCCGGGACACTGATCGGAATGAACTCTTCGACAGGATCGACGGCCAGTCCTTCCTCCTGGAGGAAGTCCCTGAACTGCGCCATGTAGCCTGCCTTGACTCCGAAGACGTGGAGTGTTTCGAGGCGGTCCAGGTGGGTCGGTCGACGCTCTGTGCCCTCCGACCGATCCGCGGAGCTACGCTTTAGGCTCATGCCCCGCCCCTTGAGCCTAACGCCGCGGCCGAAGAGCTGGATGATCTGCGAGCCTTCGCTCTTGCCGACGTTCATCAGTCCCATCGAGCTTACGCGCCAGCTGTTCCAGCCCTCGGTGAACTTCTTCGCGCCGACCAGCACGTTGATCCGGGACCCCGGCTCGTTGACCCTGTGGAACAGCGAATCGGCGAACTCGCGCTCTCGCACGATCAGTCCGGCCTCGTCGCACTTCTTCGCGAGCTTGGCGGGATCGCCCACGTTCACGACGCCGAACGGCTCGTTGGTCTCGCCCACCCGCAGTGCCAGCTCCCCAGCAGACCCCTTGAGGCGTTCTACTCGGAGGGTACCGCCCGACGGGGCGTTGAAGGTCGTGGCGAGGGTCTCGCGATAGACTTGCTCGGCGTCCAGACCCGCATCAAGCAGTGGGTCGAAGTCCCCCGGCAGTCGCAGTTGGTCGTGCCGGACGAGATTGTCGTCCTGCAAAACCCGACGAATGCGCTGAACGCTGGCGTCCCTTTCGGACAGGTAGCTGGCGAGGAACAGAAGGATCTCCACGACGTCCGACGCGTCCTTCACGGACAGACTCTTCGTCACCTTGCTTCCCACGAACACCCATAGCGGGGGTTCGACGTTGAAGGGGCGAAAGGCGCTGCCGTGCCTCCCGTAGATCCACTGCTGCTGGAAGAAGGTCAGCAAGGCGGCTGTCAAGTAGCGGGCGCGCCATTCGCCGGCGTCTTCGTTCATGTTGGCGATGCGGAAGTCCTTGCCGAAGCCGTCGCCGTGGAACCATGGGTAGGAATAGTCAACAAGCGTGCTGCGCGCGTACTCGGCGGTCAGCTCGCGGTCGCCCTTGATCGCCTGCCCGAAGGTGGCGGAGTACTCGAAGGAGAAGCCGCCCTCGCAGAGCTGGTTGCGGTAGCCCATCCACGCGCCCCGTTTCCCGGACGACGCACCCCGATGCCCTTCGTCGATCAGGACCAAGTTCGGTCCCTCGAGCGCGGAGACCGCGACCGTCTTGTCACCCATGTCGTCGGCAAGCTTGTGGACGTCAAGAATCTCCACCGCTCCTCGTTGGAAGAGGTCGCCTCCGTCCTTGGAAAAGATGCTGGCGGCGATCCCGGCGATCTCGAACTCTTCGAGGTGCTGGCGCGAGAGTCCTTCGTTGGGGGTGAGGAGGAGGATGCGGTTAAGGTGATCCTCCTGCCCGTGCTTACGAGCCAACTCCCTGTACCGGAGGATGTGGGCGTGCATGAGCAGAGTCTTGCCGCTGCCAGTCGCCATCCAGAAGGCGAGCTTGTTGAGCTGGCCGCGGGCATCCGGACCGATTGGGAGCGATTCCAGCCGGTCGGATACGTGGCCGGCGGGGAGCGCATCGTTGTAGCTGCGGATGACGCCGTTGAGCGAGGCTCGCAGTGCCTCCGGGTCCGTAAAGTACTGATCCAGATAGACCTCGGTGAAGAGAAGTGACAGGTACTGGAAGTACTTCCACTGGATGGGGCGCTTGCCGTGCCGCAGACGGCTCTCGTTGAGGCGCCGCGTGACAGACACGATGGCCTGATCATGGGCAAGAATCGCGTCGTCCGGCAGTCCGGGGCGCTGCTCCGGCGGAATCCCGCAGAGCTCGTGGTGGAACCAATGGATGTTGCTCTCGTCGAGACCCTCCCGGGGCTCGGTACCGAGCGATTTGGAAAGCTCGGCAAAGGTCTCGATGCCGAACTCCCCGAGCACCCACCGGTGCAACACCAGCTTGCGGGCAAAGGCGAGCTTCATCTTCGCGCGGCGGATACGGGGAGTCACCGTGCGAACCCGCGGCAGGGCCGACCGTTACGCGGCATGCCCATCCGCCAGGAACCGACGGATCCGGTCCTTGTTGCCGCCCAGGCTGGAATACTGGCGGTCTGACACGTCCGTGAGCCGTGCCAGCACGTTGCGCCCGATCTGCTGCTGATCCTCGAAGATCACCAGCGAGCGGAAGGGGAGCCCCCACTTCTCATACTGTAGAAGGGTGATGGTGGCGTCCCGAGTCCGTCCGTCGGTGGCGAGCCCGAAGACGAAGAGCGGCGTCCGGGGATACTCGACCCGGCAATCGGCTCGGTAGATCCCCTTCGGATCGTGGTCGTCGTCCTGCCAGTCGAAGGTCAGCCGGTCCTTGGCAACCGAATCGGCAAGGAAGGCGCGCAGGTCTTCCCGGAAGGTGGACCTGACCTGCTCACGCGACAGGTAGGAAACGTCGCTAATCCTGAGAATCGCCTGGACGAACGTGAAGAGGGCGTCTCCGAAGCGATCGTCCGGCACCGGCAGCACCAGCTGTCCGTCCCGATCCTCCACGCCGAACATCCCAAGTGTGTTTGCGATGATCTTCTGGCGTGTTCCCCTATGGAGGGCGGCCTCTTCGATATCGTAGGTGAGGCGCATGAAGGTGCACCCCTCGTCCACGAGCGCCCACTGGTCGCCGTCACGTTTCAGCACGATCTCCAGGCAGTCCCCGTCGTCGTGGACGAAGGGGTTCGATACGACGTAGCGTTCCATGCCCTCCGGCTTGAGGTCGATCTGCCCGCAGACCCTCTCGCGGAACGACGCGACAATGTGGTCAATGGGGGATGTGGTCATTAGTTGCCTCCGGAAAACAGGCCAAGCTGGCTCGGGTCGCCCGCGGTCGGCAGCTCAAGGGTGGCGTCCTTGACAAGGCACCGGACTGCGACATCGTAGTCCGAAAATCGATCCGTGGCCTCCGCGTAGCCGTCTTCGCGCATCCCCCGTCGCTGGTAGCGCTCGGTCGCCGTGTGGATGTGGAAGTCGCAGATGCGGTTACCCTCGATCAAGTTAGCGTGTTCGTGGTTGTTCCCGTTGTACCGCCGGAGCCGGAACCAGCGATTCGAACCGGGAACCCTCACCATCAGGACGACGGAGAACGCGAGCGGATTGTAGCTGCTCCTGCGGAGCACCACTTTGAATTCACTCCCTTCGGCGCCCGCGAACTCCGCATGTGCCTCGACGTGGCCTCGCTTCGAGCGTAGAGAAGGCCAGTTCGCGCGGCCCCCTACCGGTGTCTTGGAAACGCCGATCAGGTGGCCGATCTCGACGTCGTCGAAGGTCACCACGCTCCCACCCCTTCCTCCGCGTCCTCGAACATGAGCCGCTTGAAGTGCTCCTCGATGGTGTGGCCGGTCCAGGTCTGATCAGTCTCGTTGAGGCTGTCGAGGTTGTGGTCGCCGTTGGCGTAGATGAGGTCGAAGTCGGCTTGACGGGCATCGTATCCGAACTGCTTGAACCACGCGTCCAGGACCGCGTTGTCGCGCTCGATCCCGTCGGGCTCGTCGCCGCCGGGCCGATTCCGCCAGATGACGAGAGCGCGACGGTCGTCGGGGAGCACGCCTTCGACAGTGCGGAACCACCAAGGGCCGTCGGGCGTCTGCTTCAGGGCGACGGTGGCCGTCGAGTTGCTCTGTCCGGCATCGCCGAGCTCCGCGTCGTACCGCCTTGTTGCGGACATGCAACGGACCCGAAGGCCCAGCAGCCAGTTGAAGGTCTCGACCAGGTCAACCGTGACCTCGCGGCTCTCGTCGGACCCCGGACGCTTGACCTTCAGACGATATTTGGACGGATCGAGGAAGGCGGAAAGGTCGAGCAGTGAAGGACTGTCCCCTGTCTCGACATCCAGCATGTAGCGGATGATGTAGTCCTCGCGGGCGGCGTTCGGACCACCTTCAGCATCTTCGTCGAGGAGGCGCTGGACCTGTTGCGGGCGGCGGACAACGAGGTTGTTCAGCGTATCTTCGTAGGACTCCAGCCGGACGACCTTGACGATCCGGGGGCTGCGTTCGGCTTCCTCGGGCGTGGGGAGACGTGCTGGGCGTCCGTTCTTCCATTCGGGCGAAAAGGCGACTTTCTTGACGCGCGGGAGAAGGACGGTGTCGAAGTACTGGGCCATTTCGACGAGGATGAATCGTCGTTTGCCGCCGTCCGAGCGATTCAGGTTGAGGATGGCATGAGCGGTCGTGCCGGAGCCGGCGAAGTAGTCGAGCACAAAGGCGGTTGAATCGCTAACCGCGTGCACGCAGTCCGCAACCGTATGAATCGATTTTGGATAGTCGAATGCGCCCATTGACAGGCCCATGCCTCTGCAAACCTTGGTGCCATTGTCGCCAGCGTTGTAACGCGGCCCCCGCCAAACGGTCTTGAACTGGTCGGTCGTCTTGGCGATCTCGATGTCCAGCATGCCGTTCTTGGCACTCTTGACCCTAAGCCGAGGTCCGAGTGTCTCAACCGTGCCACGCTCCCAACGCCACTTTCTCTCAATCCCCTCTCCATCAATCGGGAACACTTCGATGACCCCATCGGCTCTCGCGACGTTGGCACCACTGGGATGCGCATCCTCGTCAGTCCACACATCCCCAAACCCTAGAATACGGTTGCCGCGAACGAGTACTGCGTAGAAGCAATTGGCCCCGTCAGTTCTGAGAGATTCCCCTCCCCAGTTGCGGAATCGCGACCATTCCCACTCATCTTCCTGTCTCTCATTACGGTTGAGAGCCTTCCTAGATCGTGGTACCGAGAACAACGCGTGTTCGTGACTGTAAGAAAAATGATCTCCTTGAACACCTCTTCGGTTGTGCTCAACGGTTACCGAGACATTGTCGTGAGCGGGAAAGACACTGTCAATCAATCGCTCAACCCCATTGGCCTCGTGTTTGTCGATTGCCACAACATGACTTCCGGTTTCCGCAACCAAACCACGCGACAATGCGAGTCGGTTCTCAATGAGAGAAAGAAACGATGAATGTCTATAGTTGTTCTTGTAGGCGATTTCGCTATTAGGAGCATTGTACGGCGGATCGATGTACACGCAATCCACCCGACCCCGATACCGCCGCTCCATCAACCGCAGGGCCTGGAAATTCTCGCTGTGTACCAGCACTCCGTCGATCATCTCGTTGACACTTCCATCGGTGCCGAGCGCCTCCAACAGCCGCTCCGTGAACTCCGCGCTGAAGTGCCGCGTGTCCATCATCAGGGTGGGATGTGCCCCAAGGAACTCGGTCGTCAGCGGGTCACTGTACCCGGCTCGTGCCAAGTCACCAGCGAACCCGTCGATCCCGTGTAGATTCACCCACTCGTCGTGCTGGGCCCGGTTCGCGACTATCTCCCCGTGGAACGCTTTGGGAATTGACCCCAGCGCCACGCAGTAGGATGTCCCCACCACGAACTTCTTCTTGAGCCACAACTTCTTCTGGAATCCTTCAAGTTGGGCTAGGAAGTCGATGATCTTGGTGGCGATTGCGCGGATGACCTTGATCTTCGAGAGCCATTCCTCTACGCGCGGCGCGGTCTCGTGCTCAATGTCGTCGAGGTGCATGACCTCGTTCTTGACGTAGAAGTCGAGCTCTCGCCGGAGAAATCTCCCCAGGTCCTTATGGATGAAATAGTCGTAGGTGTTCCGGGCGGTGTACCGGTCGAGGTGGCTGCGCAGACGGGAGTAATCAGCCTCGGTGCCGTCCGCCCTGACACGGGTGGCGGCGAGTTCCTTCATCCAGCGAGCCAGCGAGAGGTCGTTCGTATCCAGCAAGGCGGTGGTCGCCGCTTCGTTCAGGTCCTTTTGCTGTGGCGCCCTCTTCTTTCCCTTCCGCTTCTGCTTTGGCCAGTCGCCGAGCGTGGCAGCCCGATACTCGAACCGGATCACCAGTTCGCGCACCCCATCGGGGCCCTCCTCCTCCGCAACGGAATCCTCGGCCAACAAGACGAACCGCCGGGCCTTTTCGTCCTCCGCCTTGATGTTGCCGTGCTCGCCCTCGGCGGCATCCGCAAGCCGGAAGTGGACCGGCATCGGATCGCTCTCGGCCTCCGGGCGGAGCGGAACGAGTAGTCCTTCAGGTATTCGGTCGTCTTGATGTAGTACTGGTTGGCGTTGGCCCAGTGGAGCTTGACGTCCTCGCCCTGGTAGGGAATCGCGTACACGCCGTCCTTGTAGACGCGCTGGCTGATGAAATCGCCTTCGCTGTAGTAGCGACGAAAGAAGCGGTAGAGGTGGTCGTAGACATCGGCCTCGAGCGCGTCCACGTCCGTGCCCGCGGCGATCGCATTGCGAAGCTCCTGGACCCGCGGCGCCGCGTCCGGATCGAACCCGAGCCCACGCGCCTCGCGCTGGGCTTCCGCCAACTGTTGCTCCAGCGTGGCCCGATCCGCAGAGCGATACTGCTGGAACGCGGCTTTCACCTGCGGTAGAAGGTCGACTTCCAGAAAGCGGGTGACCTCCGCCTCCTTGGCGTGCATGATCCGGTAGAACCCGAAATCGAGATCCGGCTTGTCCAGCTGGAAGAGCTCCTTGAGGAGCTTCACCAGGCGGCCGAGGCGGTCCGTTCTCTCCGTGGTCATCCCCGGCGGCTCTTCGCCGTCACCGCTGGACAGCTTCCAGGTTGTTCACTGCCGCGTTGCGGCGCTCCAGCGGAGTGCGTGTCGTAATCGGGCATCGTCTCACAGGTGGAGGATCACGGGGAGTCGGGACGACAGGCAACATACACTCTGACCCACGGCGGCAGGAAGTCAAGCGACGGCCCGAAGCGCTTCACGCCCCCACCCACCTCCCCTTCACCGCGGCCCCCGCATCGGTGAGCACGTACTTCTGGTTCGGCGCGCGCGGATTGTCGGGATTCGTCATGCGGACCAGCCCGGCCTCCAGTAGCGGCTTGAGATGTTTCCGGCGAAAGTGGGAGCGATGCGACACGCCAGCTCGTTTCATGAGTTCAGCCAGACTTCGTGGAACGTCGCACGCCTCCAGGATGGCGCGCTGGCGGGCCGTGAGTCCGACCGTAGCCCGGTCACCGTCCATGTTACCACTGACATGGTCACTGTGGGCACCCGCCATGTCACCTGCTTGATCGACATGATCACTGCCCATGTCTTCAAGCGGCCGGGCAGGACGATCGCCATCGGCGCGACCACCCACCCGGCGCTCCCCACCCGACCCCACCGGATCCCCCAGCCCCGCGTCCGACCGCGCCTCTGCCACCAGCGAAATCTCGAACTCGTTTCGGGCCTCGTCGCTACGGATCACGGGAGGAACATGGCCGAGCCCGCACCAGTTGCCGAAGATGGCGTGGATTCCCGTTCCTGCCTGCTCAGCGAGGCCGATCCTGCGGAAAGCGGCGGCAATCAACGGGTTGCGGACCTCCTTCGCCGTCCGGTTCAGCAGCTCGCCGGCCGGGAGGTTGGCGTCTCCCGGGTTCCAGAACACGGTCCGGTCCCGATAGAAGCGGACGAACGGCGTGCGCCAGCGGTCGCCGTAGTCCTGGTGGATCAGCTGGTTGATGACCGCTTCCCGGAAGGACACGTATCCCGGAGGATCGTCGTCGCGGAGCATGGTCTGCATGTCGAGGCTGAACGGGCGCCCCGCGTGCCGGAAGCAGCGCTCGACAAGCGTGAACCACGTCTGGAGCAGGTTCTCCTCGACGACGATGCGGTCGGTCCAGCCGAGGTCGGGTGACCAATCGTCGCAGGTGACACCGATGAACTGGCAGTCGATCACCGGGCGGGGCAGCACCTGCCGGACGTAGCGGGGCCTGCCGAAGACGAGTACCGCCGCCCGCGTCGGGGCCAGCCGGTCGCCGCACTCCACGACCAGTCCCCTCTCGTGCAGGAATTCCACATCGCCCAAGTCCTGCTCCTTGCCGGGGTTGCGGTCGGAAAAGACCGATCGGTACCAACGAACCGACGCCGGATCGAAGAACTGGGGCGCCTCCAGCTCCTCCAGGACCCGGCGCTCGTACGGGTCCGCGCCCGGGTCCCGCCAGACGCGATCCTCAGGGAAGTCGGCGTTCGGCTGCTCGGATCGTTCCGTCCGGTCTCTGGTCTCGTCGCGATTCATCTCTTTCGGCTCCGTCGACGTCAGCTGGGGTTCACTGCATACTTGAACAGTGACCAAGTAACGCTGTGCCGGCAACTGCTTGGTCACTGACCAAGTGGACATTCCTGCCCCGCGGCGTCCCGGACACGCTCTCACGGATCAGTTCGCCCATATGCGGCGGGTTGAGCATCGGACCTGCTCGGTCGCCGCTTGCGTCCCCGCCCGACCCTCCCCATTCTGTCCCTCCACCTGGGCGGCGCACCCGGCCCCCACACCAGGAGCGGGCACCCGATCATATGACGCGAGGCGTCGGCGGCCGCGGTGCGCCCCCAGGCACTCATCTCGGCAAATACCATTACACCCCCCAGGAGACGCCCATGCCAACCGTCAGAATGACCGTGAACGGGATGGAGCGGTCGGGAACGGTCGAGGGCCGAACGCTCCTCGTCGATTTCCTGCGCGAACATCTCGGTCTTACCGGAACCCACGTCGGGTGCGACACGAGCCAGTGCGGCGCGTGCGTCGTGCACGTCAACGGCTCGTCCGTGAAGAGCTGCACCTGCCTGGCGGTCCAGGCGGACGGCGCGGACGTCACCACCATCGAGGGCCTCGCCAACGGCGCCGACCTTCACCCCATGCAGGAGGCGTTCCGTGAGCATCACGGGCTCCAGTGCGGGTTCTGCACGCCCGGCATGGTGATGAGCGCGGTGGATCTGGCGAACCGGGACTCGGACCCGAGCGAACACGACGTCCGCGAGTGGCTGGAGGGGAACCTCTGCCGCTGCACCGGCTACCACAACATCGTCAAGGCCGTGCAAGCGGGCGCGCGGGCCATGGGAGGTGGGTCATGAGCGGCAACGGCACCGGAATCGGAGCTTCCGTCAAGCGGAAGGAAGACGCGCGCTTCCTCACGGGGCGCGGCCGCTACACCGACGACATCAACCTGCCCGGGCAGCTCTACGGCTACATCCTGCGGTCGGGCATGGCGCATGCGAAGATCGGCGCGGTCCACACCGATGCGGCGAAGGCGGCGCCCGGTGTCCACGCGGTCTTCACGGGCAAGGACATGGAAGGCGTGGGCGGCATCCCCACCGGGTGGCTGATCCACAGCAAGGACGGCTCGCCGATGGTGGAGCCGGCGCACCCTGCGCTGGCCACGGACAAGGTGCGCTACGTGGGTGACTGCGTCGCGATCGTGGTGGCGGAGACCGCCGAGCAGGCCAGGTCGGCCGCGAACCTGATCGACGTGGAGAGGGAGGAGCTTCCGGCGGTGGCGTCCATCGAGGCGGCCGAAGCCGACGGCGCGGCGCTGGTCCACGACGAAGCGCCCGGCAACGTCTGCTACGACTGGGAGGTGGGAGACAGGGCCGCCACCGACGCTGCCTTCGACGCCGCGGACCACGTCGTCTCGATCGACGTCGTCAACAACCGTCTCATCCCCAACGCCATCGAGCCGCGGGCCGCGATCGCCAACTTCGATCCCGCCACCGGCGAATACACACTGTACACAACGAGCCAGAACCCCCACCTGGTCCGCCTCCTCCTCGGCGCCTTCGTCCTCGGACTGCCGGAGCACAAGCTGCGGATCGTGGCGCCGGACGTGGGCGGCGGCTTCGGCTCGAAGATCCCGCACTACGCGGAAGAGGCGATCCTGACCTGGACCGCCGGGCAGCTCGGGCGGCCGGTCAAGTGGACCTGCGAGCGCCTCGACGCCTTCAAGTCGGACACGCACGGCCGCGACCACATCAGCACGGCGAAGCTCGCGCTGGACGCGGACGGCCACTTCCTCGGCCTGCACGTCACCACCAGGGCCAACCTGGGCGCGTACCTCTCCACCTTCGCGACCTGCGTTCCGACATACCTCTACGGCATCCTCTTCGCGGGACCGTACACGACGCCGGCGGTCTACTGCGAGGTCAAGTCGTTCTTCACCAACACGGTGCCGGTCGACGCGCTGCGCGGTGCGGGGCGCCCCGAGGCGACCTACCTGCTCGAGCGCCTGGTCGACAAGGCCGCCGTGGAGCTCGGGATGGACCGCGTCGAGATCCGGCGCAAGAACTTCATCCGCGAGTTCCCGTACCAGACGCCGGTCGCGCTGCAGTACGACCAGGGCGACTACGACGCCACGCTGGATCTGGCGCTGGAGGCGGCCGACTGGGCGGGGTTCGAGGCGCGGCGGGCCGAGGCGGCGGCGCGCGGGAAGCACCGCGGGATCGGGATTTCGACCTTTCTCGAGGCGTGCGGGATCGCGCCGTCGGCGGTGGTGGGGTCGCTGGGCGCGCGCGCCGGGCTCTACGAGTCGGGTAGCGTGCGGGTGCATCCGACGGGCTCGGTCTCGGTCTTCACCGGGACGCACAGCCACGGGCAGGGGCACGAGACCACCTTCGCGCAGATCGTCTCCGACATGCTCGGGGTCGACTTCGACGCGGTCGACGTGGTGCACGGGGACTCGGCGAAGATCCCGTTCGGCATGGGGACCTACGGCTCGCGCTCGCTGGCGGTGGGCGGAACCGCGATCTACCTGGCCGTCGAGAAGGTGATCGAGAAGGGCAGGAAGATCGCCGCGCACCTGCTGGAGGCGTCGGCGGAGGACATCGAGTTCGAGAACGGATCCTTCACGGTCGCCGGGACGGACCGGTCAAAGACGCTCGGCGAGGTGGCGCTGACGGCGTACGTGCCGCACAACTACCCCGAGGGGCTGGAGCCCGGGCTGGAGGAAACCGCCTTCTACGATCCGCTCAACTTCACCTTCCCGGCGGGGACGCACATCGCCGAGGTGGAGGTCGACCCGGAGACGGGCGAGGTGGAGCTGGTCGCGGTGACCGGAGCGGACGACGTGGGGCGCATCATCAACCCGATGATCGTGGACGGCCAGCTGCACGGCGGGCTCGCGCACGGGATCGGCCAGGCGCTGCTCGAGGAGTGCGTCTACCAGGACGACGGGCAGCTCGAGACGGGGTCGTACATGAACTACACGATGCCCCGCGCGGCGGACCTTCCCTTCTTCAACATCAACCACAACACGACGCTCTGCACCCACAACCCGCTCGGCGCCAAGGGCGTCGGCGAGGTCGGGTCGATCGGCGTGCCCCCGGCGGTGATCAACGCGGTGATCGACGCGCTGCGCCCGCTCGGGGTCAGCGACATGTCGATGCCGGCCACCTCCCAGCGGGTGTGGCAGGCGATCCAGCGGGCCAAGGGCTAGAAACGGGAGACGAGACTCGTGAACGATTTCACATACCACGCACCGACATCGCTGGACGATGCGCTCGCGGCTCTGCGCGGTGCCGAGGGCGGAACGTTGATCGCGGGCGGACAGAGCCTGCTGCCGATCATGAAGCTGAACCTGGCCGCTCCGACCGACGTGGTGTCGCTGGCGGGCGTGGCCGGGCTGGACGGGATCAGCGACGATGGTGACTCGGTGACTGTGGGGGCGATGTGCACCCACGCGCAGGTGGCCGGGTCCGCGGCCGTGCAGGGGCGGATTCCCGCGCTGGCCGCGATGGCCGACGGGATCGGCGACGCGCAGGTCAGGAACGCGGGCACGATCGGGGGATCGCTGGCGCACAACGACCCCGCGGCGGACTACCCGGCGGCGTGTGTGGCGCTGGGCGCGACGATCGTGACCGACCGGCGCGAGATCGCGTCCGACGACTACTTCCAGGGCATGTTCATGACGGCGCTGGAGGACGACGAGATCATCACCGCCGTGCGGTTTCCGGTGCCGGCGCGCGCCGCCTACGCGAAGTTCGCCAACCCCGCGTCCAAGTACGCGGTGGCCGGCGTGATGGTCGCGGACGGGCCCGCCGGTGTGCGGGTGGCCGTGACGGGCGCGTCGGGCGACGGCGTGTTCAGGATGGCCGGGATGGAGGCCGCGCTGGGGGGCTCGTTCAGCGCCGAGGCGGTGGCGGGGATCGGGGTGTCGTCGGACGGGATGCTGTCGGACACCGCGGCCGGGGCCGAGTACCGGGCGCACCTGGTGGCCGTGATGGCGAAGAGGGCCGTGGAGGCTTGCGGATAGGGGGCGGCAGCCGAGCGCAGGCGTACGGTCATTGGAAAGGCGCGAGGAGGGGGATGATGCGCCGCCGCGCCTGCCGGTAGATGCGGAAGCCCGAGTCGAGGGTCATGACGGAGCCGCCCCGGGTCCTCTCGACGATGCGCACCAGACAGGCGTCCGCGAAGGACATGGGAACATCGGCGTACCGACGCATCAGACGCGCGAGTGCGTCCGCGTCCGCATCGGTGTCGAAGACACTCACGACCTTGAGCACGCCCCGCCCTACGAGCCTCACCGGAAGGCCTGGATCCGCGCCCGCGCGCCGCAGGAGAAATGATGCCTCCGAGAGAACGGCTTCGCAGGTGAGCAGCGGTGCCCGGAGGTCCTCGAATCGGGTGCGAGCCCAGTTGTGCCGCGCCTCGTCCGCATCGAGGAGCGCAACGATCGGTCCGGTGTCAACGACGACGGTCGGGCGCATTCTTGCGGGCGTCGGTGGTCATCGCGTCTTCGAGGAGCTTGTCGTCGGTTCCCAGATCCGTCCGCCCGCTGCGAAACGTGCCCACGAGGTCGCCCGCCAGCTGGGCGCAACTCGGGGGGGCGGCGCAGGTGTTGTACTCGAGCGCCTGGTCGATCATCTCCCGCACGAGCGCCGACTTCGTGATGTTGCGCCGCCTGGCTTCGGCGGCCAGCGCGCCGTACATGTCGTCGGGCAGCTTGAAGGAGAAGGTGCTCATGGGGAGAGTGTAGTACGATCTGCTGCAGATCGCAATACAAGGGACGCGATGTGCACGCCGATTCCGTCCCGCGCCGGGCGGGCACCCCTCGCAGGGCGGAGGGTGACGTGACCCATCGCGCACAGCCTCCCGGCCCGCGCCCCCCGTCCGTCGACGACGCTGTCGCTTTGTTGCGGGGCCAGGGCTACGTGGCCGACGTCGGTCTCGGGACGGCGCTGTTCCTGTCGCTGGAACTGGGCCGGCCGCTGTTGCTGGAAGGCGAGGCGGGGGTCGGCAAGACCGAGGTGGCGAAGACGCTGGCGGCAGGTCTGGGCCGTCCGCTCATTCGGCTGCAGTGCTACGAGGGGCTGGACCTGGCATCCGCCGCGTACGAGTGGAACTACGCGAAGCAGATGATCCACATCCGGGCGGCGGAGGGGGGCGCCACCCCCGACCTCGCCCGCGACGTCTTCTCCGACGACTTCCTCATCCGGCGTCCCCTGCTCTCGGCCCTCGACCCCCCGGACGGCATCGCCCCCGTCCTCCTCATCGACGAGCTCGACCGCACCGACGAGCCCTTCGAGGCCTACCTGCTGGAGGTCCTGTCCGACTTCCAGATCACGATCCCCGAGCTCGGGACCGTGACCGCCGCCAAGCCACCCCACGTCATCATCACGTCGAACCGCACGCGCGAGATCCACGACGCGCTGAAGCGCCGCTGCATCTACCACTGGATCGACTACCCCACGGCCGCGCGGGAGCTGGAGATACTGGCGTCGCGGGTGCCGAACGCGCCTGAGCGCTTGAGCTTTCAGGTCGTCGCGTTCGTGCAGAAGGTGCGCGAGCTGGAGCTGTTCAAGCGGCCGGGGGTGGCGGAGACGCTCGACTGGACGCGGGCGCTGATGGCGCTCGACCGCCACACTCTCGACCGGGAGACGGCGCACCGCACGCTGGGGGTGCTGCTCAAGTACCAGGATGACCTGGAACGGATGGCGGACGGTGGGGTGGAGGAGGTGATGGAGGGGGTGGGGTGAGGGTCCAGCCGGCATAGCGCTGGATATTGCGGCTTTCCAGGGCTAGCGTTTCTGTGCACCCCACATGCGCTTTCACACGACCACGCCGCACACGCTCCGCCGGAAGAGACTACCACGAATGTCGGAAGGCACCGTTATATCGGCTCCCGCGCCCTGCACCTTCGAGGAGATGCGCCGGCGAGCAGCGCCGGTTCTGCGCAGGGCGGGCGTGAAGCGCGCGATCGTCTTCGGGTCCTGGGCCCGCGGTGAGGCCGACGGGTTTTCCGACCTCGATCTGGCCGTTGTGATGGACACCGATCTTCCCCGCCCCAAGCGCGCGTTGGCGCTGACCGGAGAACTCGACCGGGCCCTGCCCATGGTGGTCGATCTCCTCGTCTACACGCCCGGTGAATTCGCCGCGGGCGAGGCTGACGGTTTCGGGGTCTTCCATCTGTTACGCCGAGAAGGCGTCGAGATCCTGGGGGAGGACCGATGACGGGTCCGGTCCAGGCGCGCCGGTGGCTCGATGCCGCGGTGGACGACTTGAGCCACGCACGTCACTCCGAGGAGGGGGGATTCCATGCTCATGCGTGCTTCTCCTCACAGCAGGCGGCGGAGAAGGCCGTCAAGGCGGTTCACTACGCCCGCGGCGCAAGGGCGGTCATGGGCCACAGCGTCCGGAACCTGATCGAGCGTCTGGACCCGCCGATTGCGGAACTCGACGAACTTCTGGACGACGCCCGCGAACTCGACCTCAACTACATTCCCACCCGATATCCCAACGGTCTGGAGGAATGGACGCCGTCGGCGGGGTTCGGGGCGCGGCAGGCGGCGAGCGCCATCGCGAGTGCGTCAGAGATTGTGACGGTGTCTAGGCGGTGCGTTTCTGCTGGATGAATCCAGGCGACACCGACTCGTTGGGGAGCGTGAAGCGCACGCCCGGATTCTGACCGAGCATCCGAAGCGCCCACACCCTCACCCCACCCTCCCGAACCGCACATCCCTCGTCCGCACGTTCGACAGGTAGAACCCGATCACCTCTGCGTTCCTGTCGCGCTCGAACGCGAACGAGAAGCCGCCGCCGGAGAAGCTGTCCTCTTCGCCCGACGACAGCACCACCCGCCCCAGCCGCCGCTGGCGCATGACCAGCTCGCCGTCCTCCACCGCGAAGTCGTAGAAGGTCTCGATCTCCTCGCTGTAGAAGCGTCCCGCGAAGTCGGCCAGGTCTTCCGCAGTGGGCGCCCAGGCCCCGGCCGCCTCGTCATCCTCCAGTCGCGTGGCGCGCTGGTCCCCGTTCTGGTGCAGAATCGCCCCGTTCACCTCGCCGTCGTCGCCGCGCAGGAAGGTCACCGACGCCTCGACGGCAAGCAGCGCGAAGGTCGAGTCGGATGTGGGGACGATCTCCAGCCGCTGCTGGCCGGTCGCCTGCGTGTAGAAGGTGCCGTCCTCGCGGGTGAACGTCAGGATGAAGTTGGGCGCGGCATCGAGCGCGTAGCGTCCGACGAACTCGTCGAAGTCATCGGGGTCGTAGGCGTCGGGATCGAAGTCGCTCTCGGCGTCGGCCTCGGCTGCTTCCGCTGCTTCCGCCGCGCCGGCTGCCCCCGCCCCCTCGCCGCCGCCCTCCTCCGGCTCCATCACGTCCTCGAAGAACTCCTCGGCCAGCGCGAAAGCCACGTTGCTGCCGAACTGCGCGTGGTTGCTCTGCACCGTGATGCCGGCGTTGATCTCGGGGTAATAGACGAGCTGCGAACGGTGCGCCACGTCCGCTCCGCCGTGATGAACGCGCTTCAGGCCGCGCTGCTCATCGACGGAGAGGCCGTACCCGTACCCGGTCTCCTCGCCGTTGTTGAGAACGAACGAAGTCATCATCTCGTCGAAGATCCCGGCGGTGCCGACGCGCGGGTTGGCCTGGTTCTCGACCCAGGTCTGCAGGTCGGCGATCGTGCTGTACATCCCGCCGGCACCGACCGCGCCGCCCAGGTCGCCGATCTGCCGGTAGCCGTCCGGGGTGGGTGTGTAGCCCTCGGACTGGTTGGGGACCATATGGCGGATCGAGGGCCGGACCATCGTGCCGGTCATGCCGAGCGGGCCGAAGACGTTTTCCTGCATGAAGACGTGGAAGTCCTGGCCGGACGTGCGCTCGACGATCACCGCCGCAAGCCCGAACGCCGTGTTGTTGTAGTTCCACTCCGCGCCGGGTGCGTTCTGGAGCGCCGGCTGGCGCTGCACGATCTCGATCAGCTCCGACCGGTCGATCCAGTCGCCGCGGTCGAGGCGGCGGCCGGTCATGCGCAGCAGGTTCAGGAACTCGCGCAGGCCGGAGGTGTGGGTGATGAGGTGCCGCACCTGGATGGTCCCGTCGAATTCGGGCAGCTCGGGGATGTGGGTGCGGATGTCGTCGTCGAGCGACAGGAGGCCGCGCTGGGCCTGGAGCATGATCGCGAACGCGGTAAACTGCTTCGACGTGGAGCCGATGTTGGTGCGCGTGTCCTCCTCGAACGGGATGCCGTAGGTCAGGTTGGCCATCCCGTAGGTCTTCGAGTAGATGGTGCGGCCGTCGCGCCAGACGCGGACCGCGGCGCCGGGCGAGTTCGGGCCGTCGAAGCGGGCCATCATCTGGTCGGTGAGGCGACGGGGGTCGGTCGCGACGGGTTCGTGGCGGAGGAGGGTGATTTCGTAGTTGCCGGCGGCATGATCGCTTTCGGCGGCGGCTCCCGCGGTGGCTCCACCGGCCCCGGTTACGAATAGTTCGATCGCGTGCGTGCCGGCGCTGAAGGTGCGGCCCCCGAAGCGGAGGGCGCCACGGCCCAGCCCTCCGAAGCGGCCGATCTGAGCCCCCTCGGGGTCGAGCACGCGGATGGTCACGTCGACCGAAATCTGGTTGACTTCGCCGAGGACGAAGCCGTTCTCGTTCGCGTCGACCGTGTAGCGCGCAGTGTCGCCGGCGGCGAGGGTGGCCGCGACGGTGCGGCCGCGGCGCAGTTCCGTGGCCTGGGCGGAGAGGTCGGTAACGGCGATGGTCCCAACCGCGAGCAGAAACAGGAAGGGGCCGGAGAAACGGGGAAGGGAGTGGTGAAGAAGGTGGCGCAGGGTCAGCCGGTTCATGGGGAGCTTCCGTTGGCAGGGGAGCGAAGTGGATCGTCGGACACGCTAGCAGCCCGTGGATAATCCCCGCGTCGCACCGAGAGCGGCGAGGCGCCGCGTTGGCAAGGCGCGACGAAGGGCGAATAGCGCCGCTATTCGTGCGAGGGGCAACGCTGAGCGGCGCTCGAGGGGACTCGAAACGTAAGGATAACATGACTTTTGGTAAAGTTCTCTTGACGTTGCAAAGGCGTGAGCACGGCGGCCCAATGTGGATGCATCGCTGCTCGAATGCAGCGGGGACTTATTCCACGGGCTTGCCAGGGCGGACCGATGCCGCCCTGAAACTCTCGACTATGCGGTCGCGTCCTCCACGATCAGGCGACGCCCTACCTTCCGCAGAGCTTTCTCCACCTGACCGATGTGCGAGCGATGACTCGGATTGACGAGCTTTCGCACTGCGCCCTCGCTCAAGCCCATGAGCCTGGCCAGACCCACTTTGGTCAGCCCCTGCTCACGCATCGCCGAATAGAGCGCGAGCTTCGCCGCAACGACCGTCGGAACCGCGACGATTTCCTGCCCCGGGGCGACCGGGTCCGGCGAGGGGATTTCCTCGCGGCACTGCACGTAGGCCCCAAGTGCTACTGCCAAAGCGTCTTCGGCCATGGCCAGTGCCTCATCCCGGTCGTCGCCACAAGTGAGCGCCTCCGGTACATTCGGGAAGGAAACGGAGTAGCCGCCCTCTTCCTCGTCCGCCAGAACACAGGGATACGCGTATCGCATCAGAAGTCCTCCTCCTGGATTCCGAGTTGCTTCCACCTCGCTTGGGCGGCCACCACCCCGCATGACCCCCCCCACCCCCCACCGCCTCCCCGAAAACGTAGCGCACTTCGTGCGCCTGCTGCGCGCTGCCGGGCTGCCCGTCGGACCCGGCCACACGATCACCGCGGTGCGGGCGCTGGAGGCCGTCGACGTCACGGCGAAGCAGCAGTTCTACTGGGCCCTTCACGGCACCCTCGTGGCCCGGCGCGAGCACCGGCACATCTTCGAGAGCGCCTTCCGGCTCTTCTGGCGCGACCCGTTCGGGGCGGACGAGGCGCTCGCGGCGCTGCTGTCCCGCTCGCAGATCCCGGTGGACAGGCCGCCATCGCCGCGCGCCCCGGCCCGCCTCGCGGCCGAGGACGATTCCGCCCCCCGCCCCGCCACCCCCCCCGCCGGCGAGCCCGCGCACGAGATCCCGCTGCGCATGGCCTGGTCGCCCACGGAAGTCCTTCGCACCAAGGACTTCGAGGAGATGACCGCGGCCGAGGTCCTGCAGGCCCGCGAAGTGATCCGCACGCTCCGGCTCGATCTGCGCCCGGTGCCGACCCGCCGCCACCAGCCCGACCCGCGCGGCCGCTTCATCGATCTGCGCCGCACGCTCCGGACCGCCGTCCGCACCGGCGGATGCCCCCTCCCGCTCCAGCGCAACTCCACCAGGACGCGGCGGCCCACCATCGTCGCGCTCTGCGACATCTCCGGCTCGATGGAGTCGTATTCGCGGATTCTGCTGCATTTCTTCCACGCGCTCACCAACGCCGCCGACCGGGTGCACACCCTTGTCTTCGGCACCCGCCTCACCAACATCACCCGGCTGCTGCGCGACCGGGACGTCGACCGCGCGCTGGACCGCGTCGGCAACGAGGTGCGCGACTGGTACGGCGGCACCCGCATCGGTGCCTCGCTGCAGGCCTTCAACCTGCACTGGTCGCGGCGGCTGCTGGCACAGGGCGCGGTCGTGCTCCTCGTCACGGACGGGCTGGACCGCGAGGCGGGGGCAGGGATCCGGGCCCAGGCCCGCCGGTTGCGCAAGTCGTGCAGGAGCCTCATCTGGCTGAATCCGCTGCTGCGGTACCGGGCCTTCGCGCCCCGGGCCGCGGGGATCCGGGCGCTGCTGCCGGAGGTGGACGAGCACCGGCCCGTGCACAACCTGGAGAGTCTGGAGGAGCTGGCGGCGGCGCTGGGGGGGTGAACGGTCGGTGTGCGCGTACACGGTGAGCGGGCGGGGTGCGCGGCGAACGGGGCTCGGATAGAGTTGACATCATTGCATGCATGCCATAGAATGCGAAGTGGCTGGTCGCCGAGCCGCTCTCCGAAGAGGCCGCGAGCCTGCTCGATGGGGACACCACGCTGGTCGCGCCGGATCTGCTGTTCGCGGAAGCGGCGAGTGCGCTGGTCGCCAAGCACCGGCACGGCGAGATCGACCACGAGGAACTCGCGCAGGCCGTGGACCTGCTTCGCCTGGCTCCCGTCAGCACGCCCCTGTCGATGCGCCAACTGGCCGCCTCGGCGGAATGGTAAGGGCCTGAATCCCGGCAGGAAATCACGTAAAGTCATACAGGGCTGCGCGATCTGCGTTTTCTGCCGTTGGACTGGACCCTGCTGGACCGTACCGCAAAAGCGGGAAAACCGGGCCTGAATGGCGGGACCCCCGCGTCCGCCCGCCTCCTTTCCGAAGGTCCTCCAAGCCGACTTCTCGGGGCCGTTTTCGTCTCAGGGAATCCCTGTCACAAGTGGGGGAAACCCCTGTCACAAGTACCGGGTTTTCCCCGTAGATGCCGCCTCCGATGCGAGGTATCCTGCGTTTGTTGGGGATCGATCCCTCGATTCCCCGTTCATGATACCCAAACCCAAGGAGGTGGGTACAATGAGGACTCTGGCAACGAGCATCGTCATCGGGCTGTTGGTCTTGGCCCAGGGTGCGTGCTACGACACCCCCGCCAACCTCGTCGATCCAGAGGTCGGCGAGACCGACCTTTCCACCGATTCCGCGACCCGTGCCCAGCAGGAGGAGTCCGGCGAGGACATCGACCCAGGCGGCCACCGCGTGTTCTTCACGTTCACCGCCGAGAGCGGGCTGTCGCCGGGGGCACCGGTCACGCTGCGCATCGAGGGTGTGGCGACCGAACCCGTCACCGGTGGCGAGGTGGTCGTTACGCTGCCGACGCATGCGGCGATGGACTACGCCGGGGAGGGCAATTCGCTGTACTTCCCCATCGGCCGACCGCTGCCGGTCACCGGCCAGTGGACGCTGCCCTCCATGGCGGCGGGCGATCGGTGGAGAGAGAGCATCACGGTCCCCGCCATGGAGGAGGGATACTATCTGGTCGCGCTGACCGCCGACACCAGGGGTCCGGAGAGCGACCTCGGGCCATTCCTCATCAACAACGTATACCGCCAGGTGTGGATGTTCATATCCGACAGCGATGCGACCCTCACGTCTTACTTCGACGCTTCGGTGTTTCCCGAGGGCACCCGCCCTGTGGCGGGCCCGGTCCAGACACAAGCCGTCGGCCGCGACGCCGGCGACGCTACGGACTCTACTGCCGCGGCGTACGCCGGCGCCAGTTCCCTCTACACACAGGTGGTGTACTCCGACGGCGGCTTCCAGCCCGCCGTAGGCGCCGAGATCACCGGCTCCATCTACCGCCGCAGCGACGACCGCAAGCGTAGCACGACAACCAAGACCGTGCCGAGGAGTGGAATCGTCCGGTGGAACTGCCCAAGCTCGACCGAATACCTGGGCGGCGACGCGGAGGTGCCGGCCACGAGCCAGGTCACGGCGGGCGAGAAGAAGCTCAACCTGTGGTGGGACGCTTCGCACACGGACTGCGGCGACACGATCACCGTGTTCGGCGGCCGCGACGTATATCTGCCCTGGTACAACCTCCACGAGGCGGCCGACGTCATCGAAGACGAGTTCGGGCACTATCGTGGACGGATCAAGTGGAAGGTCGATCACAAGAAGACCGGGTCGAGCTACAAGTGGGGTCTGTGGTACGACCACATCACGTTCGGCACCAAATCCTACGCCAGCCGCTGGGTCGCCGGCCACGAGTTCACGCACGCACTGCACCACAAGGGGATGGGCGGGTCATGGCGGGCCGACAACTGCAGCCCCCACGAGGTCAGGAAGGTGTCATCGTACAAATGCGCGTTCAAGGAGGGACTTGCCGATTACGGTGGCACCGTCGGCGACCCCGACAACCCCAACCCCCGGTACAATTGGGAGAACTGGACCACCTCGGAACCCGGCACGCATGGCAAGATCGAGGGTTACGTCGCCGCCCTGTTCCACGACCTGATCGACGGCGGACGCGAAACGGGCGACGAAACCGACTACAGCGCCCCCTACGTCATGAGGGTGTTCAAGACCTGCACGATCAGGTGGGGGGTGCGGAACACCCAGGCCAAGCGCAACGACGTCTCAGATTTCGTATGGTGCCTGGAAAACCGCGTCAACGAGGATGTTCACGATGACCACTTCCCCGGCATCGACGCGCCGAACAGCGCTAGCGAGGGCGCCACCGAACCGGACGACTGGGACGCCGACGACATTCGCTCGACATGGATCAAGAACGTAGGATAGAGAGATTGAAGACCATCACCGCGCTCGCCATCGCGGCGATCCTCGCCACCGGCTGCTTCTATCCGTTCGCCGTCGATCCGGACCCGACGCTGGAGATCTTCGTCGGAAGCGAGCCTGTCCGGGTGCAGTTGTCGAACCGTGACACCACGACGGTTCAACTCGTCAACGGACTCGACGACCCGAAGGGATTCGCCGGCCTCGAAATCATCGTCAGCGGCGACAACATGCCCACGCGCAGGTACACCGCTTCGCACTTCGCCAGGGTCGATGAAACGAAGTTCAAGGTTCCAGAAACGGGCTTTGTGACCGTGAACACACGCATCGTCCAGGACGGCCGCATCGTCGCCCAGGTCTCGGAACGCTGGGGGCTCCAATCCAAGATCCAGTGGTCGCTCGACGTGGAGCGTGCTCCGTATCCCGGAACCGAGGGCTTTCTCCCCGATCCGGAGAATCCCGAGTGCCACTGGTTCTGGTGCGCGTTCATCTGGCGCTCGCCCATCGCCGAGGGTGCCGCTAACTACGAGGGCGAGGCGCTGTGGGTGGTGCTGTACCGCCACGACCCCGACGAGTGCCTGGACGACTGCCCGTGGCCTTAGTTCTTCACCACTTCGTCCGGGGGGGTCGACCGGCGCGATCGGATCGAGGGTGTGGTTACCCCTCGCTGGGATCCAGCGATTACAGGCGGAGGCTAGGCGTTGCGGGCGGCGCTCTGGAGCGTTTTCGTGGGCGTCCCCGGGCTGGCTTGAGCCACGCTAAGGTGGCTCAGTATCCATGTCAAGCGGACGCCCGTTTTTCGCGAAGCAACCTGCCTCGCGGCGTGTCTCGCGACGGCTCGGTTGCGGTGTCCGCTTCTCCCCGGTTCGATCATCCGTGAACGCTCCCCGCCGGGCTGGGCGTCGGGAA
>JAJEBR010000016.1 GCA_022822445.1 Gemmatimonadota bacterium | reverse complement strand
GCGCGCGCTCCCCCGCCGCGGCGGGGGAGCGCGCCCTTGTCCCGTCCATTCCTTTTCCTCCTGCCATCGTGCAACTCTCTGACTCGCCCTACTCTAATCATTTTACCCTTCCATGTCTCCTGCTGCGTTGGCAGATAGGGGGTGCTACTCCTTAGCGTGGTACTGCCGTGAGTGTCGGCCATCTCTTTCGCAGGACGGCCAAGTTGGCAACAACGTATGTGGGCGTACGGGACTGCGCAAGATCTCATCTCTCTTTCGGTTCCGCGTCGGGGCTGCCGCCCCCCCCGCCAGTCGGAGTCATCCAGCATTAGCGCGCGATCCGGCCCGCAGGCAGCAGTTGCGGCGGAGGAAGGTGAACACCGCGACGGCGCGGCAGCGGCGACAGCCGGATCGAATCGATACTGGAAGCGCAATCTGATGGCTCCGGATAGAGGCGGCGGCGCTGACATCTGCGTGGCCGATCACAACCATCTGTCAGCAGCGCACTCGCAACTCTTGCAGGCACTGCGTCTTTACGAGGAGGGGGAGGACTACCAATCCGTCATCACACTCGCCGGCGCGGCTGAGGAGATCTTCGGGAGGCTATCACGGAAGATGGGTCTCGGGTGCGCCCTGGACAGATTGACAGCGACGCTTCCGATGATCTCCGAGAGGTTCCTCCAACAGGAGTTGGGGACTCGCGAGGCCGCCAAGTCGGTGAATAGGGCGAAGAACTGGTTGAAGCACGGGGAGGAGCCGCTCAGCTTCGACGCCAAGTTCGAAGCTGAAGACATGCTTGACCGAGCAATCCAATGCCATCAACCGGTACGATGAGCGGAGATTCGCGGATCGGAGCGTAGGCACGGAGACCTGACGACTCCGCGACGGGCTCCAAAACCGTTTTCGGGGCGGGACGGGGGTGTTTCGAGGAACCAACGGGCCGTGGGATCGCCTGAGAGCGACGATCGCCGGTGTCCGAGGGGTAAGGGTAGGGTGGAAACACGGTCTAACGGGAGGGAGCGCCGTCGTCGAACTGAGCGGCGTGGTCGCCTTCTGCCTCCATGTCCGGGTGATGTCCGACCAAGAGGCCGGGGGCTTGCCCCGCGACGGCCGGGTGGCCGCCGTCTCGCGCGGTGCTGTGGAGCGTCTCGCGGGCGTTCGCCCGGCTGGCTTGGACTACTGTTAGTGTGGTCAAGCCAGCTTACTCCTTGGGGCCACACTTCGTGCGTCCCCTGCGGAGGCTGGCGGGGGGCCGCGCCCCCTCTGACCCCCGGTTTGCGGCCCGCCGCTGGAGCGGCGGGCGCCGGGATGCTCCACCCCCCGAACCCCGTCGCCGGTGCCGCGCCCGGGCGTTTCCCCTTCGTGGGCGGGGATCCGGCCAACGCGATCCTCGCCGAACCCGCCAGCCGGGAACTCGGTCGCGCCGGAGCCCCGGAGCCGTGTCGAGCCCGGAAAACCGCCCTCACGGCGATTCTGGGCGTTTGGGGGCCGGTTGCGCGGAGTCCGAGGCCGCAGGATCGCGTGTAACGCACGAACTCGACCCCCGGGGGGATAGGAGTACCCCCGGTTTCGCGCTCTTGCGAGAGGAACTGGACATCGCCGCGGTCGAGGATCGAGCCGGTAGAGTGGGTGGAGAAGCGCGCCATCCGACGGGCCAACTCCCCGGCCTTTTGGTCGTCAGCCTCACCGACGGCGAGGAGCGACCGGCGGCCCGCTACGCTGTCCGCGCTCTCGCGAGGGTTCTCTCTCGGTGATTTGCGCACTGTCAGTGCTACGGGTCATGGCCGCATACGCTCGCGAAAACGACATGCGGTGCCGATGCGCACCCCGGCGCTCTGGACGTGCGCACCGGCAATACGACGGAAGCTGTTGCACGCAAGGGTCTTGCGCCTCGCAGTCCTGGCGGCCGGGGCTGTAGCGCTTCGCTCGGGCGGGGCTGGGAGCGACCCGGCAGTCCGAGGGACTGCTGCGGGTTCGGGGCCGTGCGCGTTTGCGCACCCCCGGCCCCTCCCCCTCGGGTCGCTCCCAGACCAGCGATCCCTGCGCGGGAAGGCGGTACGAGCGCCACTTCGAGGCGGCGGAGCACCCGTTCACCGACCGGCTGGCCGTCGGGCTGTTCGACATCGTCAAGCAAGACCGGGACGAGCCCGGCACGGGTCGCCGCGGCCTTCCCGCAAGGGACTGATGGACCGGGAGCGACCCAGGCGAGGGGTGGGATGGCCGCGCACATCCCAACCATCGCCGTGCCGTATGAGGCATGCCGAATAGGGGGGTCGCTCCCGTCCACGGCCTCCGGTTCCGGCGCGGCGCAGCCGCCCCGGAGGCCGTGGTGCAACCTACAGCCGGACAACGACATGCAAAGCTGCGGACGTGCACGTCCGAATCGCATTTCCGTGCACATGCCCCCCGATGTCACATGTGCGCTTCTGGATCGGCATCGGGCACGCCAATAACCGACTCCTGCATCACCGCTCCCCGCGCCAGGATCGGGAAGCTCCAATTCACCTCCAGACGGCTCGTTGGCCGACACGATTCCTAGCTGGATCCGACCCCGCCCCAAACCTCCGACTGGCGGAAACCGCTTCTCTCCGCGACCTTTCCTTCGCGCAGATCGTGCAGTCCATCATCGCGAAAGGAATCGAATGATGGCACGCACGAAGAAGAGCCGCCGGAGCTACGGCGCCGGCGAATGGGGCCGGAACCGGGTGAGGGTGTTCCCGGACCCGAAGACCGGCCTGTACCAGATCGAGTGGCGGGAGAACGGGCGCAGGCTCACCCGGTCGCTGGGTCACCGCAGCTGGACCCGAGCCAAGCGGCAGGCCGACGAGTTCGCCGCAGGGTTCGCCCAAGTGAACGGACGCAGGGGGTCCGAACCCCAGCCGCTCACCCTGGGAGGGTTGTTTGACATCTACGGGGAGGAGGTGACGCCCACCAAGGCGGAGACAACTCAGCGGTCCGACCGGGCCGCGATGAGCATGTTCCTCCGGTTCTTCGGGCCGGACCGCAGTCCCGCGACGCTTTCGCAGAGGGACTGGGACCGGTTCATCCGGGAGCGGCGCGCGGGCCGGGTGGGGGCGAGCGGCAAGCCCGCGTCCGACCGCACCGTCGGCTACGACCTGAGGATCCTGCTCGCGATCCTCAACTGGGCGGCCAAGTCGAGGGACGAGCGGGGCCGCCTGCTTCTCGACTCCAACCCGCTCAGGGGACTCAGGGTGCCGATGGAGAAGAACCCCACCCGGGTGGTGCTTTCCGACGAGGAATACGAGGCGCTGCTCAAGGCGTCCGGCCAGGTCGGCTGGCGCTTCCGCGTCGCGCTCGTGCTCGCTCACGAGACCGGTCACCGCATCGGGGCCATCCGCAAGCTCAGGTGGCGCGATGTCGACTTTGAGGACAGGACCATCCTCTGGCGCGCCGAGCACGAGAAGACCGGATACGAGCACCGGACGCCCGTGACCGCCGAGGCGCTCGCCGCCCTGGAGGAGGCGCGGAGGCACAATCGCGGGGCCGGAGACGCGCCGGTTTTGCCCGCGCCGCGGGATCCCTCGGCTTGCGTGAGCGGCCCGCGGGTGGCCGCCTGGTGGAAATCCGCCGAGAGGCGGGCGGGGCTGGAGCCCAAGCGCGGCAGAGGCTGGCACTCGCTGAGGCGGAAGTTCGCGAGCGACCTCATGGGTCTGCCGCTCAAGGTGCTCTGCGATCTCGGCGGCTGGAAGGAGGCCCAGACCGTACTGCGTTGCTACCAGCACACCGACGAAGTACAACTCAGGACGGCTCTGGACAGCCGTCCTAGCAAGGTTCGCGACTGATCCAAAGGGCGGGAACCGAACAGCGGGAATCGAATCTCAGAATCCCGTAAGTAACACGTCCGCAACACGATCACAGCTTGGAGGCTTCTGTTCACATGCCATAATGGCAGGTGGTCACGGGATCGTTTCTGCTTGCCCCGGTTGAGGTTACGTGATTTGCGGGCGCGATTCCCGCTGATTGATTCCCGCTAATCGCGGGAGGAGTTGACCCGCCGCTCGTCAAGCGCCTTCTTGAGCCGGTCCTCGTCGGGCCTCTGGTAACACTGAAGCACCGTCTGTGCCGTCCTCCAGCCTCCGAGTTCGCAGAGCACCTTGAGTGGCTGGTCCATAAGGTCCGAGGCAAACTTGCGCCTCAGCGAATGCCAGCTCCTGCCCCGCTTGCGCTCCAGCCCGGCGAGACCCTCGGCCCTCTTCCACCAGTAGCACGCCACCGCGTGGCTCATGCTCCTGCCGGGGTCCCTGGGCGCGGGCAACACAGGGGCGTCGCCAACTCGTCGGTTCTCCTTCCGCGCCTCTTCCAGAACACCGAGCGCCGCGTCAGTCACCGGCGTCCGATGCTCGAAGCCCGACTTCTCGTGCTCCGCGCGCCACCGAATGACCCCGGTTCCCATGTCCACGTCGGACCACCTGAGTTGGCGGATGGCGCCGATCCGGTGCCCGGTCTCGTGGGCAAGCACGAGCGCCACGCGAAAGCGCCAATCGATCTTGGCGGACACCCGCAGCAGGGCCTCGTACTCCGCCTGAGAGAGAACAACCCGGGTTGGGTTCTTCTCCCGGGGCACCCTCAAGCCCTTCAGAGGGTTGGAGTCGAGGAGCAGCCCTCCCGCCTCGTTACGGGACCGTGCGGCCCAGTTGAGGACCGCGAGCAGGAACCTCAGATCCCGTTCGACCGTCCTGTCGGAAACGGGTCTCCGGCTCGGTCCGACCTTGCCCTCTCGCCGCGCCCGGATGAACCGGTCCCAGTCGCGCTGGGAAAGCGTTGCGGGCTTCCGATCCGTTCCGAAGAAGCGACGGAACATCTCCAATGCGGCCCGGTCGTATTCGCGGGTTCCCTTGCCCTTGGTGGGCGTCACCTCCTCACCGTAGATGTCAAGAAGCCCCCCCAGGGTGAGCGGCTCGGGCTCGGCTTCCGCCTTGCCGTTGGGCGCGTCGATGAACCCTGCGGCGAACTGATCCGCCTGCCTCTTCGCGCGCGCCCAGTCGCGATGCTTGAGGGAGCGGGTGCGCCTGCGCCCGTTCTCGCGCCACTCAATCTGGAAAATGCCGGTCTTCGGGTCGGGGAAGATCCTGACCCTGTTCCGGCCCCACTCGCCGGCACCGTAGCTCCGGCGGCCTCGTTTCGTGCGTGCCATCGTTCGATTCCTCTCGATTCGATGGACTGCACGATCTGCGCGAACGAAGTATCGCGGAGAGCGAGCTTCTCCGCCAGTGTATTCTCGGGACCAGGGTTGCCGGGCACTCGGACTCTCAAGCCGTTCGAGACGGTCGAGGGGGCGTTGTCCGGGGGGTTCAAATAGCAGTCGGCCTTCCAAATCTTCGAGTCATGGGCTACGGTTCAAGTGCTGTTTTCAAGGTGACGCTTGGAATCGACGCGGGAGGTTGATCCAAGACCCGAAATGGACGGGTCGGTGCCCGGATGAAGCCGCACATGTGCAACAGACCCGATGTGCGCGGAATCGCCGTTCGGACGTGCAAGGCTTCGTCTACGCAAGTCTTTGTCTGGATTGCGGTTGTGCCACGGCCTGCGGGGCGGCTGTGCCGCGCCGGAAACGGAGGCCGTGACCGTAGCGACCCCCCTCCCTGGACGCTTGGCGTGCCACGGGGGAGGGTTGGGATGTGCATACTGCATCCCACCCCCCGCGGGGTCGCTACGGACCAGCGGTCCCATGCGGGAAGGCTACAGGCGAGGCGGAACGGGGGCGTCCCGAGCGCTTGCTCGACCATGCCTGACCGCCCCACGGCCAGCCGGTCGGCGAACGGGTGATCCGCCGCCTCGGAGC
>JAJEBR010000060.1 GCA_022822445.1 Gemmatimonadota bacterium | reverse complement strand
ACCCCCGCCCCCCGCAGCCGCATCCTCGTCATCGACTACGGCTCCCAGTTCACGCAACTCATCGCGCGGCGCATCCGGGAGGCCGGGGTGTACTGCGAGATCCACCCCCCCACGCGCTCCCTCGCCTGGGTGCGGCACTGGTCTCCCCGCGGGGTGATCCTCTCGGGCGGCCCGTCCTCGGTGTACGGCGACGACGGACCCGGCCTCGACCCCGGCCTCCTCGCCCTGGGTGCCCCCATCCTCGGCATCTGCTACGGCATGCAGCTCCTCGCGCAGCACGGCGGCGGCCGGGTTGTCGCGGGCAGGCGCGAATACGGCCGCGCCGGCCTGCGCATCGCCGCCGCGGACACGCACGGCGGCCTCTTCCACGGCTTCGATCCCGGCGAAGAGATCACCGTCTGGTGCTCCCACGGCGACCACGTCGACGAACCCCCGCCCGGCTTCGTCACCGTCGCGGCCACCGAAGACCTCCCCGTGGCGGCCTTCCGTTCGCGCACCGCGCAGCTTCACGGGGTCCAGTTCCACCCCGAGGTGGCCCACACGCCGCGCGGGCAGGAGATCGTCGAGAACTTCCTCTTCCGCATCTGCGGCTGCACCGCCGACTGGACGCCCGGCGCCTTTGTGGCGGAATCGGTGGAGCGCATCCGGCGCAAGGTGGGAGACGAGCAGGTCCTCTGCGGCCTCTCCGGCGGGGTGGACTCCTCGGTGGCCGCGGCGCTGGTTCACCGGGCGGTCGGCGACCAGCTCACCTGCGTCTTCGTCGACACCGGCCTCATGCGTATGAACGAGCGGGCGAACGTGGAACGCACCTTCCGCGAGCACATGGGCATCCGCCTGGAGGTGGTCGAAGCCGCGAGCGAGTTCCTCCCGCCCCTCGAGGGCGTCGACGACCCCGAGCGCAAGCGCAGGATCATCGGCGAGACCTTCATCCGCGTCTTCGAGCGCACCACCCGCGAACTCGGCACCCACGCCCGCTACCTGGTGCAGGGGACGCTCTACCCGGACGTGATCGAGTCGCTCGCGGTGCACGGCCCCGCGGCGACGATCAAGACCCACCACAACGTCGGCGGCCTCCCCGACGACATGTCCTTCGAACTCATCGAGCCGCTGCGCGAACTCTTCAAGGACGAGGTGCGCGGCGTCGGCCGCACCCTGGGCCTCGACAACGCCTTCATCCGGCGTCACCCCTTCCCGGGGCCCGGCCTTGCGATCCGCGTCATCGGCCCGGTGTCGCCCGAGCGGCTGAGCATCCTGCGCCGCACCGACGCCATCTACCTCGAGGAGATCGAGGCCGCGGGGCTGTACGACGACATCTGGCAGGCCTTCGCCGTCCTGCTCCCGGTCCGGTCGGTCGGCGTGATGGGGGACAGCCGCACCTACGAGCACGTCGTCGCGCTGCGCGCCGTCACCTCGCGCGACGGCATGACCGCCGACTGGTACCCCTTCGAGCCCGCCTTCCTGGCCCGAGTCTCCACCCGCATCATCAACGAGGTGAAGGGCGTCAACCGCGTCACCTACGACATCAGCTCGAAGCCGCCCGCCACCATCGAGTGGGAGTAGGGGACGGCGGACTCACCCGCAACCCTCGGGCCCGGCCCCCTACCGCCCCGGGTCCTCCCCTTCGCTCCGTTCCTGCATCAGGCTGTCGACCTCGGTCCAGATGTCCGCCATGAAGACGACGTCCCGGCCATGCGCCTCCACAAAGGCGTCGAGGTCCTCCTCGGTCACTCCGCTGGCCGCGAGCACGCTGTCGCGCGCGGTATCCGAGATCACGCTGCCGGCCCCCTCCAGCTCGGCCACCCGCAACGCCACGTAGGCCCCCACGAACTCCTCGCGGGGGATCGTCTCCGGCGACGCCCCGCAGGCCGTCGCGCCGGAGGAAGCTGCGAGCGCCAACACCAGCACCCGCGCCGCCGCCGTCGCACCCCCGGTCGCCTTCACGGGTGCCCGCGTCCTCAAGCCCGCCCGCGCCCTCACGCCCAGCCGCGCCCTCACGCCCGCCCGCGCCCTCACGCCCACGCCCCTGAAGCCCGCGTCTCCGGCCCTCATGCCCCCGCCCCTCACGCCCGCTCCCCCGCCCCTCACGCCCGCTCCCCCGGCCCTCACGTCCGCTCCCCCTGGTTCGCCGCCCGCCAGAGCATCCAGCAGAGCCCGGCGAAGGCCAGGGTGCCGACCACCGAGGAGAGGTGCGGCATCAGCGCGTCCATCCCTTCATGGCCGACCTGCCACACCGACGCCGCCTCCGGACTGCCCGTGGCCTGCGTGACCGCGAAGATCACGCCGCCGATCAGGACGCCCACCAGCGCCGCGCCCGCGATCATCCCCGACGCGTACAGCACGCCCTGCTCGCGACGCTCCGCCAGCACGCTCACGCCGTCCTCCGTCTCCCCCGCCTTCTCGTACCTGCGATTGAGCGCCAGCCGCATCAGGCCGCCCACCAGGATCGGCGTCATCAGCGAGACCGGCAGGTAGACGCCCACAGCGAACGCCAGCGAAGGCAGCTTGAAGACGAACTCGATCACCAGCGCAAGCAGTATCCCGATAGCCACGAACCCCCAGGGCAGCGACTGCTGCAGAACCCCGTCGATCACCAGGCTCATCAGCGTTGCCTGGGGCGCGGCCAGGCCGTCCACCGTGCCGATCCCGTACGACTCGTTGAGCACGATCAGTACGCCGCCGATCGTCACCGCGCAGGCCAGCACCCCGAGCATCTCGCCGATCTGCATGCGCTTCGGGGTCGCGCCCACCAGGAAGCCGGTCTTGAGGTCCTGCGACGTGTCCCCGGCCGCGGCCGCCGAGATGCACACCACCGCGCCGACGGCGAGCACCGCCACCTTGGCCGCGTTGCTGCCGTCGTTCAGCCCCAGCGCCACCCAGATCAGCGAGGTCAGGATCAGCGCCGCGATCGTCATCCCCGACACCGGGTTCGACGAAGACCCGATCAGCCCCACGATCCGGCTCGACACCGTCACGAAGAAGAAGCTGAAGATCACGATGAGGATCGCCCCCAGCGGTCCGACCGGCACCCCCGGCCAGAGCCACAGCGCCACGGCCATGAGCACCGCCAGCCCGAGCACCAGCTTCATCGGCAGGTCCTGCTGAGTGCGCGGAACGCCCGCGGCCAGTCCCCCTCCGCCGACCTGGCCCACCCCCAGCCGGATCGACTCGACGATCGTAGGGAGTGATTTGATCAGCGTGATGATGCCGGCGCAGCCGACCGCGCCCGCACCCACGTAGCGGATGTAATTGTTCCAGATGTCACCCGACCCCAGCGACCGCATCGTCTCCGTCGCCGGGTAGACCACGTTGTCGCCGCCCCAGAGGTTGATCGCGGGGATCAGGACGAGCCAGGCCAGTGCGCTGCCGCCGAACATGATCGCGGCGATCCGGGGGCCGATGATGAACCCCACGCCCAGCAGCTCGGGGGTGAAGTCGCCGCCGATCCGGGCCTTTTGCGGGAGTCCGACGCTGGGCCCCTCGTTCCAGAGGCCGAGTCCGTTGCTGTTCGCCATCGCCTGGTAGAGGGCGCCGAGCCCCAGCCCGGAGAAGAGGAGGCGCGCCTTGCCGCCACCCATGTCGCCGGCCACCTGCACCTCGGCGCAGGCGGTGCCCTCGGGGTAGGGGAGCTTCCCGTGCTCGCGCGAGATCAGGTAGCGCCTCAGGGGGATCATGAAGAGCACCCCGAGCAGTCCGCCGAAGGCCGCGATCACCGAAACCTGGAGCAGATCGACGACGATCGTCGGATCCGCGCGCTGCCAGATGAAGAGCGCGGGGATGGTGAAGATCACGCCCGCGGCCACCGATTCGCCCGCCGACCCGATCGTCTGGACCATGTTGGTCTCGAGGACCGTGCCCCGCCGCAGGACCCGGAAGATCGCGACCGCCATCACCGCGGCCGGGATCGAGGCGCTGACGGTAAGCCCCACGCGAAGCCCCAGGTACGCGTTGGCCGCTCCGAAGACCACCGCCATCAGAATCCCGACGACGACCGCCTTGACGGTGAACTCCGCCATCGACTTGTCGGCGGGCACATAGGGCTTGTATTCGCTGCCGGGAACGACTTCGTACGCTTCGGGGGGCAGGCCCCTGCGGGCCGGAGGGTCGACCGATGCCATGGGGGTCGCTCCTTGCGGAAGGGTTGCGGAGGCGGGCCGGGCGCGGCGCGGGTCGCCCCGGGGCTGGCCCGGATCTTTCATGTATGCTTGCGGGCTGCGACCGGCCCACCCTTGGAGGGGCCTGCCATTTTGGCAGGTTGCCTGCCATTCTGGCAGCCTTGCTTCCCTCGGCGCGCCGGCGGTTCCTGCCATTTTGGCAGATCCCGTGCGGTGCTGCCGGTGGGCCTGCCATTTTGGCAGCTTCCTGCCATTCTGGCCGACCGTGGGCCGGGCCACGAGCCCGAACCCTGCCAAAGTGGCAGCCTCGACGACCGAATTGCAACAGGAGCCGATAGAGAAATGCTGAACCCGAACCGAATGACCGTGAAGGCCCAGGAGGCCCTGGCCGCCGCCGCAAAGGCGGCAATGCGCGCGCAACACCCGGAGGTGGAAGGGGCTCATCTCCTCAGGGCCCTGCTTGAACAGGAGGGCGGGATCGTGGTGCCGGTGCTCGGAAAGATGGAGGTTCAGCCTGAGCAGGTGATCCGCGAGGTGGAGGCCGAGCTCGGCCGGCGCCCCACGGTCAGCGGCGGATCCGCCCCGCGCGCATCCCGCGATCTCAACCGGGCGCTGAGCCACGCGGAGGACGCGTCCCGCGAGCTCGGCGACGCCTACGTCTCCACCGAGCATCTCCTGCTGGGACTCGCCGCCGGGAAGGGAGACGCCGCCGGCATCCTCGCCGGCAACGGCGTGACGCGGAAGGGGCTCGAGGCCGCCCTCGACGCCATCCGCGGCTCCCACCGGGTCACCGACCAGACCCCGGAGGACAAGTTCCAGGCGCTCGCCCGCTTCTCGCACGACCTCACCGAGCGGGCCCGCCGCGGCAAGCTGGACCCGGTGATCGGCCGCGACGACGAGATCCGCCGCGTGATGAAGGTCCTGGCCCGCCGCACCAAGAACAACCCCGTGCTGATCGGCGAGCCCGGCGTCGGCAAGACCGCGATCGCGGAGGGACTCGCCCAGCGCATCGTCGCCGGCGACGTGCCCACCTCGCTCGCCGGCAAGAAGCTGATGTCGCTCGACATCTCCTCCATGCTCGCCGGCGCGAAGTACCGCGGCGACTTCGAGGAGCGGATGAAGGCGGTCCTCAAGGAGGTCACGGAGGCGGACGGACTCTACATCCTCTTCATCGACGAGCTGCACACCGTCGTGGGGGCGGGCGCGGCCGAAGGCGCGGTCGACGCCGGCAACATGCTCAAGCCCGCGCTGGCCCGTGGCGACCTGCGCGTCATCGGCGCCACCACCCTCGGCGAGTACCGCAAGCACGTCGAAAAGGACCCGGCGCTGGAGCGGCGCTTCCAGCCGGTCTACGTCGCCCCGACCTCGGTCGAGGACACCATCACCATCCTCCGCGGCATCAAAGAGCGCTACGAAGTGCACCACGGCGTGCGCATCACTGATGACGCGCTGATCGCCGCTGCGAGATTGTCGGACCGGTACGTGGGGGGACGGTTCCTGCCGGACAAGGCCATCGACCTGATGGACGAGGCGGGGAGCCGGCTCAGGATCGAAATCGACTCCCTCCCCCAGGAGATCGACGAAGTGGAGCGGAAGATCATCCAGCTGGAGATCGAGAGGCAGGCGCTGGCGCGCGAGGACGACGCGGGCGCGCGCGAACGCCGCGAGGGCATCGAATCCGAACTGGCCGCCGCGCGCGAGTCCAGCCAGGCCATGAAGGCGGGCTGGCAGGCCGAGAAGACCCAGATCGCGCGCATCCAGGAGCTCAAGGAGCGGGTGGACGGACTGCGCACCGAGGCCGAACGCGCGACGCGAAGCGGCGAACTGGCCCGCGCGGCGGAGGTCCAGTACTCGGAGATCCCGCAGGCGGAGGCCGAGATCGGCAAGGCCGAGGAACGGCTCGCCGGGCTGCAGGCGGAGGGGAAGTTCCTGAAGGAGGAGGTGACCTCGGAGGACATCGCGGAGGTGGTGGCCGAGTGGACCGGGATTCCCGTGACCCGGCTGATGGCGTCCGAGCGACGGCGCCTGGCCGGGCTGGAGGAGTTGCTGGGCCGGCGTGTGGTCGGCCAGGATCGGGCGCTCAGTGCAGTTTCTCGTGCCGTAAGGCGCGCAAGGGCCGGAATTCAGGACCCCAACCGTCCCATCGGGTCGTTCCTCTTCCTGGGGCCGACCGGGGTGGGGAAGACCGAAACCGCACGCGCGCTCGCCGAATTCCTCTTCAACGACGAGCGCGCCATGGTGCGCATGGACATGTCCGAGTACATGGAGGCCCACGCGGTATCGCGGCTCCTCGGCGCCCCGCCCGGCTACGTCGGCTACGACGAGGGGGGCCAGCTCACCGAGGCCGTGCGCCGCCGCCCTCACGCGGTCATCCTCTTCGACGAGGTCGAGAAGGCGCACCCCAAGGTCTTCAACGTCTTCCTGCAGATCCTCGACGACGGGCGCCTCACCGACGGGCAGGGCCGAACCGTCGACTTCCGCAACACCGTGATCATCATGACCTCGAACATCGCCGGGCCGGAGATCCTGGCGCGGGCGCAGCAGGCCGGTGTGGGGCGGGCGCAGTCCGGCGACGCAGCGCGTGCCCGGTCTGACGGTGGGGCGCAGCCCTCGCGCGAAGACGCCGACCAGCCCGATCCCGCCGCCTGGCGCGAGGTCGAGGAGATGGTGCGCGGGCGCCTGAAGGAACACTTCCGTCCGGAGTTTCTTAATAGAGTGGATGAAGTCGTCGTCTTCAAACCACTGTCACAAATAGAATTGAAGCGAATCGTAGACATCCAGCTGCGGCGCGTGGGCGCTCTGGCCGAGCTGCAGGACGTTGCGCTGTCGGTGTCGGACGAGGCGAAGCGGATGATCGCCGCCGAGGGGTACGATCCGGCCTTCGGGGCGCGGCCGCTCAAGCGGGCGGTGCAGCGGCTGGTGCAGGACCCGCTGGCGCTGGCGATCCTGGAGGGCCGGGTGGTGCCGGGGAGCACCGTGCGGCTGGAGAAGGAGAAGGATGGAGATGGACTGGTGTTCGTGGAGGACGGCGGGGGGTAGGAGGACGGTCGCCGGGAACGTGCCGCGGTGGAGGACGGCGGGCCGGATTGCCGTGCCGGGCGTTATGTGGACGGCGCTGCTGCAGGTGGGGTGCGGGGGTGGAGCAGCGGCAGCCGCACCGGACGCTGCGTCCCCCTTGGGACAGGAACCGGGCGAAGTCGTCGCGGCCTTCCTGGAGGCGGCCAACCGGCGCGACCACGCGGCGATGGCGGAGCTCTTCGGGACCGCCGCGGGGCCGATCGGCGAGCCGGGGAACGCTGCGGGGTGCGGTCTGCGCCGGCTGGGGTCGTGGATCGGGCTGGGCGAGCCGTGTGTCATTGCCCGCGAGGTCGAGCTGCGCATGGATGTTATCGCGAGCATCCTCGCGCACGAGTCGCGCCGCGTGGGACCGGCGGCGGCGGTGGCCGGGCGAGGGCGGCCCGCCACCCGCGTCGAGGTGGAGATGGCCGTGCGGGACGGGGGGACGGTCCGGGTCCCCTTCGTGCTGGTTCTGGCCAGGGACCACGGCTGGCTCGTCGAACAGGTGGGACTCGGGCGCCTGACGGGCTGAGCCCGCACGGCCGGGCTGCGCCGAATGTGGGCGGCTTCCGTCCGGCTTTCCCGCAGCCCCCCTGGAACAGGTCCCCGGTGCCTTCGGTCGGCGGTGCATCCGGATCGCGGCGCTGTTAGGTTGCGTCGAATACAACCCACTTCTTCGGCTTGGGAGGTGTAATTCGAAATGGCTGCCCGAAATCAGGTAATCGGCTGGCGCACAGCACTCTTCCTGGGGGCGGCGGTTGCCATGACGTCGGCCCCCCGTCCCCTTGCCGCGCAGGAGGCCGGCGAGACCTTCCGGGACTGTGAAGCGTGTCCCCTGATGGTGGTCGTGCCGGCCGGAAGCTTCACGATGGGGTCTGCGGATGATGAGGAGGGGCGCTTCGCGCTGGAGGGTCCGCAACACGAAGTGACGATCGGGGCGCCGTTCGCGGTCGGAGTGTACGAGGTGACCTTCGAGGAGTGGGATGCGTGCGTGAGCGCGGGCGGGTGCGGAGGGTACAGCCCGGGAGACGAGGGATGGGGCCGGGGCGACCGCCCGGTGATCAACGTGAGCTGGGAGGATGCGCAGAGCTATCTGCAATGGCTCACGCAGGAGACCGGCCGGCAGTATCGCCTGCTCACCGAGGCGGAGTGGGAGTACGCCGTGAGGGCGGGAACGGCGACCCCGAGATACTGGCCCGGCGAGGAGGAGCAATGCGCGCATGCCAACAGCCTGGACCGGGATCTGGCCCGAACGAGTGAGGGGCAGGCCTGGATGGCGGAATACAACCGGTTGAATCCCGCGGAGTGCGCCGATGGCCACGAACGGACCGCCCCCGTGGGAAGCTACCCGGCCAACGCGTTCGGGCTGCACGACGCCCTGGGGAACGTGAACGAATGGACCCGGGACTGCTGGAACAACAGCTACGCCGGTGCGCCCGTTGACGGAAGCGCCTGGACGACCGGCGATTGTTCGTCGCGTACGATTCGTGGGGGAGGGTGGCTCAGCGGGTCGCGCGTCCTGCGGTCGGCCTTCCGACTCGGGTATCCGGCCGGAAACCGCTACTTCCTCATCGGCCTTCGGGTCGCAAGGTCCGTGGGGTGACTTCCGTCATGTGCCGCAGTCTGGCCTCGCGAGGGTGGCTGCGGCTTCTGTCGGTCTCGGTCGCCCTCCCGGCCCTGCCCTTCGCGCATCCCCGGCCGGCGGCCGCCCAGTCCGATCCGGCGGCCGTAGTGTGCGTCGGCAGCGAGCTCGAGCTCGTAATGGGGGCGAACCAGGTCCCGGAGACCTTCCTGAGGGATGAGGAGATGGGGTACGTCACGGATTTCGATCCGGCCTACGCGGAAGAGGCGGAGCGGGCCGTTCGAGAGCAGCTTTCCGGCTACCCCAGGATCCGTTGCGAACGGTCCGGCCCTGCGGATACCCACGTGGTGGTCGTCCGGTTCGACGCGGTGTTCCGGCGCGATGACAGGGTGGACCCCGATGACCCCAGGTTCACGAACTTCGCGATCGGTTATGGGACGAGCTGGGACGGCGCGGAAGCGAACGCGACCGACCTCAACGAACACTTCACTGCGTTCACCGACGGCAGCGGCTACGGTGCGGCGCTGCAGTTGCGATGGGGGGAGGTCGAGGAAGACCCCGATCGCCCCGTGGTCCCGCGGCCGGAGCCGGAAGGGCTGTTTCGCGACTGTGAGGCCTGTCCAGGGATGGTGGTCGTCCCCCCGGGGAGCTACGTCATGGGCTCGCCGGGTTCGGAGGAGGGCCGTGCCAGGAACGAACAGCCGCTGCGCGAGGTCACGATCGACGCTCCGTTCGCGGTCGGCGTCTACGAGGTGACCGTCGGGGAGTGGAACGCGTGCGTTCTGGCAGGCGGTTGCGACGCCGTCGAAGAGGAGGGCGACGGACAGGACCGCGACCGCCACCCCGTCAGCAATGTGAGCTGGGTGGCGGTGCAGGCGTATGTGCGGTGGCTGTCGGCGGAGACGGGGCAGGCCTACCGGCTGTTGAGCGAGGCGGAGTGGGAGTATGTGGCGCGTGCGGGGACCGAGAGCGTGCGGTACTGGGGGGGTGGTGCGTCGGAACAGTGCGAACACGCCAACGCCCTGGACACGACGTACCTGAGGGAACGGCCCGCTCGGAACCCGGCACCCTGTTCCGATGGCTACGCGGCAGCCGCCCCGGTAGGCCTGTACGCGCCGAATGCGTTTGGGCTGCACGACATCCTCGGGAACATGTCCGAATGGACCCAGGACTGCTGGAACCCAACCTATTCGGACGCGCCGCGCGACGGCAGCCCCCGGGAGGAGGGGAACTGCACCGTGCGGGTGTATCGCGGCGGTTTCTGGGGAACCCCGCCCCAGGCTCTGCGTGTGGCGGCCCGCTCCGCACACCCGTTCGACTATGCGGCGGGCTCCCCCGGATTCCGGGTTGCGCGGGAACTGGACTGAACGCGCGTGCCGGGCAGGCGCGACCGTACCGTAAAGTAATGTCGGCTTTACGTTTTGTAATGTAAACCTGACCTAATCGGCCTCCTCCACCAGCTCCACCAGCACCCCCCCGGTCGACCTGGGATGCATGAAGGCGATCCGGTGGCCTCCCGCACCGGTCATGGGCCCTGCCGAGGTGAAGCGGTAGCCCTGCGCGGCCAGCGCTTCCATCGCACCGCCCACGTCCGGAACCCGGTAGGCGATGTGGTGGAGCCCCGGCCCGCGCCGGTCGATGAACCGCGCCACGCCCCCTTCGTCCGAGAGCGGACGGATCAGCTCCACGTTGCCGACGAAGCAGACTTCCACGCCCTGGGACGCCACCCGCTCCGGGGGGGTCGCCTTCGCCCCGGACAGCTGCTCGAGCAGGGGCACCATCTCGTCGAACGCGCGCACGGCGATGGCCGCGTGGTCGAGTTCGGCGCGCTCCAGCGCAGCAAGGCGCACCGATGGGGCGTCCTGCTTACGGGCACCGGACTCGACGCCGGGTCCGCCGGGCTCCGCGCCGGGTCCGCCGGGCTCCGCGCCGGGGCTGCCGGGTTCCGCGCCGGGGCCGTCGGGCTCCGCACCGGGTCCGCCGGGCTCCGCGCCGGGGCTGCCGGGTTCCCCCTTGTTCAACTTCCCGGGTCCGTCTGTGTAGAATACATGAGGACAATCCTCTTCGGCGGGATCGCCGCGGCGTCGCTGCGGTGGTGCCATGCGGACCGGCCCCCGGGCCGCGCCGAGTCACCTCAGCCTCAGGGAACAATCATTATGGCGGACAGCACGAATCTCGTCACGGTCACCGACGACAACTTCAAGGACCAGATCGAGGACTACGACGGCCTCTCCATGGTCGACTTCTGGGCCGCGTGGTGCGGTCCCTGCAGGATCATCGCGCCCTTCGTCAGCGAGCTGGCCGACGACTTCGCGGGGCGCGTCCGGGTCGGAAAGCTGGACGTGGACGCGAACATGTCGACCTCGATGCGCTTCGGGGTCCGGTCGATCCCCACGGTCCTCTTTTTCAAGAACGGTGAGCACATCGACACCGTCATCGGCGCGGTGCCGAAGACCCAGCTGCAACAGAAGATCGAGGAGCACCTGTAGGGAGCGGGGCCCCACGGGGCGCTGAGCAGAGTGCCGGGCCGGCTATACATCGTGGCGACCCCGATCGGGAACCTTGCGGATCTGTCTGCTCGCGCACGGGAGAGCCTGGCCGCCGCCGACCACATTCTGGCGGAGGACACGCGGCGCGCGCGGGTGCTGCTGTCGCACATCGGGGTTGCCGCGCGGCCGGTTTCGCTGCACGCCCACAACGAGGCCGCCCGGGTGGCGCAGGCGGCGGGCTGGCTGGCGCGCGGCGATGACGTCGCGCTGATCTCCGACGCGGGCACGCCGCTCCTCTCCGACCCGGGGGAGCGCCTGGTGCGCCGCGCGATCGACGAGGGCTCGGAGGTGGTGCCGGTGCCGGGTCCATCGGCGGTGCTCGCGGGGCTGGTGGCTTCGGGACTACCTTGTGTGCCGTTCACATTCGTCGGCTTCCTGCCGCGCAAGGCGGGGAAGCGGTCCCGGGCGCTGGAGCAGATCATCGAAGCGAGAGAGACCACGGTGCTCTTCGAGTCTCCGGCGCGCCTCGTCGCCCTCCTGGAGGAGCTGGCGGCGCGGGTTGGGAAGGTGGGAGCGGCGCGGGTCGCGGAGGCCGATCCGCCGCGGGCGCGGGAAGCCGGGGCAGAGCGCGCTGCGGAGGCTGGAGGGGCGCATGCGATGGGAGCAGCGCCGGCACGGTCCCGGGAGACTGACGCCGGGCGCCGCGTCGCCGTGTGCCGCGAGATGACGAAGCTGCACGAGGAGGTGGTGCGGGGGACGCCGGACGCGGTCGCCGGCCACTTCCGCGAGCACTCGCCGCGCGGGGAGGTGACGGTTGTGGTGGAGGGGCGCGGCGATGGCGATGGCGCGGCGGACCCGGAGGCGGTGGCGGCGCTGGCCCGGGAGGCGCTGGAGGCCGGGATGGCTCCGACGGCGGCCGCGCGGGAGGTGGCGCGGCGCGCGGGCGTGCCGAGGGGCGTGGCCTACGAGGCCGTGATGGGGGTGCGGCGGGGGGGTGGGGGGCGGTCGCGGGGTGGGGGGGTGCTGCTCGCGGCCGCGCTGGCCCTCCTTCCCGCGAATGCGGCCCTCGCGCAGGGCAGCGGACCCGTCACGATCGCCCGCCTGCAGTACGAGGGTGGCGGCGACTGGTACGCCAACCCGTCCTCCCTGCCGAACCTGCTGGCGGAGGTGCAGGAACGCACGGGCATCCCCACTGCGGAACGCGAAGCGACCGTGCGCCCCACCGATCCCGCCCTGCGCGACTACCCCTTCCTGTACATGACCGGCCACGGCAACGTGCGCTTCACCCCCGACGAGCGCCTCGCCTTGCGGCGGTACCTGCTGGGCGGCGGCTTCCTGCACGCCGACGACAACTACGGCCTCGACGAATCCTTCCGCGCGGAGATCGCACAGATCTTCCCCGACCGGGAACTCGTGGAGCTCCCGCCGGAGCATCCCGTCTTTCACGCCCCCTATGAATTCCCGGACGGTCCCCCCAAGATTCACGAGCATGACGGTGCGCCGCCGCAGGCATTCGGTATATTCCATCAGAGCAGACTCGTCGTGATCTACACCTACGAGACGGACCTGGGAGACGGCTGGGAGGACGCGGCCGTGCACGAGGATCCGCCCGAGGTCAGAGAGGAAGCGCTGCGCATGGGGGTCAACATCTTCGTCTTCGCGATGACGCAGGCCGCTTCGTGACCGCTGCACTCCGAATCGCGCGCGCCGTCGATGGCGTCCGCGGGCACCTGCGACGCTCCCTTGCGCTGACCGTGGCCGCGTGGTGCGGGACCGGCGTTCTCGCGCTCCTCATCCTCGCCCCGGCACTTGCGGGTGTCGACGGATGGAGCCCGGGCAGCCCGGGTCCGCTCCTGCTGGTGGCGCTCATCCTGGCCTCCGTCCCGGCAGGCATCTGGTACTGGCGGCGCCTGGGCAGGCGCTGGTGCGCCGAACACCGGATCACGCGTGCGATGGACGGGACCGCGGGGCTCGAGGAGGGCGCGGTGCTCGGGGGCCTGGAGCTGTCCCGCTTCGCCCCCCCTGGGACTTCGGCGGGCCTGCGCGAACTGGCCCTGGCGAGGGTGGGAAACCGCCTCTCGGGTGACTTCCGCTCGCTTTCCGGGACGCTGGGCGAGCGGGTCGGGACGGACCGGCGCCGCGGGCTGATCGCGTTCCTTGCGGCGGTCCCGGCGACGCTGCTGGTGATGGGGTTCGCGCCCGCGCGCACCTTCACCGCGTGGGACGGCCTGCTGCACCCGCTCGCCGTTCTCGCCGAGCCGGCACTTCCCCCGGTCACCGTCGAGCCGGGGACGGCCGAGGTCGCGCGCGGGGCCGTCGTGGAGGTCCGTGCCCACGCCCCGCTGCGGGACAGCGTGGTCCTGCGCTGGGACGTCACCGGCCAGGTGACCCGGTCGCGAACGATCGTGCTGGCCGGCGGTTCAGGCACCTCTCCGCTCCCGCCCGTCACCGCCGAGACCCGCTACTGGATCGAGGCGCCGGACGGTGCTCGCAGCGAACTGCACACCCTCACCCCGGTGGACCCGCTCTTCGTCAGCGCCTTCACCCTGGAGGTGACCTATCCGCCCCACACCGGACTGCCGCCCGGCGAGTTCCAGAACGAGGTGCCCGCGCTCACCATCCCGGCGGGGACGCACTTCAGGGTCCGCGGCGAGGGCAGCCGCGACATCGGCGCGGGCGAACTCACCGATGTCGACGGTCGCGCGGTGATGCGGTTCGAACTCCAGGGCACGCGCTTCGAGGGGAGCTGGGTGCCGGCGCGCAGCGGCAGCTACGTCTGGACCTTCGCCGACGCGGCCGGCGGCGAGGCGGCGGTCCAGCCGCCCCCGCTCGAGATCGAGGTCGTCCCGGACCTGGCCCCGGCCATCATGATCGTCTATCCGGGGGTGGACACGATCATGCCGGTGAATCTCCGCCAGCCCCTCGTGGTCCGGACGCAGGACGACTACGGCGTGGCGAGGGTGGAGATCGTCGTCCGCCGGATCAGCGCCGCCGGGGAGGCGGGCGAGCCGGTGGTGCACGGCGTCGAACTGGCAGGGTCCGCGGGAGCCGTCGTGCGCCCGGTGCTCGACATGTCCGCGTGGACGCTCTCGCCCGGCGACACCATCCGCTACCGGGCGCGGGCAGTCGACAACAATCCGGCGCCCCGGACCAGCGAGAGCCCCGAGTACGCGCTCTGGGTCGGGGGCGTGACCGATCTGGAGCGGGCCGCGCAGGAGGAACTGGAGCGCGCGGCGGAGGAGATGGAGGAGCTCGCCGAGGAGGCGCGCCAGGCCGAGGAGGAGTCCCGCGACCTGCAGGCCCGCACCGAGGCGGAGGCGGGACGCGAAGGCAGCCGCGACGGCCAGGCGCAGTTCGAGGACAGGGAGGAGATCGCGCAGGCGCTCGAACAGCAGGAAGAGATGATGCAGGCCGTCGACTCGCTCCAGCGCGAGCTCGAGGAGCTGCGCGACGCGCTGCGGGACGCGGGCCTGGCCGACCCGGCGTTGCAGGAACAGATCCGCGATCTGGAGCAGCTCCTCGAACAGGCCGCGCCGGAGGAGGACCAGGACGCCCTGGCGCAGCTCGAAGAGCAGCTCTCCCAGATGGACCCCGACGAGTTGGCGAAGGCGCTGGAGCAGATGGCGCTCGACCAGGAGCGACTCCGGCAGCGCCTCGAGGACTCGCTCGAACAGTTCAGGGAGGCCGCGCTGGACCAGGACTTCCGCGCCACCAGCAAGGAGGCGGAGGAGCTTGCCGAGGATCAGGAGATCCTGGCGCGCGCCATGGAAGAGGGCGGGGACCCGGAGCTCCGCGCGGAACAGCAGGCCGCGCTGGAGGCGAACGCCGAGGCCCTGCAGCAGCGGCTGGAGGAGTTGCAGCAGCGCCTCGACGAGGCGGGCGAGCAGAATGCGGGCGCGGGCGTGCAGGAGGCCCGCCACCAGCTGTCCCAGGCCAGGCAGCAGATGCAGCAGGCCCAGCAGATGGCGATGCAGGGGCAGCAACAGGCCGCCGGCGAGCAGGCGCAGCAGGCCGCCGGCGACCTTTCCGAGGTCTCCCAGCAGCTGAACCAGGCCCACATGCAGATGCAGATGCAGCAGATGGAGGCGATCCGCGCGGCGCTGGGCCAGACCGCTGCCGACGCGCTCGCCCTGGCCCGCCGCCAGTCGGAGCTGCGGGACGAGATGCAGGGGGCGAGCGCGACGGAGCTGGTCGGGCTGCGTGCGGACGAGGCCGCGATCGCGCAGGGACTCCGCAACCTGGCCGACAACTACGCCGAGGGGACCGAGATGGCCGCCCCCGGCGCGCGCGACCTGCTGACCGCGGTCGGGCGCGCGATGGAGGAGCTCGACGGGACCATCGAGGCCCTGGAGAATCCGCGCTCGCAGGGTCCGTCGCCGACCGCCGAGGCGGATAAGGTCGTGCGCACCCTCAACGAGGTGGCGCGCATGGCCATGACCTCCGGCCAGCAGCAGGGACAGGCCCAGAGCATGGCGTCGGCCTCCGAGCAGATGATGCAGCAGATGCAGGAACTCGCCCAGCAACAGGGCGAGATCATGCAGGACGCCTCGGCGCTGACTCCGATGCGCCTCGGCGAGGAGACCATGCGGGAGCAGGTCGAGGAGATGGCCGGGCGCCAGGAGGAGGTCGCCGAGGAGCTGCGCGACATGGCGGAGCAGGAGCGCGGCGAGGAGAGCAACCCGCTCGGGGACCTCTCGACCTTCGCGGAAGAGGCACGGCAGCTCGCCGAAGCGCTCGCCCAGGGCCGGCTCGATCCCGAGGTGATCCGCCGCCAGGAGAGGCTCTTCCACCGTCTGCTCGACGCCGGGCGGACGCTTGAGCGGGACGAGGAGTCGGAGGAGCGGGAGTCCGAGCAGCCGGGCGCCTTCACCCGCGACGCGGTCGGCGCGCTCGGTGCCGGGGCACTGGACGCCCTTCGCTTCGAACTGCCGGGCGCGGCCGCGCTGCGAGCGCTTCCTCCCGCCCAGCGCGCGCTGGTGGTTCGCTATTTCGAGCGGCTCAATGGTGCGTCGAGGGGCTCCGGAGGGGGACCGGGCGCGGGCGGGAACCGGTGAACGGGAGCGCCACACCGGCCATCCCGCGAGCCGTGGCGATTCTGGCGGCGCTCGCAATCTGCACGCTCTCCGCGGTTCCCCTCGCGGCCCTGCAGAACCGCCGCGACTCGCGCCTCGAGACCCGCATGCTCAGACAGGCGGCGACACAGGAGTCGCAGGGTGAGCTGAAGGAGGCGGAGGCCACGCTCAGGGAGCTGCTCGAGGTGGAGTCGGGATCGTCGGCGGCCGTTATGGCGCTGGAGCGGGTCCTCAGGGCGGACGGGCGTGTTGCCGACGTGCTTTCCGTTTTCGACCGCTACCTTGCCGAGCACCCGCAGACCGTCCAGGTCTGGCAGCGCAAGCTGGGCGTGCTGGTCGAGGCCGATTCCCTTGCCGGGGTGGACCTGACCGTGGAGAACTGGATCCGCGCCGCGCCGGGGTCGCCGGACCCCTACCGCGAGGGCGCGCGGATCCTGGAGGTGGCGGTGGGGGTGGCCAAGGCGGCCGAGCTGATCGAGGCGGGGGTGGCCGCGCTCGGGGATCTGCCCGTGCTGCTTGACGGGCTGGCGGAGATGAAGCTTGCCGAGGGGGACACCGCTGCCGCGCTCGCGGCGATGCGCCGGATCACCGAGTCGTACGCCGGTGGCTCGTCGGAGAGGCGCGCCGCCTGGACCCGGGAACTCCGCATCCTGGTGGAGTCCTCCGACACCGAAGCCGCCCTGGAGCAGCTGGCTGCCTTCAAGGAGGAGCATCCCGGCGCGGAGGAGCTGGACGGCCTCTCCGCGGCGCTGGCCTCCCGCCTGCTGGACCAGGGGAAGCGCGACGAGGCCATGGCCGTGCTGAGCGGCATCGAGGGCCCGGGAGCCGCGCTGGAACGCGCCTTCCTGCTCCTGGAAGGCGGGGCGGTGGCGGACGCGGTCGCGGCGCTGCAGTCAGCGCTACCCGAACTGGAACCGTCCCACGCGACCGAGATCCTGGAGCTGACCCTCGCGCTGAGCGAGCTTGCCGCGCCGGGTGCCGGCCTCGTTGCCCGGGCCGCGATCGCCGGCCACCGCGGCGATCCTTCCCACACGGTCTCCGTTGTCCGCGACGGCGTGGACGGGATCCCCGCCCCGGACCGCCCCGCCGTCCTCGCGCTGGGAGCCCGCGCCGCCGACCGGGCCGGTCTCGCCGAGGACGCCGCCGCGCTCAGGCGCCGCATCGTCGCCGAACACCCGGATTCGCGCGAATTCCCCGAAGCGGCGCTGCGCCTCGCCCGCGCGGTCGCCGCCGAGCCGGGGGGCAGGGACGAAGCCGTGCGCATTCTGGAGGCGCTGATCACCGGCCGCCCCGACAGTCCGGTCGTCCCGGGCGCAAGGCGGGAGCTGCGTCGCATCCAGACCGGGAATTCGCGGCCGCAGGGAGGCGAACGGTGATCGGCGGTCCGCCAGCGCATGGCCCTCGCCGAGCGCGCCCTGAGGGGATCCAATGTAAACTGTGCTTTACGAAATGTCATGTTCTCTTGACATTTCTCTTCGCCAGCCTCGCGCTTGCCGCCACTCTCGCCACCGGCGGCCCCGCTTCCGCGCAGATGCTCCTCGTCCCCATGGACCGTACCCAGGCCAACCACCTCAAGGCGTACGGACTCACCTATCGGGTCCTGGACCAGGGGGGGCGCGCGGAGTGGCTTCTCAACTTTCAGGGCGGGTCGTTCCTGCTCCCCGACACCGATGACACGCGGCGGCATGCCGCGCTGATGGGCGTGACCGTGGAGCCCGCGGGTCCGGCCGAGGAGGCCCGCATCCGCGGGATCATCGCCGCGTCCAACATGGAGTCGGTGGTCCTGGAGAAGGCGACCCGGATCGCCATCTACACGCCCCCCAACAGCGCGCCCTGGGATGATGCCGTCACGATGGCTCTCGAGTACGCGGAGATCCCCTACGACAAGATCTGGGACCAGGACGTGGTGGGAGGGGACCTGAGCCAGTACGAGTGGCTGCACCTGCATCATGAGGACTTCACCGGTCAGTACTCCAAGTTCTACATCACCTACGCAGGCGCGGCGTGGCTCGAGGAGGAGGTCGCCCGAAACGAGGAGGCGGCCCGGGCGCTGGGCCACCCGAACGTGCCGTCGCTCAAGAAGGCGGTCAGCAGCGCGATCCGGGACTATGTGGAGCAGGGCGGCTTCCTCTTCGCCATGTGCTCGGCCCCGGAGACGCTCGAGCTGGCGCTGGCGGCGAGTTCCGTGGACATCGCCGCGGCATACTCGGACGGCACGCCGCCAGACCCCGACGCCGGGTCCAGGATGGACTGGGGACTCGCGATGGCCTTCGAGAACGCCGAAATCCAGGTCTCGCCGTCGGTGAACTCCTTCTCGGACATCGACGGGCACCAGGTCAACACGCCGTGGCGGAAGCAGCTGGGCGCCTTCACCCTCTTCGACTTCTCGGCCAAGTTCGATCCCGTCCCGGCAATGCTCACGCAGAATCACGAGTCGGTGCTGCCCGACTTCTACGGGCTGACCACTTCGTTCGCGATCGACCGCCTGAAGCCGGGCGTGGTGAAGCTCGGGGTCGAGGGGAACTGGGCCAAGTACATCCACGGGACCCTCGGGGAAGGGACCTGGACCTACTACGGCGGCCACGATCCGGAGGATCCCGAACACCAGATCGGCGACCCGCCCACGGACCTGGAGCTCCACCCGAATTCCCCCGGGTACCGGCTCATCCTCAACAACGTGCTCTTCCCGGCGGCCAGGAAGAAGAAGCTGAAGACGTGACCGCGCTGCCCCTTCGGCTGTCGCCGGAGGCCGCGGGGGTCATCCGGGAGGAAGTGATGCGGGCAGGGGGGCGCGAGGTGTCCTTTCTGGCCGACGTGACCCGCGACCGGGTGATCGTGAACGCCCGCGCGGTGGCTCGCGGGAACCGTGCGGCGGTGCTCGCGGTGGCGAGGGATGCACCGGAGGGCGGGGTGATGATCCACAACCATCCTTCCGGACTGCTGGAGCCGTCCGATGCCGATCTGGATGTGGCCGGGCGCCTCTATCGGGAGGGGATCGGTTCGGCCATCGTCACCAATGCGGCCGATGGAATGTACGTGGTGGTCGAACCGCCCGAACCGCGTGAGATCGAACCGCTGGAGGTCGGGGAACTCTCCGGCCTGCTCGCCCCCGGCGGCCCCCTCGCGCGGCTTCCCGGCTACGAGGACCGGCGGGGCCAGCGGGAAATGCTGGGCTTCGTGGCCACCCGCTTCAACGAAGGCGGGATCGGGCTCGTGGAGGCGGGGACCGGCACGGGGAAATCCCTGGCCTACCTGCTTCCGGCCGCGCGCTGGGCGGTTCGCAACGGCGAGCGGACGGTGGTGTCCACCAACACCATCAACCTGCAGGAGCAGCTCGTGGCCAAGGACCTCGAGATCGTGAGCGGGATCCTGGGCGAGAAGTTCCGCTGGGCGCTGGTGAAGGGAAGGGCGAACTACATCTCCATCCGCAGGGCCCACCTCGCGGCGGAGACGGCACCCGACCTCTTCGCGGACGACCGTTCCGCCGAACTGGAGAAGCTGCTGGAATGGATCGATGGCACCGAGGACGGCTCCCGCAGCGACCTGTCCTTCGCCCCCAGCGAGGAGGTGTGGGAAGAGGTGAGGAGCGAGACCGACGCCTGTCTGCGCGCCAAGTGTCCGTTCTTCCAGCAGTGCCACTACCAGCGCGCCCGCCGTGCCGGCGCCGCGGCCGACCTGGTGATCGTCAACCACGCCCTCTTCTTCTCCGACCTGGCGATCCGGATCCTGGCCGACAACTTCCGCGAGGCGGCGGTGCTGCCCCCCTACAAGCGGGTCGTATTCGACGAAGCCCACCACCTCGAGGACGCGGCCACCCCCCGGCTCGGCTCCGAAACCACGCGGATCGGCATGTACCGCGCGCTGTCGCGGCTCGACCGGGGAGGGAAGGGGATCCTGGCCTCCACTCGCGCCACGCTGGGTAAGCTGCGCACCTCCATCACGGCACGCCGCCTGCACGAACGCATCGACCGGCGCGCCCGCCGCCTCGTCTCCGGGGCCCGCACCGCGCTCAACGACTTCTTCGCGCTGATGGAGCCCTGGGCGCTCGCGCACGCGGGCCGCGGCAGCCTGCGCCTCGGCCGCCCGGAGCAGGCCGGCCACCCCGACACGCCGGCCACCCAGGAGCCCGGCGCCGATCCCGGAATCGGCGAGGCCCTCGAAAACCTCCTGGTCACACTGGGCGATCTCGAGCGAGAACTGGACCTCATCGCCGAACAGCTGGGCGAGCACGAGGGACTCCGCGCCGAACTGGAAGGACGCCTCCTCGACCTGCGCAGCTCCGCGGGCCGGCTGGGCCGCATCGCCCGCGCGCTCCGGCTCTGCCTCCTCCCCGCCGGCGACGACCACACGATGGTTCGCTGGCTGGACATCCGTAGGTCCGCCCGGCGCGGCCCCAGGAACCTCGTCTTCTCGGCGGCCCCCGTGGAGCTGGGCCCGGTCCTCGCCGAGCACCTCTTCGCGAACGTCGGCACCGCCGTGCTCACCTCCGCCACGATGGCGGTCAAGGGCGATTTCGGGTACCTGAAGCGGCGGCTGGGGCTCGACGAGGGCGCGGTCGCCGGCCACACGGCGGCATCCTCCGGCTTCCTCCGCGATCCGTCCCCGTCCGCGCCTGCTCGACCCGACATCGCGCTACCGGTCGAGGAAGCCGTCTTCGGCTCGCCCTTCGACTACGAGCACCAGAGCGCGCTCATCGTGCCGACCGATCTGCCGGGCGCCGGAGGTCCCGGGGGCGCCTCCGCCTACCACGACGCGACCGCACGGGTCGTCTTCGAGGTGGCGCGGATGAGCGGGGGCGGCCTCTTCGCGCTTTTCACCTCGTTTTCCGCGCTGCGCGCCGTCGCCGGGCAACTTCGCAGCCTGGGGGCGGACGGGCGCTGGCCGCTGCACATCCAAGGCGAGGCCGACCGTTCCGTGCTGCTCCGCCGCTTCGCCCGCGCGGGCAACGCCGTGCTCCTGGGCACCTCGTCGTTCTGGGAGGGCGTGGACGTCCGCGGCCGCCCGCTCCGCGCGCTCGTCATCCAGAAGCTGCCCTTCCGCGTGCCCACCGAGCCGCTCACCGAGGCCCGCCTCGAGGCCATCGCCGCCCGCGGCGAAAACTCCTTCTGGGGACTGATGGTCCCCGACGCCGCCGTGCGCCTCAAGCAGGGGATCGGGCGCCTCATCCGGTCCCGCACCGACCGGGGCGCCGTGGTCCTGCTCGACGACCGCCTGCTGACGCGGAGGTACGGCCGCGTCATCCGCGAGGCGCTGCCGCCCATGCCCCTCTTCAAGGGACCGTGGGACGAGGTCCGCCGCCGGGTGGCGGAGTTCTACTGAATCGGGACCGCCGGGCGGGCGGTCCGGGGCACGGGTGCGCGCGGCCGGCCGCACTCCGAGGCGGGCCGCAATCCCGCGCGAGCCCGTCGTCCGTGGCGCCCGCCTTGTTCCCCGACACCATGCCGGTAGATTCATAGCAGCGCCGCGGCAACGTCCCGTGGCCCGCTCCCACGACAACACCCACCCGTGACCAAAGACCAAGCATGAAGAAGGCACTCGGTTTCCTGGCTGGAATCTTCCTCCTCTCCCTGGCCGCCCGTGCCTTCCAGACCGCGTGGCTGGGGTGGTCGGGAGGACACTCCGACGTGGGATTCTGGTGGTCGGTGATCACCGGATTCCTCGCCATCGCGGGTTTCGGCGCCGTGATCGGCACCTGGATCCACACCCGGAAGGCCGGGTAGGGGATTGACGCCCGCGCCCGGCAAGATCGTCTGCGTGGGGCGCAACTACGCGGACCACGCGGCGGAACTGGGCAGCGACGTTCCCGCCGAACCCCTCATCTTCCTCAAGCCCCCGTCGGCCGTGATCGCGGCGGGCGACCCGATCCGGATTCCCCCGGACGCGGGCCGTGTCGACTACGAGGGGGAAATCGGGCTGGTCGTCGGGCGCCGGTGCCGCCGCGTCCCGGAGGACGAGGCATGGTCGCACATCGCCGGCGTGGTCGCGCTCAACGACGTGACCGCGCGCGACCTGCAGCGCAGCGACGGCCAGTGGACCCGCGCCAAGGGGATCGATACCTTCTGTCCGGTAGGCAACGTTGTCGACGCCGCGGCTGTCCTACCAGAGAGTCTGGCCCTGACCACGACGGTCAACGGGGAGGTGCGCCAGCAGGCGGAGGCTTCACTGATGGCGTTTTCGCCGCGCCACCTGGTGAGTTTCATCTCCCACATCATGACCCTCGAGGCCGGAGACCTGATCGCGACCGGAACGCCGGAGGGCGTGGGGCCCGTGTCGCCCGGAGATGTCGTCGAGGTGGCGCTCTCCTGTGGCTCGGCGGTACGCAATCCGGTCGAAGGAGGAGAGACCCTCGCGCCGGACCGGTGAAGCGCCGAGGAGGAACAGGATGATGCCGATGGCACGACAGCAGCGGGCAGCACCCCCGGAGGCAGCGCGCCCCCGCCGCGGGATCAGGCCGTTGCCCCTGCTGACCGGCCTGGCCGTTTCCGCGGCCCTGCACCTGCTGGTGATCGTTCTCTACTCGTCGCTGGGCCGGCCCCCCGTTCCGGATGTCACCGTCATCCCCTTCCCGCCGACGCCCTCCGAGCCCGAGGGCATCCAGGTCGTCCGGATCGTCGAGGTGTCGACGCCCGAGGTGGCCGCGCCGGAGGATCCGACGACCATTGAAACGGTCGACGCCCCGGAGATCGACGTGGAGGGACCCGACATCGAGACCGAGTCCATACCGTTCCTCCCGGAGCGGTACCGGAGTGCGGTCGAGCGCCTCCGGCTCGGCGCCGGCGACCCCCGGCTCTGGCAGCCCGTCGACCCGGCGCTCGTGGAGCCGTCCCCCGAGCAGCTTCTTGCGATCCGGATCGCGACGCTGATCGCGGAGGGCAACGATTCCGCCCTCGCTGAAGCCCAGGCGCTGTCGCGCGCCATGGACTGGACCTACACCGACGACGACGGCAAGCGCTGGGGGCTCTCGCCGGGGATGATCCACCTCGGCGACGTCGCGATCCCCCTCCCCTTCGGCTTCGCGGCCCCCTACGACTACAGCGGCGATCGCGCCGAACTGGCCTACCGCATGAACGACATTCAGCGTCAGGCGGGATCGCTGGCGGCCCGCCAGAGCTGGCGGGAGCGCGTGGAAGCCATGCGGAAGCGGCGCGAAGAACGGCGCGCGGAGGAGCAGGCCGGCAGGGCGAGGGTCCCGCCCACTGTGAAACCGGACACGACCTCCAGCGGGCCGGGTCCACGGTAGAAGCACCCTTGCCGCCCGAACGTTCGCAGGGAGGCCCCCTCCCCAGGACCTTCGACCCCGGGCCGGTCGAATCGCGCATCCTGTGCATGTGGGAGGAAGGCGGCCACTTCGCCGCCGCGGCCCGCGCCGTGGAGCAGGGCGGGGATCCGTATGTGATCGTGATCCCGCCGCCGAACGTGACCTCGGTCCTCCACATGGGGCACGGCCTCAACAACACCATCCAGGACGTGCTGATCCGCTGGCGCCGGATGCAGGGGCGCGTCACGCTCTGGGTCCCGGGCACGGACCACGCGGGCATCGCGACGCAGAACGTGGTGGAGAAGCGGCTCGCCGCCGAGGGGAAGACCCGGCACGACCTGGGCCGCGAGGCGTTCGTCGAGCGCGTATGGGAGCACGTCCGCGACACCGGAGACCGCATCCTGAACCAGCTCAGGGCGATCGGGTGCAGCTGCGACTGGAACCGCACGCGCTTCACCCTCGACGAGGGACTGTCGCGCGCCGTGCGGGAGATATTCGTCCGGCTCTACGAGGACGACCTGGTCTACCGGGGCGAGTACATCATCAACTGGTGCCCGCGCTGCCTGACCGCGCTCTCCAACGAGGAGGCGGAGGGCGCGGAGGTGCGGGGGTCCCTCTGGCATCTCCGCTACCCGCTTGCGCCCGGGCACGAAGAGGCCGCCGCTGCCGCCCGCGAGGCCGGGGCCCAGGCGGTAGGCCAGCTGCCCGACGGCCGCTGGCACCTGACCGTCTCCACCACCCGTCCCGAGACCATGCTCGGCGACACCGGCGTGGCCGTGAACCCCGCCGACCCCCGTTACGGCTCCCTCATCGGCGCCACCGTCGAGCTCCCCCTCGCGGGACGCACCATCCCCCTCGTCGCCGACGACTACGTGAGCGCGGAGTTCGGCACGGGAATGGTGAAGGTGACGCCCGCCCACGACCCCAACGACTTCGAGATCGCGTCGCGCACCGGCCTCGAGCTCCTCAACGTCATGACGGAGCGGGCCGTGATGAACGAGAACGCGCCCGAAGCCTTCCGGGAACTCCCGCGCGAAGACGCCCGCAAGGCGGTGGTCGCCGCGCTCGACCGCGCCGGCCTCCTCGCGGGCACGGACGACCACGACCACGCCGTCCCGACCTGCTACCGCTGCGACACCGTCGTCGAACCGCGCCTCAGCGAGCAGTGGTTCGTGCGCATGGAGCCGCTCGCCCGCCCGGCGCTGCAGGCCTCGCGCGACGGCACCATCACCTTCGTCCCGGACCGCTGGACCCGCGTCTACGAGCACTGGATGGAGAACATCCGCGACTGGTGCATCTCGCGGCAGCTGTGGTGGGGCCACCGGGTCCCGGTGTGGTACTGCCAGGACTGCGGCGCGGTCATGGCCTGCCGCGAGGACCCGGACCGCTGCGGCGAGTGCGGCAGCGCCGGGCTGGAGCAGGATCCCGACGTGCTCGACACCTGGTTCTCCTCCTGGCTGTGGCCGTTTTCGGTCTTCGGGTGGCCGGAGCGCACGCGCGACCTCGGGGCCTTCTACCCGGGCCACACGCTGTCCACCGCGCCCGAGATCCTCTTCTTCTGGGTGGCCCGCATGATCATGTCGGGGTACCACGCGATGGGCGCCGAGCCCTTCCGGCGGGTCTACCTGCACGGCACCGTGCGCGACATCCAGGGCCGCAAGATGTCCAAGTCGCTCGGCAACGGGATCGACCCGCTGGAGGTGGTGGATCTCTACGGCGCCGACGCGCTGCGCTTCACCCTGATCGCCAGCGCGGGCGTGGGCGCCGACATCCGCCTCGACCACGAGGACCTGGAAGCCGCGTTCTCGCCCGGCCGCAACTTCGTCAACAAGCTCTGGAACGCGGGCCGCTTCGCCCTGATGAGCCTGGGCGACGAGCCGGTGCCCGCGCTCTCGGCGGTCACGGACGATCTCGCCCTCGAGGACCGCTGGATCCTCTCCCGCCAGCAGCGTGCGATCCGGCGCACCGGCGAGGAGCTGGACGGCTTCCGCATCCACGGCGCCGCCGAGGTCCTGCGCGACTTCTTCCGCGGCGAATTCGCGGACTGGTACATGGAGTGCGTCAAGCACCGGCTGCGCGCCGCCGGCCCCGGCCGGGACGCCGCCCGCGCGGTGCTGCTGCACGTGCTCGACACGATCTGCCGGCTGCTCCACCCCATGGTCCCGTTCGTGACCGAGGAACTTTGGGGACGGCTGCCGGTCGCCGCGGAAAGCGGCCGCCGGGGCATCTCCGCCCACGGCACCTCCGGGGCCCGGGACATCCCCGACGCCCCGGGCGATTCGGACTCCCCGGACGCAACGACTCCTCCTGCCGCCCGCCCGACCCCGGGCACCCCACTCATCGTCGCGCGCTGGCCGGAGGAAGCACCGGCGCTCATCGACGAGACAGCCGAGGCCGGCTTCGACTGGCTGCGGGAGCTGGTCGTCGGCGTGCGCGCGATGCGCAAGGAATACGGCGTGGGGGAGGGGCGCGAGGTGGCCGTGCATGTGACTGGCGGCGACGGCGCGAAGCGAGCCCGTAGCCATGCCGGGATGCTCGGGCGGCTCGCCCGCATCGGGACGATCGAGTCCGCGCCCGCGGCACCCGGCACCGTCGGCGCGAGCGCGGTCCTGCGCGACGGCACCGAGCTGTTCCTGCCGCTCGCCGGGGTCATCGATGTGGAGCGCGAACTGGAGCGCCTTGACCGTGAGACCAAACGCCTGCAAGGGCGGCTGAAGGGTCTCCAGGCCAAGCTGGCCAACGAGAACTTCGTGACCCGGGCGCCGGAGGCGGTGGTCGCCCGCGAGCGCGAAAAGCTCGCATCATGTAAACTGCAGTTTACAAAATTGCAAGAGAAGTTGACATCTCTGAGGGGGATCCGGGGGTGATGGGCGGCGATGGCACCTGCGGGATCCGCAATCGGCGCGCCGCTGGGATCCCCTCGGACCGCCCTGGCTGCGCCGCGCTCCGGCGCTCGAGGTGGACCACAACACCCGCCTGCACGTCGAAGCGCCCCCGGTTTGGCGCGCGGCTCGTCCACGGCCTGCTCGCCCTGCTGCCCGTCGCCTGCGCCCAGCTCGAGATGCCCCCGGGCGGGCCCGAGGACAACTTCCCGCCCTATGTGATCGAGACCGTCCCCGACACCTTCTCGGTGGTCGAGCCGGGGCTGCGCGAGATCTTCATCCGCTTCAGCGAACGGATCAGCGCGCGCGCGTCGGGCGGCACGCTCAACGACGCCGTGGTCGTCTCCCCGCCGGTCGAAGGGGTGCGGGTCCGCCACCGCCGCGACGGGATCTCGATCTCGCTGGGAGAGGGACTGCTCCCGGACCGCGTGTACCGGATCACCGTGCTGCCGATCGTCAACGACATGTTCAACAACAACCTCCGCGACGCCTTCGACCTCGTGATCTCCACCGGCCCCGAGTTCGTGCCCAACGTGGTGGCGGGGATGGTGGAGGACCGGGTGACCGGACGCGCGGTCCCGGACGTGCGGGTCGAGGCGCGATTCGTCCAGGGAAGCGATACCATCCCCCACTGGAACATCAGCGATTCCGAGGGTGTCTTTTCGCTCCGCTTCGTCCCCGGCGGCGCCTACGAGATCGGCGGCTGGCAGGACCGCAACCGCGACCGCGAGGTGGGCGCGACGGAGCCGCAGGCCGCCTTCGTGCCCAACGAACTGGCCGCATCCCCCGACACCAGCTTCAGCGTGCTCAGCCTGATCGAGCCCGACACGACCCCGCCGCGGCTGGCCCGGGTGAACATCGTCGATTCCCTCACGCTGAGGTTCGAGTTCGACGACTACCTCGAGCCGACCGTCCCGGGTGAGCTGTTCAGCGGCGGGCTGGTCATCGCGCCGGAGCCGGATACCGTGGTGGATGAAGGGGACTCGCTGGTGGTGGACACGGCGGGCGCGGCGCCACCCCCTCCGGCAGTTCTGGTGCTTGACCCGGAGACGGCCGCCCGCCGGGCGGACTCGCTGGCGGCTGCCCGGGCCGTGGATTCGCTGGCCGCGACGCAGCTGGCCGATTCGCTCGCCGAGGCCGAGAGCCTGGACTCGCTCGGCGCGGTGGAGCTTCTGGACTCGCTTCTGGCCGAGCGGCTCGTGGAGCCGATTCCGGTGATCGTGATGCGGGACACCATGCGGGTGCGCTTCTTCCAGGAACACGAGTACACCCGCTGGCGGGCAGCCATGGAGGACTCGCTGGCCGCGGCGCGGGAGGAGCCCGACCCGGCCGGCGGTGGGGGCGAACCGGATCCGGAGGAGCCCGAACCGCCGGACCCGGAGGCACCCGGAGACGCCGCCGCCGACTCGGTCGATATCCCCGTCGGACTGTCGGGACTGATCATACCGTCGCGGACCCTGGTGGGAGTGCTGGATGGCGAGCTGCCCCCGGGCGTGCCGTACGCGGCCCGCGTGGAGGGAGCCGTGAATATCTACGGAACGCCGGAGGGCGGGGGAGTGGATACCATCATGCGGCCGCTGCCGCCGCCGCCCGAGCAGCCGGAGGACAGCACGGTGGCGGAGGGGGAGCAGGGTGAGGAGGACGACTCGGTCGCGCCGGGGGATTCCGCTGCTGCGGGTGACACGCTTACGCCGCCGGATACCGTGACGCCGGCAGACACGGTGACACCGCCGGATACGGTGACACCGCCGGATACGCTTACGCAGTCGGGCGGGCTGATGCCGCCAAGCCGGCTTATGCGGCCCGGACCGCCGATGCCGGCCGAAGATTCGAGGCAGTTCGCGTCCCTGGCCGCACCGGCCGACCCGTCACCGGATCCGATTCCGGGGCTGTCCTCCCCCGTGCGCCGACCGGTGCCGAGACAGGCGCGCGCATCGCCGGTGTCCGCCCTGTTGCTCCGGTCGCGCGGGATCACGGATTCCGCGGGTGGGGCTGGCCACCCGACTCGCCGCTGGCCCCGTCTGTCCCGTCGCGGCCCCGGCCCGTGACCGTGCCGGACCCCCGCCGCCGCATTGCGGGCGTCGACCGCCTCCTCGAGAGGCCGTGGTGCCGGGAGCTGATCGCGTCGCGGGGGCGCGGGTGGATCACCGGGCGGCTGCGCGCGCTCCTTGGTGATCTGCGCGCGGGACGGCTGCCCGTCCCCGACTCCGACGAGGGGTATGCGGCGCTGCTGCGCGCCGAGGTCGCGCGGGCCGAGATTCCTTCGCTGCGGCGTGTCGTGAACGCGACCGGCGTGGTGCTGCACACCAACCTGGGCCGCGCCCCGCTGGCCGAAGAGGCACGGCGGGCGATGGCTGCCGCCGCCGGCTACGGCAACGTCGAGTTCGACCTCGGCTCCGGCGGGCGCGGCTCCCGCTACGACCATTGCGCCGGGCTGGCACGGGAGCTCACCGGCGCCGAGGACGCGGTGGTCGTGAACAATGGGGCCGGCGCCGTCGCCCTCGCGCTGACCGCTCTCGCCGCGGGCAGGGGCGTGGTCGTCTCCCACGGCGAGATGGTCGAGATCGGCGGCGGCTTCCGCATCCCCGAAGTGGTCGAGGCCGCGGGTTCGGAGCTGGTGACGGTGGGGACCACCAACCGCACGCGGCGGGCCGACTACGCGCGCGCCATCGAGCGGGGAGGCGTCGGCGCGATCCTGAAGGTCCACCGCTCCAACTTCGCCATGTCGGGCTTCACCGAGGAGACGGATCTCGCCGAGCTCGTGGCGTTGGGGGCCGAGAGCGGGACGCCGGTCATACACGACCTGGGATCGGGCCTGCTCATCGACAGCGACGCCCTCGGGTTGCCGCACGAACCCACCCCCGCTGACAGCGTGGGCGCGGGAGTGGACCTGGTGGCGTTTTCGGGGGACAAGCTGCTCGGGGGCCCGCAGGCGGGGGTGTTGGCGGGGACGGGCAAGGCGGTGGCGGCCGCGAAGGCGCACCCGCTGTGCCGCGCGCTGCGTTGCGACAAGGTCACGCTGGCCGGGCTGGAGGCCACCCTCGCGCTCTACCGTGACCCGGAGCGCGCGCGCGAACGCATCCCGGCGCTGCGCATGATCAGCGTCCCGGTCGAGGAGTTGCGGCGCCGGGCGGAGGCCGTGCTGGGGGTGGCGGGTGGGCGGGGTGGGCAGGCGGGCGGGGTCGGGGTGGGGGGCGGAGCGCCGGAGGGGGGCCGGACCGGGGCGCGGGACGCGGAGCCCGGGGCCGCGGTTGCGGGCGCGGGGAAGGCGCGACTGGGCGCGGAGATCGCCGAGGGGTGGTCGCTGGTGGGCGGAGGCACCTTCCCGGATGCGCGCCTGCCCAGCGCGGTGATCCGCCTGCGCGCGGGCGAGGACGCCGACGCGTGGCTGGAGGTGTTGCGCGCCCACGACCCCCCGGTCGTCGCGCGGAGCCGCAAGGGATACGTCGTCATCGATCTGCGCACGGTCGCGCCGCACGAGGACGAGATCGTCGCGGCGGCGCTCCGGTCGATCGGCGCGAAGATCTCTCCGGGCGGGTAGGCGGCCGTGGGCGGATCCGCGTGAGCACCGGGAGCGCGGCGGCGCCGCGGCGGCAGGGACGGGGAGTTCCCGCTGCGCGGGGTGGTCGCCGGGCGGTTTTCGCGGACCGCGACGGGACGATCATCGAGGACCGGCACTACATTGCGGATCCCGCCGACGTCGCCCTGATACCGGGCTCCCCGGAGGCGCTCACACGTCTGCGCACGCTCGGGTTCGCACTGGTCGTCGTCACCAACCAGTCCGGGATCGGCCGCGGACTCTACACCCTCGCCGACTACCGGCGGGTGGCCGCGGAGACGGACCGGCAGCTCAAGCGGGCCGGAATCGTCGTCGACGCCACCTACTTCTGCACGGACGCCCCCGGCGGAGACCCGCGGACCACATGCCGCAAGCCGAGCCCGGTGCTCTACCGTCAGGCGGCCCGCGACCTCGGGCTCGCGCTGGCCGGATCCTACTTCGTCGGGGACAAGCTCAGCGATGTGCTCCCCGCGGCGACGCTCGGCGGCACCGGGATCCTGGTCCGCACGGGTCACGGCGCATCGGAGGAAGCGCGGGCAAGGGAAGACGCGCGGGCGACGCAGGAAGCGGGGACGCCCCGCGAAGCGAGGATGGCGGGGGCAGCGAAGGTGGCGGACGAAGCGGAGACGGCCGACGAAGCAAGTTTGGCTCGGAAGAGTGGCCGCGAAGCCGGTTGCCTCGTCGCCGACGACCTGGCCGGGGCCGCGGAGCTGATCGAGCGCCTGGAGTCTTGACAGCTCTTGAACAAGACCCTCGCGGCATTCGACCCGTGATGCATCCTCGCTTCGGTTACTTTCGCCCGTCCCGCCCCGACCGTAAAGCCCACCTTACGATTTGTCGTGTTTTCTTTACATTTTGGTGCTCACGCGAGTCCAGCCACGGGCCGTTGAGCGCAAACCCGCCCTGCCCTCGGCCCTGGTCGCGCGCCGCCGCGGATCCTCCGCTCGTTGACCCCCTTTGCCCTCTGGAATAGCTTTTTGAACGGGCTTGGCCCGTCATCATTCAGAGATCAATGGAGTTCGATAGGGGACCGATGGACCTCAAGCTCACCCCTGAAGCGGCAAGCAAGGTACGGGGATTCCTCGCGGATTTCGGCGAGACCCCCGACGCCGGGCTGCGCGTCTCCGTCCTCCCGGGAGGGTGTTCCGGGTTCCAGTACGGCGTCGACATCGACGCGGGGCCCGAAGGGGACGACGAGATCCTCCTGCTGGACGGCATCCGGGTCTTCGTGGACCCGTTCAGCGCGCAGTACCTGGAAGGGATCGAGATCGACTACGTCTCCTCGCTGATGGGCTCGGGATTCTCCTTCAAGAATCCGCAGGCCACCGGCGGGTGCGGGTGCGGCAGTTCCTTCACGGTCTGACCGGAGCCGGCCGATAGAGATCCTCAGCTTCACGGGCGGCCCCTTCGTGCAGAACACCGTGCTTGTGGTCTGTGACGACGGCCGCACCGCCGTTCTCATCGACCCCGGCGCCGCAACCGGCGAGGCTCTGGCCGTCGTCCGCGCCCGGAACCTGGAAGTCGCCGCGATCCTCCTGACCCACGCCCACCTCGATCACGTGGACGGCGTTCCCCTGGCCAGGTCGGCCGCCGGCGCTCCGATCCATCTGCACCCCGACGACCGCATCCTCTACGACAACGTCGCGTCCCAGGCCGCGACCTTCGGCGTCGGCTCCGTGGACCTGCCGCCCCCCGACCACGACCTCGTCCCCGGCGTCAACGTCTCCTTCGGCGGTTCCGAGTTCGAAGTCCTCTTCGCTCCCGGCCACGCGCCGGGGCACGTCATCTTCGTCTCGACCACGGAGCCCGTGGCCATCGTCGGCGACGTGATCTTCTTCGGTTCGATCGGCCGCACCGATCTCCCGGGCGGGGACTACCAGGTGCTCATGGACTCGATCCGCACCCAGGTGCTCACCCTCCCCCCGGAGACCCGTCTGATCACAGGGCACGGTCCCGAAACCACCGTCGCGCACGAACGGGACACGAATCCCTTCCTCGTCCCCGTCTACGGGGGCGAATTCGTGTGATGGGGTCGGGCGCGTCCCCGGCCGTGGCGGCGGTTTCCCCGAGTCCGGCGGGCGGTCGCGCGGGCCGGTGAGCCTACCCTTCGCGGTCTTCGCTTCCGGCTCCGGCACCAACATGCAGGCCCTGCTCGACCATGAGCAGGAAGGGGCCGCCTATCGCATCGAGCTCCTCATCACGGACCGGGAATGCGCTGCCGAGGAACGCGCCCGCGTACTTGGACGGGCCGTACACCGCATGGAATTCCCCCGAGGGGGCGCCGCAGGGAGCGATTCCGGGGTCGGCGCCTCCAGAGATCCCGCCACACCACACTACACCTGCGCCAGCCAACTCCTCCGGGTGCTGCAACGCCACCGCGCCGGGGGAATCCTCCTCGCGGGCTTCCTCCGCCTGGTCCCGGCCGAGGTCTGCGCGGCCTACCGGGACAGGATCCTGAACATCCATCCCGCGCTCCTGCCCGCCTTCGGGGGCAAGGGCATGTACGGCCACCACGTCCACGAGGCCGTGCTGCGCTCCGGCGCGTCGCTGTCGGGCCCGACCATCCACTTCGTCGACGAACGCTACGACGAAGGCAGGATTCTCGCGCAATGGCCGGTCCCGGTGCTCCCCGGCGACACGCCCGACGCCCTTGCGGCTCGCGTGCTCAGGGTGGAACACGCACTCTATCCTGCGGCCGCGGATGCGCTGGCCCGGGCGGTGAAGGATGGATGGCCGAACGATGGGCCGGCTCCGGCGTTCTGCTGGCCGGGGGATGGACAGGCGGCGGGCCCGGAGTCTGCCGCTGCCGACGGCTCCTCGGACGGTGACCAGCCCGCTGGGGATGCCGGTTCCTGCGCGCCCGCAGACCTGGAAACACGAATCAGGCGAGCTTTCGGAGGCGCCGGTGAATAGCCGCAGAGCACTTCTCAGCGTGTCGGACAAGACGGGCATCGCGGAATTCGGCAGGGCGCTCGCAGCACGCGGGTGGGAGGTGCTCTCGACCGGGGGGACGGCGCGGGCGCTCGCGGCGGCCGGCGTCCCGGTGACCGAGGTGTCGGTCGTCACGGGCCATCCCGAGATGATGGACGGCAGGGTCAAGACGCTGCACCCCGCGATCCACGCTGGACTGCTCGCGCGACGCGACCGACCGGACGACATGGCCGAAATCGCCCGGCAGGGGTACGCGCCCATCGACCTGGTGGCGGTGAATCTCTACCCCTTCCGCGAGACCGTCGCCGCGCCGGACGTCACCCTCGGCGAGGCCATGGAGAACGTCGACATCGGGGGGCCGACACTGATCCGCGCCGCCGCCAAGAATCACGGGGACGTGTGGGTGGTGGTGGACCCGGCGGACTACGGGGCCGTGCTGGAGGCGGTTGAGGGGCAGGTGGATGGGGGGCAGGCGCGGGACGGGCTCCGGCGCCGGCTCGCGGCCAGGGTGTTCCGGGAGATTTCGTCATACGACAGGGCTGTGGCGGATTACCTGGAGGCAAGCTCAACGGAGGATGCGTCCCCACCGCCGGACTTTGTTCGCCAACCGAACAAAGTGGAAGGTGCGATGCCCCCACAGGTCAGGCTGGCACTGACCCGGCGAAGCCTGCCGCGGTACGGGGAGAATCCCGGCCAGGACGCCGGATTCTACGCGCCCAAGGGGACGGCAGAAGGTATAGCAGGACTTCAACAGATACATGGCAAAGAACTGTCCTACAACAATTTGCTTGATATGGACGGCGCTCTCCTCAGCCTCGCTCCCTTCGCCTTTTCGCTCGAACCGACCGTCTGCATCGTCAAGCACACCACGCCCTGCGGTCTGGCCGTCCGCCCCACCCTCGCCGCCGCCTTCGAGCGGGCCCGCACCACCGATCCGGTGTCCGCCTTCGGGTCGGTGATCGCGGTCAACCGCCCCGTCGACCGGGAGACGGCGGCCGGGATCGGGGGGATGTTCGTGGAGTGCGTCGTGGCTCCGGGGTTCGCCGACGACGCGCTGGAGGTGCTGACCGCGAAGAAGAACATCCGGTTGCTGAGGTTCGCGGGTTCGGGTGCGGCCCACCCCGCCGAGCCTATCGAGGACGCCGGGTGGACGGAACTGGACGACTCCGTCCGCGCCGCGGCCCGTTTCCTGGCGCGGGCGGCCGGCCATTCAGCCGCGCACGGCGACGAAGGGGCGATCAGCTTCCGCTCCGTGTACGGCGGCGTGCTCTTCCAGTCCCTCCCCGACCCGCCCTTCTTCGGTCCCGCCCCTCCCGGCTGGAAGGTGGTCACCGCGCGCGCGCCCTCCGAAGCCGAACTCGCCGACCTCTCCTTCGCCTGGGCTGCCGTCGCCGGCGTCAAATCCAACGCAATTCTGCTGGCGAAGGCGCTGGCCACGGTCGGGATCGGCGCAGGGCAGACCAGCCGCGTGGATTCGTCGCGCCTGGCGGTCCAGAAGGCTCGCGAGCACGGCTTCGCCTCGGCGCTGGACGGCTGCGCCCTGGCATCCGACGCCTTCTTCCCCTTCCGCGACGGGGTCGACGCCGCCGCGGACGCCGGGGCCGCCGCGATCATCCAGCCGGGCGGCTCGATCCGCGACGACGAGGTGATCGCCGCGGCTGACGAACACGGAATCGCGATGGTCTTCACTGGCCGGAGGCTCTTCCGGCATTAGCCCGCCGGGGCCATCTTGAAGGGCAAGCAGTCCGTGGAATAAGTCCCCGCTCGCCGCCCTCGGTGCGACGCGGGGATTATCCACGGACTGCAAGGAGGGGTGGCAGAGCGGTTCAATGCACCGGTCTTGAAAACCGGCGTCCGAAAGGACACGTGGGTTCGAATCCCACCCCCTCCGTTGAGCGTCCAGCGATCGGAGGGGGCGGGGTTCGAGCGGCGTCGAGCCGGAGGCGGCCAAGCCGTGAGGCGCGGACGCCGGAGACGACTGAGGACGGCGGCAGCCGCCCGCAGGTCAATCCCACCCCCTCCGTTGATTGGATTATCCTGACGCCTCTGCAAAAAGTACACTGGAAGCCAATGAGATACTTCACACGAGCGATCGCCGTCTTGATCCCTGTCCTGTTCCCGCCTTTGCTCGGTGCTCAGGACGTGCCTCTGGCCTGGGACTTCCCCGAGGTGTGGCGGGCCGGGGGCCTCGATGCGCCTCTGTGGGCGCAGTTCACCCGGCGCGGCGAAGTGGCTTTCGACGGCAGCGGCAACCTGTATGTGGTCGACGGGGAGGCCCTGCACATCGTGAAGGTCGGGCCGGACGGATCGCTGATTACGACGATCGGCCGGGGAGGGCAGGGGCCAGGCGAGTTCGGATTGATCTTCGATGTGATCGTGTGGCCCGATGGCAGCTTTGCCGTGAACGACGGTCTTCGCAACGGCCTCCAGCTCTTCAACGCCGACGGCGGGTTCGAGCGGGTGGTACGATGGCGTCCGGCGACAGGCCAAATGGACCTGCCCTCCAACATGTTGCGGACCATGCGTCCCGGCCCGCATCCGGGAATCCTCTACGCCCAGGGCACGGATGCCACCGTCGGCCGGGCGTTCAGCGCTTTGGCCGAGCTGCTTGGAAGCGAGCCCGAGGAAGAACGGGCCGACGAGCACATGATCGAGGAGCTCGACCTCGCTGGCGATGTAGTGGCCGGTGAAGCCGTGCTCGAGACGTGGCGTCCACCGCGCCCCGGGAGCCCGAACGCCGAGATCGAGCCCGACGACCTGATCATGAGCATGATGCGCACCGTGGCCGAGGCACCGGTCTTCGAGCCCGAGCTCGTGTGGGACGTGCTGCCCGGAGGCGCCATCGCCTATGCGGACTCGTCGACCTACACGGTCCGTATTGTCCGGAACGGTGCCGTGCTCAACACGTTGACCCGCCCCATCGATCCGCAGCCGGTCACACGCGCGATCGAAGCCGGGGCGCGTGAAGAAGCGCTTCTTGCGGCTGACAGCGTGCTCGCCGGCGAAGACCCCGAGATACAGGGATTCGACATGGCAGCCATGCAGCGGCAAGCGCGGGCGGCCATGCGCGAGTCCATCGAGAACATGACGTTCTACCCCGAAATCCCCGACATCGCCGAGATTCGCACCACGCCGGACGGGTTCGTATGGGTGCGGCGCCAGGATCCTGTGACTGAGGACAACGATGGCCTGATCGACGTGTTCGATCCGGAGGGCGGCTACGTCGGCACATTCCCCAGGGACGGGCTGCAGTTGCCTGGCGCATTCGGCCCCGACGGCCTGGTCGCGTACTGGGAAACCGACGACATGGACATCCCGAGCATCGTCGTGTACCGCCTGCCGGCGAACCTGCGCAGGTGATCGTCCGCCGCCGAGGAATCGGAGACCCGGAATCCGGATGAAGGCCAGCCGACAACCACGCAACCCGAACCCGAACGGCTCCGAGAACCCTCCGCCCTACCTCTGGGCGAGCGTGACCGCGCTCGCCATCGGAATCCTGTACGTCGTCACGCTCTCGCCGGGAACCGCCTTCTGGGACACCAGCGAATACATCGCGACCGCGCACATCCTGGGAATTCCGCATCAGCCCGGGAACCCGCTGTTCGTGGTGCTGGCACGTACGTGGGAGGTCCTGCTCTCACCTTTCGGGCTCTCCCCCGCCGTCCGCATCAACCTCTTCTCCGCCGTGATGAGTTCGCTGGCGCACGGACTGTGGTTCCTGGTGGTCCATCACATCCTCGGGTACTTCTCCGCCGACCGGCGCTTCCGCCTCATCGGCGCGGCTGCCGCCGCCCTCGTCAGCGCCACCGCCTTCACGGTCTGGAACCAGTCGAACGTCAACGAGAAGGTCTACACGGTCTCGCTCTTCACCATCGCGCTCCTCTCCTGGCTGGCCGTCCGCTGGCGGGAGCGGCTTGGGCGCGGCAGGGACGACCGCCTGATCATCCTCATGGCCTTCATCCTGGCGCTCTCGGTCGGCAACCACCTGATGGCCTTCCTGGCGGCGCCTGCGCTGGCCATCTTCATCCTCCTGGTGCGGCCCTCCACGCTGCTGAACCATCGCATCTACCTGTTCGGCGTTCCCGCGGTGGTGCTGGGACTGAGCATCCACCTCTTCCTGCCGATCCGCTCCGAACTCGAGCCGGTGATCAACCAGGCAGCGCCGACCTGCGAGAGCATCGGGGAGGCGCTCGCCAGCGTCGTCACCTACGGGAATGCCGGGTGCGAGGAACTTTCGGCCGCGCTCAAGCGCGAGCAGTATCCGACGCCACCCATCACCGCGCGGCAGGCCACCATGTCGGAGCAGTACAGGAACTGGATGCAGTACTTCGACTGGCAGTGGTCGCGGGGACTCTCCTCCGAGGACGTACTCTTCGGCAGGCTCCGGGCACCCTTCACGGCGCTCTTCCTCGCTCTGGGCATCTTCGGCGCGCTGGAACTCTATCGGCGCGACCGGGCAAGCTGGTCCTACATGATGACGCTCTTCGCGGTGCTCTCGGTGGCGCTTGTCTTCTACCTGAACTTCAAGCCCGGTTACTCTTCGGGCCCCGTCGACCTTCCGCGCGATCTTCGCGAGGTCCGCGAGCGGGACTACTTCTTCACGGTCGGCTTCTCCGTGTGGGGACTGCTGGCCGGAATCGGGATCGCGGGCCTGTGGGACCGGGTCCGGCGCAGGTCGGGCCGCTCGCTCGCCTTCGCAGCTCCGGTGCTGGGGCTGGCCCTCATCCCACTGGTCCTCAACTTCAACTGGGCCAGCCGGGCGAACGACCATTCGGCCCGTGACTGGGCCTACAACCTGCTGATGAGCGTGGAGCCGTACGGACTGCTCTTCACCAACGGCGACAACGACACCTTCCCGCTCTGGTACCTGCAGGAGGTCGAGGGAAACCGCAGGGACGTGACCGTCGCGGTGAAGTCATACCTCAGCACCGATTGGTACGCCAGGCAACTCCGCGATCTCACGAGCCCCTGCGGGCCCGGCGAAAACCCGGACGCCGACCCGACCCGCATCATCTGCCAGCGTCCGTACACGGCCGAGAACACGCACGCGATGTACACGCACGATCCGGCGGAGGCCGAGGCGGCCGGCAAGGTCCCGATCCTCCTGCGCGAGCCGATCCGGGTGCCCGCCCAGTCGATCTTCGACGAGACGCAGTTCACCGACGAGACCATCGAGCAGGTGGCGACGCAGTACCTGCGGATCGACAGCGTCCAGACCGTCCCGCTCGGCCCGATTTCGGGGGTCATCGTCGGACAGCAGGCGCTGTTTCCCTGGCAGCTGTTCGCTCTGAGGGCGATCAGGGACTCGATTGCCGACCGGCCCATCTACTTCGCCTCCAGCGGCGCTCACGCATGCGGAGCGGGCCGGGGACCACGAGGCGGCCGAGGAATACCGCGCGCACGCCGATGCGTGGGCCCGTCTGGGGGATGACCTGGATGAAGAGGCCGAGGAGGGGCAGGGCTCGGAGGACGGGGGAGGCTGAAGCCGGTCCCGAACTTCGCGCATGGGTGCGGGGGTCCGGTGCGGGCCAGCCGCGCTTCAATTGCTTGCTCCGCCAGGGCGTTACCCAGTAGGATCACCCATCCCACGCGGCTCCGTGCCCGGGTGTGCAACCTCGTAGTGCCTGTACCTCCGCGAAAGGCCTGACCCTTGAGACATTCCATCTTCCCCCTGGTGGCGTTGTTCACCCTCTTCTCACCGCCGTCGCAAGGCTCCGCCCAGGGCTTTGGCGACGCCGTCGCAGTCAGCGGCGACGACGTAATCATCGGCGAAGCCCTCAACGAGCGCACGCCGGGATATGTCTACGTCTACCGCCGCGGCGGCGGGGGCTGGGCTGAAGCACAGCGGCTCTCCGCGTCCAACGCATCCCCCGGCGACGGTTTCGGGCGATCGCTCGCGGTTGCGGAGGGCGAGCTCCTTGTCGGATCCTCGACTGCGGGTGATGGCCGGGGCGCCGTGTACATCTTTCGCAGGAACGCCGCGGGTGTCTGGACGGAGAGCGGGATGATCATGGCCGGTGACGGGGTCGAGGGTGACGGGTTCGGGAGCACCATTGCCGTCGCTGAGGGCGTGGCGCTGGTCTCCGCCTCCTCGAGTGGCGAAGGGCGCGGCGCGGTCTACGTCTTCACCCGCAGCGAAGCCGGCGAGTGGGCGGAAGAGGCTCGCCTGATGGCCAGCGACGGCCAGCCGGGGGACGCCTTCGGAGTTGCGGCGGCCACAGACGGCGAGTTCGCCCTGGTGGGGGTGCCGGCAAGGGGTGAAGGCCGCGGAGCCGCCTACGTCTACCGGCGGGGAAGCGACGGGAGCTGGATTGAGGTGGCGACGCTGGAGCCAGGCGGGGAAGACGAGCGCAACCTCGGATTCGGATCGGCCGTCGCGGTGGGCGGTGGCAGACTGCTGGTCGGGGCGCCGGGGCAGGACGGGTTCGCGGGAGCGGTCCACGGCTACGCCCTCGACGAATCATCGGGCGAGTGGGTGGCCGACGGCACCTATCGCGCCTTCGACGAGACGTTCGCGGACTTCGGCAGCAGCCTTGCGCTCGACGGTGGCGAACTCTGGATCGGAGCCCCGATGGCGGGAGACCTCGAGGGGCGTTTCTACGTGGTTTCGGCGGAAGCCGGTGACGGGTCGAACGCGATGAGGAGCTTGGCGGTGGATGGCCTGGAGCGAAGAGATCGGATGGGCTCGAATCTGGCACTGGGCGCGACCGCCGGCGTCGTCGGCCTGCCACAGGACGACTTCGGGATGGGCACCGCGGTGATCATCGAGCGCCAGGGCGATGGCTGGTCCCGCGGCGTCAAGGTGGCGAGCGAAGTCTCCGGTCTCGACGCCATCACGGGGGGCGACGTCGCCTGCGAGAACGGGACCGCGGACGTCTTCGACTGTGACCACGTAGACATCGTGTCGTTCCTTCCGGTCGAGCAGATGGGCGGCTCGCGGGGTGTGGAAGTGAACGACATGTGGGGCTGGACGGACCCGGTCACGGGCACCGAGTGGGCGCTGGTCGGCCGCTACGACGGCACGTCGTTCATCGACCTCAGCGATCCCGGCAACCCGCGCTACGTCGGCGATCTGCCGCTGACCGAAGGCGCGAACCCCAGCGTCTGGCGCGACATCAAGGTCTACCGGGACCACGCCTTCATCGTCTCCGACGGGGCGGGGGAACACGGCATGCAGATCTTCGACCTGGCGCAGCTGCGCGACGTGACCGGCCCTCCCGTGACCTTCGAGGCGACGGCCCTGTACTGGGGAATCCACAGCGCCCACAACGTCATCATCAACGAGGAGACGGGCTTCGCCTACGCGGTGGGGTCGAACGGAGGCGGCAACACCTGCGGCGGCGGGCTCCACATGATGGACATCCGCGAGCCGTTGAATCCGACCTTCGTCGGCTGCTTCACCTCCCAGTCCGGGGCACCGGCCAGCCACGATGCGATGTGCATCACCTACGCCGGACCCGACGCCGAGCACCGGGGCAAGGAGATCTGCTTCGGCTCGAACGGGAGGATGCTGAGCATCGCCGACGTCACCGACAAGTCGGCGCCGGTCGAGCTCGCCGCGAGCGACTACCCGAACCGGAGCTACACCCACCAGGGATGGATCGACGAGGCCCACGAGTACTTCTACATGAACGACGAAATCGACGAGGTCGACGGCAGCGTCCCCAGCACGCGCACCCTGATCTGGGACGTGCGCGACCTGGACGACCCCATCCTCGCGGCGGAGCACTTCTCCGAAAACCGCGCGTCGGACCACAACCTCTACATCCGCGGCGACCTCATGTACCAGTCCAACTATGTGGCCGGCCTGCGCATCCTGGACATCTCGGACCGCGAGAACCCGGTGGAGATCGGCTTCCTCGACACGGTCCCGTGGGGCGAGGACGAGCCGGGTTTCGCGGGATCATGGAGCAACTACCCGTACTTCGAGAGCGGGATCATCGTGGTGACCTCGGGGAAGGAGGGGGTGTTCGTGGTGCGGAGGGTGCCGCGGGTGCTGATTCCCTGAGGGCGAAGGATTTCGCATGGCTGCAGCCGGGTGTTCCACGGACGTTCCACGAATGTTCCACGGATGTTCCACGCGAAGCGGAGTCGCACGCCCATGATCCGCCGCATCGAGGCCCTGAACTTCCGCTCCCTCCGCCATGTCGACATCCCGCTCGGCCCGCGGCAGGTGTTGGTGGGACCGAACGGCAGCGGCAAGAGTTCGTTGATCGCGGCGTTCACCTTCCTGCGCGACCTGGTGCGAAAGGGGCCGGGTGCCGCAGTCGCCAGGCACGCAGGCGCCGTTCGCGAAATGGCGCGCATGGGATCGCGCGCGAACGTGGGCCGGAACGGCGACGTCTTTCGCGACCTGGTCCGGGGACGACCGGAGACCGATGCGCGCTTCGAGCTGGCCATCGAGCTGGAGTTGCCGGAGGAGGTCCGGAATCAGCTGCCTGCGGAAAAAGGGTATCGGACGTACCGGTATGAAGTGGCGGTCGGAGGGGGCGCGGAAGGTGTGGGCATCCGGGCGGAGAGGGGAATCCTCGCGTCGCGAAGGGAAGCGGCGGATGGGGATCAGGCCTATCTGTTTCCGAATCTTCCGGAACCTCCGGAGACGATTCTCGTACCGCCGCGGGCAGGCGCGCGCACGGTGGTGAGCAAGTCGGCCGGGGGTATGGACCGGTTCTACGTGGAGCAGGATCCCAGGGGATGGATCACTGATATCGCCCTGGGCCCGAAGCGGTCCGCGCTGGGCAACCTGCCGGAGTCGCCCGAGACCCTGCCGGCGTCCACTTACGCCAAGGGGGTGCTCGAGACGGTCGTCACGCAGCTTCACCCGCGCGTTGCGGCCATGAGACGTCTGTGCTGGCCCACACTACCCGATGAAGCGCTCCTCACCTCAGGGACGAATCTGGCCTGCGTGGTCCGCAGGCTGCGCGGCGAGCACCGCGACGCCTTCAACGAGTGGCTCGGGCTGCTTCGCGGCGTGCTTCCCGGCCTCGAGGACATCCGCGTCACGCGACGAAAGTCGGACCCGCACCGCTACCTGACCCTCACCCGGGGCGGGCTCGAAACGCCCTCCTGGCTCGTCTCCGGCGGCATCCTGCGTCTCCTCGCCCTCACGCTGCCGGCATTCCTGCCCGGGACCGAGGGGGCGATCTACCTGGTGAAGGAACCCGAGCGCGGCATCCACCCCGAAGCCCTGGGCGCGCTGCACGCATCCCTGTTCTCGATGCCCGGCTCCCAGGTCGTCGCGACGACGTATTCTCCCGCGCTGCAGCGGCTCTTCGATCCGGCCGAGGTGCTGTTCTGCGAACGAGGCGAGGATGGCGCGGCGCGGATCGGGCGGCGAGAGTAAAGCGGACGTTACATTTTGTAAGGTTGGCCTTACAGTTAGTGTTTAGTGCAGGATGTTCAGCGACTTCAGGTGCGTGACCACGGCTCCTGCCACAAGTGGCCGCACGCGGTAGAGCGTCTCCTGCGCGTCCGAGTCCGGTGACGCCTCGATCGGGTCTGCCGCCCCCGGCGCGGGCTCCACAACCCGCAGATCGCAAAGCGCATGGAAGAGGTGACGGCCCTGGGGCAGGGGAACGCGCACGATCTCGCAGTACTCGCGCACGGTCAGCGTGCCGTGGTCGAGGAGCGCCTTGAGCGCGAAGCTCTGATCGATTTCGAGCGCCCCCGCGAACGGTCGCAACGGCTCCAGCGGCTGCACCAGCAGACTTCCCTCCACGGTGCGGAAGTCGGCGGAGCGCAGCCAATGGAAGAGTGCCAGCCGGATCGAGCCCAGCGACGCACGGTGCAGCTTCTGGAAGTAGTCCGCCTCGATCTGTTGCTGGTGCTTGCGGGACCCCCTGGTGCCCGTGGCCCTGCCCAGCAGCAAGTGCCGGCCGGTGCGGGGTTCCGCGTACTTCAGCGGCAGTCCGCTGAGCCGGTGGCGGGCCAGGACGGCCCGTTTCAGCTCCGTGGCCGTAAGGCCGTCCAGTTCGATGCACTCGAGGTCCCCGAAGCTTGCCGGGGAGCGCTTCTTCGCCAACTGCCACGCGGATGAAGTCATCGAGAGCACCCAGAAGACGCGCGGCTGGGTTCGGGAGGAGAAGGCGAGCATTCGTTCCAGGAGACGGGCACCGTTGGGCACGCGCAGCTGCAGGTGCTCGGTTCCTTCGAGGATTACCACGCGCGGCAGGGAGTCCGGCGGGGCATTCAGGATCCGCGCCGCCAGCGCTTCCAGGTCCGGCGTGTCACCCAGTCCCAGCCAGCCCCCGAGCCGGCTTGCGAGCGAGGCTTCCGTGCGCACGCGCTCCCGCAACGTCTGACGCACCACCGGCGGCGCGTCGAACCGCACTTGTGGCGCCTCGGCCCGCAGCCTGTCGGCGACGATGTTCAGGAAGCTGGTGATGCCCGACCCGGGCGGGGCGACGACCATCAGGGACCGGGTGCGCTCGCTCTGCCACCTGGCCCAGGAGGATTCGACCGCGTCCACCGCGTCCTCTCTTCCGGCGAGGAGCCGGGGGTCGGAGAGCGGTTCGAAGGCGAAGAGTCGGCGGTAGACGACGGGGAGCCGCGCGGGGACCTCTTCGGCGAACGCGAGCGAGCGATCCCGGAGCTCTGCCTGGCTGCGGAGGTCCGCGCCGATTCCCAGGGCGCGCTTCACCGGCCACAAACGGGTGCGAAGGATGCGCCACGCCGCCGATACGCGGCCCGCCGCGCGCGCAAGCCGGCGACGCCACTTCTTCTGGTCGCGGGCGGCTTCGGCGACGACGTGGGAGCGGGCGTCCAGGTAGCGTGCGGTCAGCCGGTCCGCGGTGGCGCGCTGGACAAGGTGCCCGGTGCCTTCGGCGACTTCGAGGTTCGCCCTCGTCTCGGCCGCTGCGAGGGCGTCACGGAGGACTTCCCGCGCGTCCTCCACCTTCCGGGCCGCGCGGGAGAGCCCGTTCACGACCATGACGGTGGGTTCGACCTCGGCCGGATCGGCCGCCTCGGAGAGCTCGGCGATCGCGGCCTCGTACCCGTACGCGGAGACTTCGCGCAGCTCCGCGACCACGGTGTGCACGCGTCCCATCGCCTCCGAGATGGCCATCGGAGCGCGCCGGATCCGCTGGGACCGGAGCGCATCGAAGGCCTGAAGCGCCGCCTCTCGCAACTCCACCTCGTAACCGGGACCGCCCGCCCGACGCATCCCGGCGTCCGCGCGCGGAACACGGTGCACGACCAGCGCCTCCGGCATACGCTCGCCGGTCTCCTCGAAGCGGGCGAGCGCCTCGTCGACCGCGCCGGTCAGCGCGTTGAGCAGCCGTTCCGGGTCGGGCAGGGTGCCCTCGACCCGGCTGATATCGTCGACCGTTCTCGTTTGCTCGCGCTGGAGCGAGTCTGCGAGACCGGCGACCTTGCCGGCAAGGCGCTCCGCCCTCCCCCTCCCCCCATCCAGGCGCGCCCCCACCTCGCTCAGCGCGGCGTCGATCTCCCCCACCGCCCCCGCCCACCTCGCGATCATCTCCCGGCGGGTCCCGTCCACCGCGTCGCACGCGTCCAGCAGGATCGCGCAGAGGTCGAGCCGGGCCGCGCTCTCGTCCGCCCACCGGTCCCACTCGGCCGCGGCCTCCTCGTCGCGCCGGGGAGCGGTGTCTCCATCGGCGTCTATCTCGGCGAAGGTGCCCGCCACCGCGACCGTCGCCAGCAGGATCCCCTCGCTCCGCTCCGCGTCCATCCCGACGCCCCGTCCCCACGGGGAGGTGTCGCCCGCGGCCAGCGCGCGCAGCTCGCGGTCGAGCCGTCTGGCCGCATCGGGGTCGGCCGTCCCCAGCACCTCCGGCACCCATTCGGCCCAGGCGCGCTCGAGTCCCCCCAGCCACAACGCCCGGCTGCGCTGGCTTTCCCGGAAGGCGCGCAGCTGGCCCGGCAGGACCACCCGGCCGAGATGGCCGCGCGCCACCTCCGCCACGGCGACATCGTGCGCCTCGCGCCGCCACAGGAGGGGGCGGAGCGTGCGGGCTACCCCGCGCTTCACCGTCGGCCAGAGCCCAATTCCGGGCTGCCGTTCGAGCGCCGACGGGGAGATGGGCACGGTGGCCATCGCTGGCAGGGCGTTCACCTCCTGGGCGACCTGCCGCGCAGTCTCGGCCAGCGCCGCCTCCAGCGTCACGGCGTGCCTGGCGTCGCGCACGGCGGACCGCAGCGGGCCGAGCACGTCGTCGACCACGCGCCGGCGGTAGGTGGCGGCCGCGTCTTCACCCCCCCCACCCAACCCCCCCATCGCCCCCTCATGCGCAGCCAGCACCTCGTCCACCACCGCGAGCACCGGCGCCCACGCGTCCCGCTCATACCGCCGCCACAGCTCCCGGAACGGCTCGTGAACCGCCGCCGAGATCAGCGCCGCGATCTCCCGGTCGGTCGACAGCGAGGCTCCCGCATCCCCGCGGGCAGGGGGCGCCCCGCCGCTGGGCCGCCCCCCGCCTCCGCCGATCCCCCCGCTCACCCGGCCCCCGCCTCCACCGCTTCCACCCCGCCCCCCTCGACCATCGGGTACCAGTCCCGCTCCGGCATGAGGCCGGCCTTGCGGAACCCGTCCCGGGCCCGCTCGGTGACGTCGCTCTGGAAGACGAACTCGAAGCGCGGGTCCAGCACGTAGGCGCGGACCTTGATCCGCGTCACGAAGGTGGTGCGGAAGTCGTCCTGCACGAGCACCACGATGGGTTTGTTCAGAAAGACGTACTTCGACGTCACCGCGGCCTCGAAGGCGATCTTCTTCGCCATGCGCTCGTCGACCCGGCCGGGCAGGTACAGGTTCGTCGCCACCTGGCAGTTGAGCTGGCCCGCGTTCGAGTTGGCGACCTGCTCCTCGACCAGTTTGGCGTTCGGGATCGACACCATGTCGTCGTCGGCGGTCACGATCCGCGTGGAGCGCAGGCCGATCGACACCACTTCGCCGTAGGTGCCCCCGACCGAGATCTTGTCGCCGACCTGGAAGGGCTGGTCGAAGACCACGGTGAGGCCGCCCAGCACGTTCTTGAGCACGTCCTGCGCAGCGACCGCGATCCCCACGCCCAGCGCGGCGCCCGCGGCGATGAGCCCCTGCGCGTCCACCTGGAAGATGTTGTTGACGATCAGGAAGACCGCGATCCCCCAGAAGACCATTCGGGTAATCGGAATTAGCCACTTGAACGAGAGGCGCCGCGCGGTGCTCCGCTCGGCGAGCGTTTCCAGCACCCAGATCAAAACCCGGATCAGGAAGTGGAAGACCAGGATGACGAGAAGCGACAGTGCGATGCCGAGCCCGATGCTCTGCACGTCTTCGGTCGCCTCCTCGAGGTCGGGGAGCTCGAGTCCGGCGGCGGAGTCGGGGGGCTCCTGCGGTGAGGCGGCGGGCTGCTGGAGGGTGGTCCCCGGCACCGCGCCGCCCTGCAGCGCGTCGAGGCGCGAGAGGATGAGCTGCTGGGCCGCGGAGATTTCGGCGAGCCGGGCCGCGAGGGAGTCGATGGTGGTGGGGGAGGGGGGCTGTTGGGGCGAGGACTGGGTGAGCGCGCCGGGGTCGGGTGGGGTGGTGGGGGCCGGGGATGCCGGCGAGGCCGTGTCGATGGGAGCCGGGACGGCTGCGGCGGGGGCTGCCTGGACCGGGTCGACCTCGACCTCGGGCGGTGGCGCCTCGGTGCAGGCAGCCAGCGTGAGGAGGAGGACGGGCAGCGCGGGGGCCGTGCGCGCCAGCGAGGAGGGTCGGCGTGGCGAGCGGCGGTGGGGTGGGGCGGGGCCCTGTCCGGTCACGCGGGAGTGGTCTCGTGGCGCCATGTTCATCGATTCCGGCAGTTGTCGGTCGCTGGCAAGGGAATAGAGTATACATCTGTTCCCAGCCCACAAACCAGCGGCGCGACGCGAAGATCACCGAGGGCTACCTCCTGCCGGCGGCCCATGTGATTCACACGGTCGGCCCGGTCTGGCGGGGCGGGAACGAGGGCGAGGACGAGCTGCTGGCCCGTTGCTATCGGCGCAGCCTCGCGGTCGCCCTGCAGAACGGACTCCTCACGATCGCTTTCCCGGTGATCTCGGGTTTCTGCTGGCTGAATCCGCCCCGATCCGGGGCTTGACTACGCGATAGTAACCGACGCCGTGCGTGTGCCGGCCGTTTCCCGATGGATGGAACCCCGGAACCCCGGAACAAGCTCGTAAAGTGGACGGTTAAGACTCCAAAACCGTTCCTCCGTGCCGCGGGGTCCAGACGGTTCCTGATGGTCCGCGATGGCGAACCCGCGAGGGGGACGGGAGGAGGCAGCCACCATGAAACGCGAGACCCCGAGAACCAACCGGCGCCAAACCGGCGCGACCCTTCCGGCGATACTCACACTACTCGCCGCAACACCGGCACCCGTGCTGGCGGCGTATCCGGCCGGCACGCCTGTCGACACGCAGGAGGCGCGCCCTTCAGTGCCGATCGACGCGCGCACCACCCCGGCCGTTCAGCTGCATCTCGACGGCGTCACCCCGGAGGACGCTGCGGCCGCCCTGTTGGGGGATGGGAACCTGAGCCCTGTCCAGCTCGACGCTCTGGATCAACTGGGCAACCGGAACGGAGGCTACGACCTGGGCGATCTTCTCTCCTGGGTCGAACGGTGCCGGCGCGGTGAAGTGAACTGCGGCACGAAGGCACCCGGCGCACCCGCCCCGCCATTCGGCGTTACCGGGTTGCTGTCGGCGGGTGCATTTGCGCGCCGCCGCGTCCGCGAAATGCACGCCATCTCAGGGTCGACCGGTTCCGTGCCCCGGCGCGGCGCGAGCGCATTCGGCAGGCGCTCCGTCCCGTGTGCGTCCTGGCGCGGAATGTCGCTCTGGTACGCGTTCGTGCTCCTCTTCGTCGCCGCGCTGCTCTGGGGCTGCGCAGACGATGATCTCGTGCGTCCCGTCTCCCTCGAGCCGGATCCCGGGTATCTGACAGTGGAGTTGAGCGTCCCGGAGGGCGCGCACGACATCGGCGCCATGCTGGTGGTCGACGGTCCGGGCATCGATTCCGTCGAATCGCCCGGCTTCGAGATGTTCCAGTCCGCGACGCCCTCAAGGACGCGGAGGCAGGTCATCATCCGTGGAGAGCTTTCCTCGGGGCCGGTCCTTCGGTTCCACGTCCCCGACCGTCGGGGTCAGGCGAAGTACCGGGTACGGCTCCTGCAGGTGTCCGCAGAGGACTACCTGCTCTGCGACCTGGCGGAATACCGGGCGGTGATCGGGCGGCAGGCCCGGTAGTCGCCACCGAAGACCACTGCGGAGACTTCCCGGCCCTGCGCGCGGGCCGGAGAGTCGCCACATTTCTCCTGCCACAGCACTTCCGGGGGCCGCCCAGCCTTCAACATGTAAACTCCACTTGTCAGAATGTAAACCAGACATGTCAACCGACCACCTCACCGTCGCCCTCGTCACGGATGTCTTCCCGGCCGCGGAAGACACCCCCCGCCTCCCCGCCCACCTCCGCACGGCGGCCTCCATGTGCGCCCACTTCGCGGTCCTCCCGGAGCTGCCCCTCCACCCCTGGACCCCCCTCACCCGGCAACCAACCCGCGCCGACGCCGAGCCCCCGCGCGGCCCCCGCCACCGCACCCTCGCGGCGGCCGCCCGCGACGCCGGTCTTGCGCTCCTCGGCGGCACGATCCTCCGCGACCCCGACACGGGACGCCGGCACAACACCGCGCTCCTCTTCGGCCCCGGCGGCGAGCCCCTCCTCGAATACCGCAAGGTCCACCTCCCCGACGAGGAGGGGTACTGGGAGGCGCACCACTACGAGCCCGGCGACCGCCTCGAGCCTCCCGCGCGGCTCGCCGGATGGGGCATCGGCGTCCAGATCTGCTCGGACGCGAACCGGCTCCAGGCTTGCAGCGCGCTCGCCGCGATGGGCGCGGACGTGATCCTCATCCCCCGCGCGACCCCCGCCGAGACCTGGGCGCGCTGGCGGCTGGTTCTGCGAGCGGCCGCGGTCACCAGCTGCGCCTACGTGATCTCGGTCAACCGGCCCGGCACCCGCTCCGGCGGCGTCATCGGCGGCCCGTCGGTCGCGATCGGCCCCACTGGCGACGTACTCCTCGAGACGACGGAACCGGTCGCGGCGGTCACCCTGGAACGCTCGGCGCTGGAGGCGGCACGCGGGGAGTACCCGGGCTACCTGGATGTGCGCGCGGATGTGTACGAGGAGGCCTGGCGGCGGGTCGGGGGCGACGCCGGGCGAGCCTGAAGCCTGCGGCCGTACAGCCTGTCGGCGGCGTCCGCGCAGCCTCATCAGCGCTGTCCACCAGCGCGCCGAAGGCGTCCGCGCAGTGTGCCACCGACGACCGCGCAGCCGGCCGGCACCACGGTGCAACTTGGGCAACTCTCCGGGGCACCTCATATATTGACACCGGTCCGCCATCCCCTGGAGGCAAAGATGCAACCGTTCCGCCACGTACCAGGCCTGTGCTCGGCCCCGCTTCTCACCCTGCTCATCGCCCCTCCGGCCGCCGCCCAGGACAGCTGCGAAGAGTGGGCCACGTTGGGTTTCTTTCTCGAGGCCACGGCCGGGACGGTCCAGGCCTGCATCGATGCGGGCGCGGACCCGAATGCCGCGATCGGCGGGGGAGCCCCGCTGCATGTCGCATCCCTCTACAACTGGGATCCCGAGGTCTTCACCGTGCTGATCGCGGCCGGCGCGTCGGTGCACGCCCGAGGCGAAGGCGGGCAGACCCCGCTCCTCGACGCGGCCTTCAGCAACCCCGACCCTGATGTAATCACGACCCTTCTGGACGCCGGCGCGGAGATGAACGTCTGGGGCCACTACGAAGTCAGGGCCTGGTGGACCGGCAACGCCACGCCGCTGCACGCGGCGGCTGTCAACCGCAACCCGGAGATCGTGGCTGTGCTGGTCGAAGCCGGGGGTGATGTCAACGCCCGAGAGGTGCCCGGCGCCGTTACCCCCCTTCACCTGGCGGCCTACATCAACTCGAACCCGCTGGTCGCGGAAGCGCTGGTGGCGGCCGGTGCGGACGTGAACGCGAGCGACGGCCGCGGCGTAACGCCGCTGCACCTGTCCGCCAGGCGCAATGCCGTCAACTTCCCCATGCTGCTGCGCCTCGGCGCCGACCCGGAGGCGCTCGACGACGAGGGCAGGACCCCCCTGGACCACGCGCGGGACAACGCGGCGCTGCAGGGGCTGGAGGTGGTGCGGAGCTCGGGAGGTCCTCCCCGCGGCCCGGCTGGTGGCCGTCTGGAACGCTGAGAGGTAAACTACACATGTCAGAATGTAAACTCTGCCTTACAGTGCTCGATCATCGCCCGTAAGGGTGTGGCTCCTGCGGAGGGTCTCATGAGAGGATTCAGTCGACTTGCAGTAGCGGGAGTTCTCCTGCTGCTCGCAACCCCCGCCACGGCCCAGCGCACCATCCTGACGGGAGACGGGCCGCCGGACTGCGAAGACTGGAGCGAGGGCCGCTTCTCGTTGTTTCTTCGGACGGCGACCGCCGACACGGTGAACGCCTGCCTTCGCGGTGGAACCGACATCCACGCACGCGACGACAACAACAAGACCCTCCTGCACGCGGCGTCCGCGGGGGGCGGGGACCTTGAAGTCGTGGCCGCGCTCCTCGCGGCCGGCGCGAACGTCAACGCGGGGGACTGGGCGCGGCGCACCCCCATGCACGATGCCGCGGTGGGGAACCGGAACTTCGAGGTCATGGCCGCGCTGCTCGCGGCCGGCGCGAACGTGAACGCCCGCGACGCCTACGAGCGCACCCCGCTTCACCTGGCATGGAACAACGAACGTACCGTGATCCGGGAACTGCTCGCCGCGGGGGCCGACCCGGAGGCGCGCGACGATCGGGGCAGAGCAGCCGACCCGACGCACTGTGAGTACTGGAACACACCACTCTTTCGCCGGACGGCTCTTCCCGAGCACGTAGCGGGTTGCCTCGACTCCGGCGCGGACCTGCATGCACGCGACGGAGAAGGCAACACCCCGCTGCACTGGGGGTCGGAGCGGTCCCGGTGGGAGAGTTTGACCTTCACCCTCGGACCGGAGTACCACGACATTGTCGCCCTGCTGCTGGGCCGGGGCGCCGACCCGCACGCTCGAAACGACGCCGGGCACACCCCGCTGCATGTCGCCGCATCGCTCGGGAGCCTCCGCAACGCGACGATGCTCCTCGAGGCCGGGGCCGATGTGAACGCTCGCGACAACGATGGCTCCACCCCACTGCATGAAGCCGCTTTCTGGGGCGACGCCGGGATTGTCGCGCTGCTGCTCCAGGCCGGTGCGGAGCTGGAGGTGCGTGACTCCGACGGCTCGACTCCCTTGCTCGTGGCCGGCAGCGTGCCGATGGTCCAGGCCGACCGCGTGCAGGTGGTCCGCCTGTTGCTGGAAGCGGGAGCGGACGTGAGCGTGACCAGTGGGCGGGGGAGCATCCTGCACGTAGTCCTCATGTATGACGAATCCCCCGAACGGCACCGGTTGCATGGCACACTGCTGGATCTCGGTGCGGATGTGGATTCCAGGGACGACAGCGGCCGGACCCCCTTGCACCTTGCGAGTTTCGGCGAGGACGTCACCACGGTCCTGATGCTGCTGGAGGCCGGCGCGCAGGTGAACCGGCAGGCCGATTATGGCTCGTCCGCGCTTCACAATGCGGCGGAATACGGTGCCCCGGCGGTCGTTGCCGCTCTGCTGGAGGCCGGGGCGGACGTGAATGTCGCGGATGACTGGGGCCGCGTGCCGTTGCACGGCGCAGCTATTGCCCGCGGCCGCAACCCCGACAACGTGACCCTGCTCCTGGAAGCGGGCGCGGATCCCGGTGCTCGCGACCAGGACCGTAACACGCCCCTGCACCTGGCACGCCGCCGGGGTGGGCTGGCAGACGCCTCGCGTCCCGATACGGCGATCGTCTCCGCCCTGGTGCGCGCGGGCGCGGACGTGAACGCCCGCAACGGGAGGGGAGAGACTCTCCTGCACCTTGCCTGGAACAGCGGCGACAAGGTGGCGGTGGACAAGCTCATCGAGCTGGGCGCGGACAGGGAGGTTCCGGACAACCGCGGGATGACCGTGCGTGATCGCCGGGTTTGCGAGTTTCCGGACGAGGAGTTCATCAGCACCGCCCCGCCCGAGAGCGTGCAGGGCTGCATCGAGCATGGCGCCGACGTGAACGCCCGGGACCACAACGGGAATACGCCCCTGCATCACCTGGTGAACGCCTTCAGGCCGAACCACTTCGCGGCCACGCTCATCGGGATGCTCGCGGAGGCCGGTGCGGACGTGAACGCGCGATCGGATTGGGGCACCACCCTCCTTCACGACGTTGCGGGGCGGGGGAGGATCGATCTGGCGGCTGCCCTCCTGGAAGCAGGCGCGGATGTCAACGCGCGCGACGACTCGCGCCGCACACCCCTTCACCACGCGGCGCGGTCGCCTCCGGTCGTCCAGCTCCTGGTCGACGCGGGGGCATCGGTGGACGCTGCTGACGAGACCGGCCGCACACCACTGCATGAAGCGCTCGAAGGAGGGAACGGCGGCGTCATCGCCCGCCTGGTCGAACTCGGGGGCGCCGCGGCGCTGAGGTTGCAGATGGAACATGCCGCCGATGCCGCGGACTGCGCGAACTGGAACACGCGCGCCTTCTTCCGGGCCGCGACGGCCGCCATCGTCTTCGGCTGCATCCGAAGGGGTGCCGACGTCAATGCCCGCGGCGAGGAGCCTCGCGAAATCTTGCTGAGCCCGGGCGGAGGTCCTGCACCGCTGCACCTGGCAGCGGAGCGGGCCCGCGACCCTGCGGTGATCCCGGTGCTCGTCGAGGCCGGTGCCGAAGTGAACGCGCGTGACGGCAGCGACTATTCCCCCCTGCACCTCGCCGCCCGTCACAACCCGGAACCGGCGGTCCTGGCCGCGCTGCTGGAAGCGGGGGCGGAGGTGAACGCATGGGCAACGGGGTACCGCTACCACGGCAGGTGGGACGACACCCCGCTGCACGAAGCGACCGCGAACCCGAACCCCGGGGTGGTTGCCGCGCTGTTGCACGCGGGGGCCGACGTCAACGCACGAACGACCGGACTCTTCCGTGGTTCCTGGAGCGGCATGACCCCGCTTCACCATGCGGCGCGGACGACCCCCGACCCGACCGTGATCGCATCGATGCTGAGTGCCGGTGCGGACGCAAACGCGCGTGCGGACGGGGGGGAGACGCCGTTGCTGGAAGCGGCCGGAAGTAACGACAACCCCGAGGTGATCTCCGCCCTGCTCGACGCCGGTGCGGATCTGCATGCCCGGGGTGCCGGTGGAAGAACGGCGCTCCACCTGGCGGCGGAGCGCAATCCCAACCCCGCCGTCCTTCAAACGTTGCTCGACGCCGGCGCGGACCTGCATGCGCGCAACCGCTCGGGGGCGACTCCGCTTCACGCGGCGGCGTCCGGCAACCGCAACAGGCCGGTCGTGGAGCTCCTGACCGCTCTCGGCGCGGATCTGGACGCACGCGATGAACTGGGCCAAACCCCCCTTCATCTCGCGGCGCGTTACAACCCGGCCGTCTTCCCCGTCCTGCTGCGCCTCGGCGCCGACCCGGAGGCGCTCGACGACGAGGGCAGGACCCCACTCGACTACGCGCGCGACAACCGGGCGCTCCAGGGGCTGGAAGTGGTGCGGCGGTCGGGGGGATGATTTGCAATACCCGCGGACCTGGCTTCCAGCCTGATTATGTAAACTGAAATAGTCATTTTGTAACCTTCACCTTACATCGATGAGCCTCATGTCATCGACGACAGGACAACAACCCGCACCAGCCGGTCGTCTTCGTTTGCGCCGAGGTGTCGCGGCCGGGCGACCATGCACCGGCGGCCCGACAGCGCTGCTCCTCTGCGCGCTCCTGCCATCCTGTCAGCCCGGTGCGCCCACCGACGCCCGCCCGCCCGACTGCGAGGACTGGCACGCGGGCCGTCTCGCCGCATTCTTCGAAGCCGCTGCGGCGGACGATGTCAGCTCCTGTCTCGACCAGGGCGCGGATCCCGACATCCTGGACGAGCGTGGCCGCACCCCCTTGCATCTGGCGGCTCGACACACCGGGGACCCCGCCGTCATCAACACGCTCATCGGAGCGGGCGGGGCGGCTAACAGACGAGACGACGCCTGGAACACGCCGCTCCACGCGGCCTGGGACAATGCCAATCCCGCCGTCGTCCAGACATTGCTGGAGATGGGGGCCGACCCGCTGGCGCGGAACGATCGCGGCGACCTCGCCGACCCCACGCACTGCCGCAACTGGAACACGCCCGTCTTCGCCCGCATGGCGTCAACGAGCGCGGTGGCGGATTGCATCGAGTCCGGGTCGGACCTGCACGCAACGGACGATGACGGCTACACCCCACTTCACCACGCCGCACTGCAGGGCGACGCCGGGAGCCTGACGCTCCTCGTCGAGGCGGGCGCGGATGTGAATGTGCGCAGCGGCCAGGGTCAGACCCCGTTGCACTACGCGGCGACGAACCCGGACGCCGCCGTCGCCGCATTGCTCCTGGAGGCCGGCGCCGAAGTGGATCCGCGCGATGATGTTCGCGTTCCCCGGCCTCTCGGGCGCGTGCGGCCCTCCTTCCGCCCGGGCGACCGCAGGACCCCCCTCCACTACGCGGCCACCAACACAAACCCGGCCGTCGCCGGCGCGCTCCTCGCAGCCGGCGCCGACGTGCACGCCCGTGACGCCAGGGGCCGGTCACCACTCCACCATGCGGCCGCCAGCGGCAACCCCGCCGTCGTCACCCTGTTGTTGCAGGCCGGTGCGGATCCAGGCGCGCGCGCCGCCAGTGGCCAGATCCCCCTGCACCAGGCGGCGTGGAGCGACAGCCCCCTCGTTGTCTTCCGTCTGCTCGAAGCCGGCTCGGACATCAACGTCCGCGACAACGCCAACTCGACGCCTCTGCTTGAGGCCGTTTCTCGCGACTGGGGAAGGCCGGGGAATCCTGCACTCGTTGAGGCGTTGCTTGAGGCGGGCGCGGACGTGACCGCCCGAGGGGGCCGCTACGGCACGACCGCTCTGCATTGGGCCGTCACCCGAGGGGACGCTGATGACCCGGCGGCGCAAGAGGTATTCGAAATGCTCCTCGAATCCGGAGCCGATCCGAACGCCCTCAACGACGCCGGCGAGACCCCGCTGCATCTGGCGAGCAGGTCGAACAACGAGGCCTTCGTCACGTCTCTGCTGGATGCGGGAGCCGAGGTCGACCTCAGTGATTCCGACGGTCGGACCCCGCTCCACCTGGCGGCGGACTGGCCACTCCGGCTGTTTCCGCCATTCGATCCGGCGGGTCCCCGTCCGACCGGGCCCGCCGAAAATGCCGTTGTCACGATCCTCCTGGAGGCGGGGGCGGATCCGAACCGCCCGAATGCTTCGGGCGAGACTCCGCTGCACCGCGCGGTATCGGCAAAGAAGCACGCCGGTGTGGCCGCGCTCCTGCGGTACGGCGCGGACGCCGGGGCCGGAGACGCAAACGGGGGCACCCCGCTGCACAAGGTCGCCCGCCCGTCGAGGTGGTATGGCGAGGACCGGCTGTCCTTCCGCTTCGACGCCGCAATTGTTGCCGCTCTGGTCGACGCCGGTGCCGATCCGAACGCCGGCAACGGGGCGGGCGAGACGCCGCTGCACGTCGCTGGCGAGGCGTACGTCCCGTTGGTGCGAGACCGGTTGCTGGACCTGGGCGCCGATTCCGAAGCGCTGGACAACCGGGGCAGGAGCGCGCGCCTCGCCGTCTGCGAATGGCCGGACAGCGCGTTTTTCGCGTCTTCACGGAGTGGCCGTCCTGCACCGCCCGAAAGCGTTGCGGGGTGCATCGAGGCGGGTGCCGACGTCACTGCCCGCGACGAGCATGGCAACACGCCCCTTCATCTCTTGGCGGCCTCGGGTTCTTACCGCGCTCCCGAAACCGCCGCCATCCTCGTCGAGGCGGGAGCGGAGGTCGATGCTCGCAACGCACTCGGTCAAACCGCTCTCGCCCTGGTGGCAAACAGGTATGGGGACAGACTTCGTGCGACGCTCCTCCAGCTGGGCGCGGATTCCGCGGCGCTGCCAACGCGCCGCGAAGCCTCGTTGACGGCCGGTTGCGAACACTGGAACACGAGAGGCTTTGCCATCGCCGCGTCGCCGGCTCTCGTCCGCCGATGCCTGGAGGCCGGTGCGGAAGTCCACGCCGTGGACCGGGACGGCAACAATCCCCTGCACCATGCCGCCAGGTCCGGTACGGCCGCTGTCGTGGACGTCCTCCTGGAAGCGGGCGCGGAGGCGAATGCGTGGGCGACCGGCTTCGGAGTTGACTGGGGTTGGGACTTCACACCGCTGCACGCGGCGTCCACCAACCCGGATCCCGGGGTCGCGGCGGCATTGCTCGCGGCGGGTGCGAACCCGAATGCGCTCGGCCACAACGGCACGCCGCTCCAGCAGGCTGCCGGGTGGAACGCCGATCCGGCGATGATCAACGTGCTGGTGGAGGGTGGGGCAAGGGTGAACGCACGCAGGAGTGGAGGCAGAACCCCGCTCCACGAAGCCGCCGTTCGCAACGCCAACCCCGCCGTTCTGAAGGCGCTGCTCGACGCGGGAGCGGAGGTGAATGCGTGGGGCGTGGACCTCGCAACCAGCGGCGGGTTCCCGGTCGAAAGGATCGGCAGGACACCCTTGCACGCTGCGGCCGAACGGAACCCGACTCCCGGAATCGTCACGCTTCTCGTCCGGTTCGGAGCGGACATCCACGCACGGATCCCGGAATCCGGCGCCACGCCCCTGCACCTGGCCGCATCCAGCAACCCCAACCCCGCCGTCCTGGAGGCACTGGTCAGCATGGGCGCGGGTCTGAACGCACGCGACCATTCGGGCAGCACTCCCCTTCATCTCGCGGCACGGTCCAACCCGGCCGTCTTTCCCACACTTCTGCGCCTCGGCGCCGACCTGACGGTGCCCGACGAAGAAGACAGAACCCCCCTGGACTACGCGCGGGAGAACCGGGCGCTGCAGGGGCTGGAGGTGGTGCGGCGCACCCTTCGCTGACCCTTTCCGGCCCGTTCTTGGACCACCACGTCGCCGACACCCTGCCTGATTTTCCTCCCCCACGCACTGCCTCTTTCGCCAAGCGATCCCCCCCCACTATATTTACCGATTAACCCTTCGCAGCGGCCCGCGAGCCACCCGGTAGACGCCGGTCCACAAGGCGGGCCACCGCCATTCCCGAACCAGGGAGGTCCTCATGCCACACCGGCTCAACCGTTCGATCCTCCTCCTCCTGCTTGGCGTGTTCCTCGGGGCACCACCCCTCTCCGCCCAGACCCGCACCGTGACCGGCAAGGTCACCGAGACGGGTGGCGAAGTCCCGATTGCGTCCGCGCTGATCAACGTGGAGGGCACCACCGTCCACACCTATTCCAACGACGAGGGCAACTTCTCCCTTGAACTTCCGGCCGGCGAGCAGCAGCTCAACGTGCGGATCATCGGCTACCGCAGCGTCGAGATCACCGTTGCCGCCGGGCAGACCAACGTCCCCATCGAGCTTGAGCGCGACGTGCTCAACCTCGACGAGATCGTCGTGACCGGCCAGGCGACCGGGGTGCGCCGCCAGAACCTTGCCAACGCGGTGGCCACGGTCGGCGCGGACGACCTTACCCGCGCACCTGTCGCCAGCTTCGAGCAGGCGCTCCAGGGCCGCATCGCGGGCGCCAACGTGCAGGCCAACAACGGCGCCCCCGGCGGCGGCATCCAGGTGCAGCTGCGCGGGACCTCGTCGATCATCGGGGACCACCGGCCGCTCTACGTCGTCGACGGCGTGATCGTCAGCAACGACGAGATCGCGTCCAACGTGCACGTGGTCACGGTCTCGTCGAGCAACCCGGTCCGTGGCGGCCAGCAGGACAACGCGCCGAACCGGATCGCCGACCTCAACCCCAACGACATCGAGAGCATCGAGGTTCTCAAGGGGGCGTCGGCGTCGGCGATCTACGGCTCGAAGGCCACCAACGGCGTGGTCCTGATCACCACGAAACGCGGCCTGGTGGGCGCGCCCCGATTCAACTTCACCCAGCGCCTGGGCTTCTTCCAGAAGGCCAACGACCTCGGGCTGCGCAAGTTCGCCACGCTCGACGACGCGGTGGACGCCTTCGGCCCCAACGCCGCCAACTTCTACTCCTCCGACGCCTTCTTCGACCATGAGGAGTACCTGGCGGGGAACACGCCGCTGTCCTACGAGAGCGCGCTCAGCGTGAACGGGGGGAACGAGTCCACCCGCTACTATGTGTCCGGGCTCCTGAAGCACGACGGCGGCATCGTCACCGGCACCGGCTACGACAAGCAGTCGCTCAAGCTGAACGTGGACCAGAGCATCGGCTCCTCGGTCCTCTTCCGGATCAGCACGACCGCGCTGCACACCAGGACCGCCCGCGGCTTCACCAACAACGACAACCGCAGCATCAGCTACTGGATGACGCTGCCGTCGACCCCGTCGTTCATCGACCTGCGGCAGCGCGACGACGGCTCCTGGCCGCACAACCCGTTCGCCAACAGCAACATCCTCGAAACCGCAGCGAACGTCGTCAACGACGAGGACGTGTACCGGTTCATCGGGGCGGGGAACCTCTCCTGGGACGCCTACGTTTCGGGCGCGCACGCGGTCCGCTTCGTGGCGAATGCGGGGGTGGACTTCTTCACCCAGCAGAACACGATCTTCAGTCCTCCCGAGCTCCAGTACGAGCCCGACGACGGACTGCCGGGTACCTCGGTGAAGGGGGACGCGGCCAGCCGCTTCGTCAATGTTAGCACCAACGCGATCTACACCCTCACGCACGACCGCTTCACCTCGACCCTCTCGGCGGGATTCCAGTACGAGGAGCGCGATCTCGACGTCTCGAGGATCGCGGCGAGGAACCTGGTTGCGGGTCTTTCGAACGCCGACGACGGGACGGACCTGTCGGTGCGCCAGAACCGCCAGCAGGTGAGGGACGTCGGGTTCTTCGTGCAGGAGGAATTCCTGCTCGGCGACAGGCTCCTCCTCACCGGCGCCATCCGCGCCGACCAGAGCAGCAACAACGCCGAGCCGTCGTCGCTTTTCTACTACCCCAAGGCCGCGGCGTCCTACCGCTTTCCGGGTCTCGCGCCCGGACTCGTCGACGAGATCAAGCTGCGGGCCGCCTTCGGCCAGTCGGGCAACCAGCCGCTCTACGGGCAGAAGTTCAGCACCCTGAACACCGGCAACATCGGTGGTCTGCAGACCTTCTCGGTCTCGGGGACCACCGTGGCGCCCGACCTGAAGCCCGAGCGCCAGCGCGAGATCGAGGTCGGCACCGACGCCACCCTGCTGGGTGACCGCGCCACCGTGGAGCTGACCGTCTACCAGAAGGAGATCACCGACCTGCTCCTGCAGCGCGCGCTGCCGCCGTCGACCGGCTTCAGCACCCAGATCTTCAACGGCGGGGTGATGGAGACGCTGGGCGTGGAGGCCGGGCTGACGGTCTTCCCGGTGACCACGGAATCCTTCAGCTGGACGGCGAGCGCCACCTTCTCCACGGACCGCAGCGAGATCGTCGAACTGCCGGTGCCCGAGTTCCGGGCGGGCGGTTTCGGGACGGCCCTCGGCGGATTCCAGATCACGGAGGGCAAGTCGCCGTCGGCCTTCTTCGGCCGCGACACCGCCTCCGTCGCCAACGACCCGCGCTGCGGGGGGCCCTGCGAGGTGGGCGACCGGATCATCGTTGTCCTCGGTGACGCGAATCCCGACTTCCGCATGGGCTTCGGTAACGACTTCCGCTTCGGCGACATCAGCGCCTACATGCTCTTCGACTGGCAGCAGGGCGGCACCGTGGCAAACCTGACCGGCTGGCTCTACGACCTCAGCAAGAACGCCGAGGACTACGCCGACGAGTGCACGGATCCCGGATGCATGCCCGGCGAATCGCTCGGCGACTTCCGCCTGCGGGTGTACCCGAGCAAGATCTCCAGCGTCTGGCTGGAGGACGCCACCTTCCTGAAGCTCCGCGAGGTCACGGTCAACTACAACGTGCCCGAGCGGTTCACCGAAATGATGTGGGGACGCGTCAGCAACATGACGCTGTCGCTCAGCGGCAGGAACGTGCTGACCTTCACGGGCTACAACGGGATGGACCCCGAGGTGAGCAACTTCGGTTCGGAGGCGATCGCGCGGAACATCGACGTGGCGCCGTACCCACCGAGCCGGAGCTTCTGGTTCTCCGTCAACATGGGCTTCTGACCGGCGCAGGCCAGGGAGAATACGAAAAATGAACAGCAAGAACAGACGAAACGCGAAGAAAGCAGCCGGCGCGGCAGTGTTCGCGCTCGCGCTGAGCGGCGCGGCGTGCTCCGACCTCGTCGTGCCCAACTTCAACGACCCCAGCGTGGAGGACCTGACCACCAACCCCACCGTCAACAGCGTGGTGGCGGCGGCCCAGAACCTCATGGCGACCGCTCGCGGCAACACCTCTTCCCGGGTGCTCTACCTGGGCATCTGGGGGCGTGAGGCCTACGACCTCCGCCCGGAGGAGCCCCGGACCACGACCAACCGCCTGATCGGACCTCTGGACCCGGTGAACGGGGGCGCCTTCTGGGGGTATTCCAGCCTCAAGAACATCCAGGTGCTGCTCGACGCGGTGGACGCCGTCGAGGCGATCGCCGAGCCGGACAAGAACGCGATCCGGGGCTTCGCGAAGACGGTGGCGGCGCAGTCGCTCTGGAACATCATCATCATGCACACTTCCTTCGGTGCGGCGCTGGAGCCGCCCGCCGACCCGGGTGACGAGCTGTCGCCCATCGTGAGCGAGGACCAGGTCTACGCCCGCATCCACCAGCTCCTGGACGAGGCGCAGGCCCACCTCTCCAGCGCGGGGAACTCCTTCCCCTTCGGGCTGACGAGCGGCTACGCCGGCTTCTCGACCCCCGCCGACTTCATCCGCCTCAACCGCGCGCTCAAGGCCCGCTACCACAAGTACAACGGGGAGTGGGGCCAGGCGATGGCCGCGCTCGGGGCCTCGTTCATGAACCCCGGCGGGGATCTCGCCCACGGGCTGTACCACAACTACAGCACCAATCCGGGCGACGCCGCCAATCCGTTCTTCTCGAGGGCCAGCCACTTCGCGCACCCGCGCTTCCTGGCGGACGCCCAGATGAAGCCGGACGGGACTCCCGACGACCGCGCGACCGGCAAGACCGAGGTCCAGCCCCAGGTCTTCTCGCTGCTGGGGATCGATGTCACCGAGAGATTCACCATCTACCCGAACCAGGACTCGCCCGTCCCGTGGGTGAGGAACGAGGAGCTGATCCTCATTCACGCGGAAGCGGCCCTCGCCACGGGGGACCGCCAGGGGGCCATCGACGATGTGAACATCATCCGCGCCGCGCACGGCCTGGCGCCCTTCGAGGATCCCGGCAACGACGCAGCCGTGCTCGACGAGATCCTCTACAACAAGTTCATGTCGCTCGCGCTGGAGGGCGGTTTCACCTACTACGACGCACGGCAGTACGGCCGCACGGACCAGCTCCCCCGGGCCCGCGACGACCACGTCGTGTTCCTGCAGCTTCCCTTCCCGCAGAACGAGTGTCTGGCCCGTCCCGAACTGGGAACCGGGCGCGACCAGCCCTGCGGCACGATCTACGGGAATTGAGCGGCCTCACCGGCTGACCTGAGGGGACTCGGCCGCAAAGGAGAGCGGCGGGGGCGGGACCTGATTCGCCCGCCCCCGCCGCGTTGCGCCCTGACCAGCGTCACGCGTGCCAGTGGTGCTCCGGATGTCCTGAATGTAAACAGGACATGGCATTTTGTAATGTTTTCATTACAGCGCCATGTGCCGGAGCACCGCGCCTTGCTAGCTGATCGGCCTCCGTTTCCGCTGCAGCCCGTCCTTCTGCTCGATGTAGGACAGCCCCTTGCTGATCCAGTCCGGCGCCGGCTCGCCCTTCAGGTAGTGGGCGAACCACTCCATGATGCGGTTGCGGTAGTCCTTCTGGTTGGGTTCCCGCGCCAGGCTGTGGTTCTCGCCGTCGTAGACCAGCAGCACCATGTCCTTGCCAAGGCGCCGGGCCGCATTGTAGAACTCGACCCCCTGGTTGAACTCGACCGCCCCGTCGTCGCTACCGAACATCATGAGCAGCGGCGTGTTCATGTTCTGGATGTTGTGGACCGGCGAGTTGGCCGCATACGAGTCGTAGTCCTCCCACCACGGCACCTGCATCCGCCCCTGGCTGATCTCGAAGATGCGCGCGTCGGTGCCGCCCGAGTTCCAGTAGAATGACAGGTACATGCTCATCAGGTTCGTGAGCGGCGCGCCGGCGACGGCACTGGCGAAGACGTCGTCCTGCGTGACGAAGAAGGTCGTCTGATAACCCCCCCAGGAGTGCCCGATCAGGCCCACCCGCTCGGGATCGATCATCCCCGTTTCCACCGCGGCGGCCACCGCCGGGCGCAGCGTCTGGACGCTGGAGCGCCCCGGATCGCGGTCGCGGAAGACGATGTCCGGCTGCAGCACGAAGTAGCCTTCCTGGCTCCATGCCTGGACGTTGTAGTAGTTGGTCTCGTCGGCCAGGACGAAGCGGTGCAGACCCCGCGACATCAGTTCGTAGTGATACACGATCATGGGGTACTGCGTGCCTTCCTCGTAGTTGGCCGGATAGGTGAGGAAGCCCTGGAGCCTCCGGCCCCACTCGTTCTCGTAGTCGATGAGCTCGGTGTGGCCCCAGGCGTAGTCGGCGTGGAATGGGTTGGTGTTGGTGACCTGCTCAAGGTCGCTCAGGTCGTCGCGGCGCGTCACGAAGTAGTCCGGGGAGTCGTCGAAGCGCTCCTTGCGGATGACGAACACGTCGGCGTCCTCGGCCTTCTGCAGCCCGCCGCCGAACCCGCCGATGCTCGCGTCCTCCCAGATCAGCTGCTCGGGGTCGCGACCGGGGCGGGCCCGCGCGAAGCCCGCCTTCTTGGTCCACTCCCCGTAGGTCGAGTAGTAGATCGGCTCGTCGGGGTCGAAGGCGTCGGCTTCCCGGTCGAGGCGTATCGGCCGGTACAGCACGTCGTTCTCCGCGCCCGGCGTGAGGCGCCTGCCACCCGAGCCGTCGGGCTGGATCTCCCAGACGTCCCATTTGTCGTTGATCAGGACCGCCTCGTCGTCCTCCAGCCAGCCGGAGGTCCCGAACGAAGGCATCTGCTCGTTGGTCGGAGTCCTGTCGAGGTCGACGAAGACGCCGTCCACGCCCTCGGTGATGTTGTGGATCTCGCCGCTCTGCAGGTCGTAGGTCCAGTAGTCGTCGCCCTCGAACCACATGAGGTAGCGTCCCCCCGGGCTCCCCGAGGCGCCCCCGAAGATCCGGGACCGCACCAGGTCGCGCTGCCCGGTGGCGGCGTCGACGACATAGAGATCGTAGAACTGCTGCCGGAACATGGCGTCGACGTCGTAGGGGGTCTCGTCGCGGGCGACCATGTACCGGCCGTCCGCCACGATGGACGCGCCATCCGCGTGATCGCCGCCCAGCTGCAGGAAGCTCCCGTCGTCGAGCCCCCAGCGGGCGATGTGGTTGAGCCGCCGCAGCGTCCCCTCCCGCACCCGCTGCTGGGGAACGGGGTCCAGATCCTTCGAGTGCCAGATTTCCACGCCCGGGGGATCCTCTTCCTCTTCGGCGCCGCGTCTGGCCGGGCGGCCATCCTCTTCTTCTTCGTCGCCTTCGTCGCCTTCCCCTTCCTCATCGCCTTCCTCACCCTCTTCCTCCTCATCACCCTCCTCGCCCTCACCCTCCCCATCCTCGGCGTTTTCCACCGGCTTGCGCTCCTGGAGCCCCAGGAAGATCGTGCTCCCGTCCTCCGACCAGCTCGGGGCGCGGTGCTCGGTGACCCGGGATCCGGCCGGCACGCCGTCGTCCTCCCGCGGGTCGAGCACGAAGGAGGTGCCGTCGCCGTCGTCCAGGTCGCGCCACGCCAGCACCACGTGCGCGGTGTCCTCGTGCTCCTCGTCGCTGTAGGTCTTGAGGACGACCAGGTCGGCCGACTCCTCGCGCCACCGCAGGTGCCGGTACGCGGCCTCGTCGGCGTCCAGCGTCCGCAGCCGGCCGGTCGCGGGGTCGTAGAGCCGGACGCCGTTGCCGACACGGTCGTCGGCGTCGATCGTCATCGCCAGCAGCGATCCCTCGTCCTGCCACGCCATCTGCGCCACGTTGCCGAAGCTGATCGGGTTCCCCGTCGCCATCTCCCGCACGACCACGTCCACGCCGCTCGACTCCTTCTCCTGGGGCTTGTAGCGCCTCAGCGCCAGGTAGCGCCCGTCCTCCGAAAAGGTGAAGGACTGAATGTCGTCGATGGTCTCCTGTTCGCCGGTCTGGAAGTCCAGGAGACCGAGCTTGGTACGCACGGGCTGGCGCTGCTGCTGCATCCGTTCGCGCTGGTCGGGCGAGACCCCGATCGCATACGCCAGCCAGCGGTTGTCGCCGCTGAACACGGGACGCGTGGCGAAGGGGATCACCACCACCGAATCGGAATCGGTGGAGTGCAGGCGGAGCTCGCCCTCGTCGTTGACGCGGCTGATGCCCACCGCCATCCAGCGGCCGTCCGGTGACAGCGTCGCGCCTCCGAGACGCTCGAACTGGCCGTAGTCGTCGACGGTCAGCGTCGGCTTCTTTTCCTGGGTGTGCGCGGGCGCCGCGAGCGCGCACGCGAGGAGGACCGCTGCCACCACCACGGTGCAGCGGGAAAGGAGTGTTGCGGTCTTCATCGTTCCACCTTCCGACTTCCTGGGATGGGAAGCGCGCGCAGACGGCGTCGCGCCACAGTGCCTGCCCAATATTCCCCACCCGTGGTCCCGGTGCAAGGATGGGGCACACCCCCGCGCCCGCGTCACACCCCCCGCGTCCGGTCACACCCTCGGGTCCGCGTCACACCGCCGCTCCCGCGTCACACCGCCGCGTCCGCGTCACACCGCCGCTCCCGCGTCACACCCCCGCGTCCGGGTCACCCGCCACGCCCGCCTTGTTGCCCATCCCGCCGCGTGGGTAGCTTTCGGGCGGCGCGTTCACCGCGCCACCCCGCCGGTCAACAGATCGTGACGAAGGAGCAGAGCGCAGTGGCGAGACGGTCCATCGAGGTCGACATCGGCGGCGTGAAGGTGGGCGGCGGCAACCCCGTCGTCGTGCAGTCGATGACCAACACCGACACCGCCGACCCGGCCGCGACCGCCGCGCAGGTCAGGGCGCTCGCCGACGCGGGGAGCGAGATCGTGCGCGTCACGGTCAACAACAAGCACGCCGCGGCCGCCGTCCCCGAACTCTTCGAGCGCCTCGCCGACCTGGGCTGCACGGTGCCGATCGTCGGCGATTTCCACTACAACGGCCACATCCTGCTGCGCGACCATCCCCGCGCGGCGGCCCTCCTGCACAAGTACCGGATCAACCCGGGCAACGTCGGGACGAGCCGCCGCGACGAGAACTTCCAGGCGATCGTGCGCATCGCCATCGAGAACGGCAAGGCCATCCGCATCGGGGTGAACTGGGGCTCGCTCGACCAGCGCCTTCTCACCGCGATGATGGACGAGAACGGCCGCCTCGCGAACCCGAAGGACGCGGCCGAGGTCCTGCGCGACGCCGTCGTCGAAAGCGCGACCCGGTCGGCCGAGCTCGCCGAGGAGACGGGACTGGGCGCCGACCGGATCGTACTCAGCGCCAAGGTCTCGGGCGTGCGCGAACTCATCCTCGTGTACCGGCAGCTGGCCCCGCTCACGGAATACCCGCTGCACCTGGGGCTGACCGAGGCCGGGATGGGGTCGAAGGGGATCGTGGCCACCTCGGTCGCCCTCGCCCCGCTCCTCCTCGACGGGATCGGGGACACGATCCGCGTGTCGCTCACGCCCCGCCCGGGGGGAGACCGCACGGAGGAGGTCCAGATCGCGCAGCAGATCCTGCAGTCGCTCGACATCCGCAGCTTCGAGCCGCAGGTGACCGCGTGCCCGGGGTGCGGCCGCACCACCAGCACCTTCTTCCAGGAGATGACGGAGGACATCCAGGGCCACATCCGCCGCCGCATGCCCGAATGGAGGCGCATCTACCCCGGCGTGGAGGACCTCAAGGTCGCCGTCATGGGATGCGTGGTGAACGGTCCGGGGGAGTCGAAGCACGCGGACCTGGGCATCTCGCTCCCCGGCACCTTCGAGGAGCCCAAGGCCCCTGTCTACATGGACGGAGCGCACCTGCGGACCCTCAAGGGCGACCGCATCGTCGAGGAGTTCAAGGAGATTCTGGGGGACTATGTCCAGCGGCGCTACGGCGGCGACGAGCGCAGCTGACCGCCTGCGCGGGGCAACCGTTGACACTCCCGCGATATCAGAACAGTAGATGTGAAGGAATGGGTGGCCGGGGTCTTGCGGGGCGCCCGCAGTGAAACCGGCCGGAAACCGAACGGAGCTTGAGATGTCACAGTCGCGCACCACACTTGGACTGATCACGGTCCTCCTCATCCTGGGCGGCCTCACCTACTTCACCTGGTATCGCCTGCGCCCCCCGGCCGAGGTCACCGAGGAGGAGCCGGAGATGTCGGAGGCGGAGCAGGAGGTGGTCGAATCCGTCGTCCAGCAGTTCAACGCCGAGATTCCCACGCCGGTGGTTGGCGTCCCGGTGGTGCGCGACACCCTGCGCATCTCCGTGATCGCCAAGGCCCGCGCCGAGGCGTTGCGCGAGGTCAAGCTGACGTCCCAGGTCTCGGGACTCGTGCAGGCGATCCATGTGCGCGAGAACCAGCAGGTGCGCGCGGGACAGCTGCTCATCCAGATCGACACCACGGACTACGCGCTGAACCTGGCGGACGCCCGCGCCGCGAAGGAAAGGGCCGAGGTCGACTACGAAGTCCGCCTGCTCCAGGACGAGATGATCGAGGATCCGGCACTCCGGGCGGCCCGCGCCGAGCGGGCCAGGATCCTCACCGGGCTCGCGGCGGCGGAAGTCAACCTCCAGCGCGCCGAAATCGAAATGGCGAAGACCAGGATCACGGCGCCCTTCGCGGGCCGGGTCGCGGATCTGAATGTTGTCGCGGGCCAGCACGTGGGCGGCACCGAGCTCCTCACCGTGGTCACGATCGATCCGATCAAGGTTTCGGTCTCGGTTCTGGAGACCGCCGTGGTCGATCTGGAGGAGGGGCGCGGGGCCTCGATGGTCTTCTCGGCCCTGCCGGACACCACCTTCACCGGCCGGATCGAGACCATCAACCCCATCGTGGACCTGCAGACGAACACGACCCGGGTCACCGTCCTGCTTCCCAATCCCGACGGACGCATCCGCCCCGGCATGTACGCCGACGCGCGCCTGGAGGCCCGCCAGTACCCCGACAGGATCCTCGTGCCCAGGACCGCGATCCGCGAGACGGAGGACCGCCGCAGCCACCTCTTCGTCGAACAGGACGGAAGAGCCAAGTGGATCTACGTTCCCCTCGGCCGGATGAACGAGTACCTGGTCGAACTCCTCGGGGAGCCGGGCAGCCAGGAATGGGTGGAGCCCGGATGGACCGTCCTCATCGACGGCCATCAATCGATCATTCACGACGCCGCCGTCCAGCTGGTCGAAGACGTGGCGGCGGCCGGAGGGAGACCCACGCGATGAGATCCGGAACCAGAGGTTGGGAGCCGCGTGACAACGCTCCTTCACAACGATGCGGGTGCCGCACGTTGGCACAACGGCCAGGTGTGGCCTGGGCGGTTGCGGCGCTCCTGGCGGGAACGATCGGCGGCGCGGCGGACGGCACTGCCCTGTCCGCCCAGCAGATGCAGCGGAACCCGGGGGTGAGGGTCCTGACCCTCGAGGAGGCCCTGGCCCTCGCCACCGAACACAACCCCCAATACCGCCAGACGATCAACCAGCTGGAGTTGCTGGGTGGCCGGTCGCGGCAAGCCTGGGCGGCATTCCTGCCCAACGTGAATGCCAGCTACTCGACCGGACAGAGCTTTCAACGACAGACCAGCTATCGCGACTTCGTGGGCAGACCCACCGAGAATCTGAACCCTGCCTGGCTGAATTCCTCCGATGCCTTCGCCGGTCTGAGTCTGAACTACCAGGTCTTTGACGGGGGCAGGCGCTTCCGCGACCGCGACCGCGTCCACGCCCAGATACGGATCGACAAACTGAGCGCAAGGGTGACGCTGGATGGCATCCTCGCGCAGGTGCAGAACCGGTTCCTCAGTGTGTTACGCGAAAAGGCCCGGGTGGCGCTCGAGTCCGAACTGCTGGCGGACAGGGAGAGCGACCTGCGGTTCACCGAGCGGCGCTTCGAGCTCGCGCTCGACCGCCGCCCCGACCTCCTCGCGCGCGAGTTGGATGTCGAGCAGCAACGCGCGGCGCTGAGGGAGGCCGAGGGGAGGGTGGAGATTGCGCTCCTCAACCTGCGCGTGCTCATCGGTGACCCGTCCCTGGTGTCACTGGATGTTGCCGAGACTCCGCCCGAGCCATTCGACCCGGCGTTGCTGGACATCGAGGGCCTCGTTGCGCGGACGTTGGCGGAGAACCCCACGCTACGCGCGGAGGAGGCCCGGGTGCAGATCAGCCGCGCGCAGCTGCGGGCCGATCAGTCCCAATGGTGGCCCACCATCAGCGCGAGTACCAATTGGGGCCGGAGGTCGTTTGCGTCCGGGCCCGACGCCCTGTTCGATCTGCGGCCCGGAGAAGGCACCAGCGGCACCGCCAGCTGGGGTTTCAACTTTTCGATCCCCATCTTCGACGGCTTCCAGCGATCGTACAACACGGCCAGCCGCCGGATCGACGTCCGAAACGCCAACGAGAGCCTGCGGCAGGCCCAAATGCAGCTGGAACTGGACATCAGGACCCGCTACGCCTCACTGACCACGACCTGGGCGACCCTGCAGCAGAGAGAAAGAGCCCTCGAACTCGCCAGCGAGCGCCTCCAGATCATGCAGGAGGAATACCAGCTCGGGACTGTCGACATCCAGCCGCTCAGGTCGGCCATCGCCGAGGAGGCGACCCAGCGCAGGAATCTCATCGACCAGCGCTACGCCTTCGCCCTCGCCCTCGTCGACCTCTACCAGACGGTGGGCATCGTGGGGCAGGAACTCGGCATCGAGACCGTACCGGAAGGGAACTGAGCCATGTCGGTATCCAGAACCTGCACGAAGCGGCCGGTCGCGGTCGCCATGCTCATTCTGGCGGTGGTGCTTCTCGGGAGCATCTCGTGGACACGCCTGCCGATCGACCTGCTTCCCGAGATCAGCTTTCCGCGGCTGATCGTCTACACGACCTACCCGGACGTCGCGCCGGCCGAGATCGAGCGGCTGGTTACCGAGCCGGTCGAGCAGCAGGCCGCCGCCGTGGGCGGAGTGGAGAAGGTGACGTCGATTTCGCAGGACGGCGTGAGCCTGGTCACGCTCCGGTTCATCTGGGGCACCAACATGGACTTCGCGGCGCTCAGCCTGCGGGAACGCCTCGACAATATCAACTACAGCCTGCCCGAAAACGCGGAACGCCCCATCATCCTGCGGGTCGATCCGCAGTCGGAGCCGGTCATGGCCGTATCGCTGACAGGCGGGAGCGGGCTCCTCCACAACAAGCAGATCGCCGAGAGGGTCTTCCGGCGGCGTCTCGAACAGCTCGATGGTGTCGCGCAGGCTTCCGTAACCGGAGGTCTCGATCGGGAGATCCACGTCGAGTATCAGCCGCCGCTGCTGGATGCCTATGAGGTGAGCGCCGCCGAAGTGGTCAGCGCCATCGGGACCGCCAACATCTCCTCGCGGGGAGGCACCATCCTGCAGGGGCGCTACCGCTATCCGCTGCGCACCCTGGGAGAGTTCCAGGAGGTCGAGGAAATCCGCGACGTGGTGGTCGGGCGGCAGCAGCTGGGTGGAGGGGGCGCCGGTGCCGGGGGCAACGAGGATCCCGGTTTCCGCCAGGTCCGCGTCCGCGACGTCGCGAACGTCATCGACGGCTTCGCCGACCGACAGGAGATCGCCCGCTACAACGGCGCCGAGTCGGTGGGGCTGCTCGTCTTCAAGGAGTCCGGAGCGAACACCGTTCGGGTATCGGAAGATGTTCGGGAGGTACTGGTACTCCTCAAGGACCAGTACCCCGACTTCACGGCGGACATCGCGTACGACCAGGCGATCTTCATCGACGAGTCGATCAGCAACGTCGCGCAGGCCTTGATCATGGGCGGACTGCTCGCCTTCGTAGTCCTCTTCTTCTTCCTGCGGGACCCGCGCTACCCGGTGGCGATCGCCCTGGCGATTCCCATCTCGGTCATCGGAGCCTTCGCGCTCATGGACGCCTTCGGGGTGTCGCTCAACATCATGAGCCTGGGCGGCCTCGCACTCGGGGTCGGAATGCTGGTCGACAACTCGATCATCGTGCTTGAGAACATCTTCCGACACCGGCAATCGGGTCTGGGGGCACTGGAGGCGGCGGCGCGCGGCGCCGAGGAGGTGCAGGGCGCGATCACGGCCTCCACGCTCACCACGATCTCGGTCTTCGGCCCCATCATCTACGTGCAGGGTGTCGCCGGGGAGCTCTTCGGCGCACTCTCGCTCGCGGTGGCGTTCTCGCTGCTGGCCAGCCTGGCCGTGGCGCTGACCCTGCTGCCCACGATGGCAGCCCGCTTCGGCGGTCTTGGGGCCGCCGCCCCCGAGGCCACGGACGCGCCGGTTCCGGAGGTCGAGATCCCGGAGCGGCCGCCGGAGGAGTTCCTCCCGCGCCTGCTCTGGAGAATGGCGAGCTGGATCAACCGGTTTGTCCGCCTCCTGCTCCTGCTTCCCTACGCGGCGATCAAGCTGCCGATCACGATCGTCGTGCAGCTCGTACGCTTCTGGATGGAGATTCTCGGCAAGGTGCTGTCCTTCCTCTTCTCGCCGTTCCTGGGGATCTTCGACCGGGCGTTCAACGTCTTCGCGCGTTGGTACCACGGGGTCCTCGCCGCATCGCTGGAGCGTCGTGCTTCGGTGCTGGTGATCTCGGCCGGCGTGCTGGGCGGGAGCATCGCGCTGGCCCTGACGCTCGACCGGGACCTGCTCCCGGATGTGGACCAGGGCGCCTTCACCGTCCGGCTGGAACTCGACGAATCGACGCGCCTGGAGTCGACGGCGGAGGCCGCGACGAGGCTGGAGGGCGAGCTGCTCCAGGACGAGGAGGTCGCTGCGGTCTTCAGCCACATCGGTCGCGATGTTCAGGCCATACGGGATGACGGGGCAACGCCGGGATTGCACACTGCGACGTTGCAGGTGCGCCTGGTAGACGGGGCCAGGACCGCGGACGTCGTCGAGAGGGTGCAGAGCGCCGCCGCCGGTTTTCCGACGGGCGCGGTGACCTTCGAAACCGGACAGGCGACCGCTCTGGGACGCCTGCTCGGGGGCAGCGAGGCGGACATCGCCGTAAGGGTGATCGGTCCCGACCTAGACCTGGCGCACGCATTCGCCCAGCAGGTCCGCGAGCGATTGTCCGGGGTGGCGGAGGTCCGCAACGTCCGGGTGGGATCGGAGCGCGGGCGTCCGCAGTTCCAGGTCCTGATCGACCCGGACGCGGCGGCGAGGTACGGAATCGCCGCGAATGGGGTCGCCACGACCATTCAGACCGCCATGCTGGGTGCCCGGGCCACGGAATTCATCGAGTTCGACCGCAAGATCCCGGTCATGGTTCGTCTGCCGGAGCATCTGCGCCACGACGCCGCTACGCTGAGTGACCTGCGCGTGAACGATGTGCCGCTGGGAGACCTCGCCAGCGTCCAGGAGTCGCTGGGCCCGGCGGAGATCCGGCGCGAAGAGCAGGGACGTGTAGTGACGGTATACGCCGACGTTGCGTCCGGTGGTCTGGGGGGCGCGATCGTGGCGGTCGACGAGGCCATCGCGGACCTGACGCCCCCCTTCAACCATCGGGTGGAGGTGGGCGGCGAGAACGAGGAGATGCGACGCTCGTTCCGCGACCTGGCCTTCGCCTTCGGGCTGGCGCTGCTCCTGGTGTACATGATCCTGGCCGCCCAGTTCGAGTCCTTCGTGCACCCCTTCACCATCCTCATGGCGGTGCCGCTGGCCGTGATCGGCGCGGTGCTGGCCCTCGCGATCACGGGAGCGGGCCTCAACACCATGAGCCTGATCGGAGTGGTGATCCTTGTCGGCATTGTGGTCAACGACTCCATCGTGAAGGTGGACTTCATCAACCAGGGAATCGCCCGAGGCCTCGGCCTGCGCGACGCGATCCTGGAGGCCGGGCAGGTGCGGCTGCGACCGATCGTGATGACGACGATCACCACCGTGCTCGGGCTGCTGCCGATGGCGCTCGGGATCGGGAGGGGCGCGGACCTGCGCGCGCCGATGGCGATCTCGGTGATCGGGGGCCTCATCGTCGCGACCGGGCTGACCCTCATCGTGGTCCCGGTGGTCTATGCGATCGTCGAGGACGTGCGTAGAATGTGGAGGCGGCGCCGTTCCGCAAGCGCGGCGGCCCGTGCGGTAATCGCCCCGCAGCCATTCGAGTCGACATGATCAAGACCAGCTACCGGCGTCCGGTTGCCGTGGCGATGGCCTACCTGGCCGTCGCGTTCCTCGGATTGAGGGCCTGGCAGGACATCCCGATCGAGCGGTACCCCGATACGTCGCTGCCGCAACTGAACATCTCGGCCAGCTGGCGGGGGGCCTCCCCGGAGACGATGGAGGCGTTTCTGACATCGCCGGTGGAGGCGGCGGTCCAGCTCGTCGCCGGCGTCGAGCGCGTCGTGTCGAGCTCAGGGGAGAACCAGGCGCAGATCACCGCCTACTTCAACCGCGACACCGACATGGATTTCGCGCGCCTCGACCTGTCGGAGCGGCTGAAGGCCTTCGAGGATTCGGACATGCCTCCGGGCGCCCGGGTGTCGGTAAGCGACTACGTTCCGGAGGAATTCCGGCAGTCCAGTCTGCTCGAGTACACCTTCACCGGGGCGCTCACGCTGGGGGCGCTCCGCGAGCACCTCGACGAGGTGGTCGTGCCGGACTTGAGCCGGGTCGAAGGGGTCGCCGTGGTGAATGCGCGCGGGGGGCGGGAGCGGATCCTCGAAGTCGAAATCAACAAGGAATCCGCGGCGGCACTGGGTGTGTCGGCGAACGAGGTGGGAGCCGCCCTGAACCGGCTCGACCTCCGCGGCGTGGCGGGCGCGGTGCGTGAGGGGGACAGCGAGTGGACCGTGACGATCCACAACCGCCCGGCCTCGGCACAGGATGTCAGCAACGCGATCGTGAGGAACGATCCGAACAAGATCATCCGCATCTCGAACGTTGCGACCGTGCGCGACACCTGGGAGGACATCACCAGCCACTACCGGATCAACAACCGGCCGGCGGTGCGCCTGGAGGTCGAGAAGGAAGCCGGCGCCAATGCGGTGCGGGTGGCGGCCGCGGTCAAGGAGAGGATGGAGGCGGTCGAAGCTCGCAACCCGCCCAACACCCGGTTCATTCTGGACCGGGACGGGAGCGAGATCATCCGGCAGGAGATGTCGGACATGCGGAGCCGGGTGTTCGTGTCCGCCATGGTGATCTTCGCGGTTCTGCTGATCTTCCTCCGGTCGATCCGGCCTGCCGTCGTGGTCTTTGCCACCATCGCCTTTTCGGTGCTCATCGCGCTGAACTTCATCTACTTCGCGGGCTATTCGCTGAACCTGCTCACGATGATGGGGCTCGCGATGGGGTTCGGGCTGGTCGTCGACAACTCCATCGTGGTGCTGGAGAACATCTACCGGCGATGGCAGCAGGGCAGGTCGCGCGAGGACGCCACCATGCGCGGCGCCTCCAACGTGGTACTGCCGATCGTCGCCGCGACCGGGACGAACCTGATCGTACTGGTGCCATTCGTGTACCTGCAGGACGATCTGCGGCTCTACTACCTTCCGCTGGCGATCGCCGTCGGCCTCAGCCTGGTGGGTTCGCTGCTCGTCGCCTTCAGCTTCATCCCCGCGCTGGCGGGCCGACTCCTGCCGGCGCGCCAGGAGAGTACGGGATCCGGTCCGGGGCCACGCCCGCCCCTGTATGAGCGGTTCTACCGCGGCGTGGTCACCGGAACGCTCCGCTGGCCATGGCTTACGCTGTCGGTCCCCATCGTCGCCCTCGGCATTTCCGGCTATCTGTTCAACAAGCACGTCGACCGGGGCTTCCGCTGGGGAGGGCTCGGCGGATCGGACACCTACATCAACATCTCCATCCGCCTTCCCGACGGCTCGGACATCGAGCGCACCGACGAATTCACCCGCTTCTTCGAGGACCGCCTGCGCGCCATGCCCCAGGTGCGCAGGTTCGTGACGAACGTGGGCCAGACCTCCAGCAGGATCTACATCACCTTCCCGGAGGCGATCGAGAACACGCAGATCCCGGTCGGCATCAAGGACCAGCTCTTCGCCTATTCGCTTCAGTTCTCGGGGATCGATGTCCGTGTCACCGGCTATGGGCCGTCGTTCTACGGTGGAGGAGGAGGATACTCCCCGCAGTACCGGATCCAGGTCCTGGGGTACGAATACCTGAAGGTGAAGGAGATCGCGGAGGATGTGGGGAGTCGCCTGGAGCGCCTCTCCCGCGTTCGCGATGTGAACACGAACGCGGCCCTGGCGTGGAGTGACCGTGAACACGCCAAGGAGTTCGGCGTCGTAATCCGGCGGGACCTGCTCGCCAACTACGATCTGACCGTCCAGCAGCTGGTCGGGGAGGTGCAGGCCGCCGTTCGCGGCCAGACCAGCAACGCCCGGATCAAGATCGGTGGCGACGAGGTCCGCTTCGATGTCAAGGTGGAGGGGAACCGGGAGATCGATCTGGTGGAGTTCAGCGAGAGGCTCGTCACGACCTCGACCGGCGAACCGCTGCGCCTCGGCGATCTGGTGAACATCGAGCCGCGAGACGTGCTGTCCAACATCCGCCGCGAAAACCAGCAGTACGAGCGCTCGGTGGGGTACGAATTCCGTGGCCCCCCCAAGCTGGGCAACACCACACAGGAAACCACCATCAGGACCACGGAGACACCGCCCGGCTACGAGGTGAGGGAGCGGGGTTCATACAGGCTGACCCGGGACGAGCAGACGCAGATCTACCTGGTACTGGGGGCCTCCATCCTGCTGGTGTACATGCTCACCGCGGCGCTCTTCGAGTCGCTCCTGCTGCCGCTTTGCGTGCTGCTGACGGTGCCGATGGCGCTGATCGGCGTCTTCATGATCTTCCTCTACACGGAGGCGACCTTCACGCGGGAGGCGTACATCGGGGTGATCATGATGGGAGGGATCGTGGTGAACAATGCCATCCTCCTTGTCGATCACATCAACCGTCTGCGGTGGGAGGAGAAGCTGGGTCTCAAGGCGGCCGTGGTGCGCGGCACGGTGGAGAGGGTGCGCCCCATCCTGATGACGACCACCACCACGATCACCGGCATGCTCCCCCTGGTCCTCTTCACCGAGACTGTCAACGCCACGATCTGGAATGCGCTCGCCTTCGTGCTGATCGGCGGGCTGGCGTCGTCGTCGGTCCTGGTGCTTACCGTGACGCCTGCGCTGTACTTCCTCCTGCAGAAGATCAGGGCCCTGCGCGCCGAGTCGGCGGCCGCAATGGCCTGAAATCGGTGAGGCTTCGCACCCGCTCGTGAGACTTCGCTTCGCGCCCTCGCCGACGGGGTATCTCCACGTCGGCGGGGCACGGACCGCGCTCTTCAACTGGCTGCTGGCGCGGCGGGAAGGGGGCGCCTTCGTGCTGCGGGTAGAGGACACCGACCGGGACCGCAGCCGGCCCGAGCACGTGGACGCGATCCTGGGCGGGCTGTCGTGGCTCGGGATCGACTGGGACGAGGGGCCGGTCTTTCAGGCGGACGGCCTCGCGCGGCACCGCCGCGATGCGGAGCGGCTCCTCGATGCGGGGCGCGCCTACCGCGACTTCACCGCCCGGGAGGATTTCGAGCGCGCCCGGGACGCGGCGGTCGCGGCGGGGACGGGCACGGTGGCGCGGCTGGCGCGGGAGATGGCTACGGCGGTGTCGCCGGAGGAGAGCCGCCGCCGCGCCGAGGCCGGGGAGCCCTTTGCAGTCCGCTTCCTGGTGCCGACCGGCACGACCGAGTGGCACGACCTCGTGCACGGCCGCATGCGCTTCGCCAACGCCGAGATCGACGACTTCGTGATCCTGCGCAGCGACGGCACCCCCACCTACAATCTGGCGGTCGTGTCGGACGACGCCACGTCGCGGATCAGCCACGTGGTGCGCGGCGACGACCACATCTCCAACACCCCGAAGCAGATCCTGCTGTACGAGGCGCTGGGCGCGCCCGTGCCGGCGTTCGGCCACCTGCCGCTGATCCTGGGCCCGGACGGGAAGCGGCTGTCGAAGCGCCACGGCGCGCGCGCGGTGGAGGCCTTCGAGGTGGAGGGGGTGCTCCCGGACGCGATGGTGAACTTCCTGGCGCTGCTGGGGTGGTCGCCCGGGACGGACGAGGAGCTCCTGTCGCGCGACGACCTCATCGAGCGGTTCTCGCTGGAGCGCGTGCTGAAGAAGGGGGCGGTCTTCGACGCGGCCAAGCTGATGTGGATGAACGGGCAGTACATCGCGCGGATGGAGGCCGGAGAGGTCGCCGCCGCGCTGAGGGGGGCGCTGGGGGGTGGTCGTGGGGTTGGGGGGGATGCGGGGGGCGTGGGCGGCGGGGGGGAGGCCGGAGGGGCCGGCGGGGAGGCCGCCGTGCTCGACGACGCCGCCTTCGAGCGGATGGCCGCCGCGCTGGCGCCCCGCAGCCGCACCTTCGTCGAGATGGCGCGGCTGGCGCGGCCGTACATCGCGCCGCTGGACGGGTACGACGGCAAGGCCGCGCGGAAGGGCTGGTACCGCGACCGGGCGGGGACGGCCGAGCTGCTGCGCGCGGTGGTGGACCGGCTCGCCGGCGCCGCGTGGGAGGCGGAGCCGCTGGAGGCCGCACTGCGCGGGTTGGCCGCCGAGCGGGGGGTGGGGGCGGGGAAGGTCTTTCAGCCGCTGAGGCTGGCGCTCACGGGTCTGCCGGCGTCGCCGGGGATCTTCGACGTGCTGCTGATCCTGGGACGCGAGCGGTCGCTCGGTCGCGTGGAGCGGGCGATCGCCCACATCGTGGACGACGCCGGCGGTTAGCTGACATCGCGCTCAATCGCAGCGTCAAGGGGTTGCAAGTCGGGCCGCGGGCGTCTAACGTTTACGGCCCATCCCCCGCACCTGCCGACCCCGCTACGCGCATGCCGACAGGCCCCAGAACCGACGCCGGCACCGGCCGCGATCCGTCCGCGGTCCGGATCGTACCGAGCCTTTCCGATATCGAGAGAAAGATCCTCGACTACATGGTGTCGTATCTGCGCAGCAACACCTACCAGCCTTCGATCCGGGAGATCGGGCAGCGCTTCGGCATCAAGAGCACGAAGACGGTCTCGGAATACCTGCAGGCATTGGCCGACAAGGGGTTCATCGAGCGGGATCCGTCGCGTTCCCGCGGTATAAGGATCCTCGGTGTGGACCTGAGCGCCCAGACCGTGTCGCTCCCGTGCTTCAGCGACCTGAAGGAGGCGATGGCGGGGCTCGGGGACGGCCGGGCCGACGTCCGCGTGGCGCTCGACCGGCAGCTCGTGAGCCAGGCCGGGGGTTTCATGGTGCGGGCGCCGGAGGACCAGCTGGGGCTGGCAGGGATCAGCGACCGCGACTTCCTGGTGGTCCAGCCCGTCCGCGCCGAGGATCTGGTCGACGGTGAGATCGTCGTCGCCCGGGTGCGGGGCGCGACCGACTACTTCCAGCTCGGCAGGAAGAGTTCGCGCCTGTACCTCCACCCGGTCGGGGGCGGTGCTTCGGATGGGGGAGACCCTTCGGTCCCCTCTGATGCGGGCGGATCCCGACCGCTGATCGTGGGCAGAGTGGTCGGGCTGTACCGCCGACTTGGGGCGCTGCCGGTTACGGCGCCCGTCACGGCCCACTAGCAAGCCGGGTGCATCACCGGCCGAATGCAGCGGGGACTTGTTTCGTGGGCTGGTGGAGGTCCGCGGATGCCGTCTGGGGCTTGTCCACGGGCTTCTGACAGGCTTCGGAGGTGACCGGCGGGGGTGAGGCCGCGGGGCGCCCGGCACCGGGTAGCGACCTCGACCGTGCCTGGATGGCGCGGGCCCTGGAGATGGCCTGGGCGGGCGAAGTGCGGGGCGAAGTGCCCATCGGTGCGGTGATCGTGCGCGGTGGCGTGTTGTTGGCCGAGTCGCACAACCGCACAGTCGCACGCTGCGACCCGACCGCGCACGCCGAGTCGCTGGTGATCCGGGAGGCGGCGCGCCGGCTGGGCGACTGGCGCCTTGCCGGGTGCACCCTCTACACCACCCTCGAGCCGTGCGCGCAGTGCGCGGGCGCGATCGTGCTGGCGCGTGTTTCGCGGCTCGTCTTCGGCGCGCACGACCCCAAAGGGGGGATGGCGGGGAGCCTGGAAAACCTGGTGCAGGATGCGCGGCTCAACCACCGGGCGGAGCTGCTCGGAGGCGTCCTGGCGGAGGAGTCGTCGGCGCTGTTGCGGGGGTTTTTTCGTGCGCGCCGGGGAACGGCAACGAGCGAACGTGCCTGAGCCCTCCCAGCGGGTGGCGGCGAGCCCGGGCAACCCTACCCGGCCGCGCCGCCGACCTCCGCGATGGGGGTGCCGAACATCCTCAGGCAAAGCGCCAGTATGCCCAACCCGGCCAGGAGGGCGATCCAGGTGGGGAGTCCGAGGGCGGTTCCGACGCTTCCCAGCAGCAGCCCGACGGCGCCGACGAGGGCCGCGTAGGGTAGCTGTGTGCGCACGTGGTCCACGTGGTCGCATGCGGCGGCGGTGGACGAGAGCACGGTGGTGTCGGAGATGGGGGAGCAGTGGTCGCCCCAGATCGCGCCGGCGAGCACCGAGCTGGTGGTCGCCAGCAGAATGCCGTAGACGGAGCCGTCCGCGAAGCCGGTGCCGCCCGCCAGCGAGACCGTCAGCGGGATCACCAGCGGGATCAGGATCGCCATGGTGGTCCAGGAGGTGCCGGTCGCGAAGGCCATCGCCCCGGAGGTGATGAAGACCAGCGCCGGGAGGAGGAAGAGGGGGAAGTCGATCGTCGTCAGCAGCCCGGAGAGGTACCCTGCCGTCCCGACGTCCTTTGTCACCGCGCCCAGCGACCACGCCAGCGTGAGGATCACCATGGCGATCATCATCGCCTTGACGCCGCCGATCCAGGCATCGACGCATTCCTTCACGTCAAGCAGCCGCTGCGAGATCGACAGCACCGCCGCGACCAGGCATCCGGCGAGGGAGCCCCATAGGAGGGTGTTGAAGGGGTCGGCGGCTCCGAAGATGTCCCGGAGCGAGGCGTCCGCGCCCGCCGCGGCGCGTCCGGAGGTGTAGAGCCCGGCGAGGACCACGACGACCACCGTCAGCACCGGGATCCCCGCGTTCCACCACCGTTCCCGTGCTCCCTCCTTGGCGTTCACGAAGCTCTCGGAGATCTCGGCGGCCGGCCGCGACCCGGGCCGCAGGACGCCCCCGCCCGCCGCGGCACGGGCTTCGGCGCGCGCCATGGGGCCGAAGTCCCGGTTCATGAACGAGGTCAGGAAGACGAACGAGAGGGCGAGCAGAGGATAGAAGAGGTAGGGAATGGTCTCAAGAAAGACGGTATAGGGGCTGAGTCCGGCCAGGAACGCCTGGTCGGCGCCGATGGCCTCGCCGGCCGCGGCGCCGAGGCCCCCGCCGATCAGCGACACTTCGTAGCCGACCCAGGTCGAGACGGGGACCAGAGCGGCCACCGGTGCGGCGGTCGAGTCCACCAGGTATGCGAGCTTCTCGCGGGACACCTTCAGGCCATCGGTGATGGGGCGCATGGTGTTTCCGACGACGAGGGTGTTGGCGTAGTCGTCGAAGAAAATGGCGAGGCCCGCCAGGCCGGTGGCGATCTTGCCGCGGCGGCGGTTGCGGGCGAGCGGCGCGACCGCCCGGACCACCCCCCGCGTGCCCCCGTTGCGGCTGATCATGCCGACCATCCCCCCGAGCAGCAGGCTGAAGACCACGATCTGGGTGTGGCCGCCGTCGGTGTCGCCGAGGGCGGGGACCACGTACTGGTCGACCAGCCTCCACGTGGCCTGCAGCGGGTTGTAGCCCGCCACCGCCAGCGCGCCCAGCCAGATCCCGGCCAGGAGCGCGGTGATCACCTCCTTGAAGATGAGCGCGAGCACGATCGCGAGGAGCGGGGGGAGGATCGAGAACCAGCCGGGCGCGAAGGGCCGCGAGACTTCGGTGACCGAGTCGCCCGCCCGGACCTGGAGGGGAAGGGCGTCCCGGGAGTCGATCGCGATGTCCCTGAATTCGCGGGTCTCACCGGCCCCCACCGGCCCGGAGGCGAGCAATGCCCCGCCTGCGTCGCGAATCTCGACCAGGGTGGACAGTTCGGCGGCGCCCTCGACCGTGACGGAGAAGGGGACCGACGAGAGGATGACCTTCGGAGCCTCCACCACCTCCTGCGCGTGGATCCCGGCCGGGACGGCGGAGAGGAGCAGGAGTGAGGCGAGGAGGCCGAGCGGGCCGGGGGCTGGTCGGGACATGGGGGCTCCGTGCGCGGTTGTTCGGTGTGTTGGTGAGCCGGGAGTTGCCGGCGCCGAATCGTCCATCATCATGTTGGCTGGCTGCCCGGGGTGCAATTACCTTACTGATTGGCGTAAGGGCGGACAGGGTCCGACGGCGGGCAGGACGATGGGCCGTGGCCGGAGTCCGTCATCCTGCCGACAGGAGCGCGAGACGAAAAGGTGACCGCCGCTGAACCGACGGTGCTCATGGACGGCGTGGCCGTGAGGCGCGCCGTCGACCGCATGGCTCACGAGATCCTCGAAAAGCTGGGCGGCACCGGGAACATGGTTCTCATGGGGATCCAGCGGCGCGGCGTCGATCTCGCCGACATGATCCGCGGTGCCATCACGGAGGCCGAGGACGGCGAGGTCCCGACCGGCACCCTCGACATCACCTTCTACCGCGACGACCTCATGGCGCTGGGCCCCAGGCCGGTCGTGGGAGAGACCGGGCTGCCCCGCGGCGGGGTGGACGGGAGAGCGGTGGTCCTGGTCGACGATGTCCTCTACACGGGTCGCACCGCGCGCGCCGCCCTCAACGAGCTGATGGATTGGGGCCGGCCCGCGCGCATCCTGCTCTGCGTGCTCGTCGACCGCGGCGACCGCGAACTTCCCATTCAGCCGGACATCGTGGGTCGCGAGCAACCCGTGCTCGCCAATCAGCGCGTGGACGTGCTGGTGCCGCGCCTCGACGGCGAGCTGGCGGTCGTGCTTTCCGCCGTGGAGCCCGCGTGAGCCGGTCCGCGGCGGCAGCGGCGCTGGGGAAGGACCTGGTCGGCCTGGAGGGTCTGACCCGGGAGCAGATTCTGGGGATCCTCGACACGGCCGAACCCTTCAAGGAGGTCTCCGAGCGGCGGATCAAGAAGGTGCCGGTCCTCAGGGGGAAGACGATCGTCAATCTCTTCTTCGAGCCCTCCACCCGCACCCGCATCTCCTTCGAATTCGCGGAGAAGAGGCTGTCCGCCGACACCGTGAACATCGGCGCGGTGGGCTCGTCGGTCTCCAAGGGCGAGACGCTGGTGGACACGGCGCGCAACCTCGAGGCGATGCGGATCGACATGGTGGTGATGCGGCACTGGTCCCCGGGTGCGGCGCGCTTCCTGGCCTCGCGCATTCCGTCGAACGTGATCAACGCGGGGGACGGGGCCCACGAGCACCCCACGCAGGGACTGCTCGACATCCTCACGCTGCGCGACCACTTCGGCCGGCTCGAAGGGCTGAAGGTTTGCATCGTGGGCGATGTGCTGCACTCGCGCGTGGCCCGTTCCAACATCTACGGGCTGGTGACGCTGGGCGCGGAGGTGGCGGTGTGCGGGCCGCGCACGCTGCTCCCGGCCGGCATCGAGGAGCTGGACGTGCGCGTGTTCGCGCGGGTGGAGGAAGCGATCGAGTGGGCGGAGGCGCTCAACGTGCTGCGCCTGCAGCTGGAACGGATGGAGGGAGGGTTCGTGCCATCGCTGCGCGAGTACAACCGGGTCTTCGGGATCACCCGGGAGCGCCTGGAATGGGCGCCGCGCGAGATGCTGATCCTGCATCCCGGGCCGATGAACCGGGGCGTGGAGATCGACTCGGACGTGGCCGACGGCCCGCATTCGGTGATCCTCAGGCAGGTGACGAACGGGGTGGCCGTGCGGATGGCCGTGCTGTATCTGCTGACGGGGGGGGCGCCGGACCGGGCCGAGTCGGCCAAGTCGGGTGGGGAGGGGCGGTCGTGACGCGGCTGGGAGCAGGCGGCGCTGGCGCGCGCGTGACGCGGCTGCCGGATGTCGGTGTGTGGGGGCGGTCGTGGCGCGGCTGCTGATCCGCGGGGGACGGGTGATCGACCCGGGAGAGGGGGTCGACGTGCAGGGCGATGTGCTCGTCGACGAGGGCCGGATCGTGGCCGTGGCGGCGGGGCTGGCGCCCGAGAGCGCGGAGGTGCTGGATGCGCGCGGGCTGGTGGTGTGTCCCGGGTTCGTGGACCCGCACGCGCACCTGTGCGAGCCCGGCGGGGAGCACCGCGAGACGATCGCGACGGGGGCGCTGGCGGCGGCGGCGGGGGGGTACACCGCCGTGTGCGCCATGCCCGATACGGATCCGGTGGTGGACGATCCCGCCTCGGTGGGGTTTGTCGTGGCTGCGGGGCGGCGCGCGGTGGGCGCGAGGGTCTCGCCCGCGGCGGCCGTGTCGGTGGGGCGGAGGGGGGAGCATCTCACCGAGTTCGGTGAGGTGGTCGATGCGGGGGCGGTCGCCGTGACCGACGCGGGCAGGCCGGTGCGGTCGTCGAAGCTGATGCGCCTCGCGCTGGAGTACGCGCAGTCGTTCGGCATCCCCGTCCTCGCGCACCCGGAGGACGCCGGCCTCGCGAACGGCGGCGTCATGCACGAGGGTGTCGTCTCGACCAGGCTGGGGCTGCGCGGCAAGCCGGGAGTCGCTGAAGAGATCGGCGTCGCCCGAGACCTGGCGCTGGCGGGCATGACCGGGGGCCGGCTGCACCTGCAGCGCGTGTCCACGGCCGCCGCCGCCACGCTCATCCGCCGGGCCCGGAGGAAGGGAGTCGGCGTGACCGCGGAGGCCACGGCCCACCACCTGCTCCTCTCCCACGAGGTGGTCGCCCACTACGGCACCGAATACAAGGTGGACCCGCCGCTGCGGACCCCGGCCGACGTCGAGGCCCTGAGGGCCGCGGTGGCCGACGGTACGATCGACTGCATCGCCACCGATCACACACCCTGCCACTACGACGAAAAGGAACAGGCCTTCGACGACGCTCCCTTCGGGGCCGTGGGGCTCGAGACCACCTTCGCCGTGCTCCACACCCGCCTCGTCACGACCGGCGTCCTGGAACTGGCCACCCTGATCGAGCGCATGTCGACCGGCCCGGCCCGCGCACTGGGACTGCCCGGGGGATCTCTGAAACCGGGAGAGCCCGCCGACCTGGTGCTGATCGATCCGGAGGCGCGCTGGACCATAGACCCCGCGGCGTTTCTGTCCAGGGGCCGCAACACTCCCTTCGCCGGGGAGGAAGCTACGGGAAGGGTGGTGCGCACCCTCGTGGGCGGAGAGACCGTCTGGGACGCCCATAATGTAAAGGGAGCATGACACTTTGTAATGTTGTCATGACAGCGCAAGATGGGTGAGCGCCGTAGCGGAATGCATCGCCGGCCGACTTCAGCGGGGACTCATTCCGCGGGCTGCCAAGGGTGCGCCGGAGCCGGGCACGTCACCACGAGCACCCGTTGCGCCGGGACCCGCCGGCGCCGGGCCCGCCTACTGGTGCGCTCTGACCAGCCGGTCCAGCTGAGACTTGATACGGCCCGCCTTGTTCGGGTGGATCATCCGGCGTCCCGCGGCCCTGTCGATCAGCGCTACCGCGACACGGCGCTGCTCGTCCGCCTCATCCTGCGAAGGGGCCTCGCGAACCCGGCGAATCGCGGTACGGATCCTGGATCTGGCTTCCCGGTTGCGGCTGCGGGCGGCCCGGCCCAGCTCCATCCGTTTCTGCGCGCTCTTGATGTTGGGCATTTGCGTGCGTTCCAGCCTTGTGTGTTTTCGTAACTTTCGGGATGTGTTTACTTTCGGAACAGGAAATGTAGACCCGGTGACCCCTCCGATCAACGGGGAGCGAACGAAATCGCCGTAATGGACTTTCTCATCATCGTTCCGGTCCTGCTCGCTTCCGTCGTCGTCCACGAAGTGGCGCACGCCTGGCAGGCACTGCGGGAAGGCGACACCACCGCGCGCGACCTGGGCCGGATCACCCTCAATCCGATTCCCCACCTCGACCCCGTGGGATCGATCCTCGTCCCGGTGGTCCTCCACCTTCTTCCGGGCAACTTCCTCTTCGGCTGGGCCAGGCCGGTGCCGGTCAATCCGCGCAACTACCGCAACCCGCGCGCGGGCGACATCCGCGTGTCGCTGGCCGGAATCGTGGCCAACCTCGGGCTGGTGGTTGTGTGCGCTCTGGGGCTCGTCATGCTCACCTCGTTGGAAGGTGCTCTTCCCCTGGGAGGACAACTAGGCGCAAGTGTATTCTCAATATTGACCTATGGCGTTTTCATAAACCTGATTCTAGCCTATTTCAACCTGATTCCGATTCCTCCGCTGGACGGATCGCACGTCCTCTACCACCTCCTGCCCCCGTCGCTGCGGGAGAGCTACCGGGCCATCGGCAGGTACGGAATCGGCATTCTGTTCCTGACGCTGCTGGCTTTTCCAGGCGCCTTCGCCGCGCTGCTGTCGCCCGTCTTCATCGCCTTCGACTGGATTCTGGGGGTGACGGTGGGATGACGGACGAAGGGTTGCTGTTCGTCGACACCGACCGCTTTCACGGTCCCCTCGACCTGCTTTTGCACCTGATCCGCACACAGGACATCGACATCTTCGACATTCCCATCGCACGGATCACCAGCCAGTTCCTGGCGGCGATCGAGGAGCTGAGCGACGCCGACGTGAACGAAGCCGGCGAGTTCCTCCAGATGGCGGCGACGCTGGTCGGGATCAAGGCGCGGATGCTGATGCCGAGTCCGGCCGGGGAGGAGGAGCACGATCCGCGGGCGGAGCTGGTCCGGCGGCTGCTGGAGTACGAACAGGTTCGCGAGATCGCCGGGCGGTTGCGCGTGGCGGAGAACGACCGCAGCCGGCGGTACGGCAAGGGGTACGTGGAGCCGAGGCGGCGGAGGCCCGCGGCGGAGGTGCCGCTGACCGTGACCTGGGACGAGGTGGTTGCGGCTGCGCTCGCGGTGGAGGAGCCCGTCGAGCGGGACCGGGAGCACCGCGTCTTTGCCCGCAGGGTGGCCATGCGCCAGAAGCTGGATCTCATCGTTGCGGCCGTCGGGCGGGCGGGACGGATCGAATTCGCGAGTCTGGTGGCTCCGTGGCGGGAGCGCATCCACGCGGTGATGACGCTGCTGGCGGGGCTCGAACTCGGGCGCAGAAGGGCGGTGTCGCTTCGGCAACGGAAGCCGTTTGCGCCCCTGTGGATCTATGGTCCGCGCGACGAGGCTCCCGAATGAACGATGCGCGCATCGTGGAGGCGATCCTATTCGCGAGCGAGGCGCCGCTCTCGCCCGGCGACATCGCGCGTGCGGACGAGGATCTGGACGAGGACAGGGTGGAGGTCGCGCTGACCGCTCTCCGGGAGGAATACGACCGCACCGGACGGGCCTTCGAGTTGCGCGAGGTGGCCGACGGGGTGCAGCTCATGACGCGCCCCGAGTTCGCGCCCTACCTGGAGCGCTTTGACACCGTGCCGAGGTCGACGCGGCTCTCCGGACCGGCGCTCGAGGCGCTCGCGATCATTGCCTACCGGCAGCCGATCGGCCGGCTGGAGGTCGAGTACATCCGGGGGGTGAATTCGACCGGGGTGATCCGCACGCTGCTGGACCGCGAACTGATCGTGGGGGTAGGGCGCGGGGAAGGAGTCGGACGGCCGGTCCTCTACGGTACCACGGCCCGGTTCATGGAGCACTTCGGACTGGCGTCCCTGAACGACCTGCCGCGGCCGGAGGAGCTGCCGGTGGTGCTGCGCGAGCCCGGTCCGGTGGGCGAAGGCGAAACGACGGCCGCTGGAGAATCCGCAGCCGGTGGGCGGAGCGACGGAGAATCGGAAACGGCTGGCGAAGCCGAGGGGGAGTCGCAGTCCCCGGATGCCCTGACCGATCCGGAAGAGGCGCTGGCCGCGGTATTGGCTCACGCTTCCGGTGCGCCGGAGGACTCGGGTGAGGAAGGGTAGTCGGCGGGGGAAGATCGGTCGCGCCGGAAGGAGCAGCCGCGCCGGCGCCGCGAATCCCGGCAAGAGGAGCCATCGTGCCCGCACTGCCGATCCCGCGCCGGCGCCGGTCCGGTTGCAGAAGTACATCTCTCAGGCCGGAGTCGCGTCACGCCGGCAGGCCGAGCGGCTGATGCTGGAGGGCAGGGTTCTCGTCAACGGGAAGTCTGCCGTGGAGATGGGCGTCAAGGTCACTCCGGGGCTTGACACCGTGTTGCTCGACGGGCGCATCGTCGAACCTGCCCGGACGCGCTGGATCGTCTTCCACAAGCCGTCCGGGGTACTGTGCACCCGCACGGATCCGCACGGAGGCCAGACGGTCTACCGTCTCCTTCCCGAGTGGGCGAAGGGGCTGCGCTATGTCGGACGCCTGGACCGCGACACCTCGGGGCTGCTGCTGCTGACGAACGATGGGGACACGGCGGCGGCCCTGGCCCATCCGAGGGGACAGGTGGAGAGGGAGTATGTTGTCCGGGTCGCGGGTCCGGTCACTGCGCGGGATCTTCGGGCCCTGAGGCGGGGCGTGGAACTCGAGGACGGCTTCACGCGCCCCAGGCGTGTTCGCCGGGTTCCACTCGACGCGGACGGGTGGGGCGTGATGCTGGTCTTGACGGAGGGACGAAAGCGAGAAGTGCGCCGGCTCCTGAAGGCGGTCGGGCATCCCGTGCTTACTCTGTCCCGCACCCGGTTCGGACCGTTTCGGCTGGGCGGCCTCGCTTGCGGCGGCTGGCGGCCGGCACATCCCGGAGAGCTTGCGGATGCCCGGTCCATGGTCCGCGGTGGCAACCGCGTCCGGCGCGGGACCGCGAAAGGAGGCAGGCGTGTCTGACTCGACGCTGAGGGTTGTGAAGCATCCCCTGATCGAACACAAGCTGTCGCTGCTGCGTGACGCCGACACGGATGGACGGCGCTTCCGCGAGCTGGTAAGGGAGATCACCGTGCTCATGACCTTCCAGGCCACGGAATCCCTGGAAGGGGAGGAGGTGGCGTTCCGAACGCCGCTGGAGGGGATGCGCGCCCGCCGCATAAGGGAGGACGAAGTGGTGGTCGTTCCGGTCCTGCGGGCCGGGCTGGGAATGGTCGAAGGAGTCCTCCAGCTGATCCCGGATGCCCGCGTCGGTCACCTCGGTTTCGAGCGGGACGAGGAGACGCTGCAACCGCATCGCTACTACGGAAAACTGCCGCCGGAAGCTCATCGCTTCACCTTCCTGCTCGTGGACCCGATGCTGGGGACGGGTGGCACCGCGTCGGCATCGATCGCCGATCTGAAGGAACGCGGGGCGGGACGCATCGTCTTCATATGTCTTGTAGCGGCGCCCGAGGGTGCGGCGCGCCTCGCCGGGGAACACCCGGACGTCCCCATCCATGCCGCCGCGCTCGACCGCCAGCTCAACGAGCACGGGTACATCCTGCCCGGATTGGGCGACGCCGGAGACCGCCTCTATGGGACGCTGTGACGGAAGATTGCTCCGCCATTCCCCCTTTGGTTACCGTTAGTCGGGCCCATAGCTCAGGCGGTTAGAGCAGCGGACTCATAATCCGACGGTCGGGGGTTCAAGTCCCTCTGGGCCCATGATGTGCCGGTCTTGCGAAGTGGGTGGTTCCTCACTTCCTTTCACATTGGGGATTCCTGCGGTTTTCTCACTTTGGGCGATGGTGGCCATTGTTCATTCGGCGATCGGAAGGATGGAACCTGCGGCGCGTCGGCGTTGCGTGCGTCTGCATGTTGCACGTCGGGGCGGCGACCGCACTGGGTCCTGCCGACGCGGTTCTCGACGCTGACCGCGCTCTTGCGCCGATCCATATCGAGTCGCCGGCTAATCCGGACTGCACGTTCCATCATGGGCACCTCTTCTGCCAGATGGTGCGGTCGCTGTCCCTTGCAGGTATTTCCCAGAACATCGACGTTTCGAGCCCGGCTGCCCCGCCGATCCGTCAGGCCGACGGGGGCCGAGAGACGTGCCAGGTCAAGAGCATGCCGATCATGTCCGGCTCCGTCATTCCCCGGGGGCCGCCGGCAATCTAGCAGTCCGTGGCGGGGCTCCCGCGACTGCGAATGCGCCGGGATCCGGCCACACGGACTGCCCTCCCTCCCGGAGATCCCTCGGGGACCTTCCTGGCGGCTCCCCGCCCAGGTATACGACTGCGTCAACAGAAGCCGATCCGGCGCCGTTGACCAGCTTTCCGTTGAAGGCATGTCCACACATCCGAATCAGAACCCATGCCCGGTTGCCGGGATCGTGCTGATCCTGGCGGCGGCGGCAACAGCCGCTCTGCCGAGTTCCGCGGCCGCTCAGGTCGTGGAGCACAGCGGCGAAATCGAGGGTGTGGTGTGCGATGCCGGGACGGGAGAACCCCTGGCGGGTTCGCTCGTGCAGGTCGTGGGGGCAGCCACGACCGCGATCACCCACGGTGACGGGACATTTCACCTGACGGGGATCGAGAAGGGGAGCTATACCATCCGGCTCGAACGGCTGGGCTATCGCGGCCGAACGATGGAGGTGGAGGTCGGGGAGGAGGGAGCGTTTGTCGAGGTCGGACTGGAGCCGTCGCCGATCGCGCTGCAGGGGCTGGTGGTTACCGGCGCCATCACGCAGAGGGGTGCCGGTGAAGCGCTTCGTCCCGTCAGTGTCCTGGCGGGGGAAGAACTTCAGCGCCGCATGCGCGGAACCGTCGCCCGGACGCTGGCCTCGATGCCGGGCCTGGCGGAGTCGAACATGGGTCCGGCCACTTCGCGCCCTGTGATCCGGGGCCTGAGCGGGGACCGGGTGCTCATGCTGGAGGACGGAGGCCGGGTGGGAGATGTCTCCAGTACCGGGGCCGACCACGCCACCGCGGTGGATCCGTCTTCGGCACGGCGGATCGAGGTGGTGCGCGGACCGGCGGCGCTTCTCTACGGGAGCAACGCCCTGGGTGGGGTGATCAACGTCATCCGTGACGAGATCCCGTCCGCGGTCCCGCATCACCCGACCGGAGCCGCCTCGCTGCACATGCAGACCGTCACCGGGGCACTGGCCGGGAGCGGCTCGGCAACCTTTGCCGCAACGGAGCGGATTCCGCTGCGCTTCGAGGTCAACGGGAGGACGGCGGGCGACCTGCGAACTCCGGTTGGCGAGCTGGCCAACACCGATGGGGAGACGCTGAACGGCGGTGCCGGAGGCGCTCTCGTTGCCGATTGGGGACACCTCGGGGGCTCCGTGAGAGGGTACCGGAACCACTACGGGATCCCAGGCGGATTCGTGGGCGGTCACGCGGCCGGTGTGCGGATCGAAATGGAACGATTTGCCTCCAGGGTGCAGGCCGCGATCGACGAGCTCGACGGGCCGTTCAGCTCCGTCGAGGTCGACGGGGCATATACCTGGTACCGGCACAAGGAACTCGAGTCGGCGAACATCATCGGCACGCTGTTCAGACTTCAGACGCTGAACGGCGATCTTCTCGCCCGGCATGAGGCCTGGGGCCCATTCGCCGGGGGCGCAATCGGCACGCGGGTGGCCTGGGAGGATTTCGGCTTCGGCGGCAGCGGGGTCGCACCGACCCATACGCCGGACGCGCAGCGGAGCACGGTGGCGGCATACGTTTTCGAGGAAATCGAGCTGGGTGCCGCACGCATCGAGACGGGGCTTCGCTACGACTGGGTTTTCGTCAGCCCCGAGTTCCGGGATCCGGATTCGGATATCGGTGAAATCCGCGACCGGACCTTCCACGCGGCGTCGGCCTCGCTCGGACTGCTCTACAGCATGGGAGCGGGCATGACAGTGGGAGCGAGTCTGGCCCGGGCGTTCCGAACCCCGGATGTCAATGAGCTGTTCTCGGAGGGACCGCATCTGGCGGCCTACACCTTCGAGGTCGGCAATCCCTCGCTGGGCACGGAGCAGGGCACGGGCGTAGACGTCTTCACGCGCTTCGAGTCCACTCGGCTGAGGGCGGAGTTGACGGGATTCTACAACCGGATCTCCGGATACATCTACGGGGAAGAGACCGGCAAGCTCAGCCGCGTCCTTCTTCCCATCTACCAGTTCCAGAGCAACGACGCGCTGCTCACCGGGTTCGAGGGGAGCCTGGACGGAGACCTCGGCCGAGGGTTTGCGTTGCGGGCGGTCGTTTCGTCCGTGCGGGGAACCCTGACGGACAAGGACCGGCCGCTGCCACTGATCCCGCCGGTGCGGGGCAGGGTGGGTCTCGAGTACGCACGCCCGACATGGTTCATGGGCATGGAAACCGAGATGGCGGAGGGTCAGGACCGGATCGGCACCTTCGAATCCCCGACCGACGGCTACACCGTCTTCAACGCATCCGCGGGGGTGCGCGTTACGCTGAGGGGGCGGCTCAACGTCGTAACGCTCAGCCTGGACAACGTCACGAACACGGAATACCGAAACCACCTGTCGCGAATCAAGGAGTTGATGCCGGAGGCCGGGAGAGGCCTCAGCATGACCTACCGGGTGGTTTTCTAGAGATCACAGGAATCGAACTTTCAGGAGACACAGAATGAACACATGGAATACGAAGAGCCGGGCCACGGCCCTGTTGCTGGCCTGCCTTGCACTGGCGGGGTGCAGCGACACGACCGAACCCGAGGACGAGCACGCCGAGCCCGAGGGCGTCGAACTGGTCATGAGCGGACAGGTGATCGCCTCCTACGACGGGGACACGCAGCGGTGGACGGGTGAGCTGGAGGTCGATGTGGGCGAGGAGACGCCACACATTTCGGTGCGGTTCGTCGACCACGATGGCGACGCGATCGCGCTCGACGAGCATCTCTACCTCGAGGTCGTGGTCGAAGACGAATCGATCGCCGAGTTCGAACAGGACACACCGGGGGAATTCGGTGGTCATCTGCACGGGCACATGGAGGGCGAGACCGATGTCAGCTTCAGGCTCATGCACGGGGAGGTCGGGAGCGGTCACGCCGACTTCGTCACCCAGCCGGTGCACGCGCACGTGCACGAGCACATGAGTTAGCGGGCTCGTCCCGAGCTTGCGTGCCCGTGTAACTGCGGAGCCTGGCCCCGGGGCCGCGCAACCGGCCCCGGGGCTGTGCAGTTTGCGGGCCGCAAAGCCGTTCGCCTACATGTCGTTGCCCCCTGCGCTCAGCTTCCGGCCAACTCCACACGCAGGTACAGAACCCGCCCCGCGATCCCGTAGGGCGACTCCGACGGGTAGTCCCACGACCATAGCTGCGCCACGGCCTCATCGGGCAGTTGGCTGGGCAACCTGTCCAGGATGTTGTTGGCGCCCAGGCCCAGACGGAGGCGTTCGGCGATCCGGAAGCCGAGCTCCGCGTCCACGATCGACGCGGCGTCGATCGTCACGGGCTCCTCGAAGATGAAGGGTGTGGTGACCTCGCCGATGTGCTTCAGGCTCACCCGGGCTCCCACTCCGCTGGCGAAGCGCAAGTCGGCGCCGACGCCTATCCGCTGACCGGGCTGGGACTGCTCGATCAGGGTGGCCTGAGTCTCGCCTATGAAGTTCTCGTTGCGGTTGGACGTAATCTCGGTACGGTTCCGATGATAGCTCGCCGACAGGTCGGCCGCGCCCCAGGACATGCCCCGGACGCGCCAGTTGGCGACGAGGTCGAAGCCCTGCGTGCGCGTGTCGATCGCGTTGGTCCAGAACGCCACGGCGTCCACGGGTCGCCCCTGGAAACGGGCGCCGGACCGCAGGCCGTGCGCCTGGGTCAGTGACCGGGTCAGAGCGATGGCATCGCTCACCGAGACCAGGTAATAGTCCGCCGAGAGCTGCAGGCCCCTGTCGCCGGAGTAGACGAAGCCGCCGGTGAAGCTCATGGATGTTTCGTGGCCCAGGGAGCAGGCGTCGAAGTCACCGCAGGCGACCGGATCGCCCTCCGGTAGGAACCCTGCGCTGAGCAGTCCGTCGGCGCCGCCGACGAAGCCGATGGTATTGAAGCCGCGCTGAGCCAGCCGGGGCGCGCGGAAGCCGGTCGAGACGGCCCCGCGGAGGGCTGCGCCGGATTCGCCCATCTCGAACCGTCCGGCGACCTTCCCGGTGATCGAAGCGCCGGCATCGCTGTACTGTTCAAGGCGAAGCGCCGCGCCCAGCAGCGCCGCCTCGTTCGGGCGCAGCTCCATGTCGGCGTAGGCCCCGAAGCTGTTGCGGTCGCGCTCGCTGCCGTTCGCCGAAAGCGGGCTGTAGCCTGGGTATCCCTGCACGCCGCAGCTCGCGTACGCCGTGCCACCGACATTCAGGTGATGCGCGGCGGGGAAGCTGCCCGGGCTGTCGCTCGGCCCGCAGGCCCACGACGCCCGTTCGCCCGCTTCCATCCAGTAGGAGTCGCGCCGGAAGGCACCACCAACCGCCAGCAGCGCCGGAGTCGACCCGAATTCCAGGTCACGCTGGGCGTCGGCGTTGAAGGTCCATTGGCGGACGTTGAGTGATCCGCTGTCGACGTCCCGTGGCCCCGCGTTGGCGGCGATCGCGGCTCCGTCGGCTTCCGGATTATTGGCGAGATACTCGGCCGCATAAGAGGGGTTGATCGAGTTCGCGGCGCCGAAGGCGAAGGTCCCCTGGCCGTAGCCGAGGCTCAGATCGGTAGTCCATTCACCCATGCTTCCACGGATCCCGCCCACCGCCGAGCCGTCCGTCATACCGGACTCCTCCAGCGGAAAGAACCCGTCGGGATACACGTACGACACGTTGCGCGGAACCCAGTCGGCCTTGCGGTACAGACCGTCGGAGACCGCCGTCCGGTCGGAATAGCCGCCGAAGGCGTAGAACTCGAACGCATCACCTGCGGGAACCGCCGCATTGACCATGAACGACGCGCTCTCGTAGTCGGGCTCGCCGTTGCGCTGCAGCTGGATGACCTTGCCGCCGTTGGCGCAGGGGGCATAGTCGGGGTTCGGTCCGAAGCAGGTGGGGGCCTCGCCGGCCCGGTTGGCGGCCCCCTGTTCCGCGACCTCCACGGTGAGGTTGAAGAATCCGTCCCCGAGGGCGACCCCCGCATTGGCCGAGGTGAGCAGCCGTGCGCCGTCGCCCCGGGAGGTGCGGCCCAGGTAGGACCGCGCCGTGACGCCGCCCGCGTCGTCCTTGAGCACGATGTTGATCACGCCCGCGACCGCGTCGGAGCCGTACTGCGACGCAGCCCCCTCGCGCAGGACCTCGATGCGCTTGATCGCGTGGACCGGGATTGCGCGGAGGTCGGTGCCGGTGGTTCCCTGTCCGGCTGCAGCGAGCAGTTTCGCGAAGGCGACGGGGTGGCGTCGCTTGCCGTTGACGAGGACCAGCACCTGGTCGCCGTTCATCCCCCGCAAGGTGGCGACGTGGAGCGCGGCGCCGTCCCCGGCCGAGAACCGCGTGGAGTTGAAGGAGGGGGCGATGCGCCCCAGTACCTCTCCGAGATCGACTTCGCCGAGCCGGGCGATCTCCTCGGACCCGTAGATGTCGACGGGGACGGGGAGGGAGGCCGGATCGGCAATCCCGGCGCGGGAACCCACGACGACGACGATCCCTTCGATGTCGACCACCGTGTCCGGCGGGATCTGCGCGGATGCTGGAGCCGCAGTGGCGAAGGCCAGCGCCAGGAAGGAGAGCGGGGGGAGAGCGGAGCGTCCGAGTTGCGCGAGCGGTGAGGCTGCTTGCATGATTGCCTCCGGTCTGTCGAGGACTCAGGTCGGACTCGCAAGTCATAATGGCGTGGCGCTGGCTGACGGGACAAGTGATTCGGCACCGATTCCCGGCTCGCAAGCCGTCACAAAGGGGAGGAATCAGCATGGCAGTCCCAAAATCGATGACCACAATCAACAAGCTGCCCGCCCGCCTCCGGGCGATCCCATCGGCAATCACCCGCGGCCGTGCGTGCGTCCTTTCGGGAGCTGCCCTGACGCTGTCCGGCCTGTTCCTCCTCTTCATCCTGGCAGCGTGCGATGCCGACGCTCCTTCAGCGGGCAGCTTCGAGGTCCAGCACGAGCGCTACGAGCTCGACAACGGGCTCGAAGTCATCCTCCACGCCGACGACTCCGACCCGCTGGCGGCCGTGGCCATGACTTTTCACGTGGGGAGCGCGCGCGAGATTGAGGGGAGGACCGGCTTCGCCCACCTCTTCGAGCACCTCTTCTTTCTCGATTCCGAAAACCTCGGGCCCGGCGGCCTCGACCGGCTCATGACCCGGATCGGCAGCTCCACCAACGGGTCGACCAGCCGCGACCGCACCAACTACTTCGAGACGGTGCCAATCGACGGGCTGGAGAAGGCGCTCTGGGCCGAGGCCGACAAGCTCGGCTTCTTCATCAACACCGTGACCGAGTCGGTGGTGGCGAAGGAGAAGCAGGTCGTCAAGAACGAGAAGCGCCAGAGCGTCGACAACCGGCCGTACGGCCACAACGAGTACGTGATCGACCGGGCGATGTACCCGGAGGGGCACCCCTATCGCTGGCAGGTGATCGGCTCGCTCGCCGACCTGGACGCCGCCACTCTGGCCGACGCCCGCGAGTTCCACGCCCGCTGGTACGGGCCGAACAACGCGACGCTGGTCGTCGCCGGCGACATCGACGTCGAGCAGACCAGGGCGTGGATCGAGAAGTACTTCGGCGAGATTCCCGCCCGCCCGACGCCCGAAGTCACCCAACCCCCCGAAGTCCGGCTCGCACAGACGCGCCGCCTCTACCACGAGGACAACTTCGGCAACCTGCCGCTCCTGACCCTGTCCTGGCCCACCGTCCCGCGCTACCACGAGGACGCCTACGCGCTCGACGTGCTCTCCGACCTCCTGACCGACGGCAGGTCGACCCCGCTCTACAAGGTGCTCGTCGAGGAGGAGGAGCTTACCCCTCAGGTGACGACCTACCACGGCGCGCAGGAACTTGCGGGCCAGTTCAACTTCCAGGCGCTCGCCTACCCGGGCACCGACCTGGACGATCTGCTCGCAGCCGTCCATGCCGGCTTCCGGCGCCTCGAGAACGAGGGTATCCCCGACGCGGAGCTGCGGCGCGTCAAGGCCGGGACCGAGACCGGCTTCTACCGGGGGCTGTCGAGCGCGCTCGGCAAGGCATTCCAGCTCGCCGACTACGCCATCTTCGCAAACGACCCCGGGTATGCCGGCGAGGACCTCCGGCGCATCCTCGCGGTCTCGGCGGAAGACGTGATGCGCGTCTACGAGACCTACCTGAAGGACCGCCCGCACATCGCCACCAGCTTCGTGCCGCGCGGCGAGGTCGAACTCGCGCTGGAGGACTCGGAGCTCGCCGAGGTGGTGATCGAGCCGATCGTGCAGGGGGCCGAGGCCGAGTTCACCGTGGAGCGCGGGGCGGAGAGGACACCGTCCGGGGCCTTCGACCGCTCGGTGGAGCCTCCCTACGGTCCGTCCCCGCGCATCCGCGCCCCGGAGGTCTGGCGCGAAACGCTCGCGAACGGTCTTCCCGTCCTGGGCGTCGAGGATCGCGAGACTCCGATGGTCCAGTTCGAACTCGGCTTCCGCGGCGGAATGCTCCTGGAGGAGTCCGGCCGCACCGGCGTCGCCAACCTGCTCGCCGAGACGATGCTGGAAGGCACCGTGAACCGCACGCCAGAGGAGCTGGAGCAGGCGATCGACCTCCTGGGCGCCTCCCTGAGCGTCTCCGGCGGCAGCACCGGGTTCACCGTCTCCGGAAGCGTGCTGGCGCGCAACTACGACGAGACCATGGCGCTCGTCGAGGAGATCCTGCTGGAACCACGCTTCGACCCCGAGCGCTTCGAACTCGCCCGGCAGCGGGTCATGAACACCATCCGCCGTCTCGATGCGAACCCTTCGGCCGTCGCTTCGCTGGCCTTCGGCCGACTCCTCTACGGCGACCACATCCTCGCCGAGAACAGTCTCGGCACGCTTGAGAGCGTCGCCGCCTTCAGCCTGGACGATCTCCGCGCCTACCACGCCTCAACGCTGGTCCCCGGCGCGGCGGCCTTTCACGTCGCGGGGGCGGTCTCGCCCGCCGAAGCGACCTCCGCGCTGTCCTCCCTCGCCGAGCGGTGGGAAGAGCGCCCCGCCCCCACCTACCCGGCCGCCCCCGCCTGGTCCGCGGACCGCGCGGGCGTGTACTTCATCGACGTTCCCGGCGCGGCCCAGTCGGTCATCAACATCGGCCGCCTCGCCCTGGCCCGCACCGATGACGAGTACCACCCGGCCACCGTCATGAACTTCCGCCTCGGCGGCGGCGGCTTCGCCTCGGACCTGACTCAGGTGTTGCGCGAGGGCAAGGGCTACACCTACGGGGTCGGATCCCGGTTCCAGGGAGGCCACTACCCGGGCCCCTTCAGCGTCAGCACCTCGGTTCGGTCCAACGTCACCCTGGAGTCGTTGGAGATCATCAGGGAGATGCTGGAGAACTACGGCCCCACCTTCGACGACGAGGACCTGGAGGTCACGCAGGGCTTCCTGCTGCGGACCAACGCGCGCGCCTTCGAGACCCTCGGCGCCAAGCTCGGCGTGGTGCGCGCCGTGAACGAGTACGGCTTCCCTCCCGACTACGTCCTGCGGCAGGAGCAGACCGTGCGCGACATGACGGTCGAGCGCGTGCGGGAGCTGGCCGCGCGGCATCTGGGCGGAGACATGGTCTGGCTGGTGGTGGGAGACGCGGCCACCCAGCTGGGACGGCTCGAGGCGCTGGGGCTGGGCACACCCGTGATGCTGGACCGGTCGGGGAGGCCCATAGGCTGAGGCGAATGACGCGGGTCACCCGCGGGAGTGTCCTGTAACCGGGTTCAAAGGGGGAGAGAATCCTGCAATGGGTGACACATTGTCGCGAGAGGCGTCGCGGTCGGCGCTCCGCGCGCGGATCGACCTCCTCCGCCCCGATAGTTGCGGGCGCTGGGGCACAATGTCGGCCACGAGGATGGTCTGTCACGTCACCGATCATCTGCGTGTGGCGCTGGGGGATGTTGCCGTTGAGACCGTTCCTCTGGAGGTCAGGATAGGCGGTAGGCAGATCCCGGTGGGCCGGGGGATGCTCTGGCTCGGACCGGTGCGCACCCTGATGGTGCACTGGCTGCCGTGGCCGAAGGGATGGGTCGGCGCCTCTCCCGAGATGCTGCGTACGAGCCCCGGTGATTGGCGCGAAGACATCGCAAGGCTGCACAGAACGATCGGCCGCGCGGGCGACAAGGATCCGGCGGAGGAGTGGGGCGCCCACCCGGTCTTCGGTCCGCTGTCGGGCAGGGAGTGGGGGAGAATCTGCTGGATGCATCTGGACTACCACCTGCGGCAGTTCGGGGTCTGAACCGGCTGTGGCCGACGCTCCCCCCGGGGCACTCTCGCATCGCTGACGGTTTGCTGCGCATCGGGGTTACCTTGAGCGAACATGGACATCCACGAAACCCTCCAGCGCGTCTTCGGCTACCCCCGCTTCCTCGGCCAGCAGGAGGCCGTGATCGAGCACACCGTGGCGGGCGGCGACAGCCTCGTCCTTATGCCCACCGGCGGCGGCAAATCGCTTTGCTACCAGATCCCGGCGATCGTTCGCGACGGGGTCGGCGTCGTCGTCTCCCCGCTCATCGCCCTCATGCGCGACCAGGTCGAAGGGCTGCGCCAGGCGGGGGTGCGGGCCGCATGCCTCAATTCGACCCTTTCCTACCGCGAGGTCCTTGAAGTCGAGGCCGCGGCGGAGCGTGGCTCGCTCGACCTGCTCTACGTCGCCCCGGAGCGCCTGCTCGGCGAGCGCACCCTGGAACTCCTCGCCCGCACCCGGCTGGCCCTCTTCGCCATCGACGAGGCCCACTGCGTGTCCCAGTGGGGGCACGACTTCCGCCCCGAATACCTTCAGCTGTCGGCGCTGCGCGACCGATTCCCCGATGTGCCCCGGATCGCCCTGACGGCGACCGCCGACGAGCCCACCCGGCGCGAGATCGTACGCCGCCTCGGGCTCGGCCGCGCCCGACGGTTCGTGAGCGGCTTCGACCGGCCCAACATTCGCTACTCGGTCGTGCCCAGGAACCGCGCCAGGGCGCAGTTGATGCGCTTTCTGGAGACGCGCCACCGCGGCCACGCCGGGATCGTCTACTGCCTGTCGCGCAGGAAGGTCGACGATACCGCCGAGTGGCTGAGGGGCGAGGGCGTCAATGCGCTGCCGTACCACGCGGGGCTCCCCGGGACCACGCGGCAGCGGCATCAGGACCGCTTCCAGCGCGAGGAGGGGGTGGTCATGGTTGCGACCATCGCCTTCGGGATGGGGATCGACAAGCCGGATGTGCGCTTCGTCGCCCACCTCGACCTGCCGAAGAGCATCGAGGCCTACTACCAGGAGACCGGGCGGGCGGGACGCGACGGACAGCCGGCGGACGCCTGGATGGTCTACGGGCTGCAGGAGGTGGTGACGCTGCGCCACATGGTGGAGAATTCGGATGCCGGCGAGGCCCGCAAGCGCGTGGAGCTGCGCAAGCTCGACGCGATGCTCGGCTACTGCGAACTGGCCACCTGCCGGCGCCGTACCCTGCTCGCGTACTTCGGCGAAGAGGCGCCGGAGAGTTGCGGCAACTGCGACAACTGCCTTGCCCCGGTCACGACCTGGGACGCCACCGAGGCGGCCCGGAAGGCGATGTCCTGCGTGTCCCGCACCGGCCAGCGCTTCGGCGCGGCCTACCTGATCGACGTTCTCCGGGGACGGGATACCGAGCGCATCCGCCGCTTCGGACACGACCGGCTGCCGACCTACGGCGTCGGTGCCGATCTGGGCCCCCGCGAATGGCATTCCGTCTTCCGGCAACTCGTCGCCCGCGGACTGCTGAGCGTCGACGTGGACGGGTACGGTTCCATCCGCCTCACCGGCGAAAGCGGGCCCGTGCTCCGGGGGGACGTGGAGGTGCTGATGCGCCGCGATGTCCGCCCCGTCGCCGCGAAGCCGCGCCGGCCGCGCGGAGAACAGGAATCGCCCCCGGATCCTGCCACGTGGGACGAAGGGCTCTGGGAGGCACTGCGGAAACGGCGCACCGAACTCGCCTCTGCCCAGGCTGTCCCTCCCTACGTGATCTTCCACGATTCCACGCTGCGCGAGATGGTTGCGCGCCGCCCCCGCACGCCCGATGATTTCTCACAATTGGCCGGTGTGGGAGACACGAAGCTGCGCCGCTACGGGACAGACTTTCTGGCCGTGATCGCGGCGCACGAAAAGGCCTCGGCCCAGGGTTAGTCTAGTTAGTTGGCTAGATATCTAGCTAAATAGATTAGGTGTGGCGAACTCTGGCCAGGCCGGGCACGAACAGGGAACGGGGGCAAATCATGGCCAGACGAATCGCCGGTCGCCCTGCCGGGGAGCGGCGCGCGTTCTGTGTCGTTCAGGGCAGCGGACGCCGCGCGGCCGGCGCCATCCGGCTCATGGGCCGCCTTGCGATGCCGCTCAGGCGGGTTGACGGGCTCCGCGCGCTCGCCGTCCTGCCGCTGCTGCTGGCGGCGACCGGCTGCGGGTCCGACAGCCAGGGCGACCACGCGACCTGGCCGGCCTCCGAGTGGTCCGTCTCGACCCCGGAGGCGGAGGGCGTCGACCCGGCCGCGATCGATTCGCTCGTCGCCGACATCGACGCGGGCAGGTACGGCCTGATCGACCACTTCCTCCTGATCCGCAACGGCCGCGTGATCGCCGACCATCGCTGGGACCACTCCGAGCGCCATGCGGAGCTCCTGGCCGAGCAGGACGACACGACCGAACACCAGTACAACTACGACCATCCCGCCTGGCATCCCTACTACCGGGACACCGACCTCCACTCCCTCCAGTCGGTGACCAAGAGCGTCATGTCGGTGGCGTTCGGCATCGCTGTCGACGAGGGGCACATCCCCGGCACGGCCGTCGCGGCCTGGCCCTACCTGGAGGCGTACGGACCCGACCTGACCGACCCCCGGCGCGCCTCGGCGACGATCGAGGACTTTCTCACCATGCGGAGCGGCATCGACTGGGCCTCCCCCGGGCAGACCTACGATGACGGCACACACCCCACCGTGGTCCTCGAGGCCAGCGACGCCTGGATCGACTACGTGGTCGGCCGCCCCGTCGGCACGGATCCGGGCACGCGCTTCGACTACAACGACGGAGTCAGCGTTCTGCTGGGGAAGATCCTGCGGGAGGCCACCGGACAGCGGCTGGACGTCTGGGCCGCCGAGCGCCTCTTCGGCCCGATCGGAATCGCCGAGTACTACTGGAAGATCACCCCCGGCGGCGAGGCCGATTCGGAGGGCGGTCTGTACCTTGCCACCCACGACCTCGCCCGGATCGGCTACCTGATGCTGCGCGGCGGCGAGTGGGATGGACGCAGGATCGTTTCGGAGGACTGGGTGCGCGCCTCGACGTCACCGATCGTCACCCAGCCGGGCTACGGGTACCAGTGGTGGGTGCCGTCACACGAGGACGGCGACACGAAGATCTTCGCCGCAAACGGCTACGGCGGGCAGTTCCTCCACGTCGTTCCCGAGTACGACCTGATCTCGGTCTTCAACGGCTGGACCCTCCACCAGCGGATCGAGATGTCCAGCTGGATGGCGTTGCAGGAGCGGATCCTCCCGGCAGTGCGCTGACGGGGAGCCGGTGCACTCCCCGCGGCGCTACGATCTTCACACCTTCCGGGGGGATCTGTTCGGTGGCCTGACCTCCGCGGTCGTGGCGCTCCCGGTCGCGCTCGCCTTCGGGGTGGCCTCGGGGCTCGGTGCGGCGGCCGGGATGTACAGCGTGATCGCGGTGGGGTTCTTCGCCTCCGTATTCGGCGGCACGCGTTCCCAGATTTCGGGTCCCACCGCCCCGATGACCGTCGCGATGGCGGTGATCGTGACGACCCATGCGTCGACCCTCGGCGAGGCGTTTGCGGTCGTCGTTCTCGCCGGTCTGCTCCAGGTGGCGCTGGGGATCCTCCGGATCGGCCGCTTCGTCGTCTACACCCCGCACGTGGTCGTGTCGGGATTCATGTCGGGCATCGGCATCATCATCATGCTGATCCAGTCGCTCCCGTTCCTCGGGGCGCCCGCGCCGCGCGGAGGCGCGCCGGGTGCGATCCAGGCGCTCACGGCAGCCGTTCAGTCAGTCGATTTCGAGGCCCTGGCGCTCGGGGCGGTCACCCTGGCGATTACCGTCCTCTGGCCGCGGCGGTTCTCGCGGTTCGTCCCCCCGGTGCTGGTGGCCCTCGTGGCCGGAACGCTGCTGGGGGTCCTCTGGCTGAGCCAGGCACCGGTCATTGGCGAGATCCCCAGGGGGCTGCCGGGCGTTCAGGTGGCCCTCCCCTCGCCGGGTTTCCTGCTGGGAGCCCTGCAACCCGCCTTCATCCTCGCGCTCCTGGGCTCCGTGGACAGCCTGCTGACCTCGCTGGTGGCCGACTCGCTTACCGGCCAGCGTCACCGACCCAACCGGGAGCTGGTGGGGCAGGGGATCGGCAACATCGCCTCCGGCATCTTCGGTGGCCTGCCCGGTGCGGGCGCCACCATGGGTACCGTCACCAACATCCGCGCCGGGGGCAGCACGCCCATGTCCGGCGCGTTGCGGGCGATCCTCGTGCTCGGGCTCCTGCTCGGTCTGGGCCAGTACGTTGAGCCGATTCCGCACGCCGTCCTGGCGGGGATCCTGATGAAGGTGGGATGGGACATCATCGACTGGCGCCTGCTCACGCGCATCCACCGCATCCGCCGCACGCACCTGGTGGTGATGACGGTCACGCTCGCTCTCACCGTTTTCGTCGACCTCGTGACCGCGGTCGCGATCGGACTGATCGTCGCGGGGATGACCCACGCCCAGGAGATGGAGGCGCTGGAACTCGACAGCATCGTTTCGGTGCCCCTGCTCGATACGGCATTCTTCGCGGACCACCCCGAGATGCTGGCCGCGGCCGACGAGTATGCCGCGCGTGCGGGGCTTGTCGCCCTCAAGGGGAGCTTCACCGTGGCCTCGGCGCACAAGCTGGTCGGAGTGATCGGGGGTGACATCGCCGAACACGAAATCGTGATCTTCGACTTTTCCGGCGCCATCTTCGTGGACGACAGCGCGGCGATGCTTGTCGCGCAGCTGATCGAAGTGGCCGCGCGGTCGAAGACGGAGGTGATCGTGATGGGCCTCGAGGGCAAGGTTGCAGAAACGCTCCACGGGCTCGACATCTTGCGCCGCGTGCCGGAAGACCATGTCGTCGACACACTCGACGAGGCACGTGAGGTCGCGATTGCGCTCCTCGGGATCGGCGGCTAGCCGCTCCCTTCGTCGTCCGCGTTCGCTTCCCTGAAGGCCTCCGCGAACTCGGCCAGCTTGGCCTGAAGCGCCTCGCCCAGCGCACTCACGGTTGTGCCCGCCTCCGCCACGCCCACCGTGGTCGCGTACCAGGTGACCGCCTCGGGGAGGGTGATCTGCGTGTCCCGGATCATCTGGGTTGCCTGCTGGACGCGGACCGACACCGAGTAGCCGACCACGCCGGCCACCCCGCCGCCGCACTCGAAGGTCACCCGCAGCTCGGGCAGGCCCGGCGCTTCGAGCATCTCGCGCTCGGTCAGCAGCGGCACCTCGGCCTCCGTGAGTGCGGCTTCCGCATCGGCGCGGATCGACTCCGCCGACACGCCGGCCCCTTCGCAGCCCTGGTTGGTTTCGGCCCGGATGTACACCCCGTTCAGTCCCTCCAGGGTGTAGCGGTTCCACACGGTGTCCTGGGCGGTCAGGCCCGCGCTGGTCAGTGGGGCCAGCACCGCGGCCACGGCAAGGCTCCCGAGCGCACTGCGAACCCGGGAGCCGCCACCCATCCCGCCGCACCCTGCTCCGATTGCTCCACCCATCAGAAACTGCCCCCGCAGGAACGGCACATGTGGTTGTTCTCCGACCCCAGCTTCTCGAGCAGCGCAACCGTCCTGGGGTGAGGCTGGGCCCGCTGTTCGGGGCTGTTGGCCAGGTCGGCCGTCGTTTGGCCGCGGCGGCTGATCGCCCCGACATCGGCGCCCCGGCTCACCAGAAACAGGATCGTCGCGTTGTCGCCGCGCGCGGCCGCGTGGTGGATCGCGTTGAATCCGTCGTGGTCGCGCAGGTTCGCGTCCACGCCGAGCTCGTCGACCAGATACCGCACCGCGGGCAGCCACCCATCGGGTACGCTGCGGTGCTGCTGCGCGACCCTGGAGGTGCCGAACCCCACTCCGGAAGCCGCGTGCAGAGGATGGACGGCCGGGCCGCCGGTGGGAACCGGGGGCAGGCCGGATGGATCCAGGCGCTCCTCCTGCTCGGCCTGTGCGCCGGGGAATGCGAAGCTGCGTCGACCGGGGAGCTTCAGCGTAGACATGTTATGGTCCGCCCCGTATTCGACGAGCAGCCGCATCGCCTCGACGTCGGCGGCGTAGGCGGCCCTCCAGAACGGCGTGGCTCCGGTGAAGTCGACGCCCATGCGCCCGGCGTTGTAGGCCGCGTACCAGATGTGCGTGCTGGTTCGCTGGTTCGGGTCGGCGCCAGCCTCCAGCAGCAGCCGCATCAACTCCAGGTAGCTGGTCTCCTGCTGTCTGAACGCCGCGGGCTGCGGATACCAGGTCCTCAGCGACCACTCGATGTTGAGCGTCGCGAAGAGGGGAGCGGCGCCGTCGTCGCTGGTGAGGTTCGGGTCCGCGCCGCGCTCCAGCAGATCGCGCGCCAGGTCGTAGTGGCCGTTGATCACCGCAACGAGCATCGGGGTCGTCTGGTCACCTCCGGTGGGCAGGTCCAGATCGGTGCCGCCGTCCACGAGAAGCCGGGCCGTCGAACGGTGACCCTCCCGCGCGGCATAGTGCAGCGCCGCAAAGCCCCCCTGCTTCCCGATCTGCTGCGTGGAGCTGAGGGCCCGAACCGGGGGCACGGTGGGCGGCTCGGCCGGCTGGGGCGGTTGGCCGCTCCGGTTGGCGCTCGCGCCCTGCGCCTGCGGGTTCTGCCGCGCCGGGGTCTGTGCCGCCTGCCGCTGGGCCTGCGCGGCAGCGGCGGGAGGAGTCCGTCCCTGCGCCGGCGGCGTCTGACCCTGGGCCGCGCCGGGGGCCTCCGCGACCTGCTCTTCCTCTTCGGGCTCCTCGGCAGCGGCCTTCAGCCGTGCCCGGCGCCGCTGGTCGGCGCGAAGATTCTGGGAGACTGCTTCGTAGTCCTTGATGGCGGTCTCGAGCGAGGGGTCTGCACCCGCATCCAATAGCGCGTTCACGGCGGCGTCGGCGCCGCGCACGGCCGCGAACATCAGCGGCGTGCGCTCCGAGAACCCGTCCCGGGCGTCGACCTCGGCCCCGCTCTCCACCAGCGCCTCGACGACGCCCTCCGCATCCGCGTCCGCCGCAAAGTGCAGCGGCGTCACGCCGGTCGAGGTAAAGGCGTTCGGGTCCGCGCCGGCGGCGAGCAGAATCCCGGCGATCTCCACGTCCCCGGACCGCGCCGCGAGGTGCAGCGGCGTGTACCCGCCGAGGCGCGTCGTCGACCGCACCGTAGCCCCCGCGTAGAGCAGCGTCCGGGCGATCTCGGTGTGACCGTTGGCGGCGGCCCAGTGGAGCGCCGTCATCCCGTCGTTCTGGGCGGCGTTCACATCGGCGCCGCCTCGGAGCAGCGAGCGCACCTCCGCCAGATCCCCCCGCTCGGCCGCGTCGGCCACGGGAGAGTCGGCGGGTGCCCCCGCGAAGGTAGCCGCCGCCAGAGCGACGGTGATGGCGATTCCCGCGGCGAAGCCACGGCGTGGACCAGTCATCATGTCATCTCCTTGGCAGGTGTTGCGAAGCCTCCGTCAGAACGCGAAATGGCCGTTGCTGTCCCCGAACGTGTCGATGTCGGTGGCGCCGAGCTTGTGCAGCAGGCTCAGCATCACGTTCGCCATCGGCGTGCCGGCCCGGGCCCGGATGTGCTGCTCCCCTTCCAGCGCGCCGTTGGCTCCGCCGACCAGGAAGAGCGGGCAGCGGGCGTGGTTGTGCAGGTTGCCATCGGCCATCGCCGACCCGTACACGACCATCGTCTTGTCGAGCAGGGTGGCCTCGCCTTCGGTCGCAGCCTGCAGCCTCTCCAGGAAGTACGGAACCATCGACACGTGGTACTCGTTGATCTTCGCGAAGGCACGCACCCGATCCTCGCGGCCCCCGTGGTGCGACGACCCATGGAAGGGCGCATCCACACCCGATTCCGGATACGTCCTCGGCGACGCATCCCGCCCGATCTTGAAGGAGAAGACCCTCGTCGTGTCGGACAGGAAGGCCAGCACCTGGAGATCGAACATCAGCTTCACGTGCTCCTCGAAGGAGTCGGGCACGCCGGCCGGAGCCTCGGGAATCTGGCGCTCCTCGCCGCTGGTGTTCTGGGCCTCGATGCGGGTGATGCGCTGCTCGAGTTCGCGGATGTTCTGGGCGTACTGGTCCAGCCGGTGCACGTCCGACGGGTCGAGCTGGCGGCGGAGCGAAGACATCTCGCCCATCACCCAGTCCAGGATGCTGCGGTCGGTGGTGAGCCGCTCGGCGCGCTGCTCGGGCGTGCCGCCAGCGCCGAAGAGCTGCTCGAAGACGGCGCGCGGATCGCGGATCATGGGGAGCGGCTGCGTGGGCGTGGCCCAGCTGATCGTGTCGGTGTAGACGCAGGCGTATCCGTAGGCGCATCCGCCAGCCTGGTCGACGTTCTCGATCGACAGCTGCAGCGACGGAATCGGCGTGTCCTGGCCGAAGCGCTGGACGTAGAGCTGGTCCATCGACGTCCCCACACGGACATCCGAACCCTGCGTCTGTTTCGGCCGGGCCTGCGTGAGGAAGACTGCGCTGGTGCGGAAGTGGTCGCCGCCGATCTCGGCCGGGGCGTGCGCGTCCGCCATCCGCGAGTCGGTGTCGCTGACGATCGTCAGGTACTTCCGGAAGGGCTCGAGGGGACGAAGGCTGCCGGGCGAGAGATCGAAGTCGCGCCCCGTCTCTGCCGGAGACCACAGGTTCTGCGAGGCCCCCCAGGAGTTGCAGCCGGCGGCCCCGTGCACCTGCTCGATGCACACCAGCCGGGTCTTGCTGGCGGCCTTGCCCGTGGCGGTGGACGCGAAGGCCCTGCCCGCCGGGATCATCGCGTCCAGAAGAGGCAGCCCGATCGCAGCGGTGGCGCCCTTCAGCATGGCCCGTCGCGAAATGTGTGTGCCGCTGAGGTATCGCATCGATACTCCCTTGTCTTGGTGTGTCCTAGTTGATCGGCGCTCCCGGGAGCGAGCCGACTTCGCTTACGGGTTGTTCCTCGGCGATCGCGCCCGCCCTGGCCATGCGGAAGGCCGGGCTACGCACGACGCCCATTATGAAAGACGACACCCGGTAATCGTTTTCCGCTGCGTCGCGGGTGATCTCACGGATCGTCGGCATGTCGTAGTACTCCACCCTGCGGCCCAGGGCGTACGCCATCAGGTTCTCGGTGAAGGTGCTGAGGACGACGTCGGGGATGGCCAGCAGCGCGCTGCGAAGGTCCTCGGGACCGGCCAGCTCGGTGCCGTCATACATCGTCCCGACCGGATCGACCGGGTTGCCCCCGTCGCGGATCCGCCAGGTGCCCGTCACGTCGAAGTTCTCCAGCGCCAGACCGAGCGGGTCGATGACATTGTGGCAGGAATTGCACCGGGGATTCGCCGAGTGCAGTTCCATGCGTTCACGCACGGTGAGGAAACGGCCCTCCTCCGCGGCGTCCGTCTCCTCGAACGCCGGGATGTCGGGCGGCGGCGGCGGCGGCGGCGCGCCCAGCAGCACCTCCAGCACCCACTTGCCGCGCAACACCGGCGAGGTCCGATCGGGATGGGACGTCAGCGTGAGGACGCTACCGTGCCCGAGCAGCCCGCGGCGCCGTGTCGTCGGGTAGTCGACCTTGCGGAAGGAGGGTCCGAGCACGCCGGTGATCCCGTAATGCCGCGCGAGTCGCTCGTTGACGAAGGTGTAGTCGGCGGTGAGGAGATCCAGCACCGGCCGGTCCTCCTGCACCAGGTGGTCGAAGAAGAGTTCGGTCTCCCGCAGCATTGCGTCGGCCAGGGTCTGGTCGAAGTAGGGGAAGGTCAGCGCGTCGGGGTGGACCAGGTCGAGATCCTGCAACCTCAGCCACTGGGCCGCGAAACGGGTCGCCAGCGCCTCCGCGCGGGGGTCCGCCAGCATGCGCCGGGCCTGCCGATCCAGCTCTTCCAGGGTTGAAAGGGCACCGGAGCGTGCGGCTTCCAGGAGTTCGTCGTCCGGGGGCGAACCCCACACGAAGAACGAGAGGCGCGACGCGAGGTCCATGTTGTCGACCGGGTAGATGCCGTCGGCCGTCACGTCGGCGGGCCTGCCCTCCAGCCGGAAGATGAAGTGGGGGCTTGCCAGGATGGCCTGCAGCGCCGTGCGAATCCCCTTCTCGAAGCCGCCGCTGGACGCACCCTGTTCGTAGAAGACGAGCAGCCCGTCCACGTCGCTCTCCAGCGCGGGACGCCGGTAGGCCCGGGTCGCGAGGCGCGTGATGATGCTCCGCGCGCAGGGCAGTTCCTCCTCGGGCATGGTCGGCCGGCAGGTGAACACCCTCCGCCGCGCGGGCGTCTCGGAGACGCCGGTGATGCCGTAGGGTCCGAGGACGGTGACGCGCTGCAGGTGCTGCTGCGTGGTCACGCCGAGGCCGATCCCGATCTGTCCGTCCGCGAGCGTATGGTCGATGGGGCGGATGAGGTCGTCCACGACGCCTTCGAACAGCCGGATGAAGGCGACCGATACGCGCTTCTCGCCGGCGGTCACGTAAATCGAGTCCGTGCGGATATTCAACCCGCTCGGCTCGGATTCGCTCATCCAGCGATCGATCTCCAGCAGGGCGACCCGGGTCCCGTCGATGGAGACCTCCATCTGCTCGGTCCCGAAGGTCCTCCCGAAAACTTCGCCCTCCACGGCGGCGTAGGGCATGATGTGGAAGACGTACTTCCCGTCCGCAGGGAAGTTGTGCATTACCGAGAGGCCGCCGCGCGTCCCGATCGGCGCCCCCTCGACCCGCTCCTTCTGCGACTGCACCCGGGGAATCCGGTAGATCGTGGAGGAGACCTCCGCGTCCGGGTCTCCGAGCGCCATGCGGCTGATCTGTCCGGCCGCGCGGAGGTAACCTTCGATGACGGTCGTCGAGGGCATCTGGACATCCGCGATGTTGTCGAAATTGGCACTCTTGGTGTCCAGCGGCAGGAACACGTTCACATCCACGTCGATGCCCAGCAGATCGTGGACCGCCTTCCGGTACTCCGCCCGGTTGAGGCGCTGGAAGGTCCGTCGTCCGGGGTCCGGATTGCGGGCCGCGATCTCGTCCATCGACTCCTCGAGCTCCGCCGCCATGGCGTCGACCACCTCGGCCTCGGGGCGCGGCTGCCCGTTGGGCGGCATCATCCCGGCCCGGAGCTTGCGGATCATCTTTTCGATCGTCGGCCGCCGCTGCTCGGCGTCGGCGATGTCGAAGCCCTCCAGCACCAGCCCGCCGACCTGCCGGCGCTCGCTGTGGCAGCGGACGCAGTATTCGGCCACGACCTCGTTGGAGATGCCAGCGGGTGCGCCGGCCGCCGGCATGGAACGCCCCGCCGAAGCGATCGACCCGGGAGGCCAGTCCTGGGGTTCCGTCCCGGGAACCGCGGATGTGGCGATGCCAGCTGCCCCGGCCGCGAGCAGGATTATGGCGTATTTATTCATGGTACCAAAGATACGGCAACAGGTGCGGGTTCCGCCACCCTCGTTGTCGCCGGCGCCCCGGGATACGGCGCAGCAGCGCTCGGGTGCGGGGGTGCAGGGCTCCGCGGTCCGCGCGAACACCCCCGCCGCGGTCCGCCGTGACGACCGGCGGAACGAGGCGGCATGATGTTATCTTGATTCAGCGCACCCCGGCCCGGCCTTGCCCGGTCGGACCACTTCAGCGGAGTCGTCGCGACCGGACGCGGAGTCCCCGGGGCCGCGCTGTGGCAAATGGCAACCCGAACCCGGAGTAAAGCTCAAGTGAATGGACTTTCTGTCGGCGCCGAAGCCCCGGATTTCTCGCTTCTGCGGGGCCTCAAGGATCCGGTTACGCTGTCGGAGCATCGCGGTGAGCCGGTGGTCCTGATGTTCGTCCCGCTCGCCTTCACCGGAACCTGCACCGAGGAACTCTGCCACGTCGGCGAGAACTGGGGGGTGTGGGGGTCCCTGGGAGCGGCGGTGTACGGGATCAGCATCGACTCCCCCTTCGTGAACCGGAAGTGGGCGAACGAGATGGAAATCCCGTTCACGATCCTCTCCGACTTCAACAAGGCCGCGGCGGCCGCCTACGGCGTCCTCGAGGAGGACTTCATCGGTCTGCGCGGGGTGGCGAAGCGCTCGGTCTTCGTAGTCGACCGGGAGGGGCGCATCAGCTACGCCTGGGTGAGCGACGATCCCGGCGTGCTGCCGCCCTTCGACGACGTGGTGGCCGCGGTGCGGGAACTGGACTGAGCGGGGCGATGGCAGGCGGCAGGACATCCGCGGGCTCCCGTGCCCTGCTTTCCGTCCGGTTCGCGCTGGCGATTGTCGGCGGTGCCGGGTCGGCAGGGATTGCCGGGATCGCGGAGGCGCAGGCGGGGCCGACCGTCTGCTGACGGCGAACCTCAGTCCTCCCCGGGATCGGGCCTGTCCCGCAGCTTCTTCAGCCGGGACCTCCGCTTCTTCGCTTCGAGGCGCTTGCGCCGTTCGCGCTTCGGCACCGCGGTCGGAATCCGGGGCTTGCGTGTCCGGCCCCTTGCTTCCAGCTCCGCCTCCAGCCTTTCCAGGGCGTCCTGCCGGTTGCGGTGCTGCGACCGGTGCCTGCGGGAAGAGACCACGATTCCGGTGGGCAGGTGCGTCAGCCGCACGCCCGATTCCACCTTGTTCTGATGCTGGCCCCCGGCGCCCCCCGAACGGAAGGTGTCCACCCGGCACTGCGCGAGGAGATCGGCGCCCGACCGGGATCGGTCCGCGGTGGGCGGTCCGGGCTGTTTCCGGGGCCCGGCCACGGCACCCGTTTCCTCGCGGGGCCGGGCGGGCCCTGCAACGTTATCGACTGTTCGGCCCGTATTGGCGGGGTCTTTCCGCGATGCCTTCCCGTCCATAGAATCCTCTTATGATCTACGACCAGTTCGATCGGAATCCGGGTCTGCGGATCCTCTTCACGTTGGCGGTTGCCTTCATTCTGATCCAGGGTCTGCGGTTCACGCAGCCGGTCCTGCTTCCCATCGCCACCGCGACCTTCCTGGCCGCAATCTGCCTCCCGGTGGTGCTCTGGCTGTCACGGAAGCGCGTGCCGCTGGCGATCGCGGTCCCCGTCACGGTAATCGCTGTCGCGGGTTGTTTCGCGCTGCTGATCGTCGTGGGCAGCCAGCGGTTCCCCGAGCTCCAGGTCCGGCTGCTCACCCTCTTCGACGCGACTCTGCCACAGCTTGAGCTGTGGTTCGCGCAGCTGGAGGAGTGGGTGCTCATACTGGATGAAGGCGAACTTACGGCGCTGGCCCGCGACCTGCTCAATGCGGCGTTCCTCACCAGCCTGGTCACCGGAGCGACGACTTTTGCGCTGTCGTTGCTTGCCAGCACCTTTCTGGTGTTGCTGATTCTCGTTTTCGCTCTCGGGGAGGCCCTCGTCCTGCCCCGCAAGCTGCGGGCGATCGCAGGCGACGGCGAGCCGCTCGACGAACGCTTCCGCAAGATCATCGAAGAGGTGCAGGGGTACCTGATGATCAAGACCCTCGTAAGCCTCGCGACCGGCATCCTCCTGGGACTGTGGACGTGGTCCATGGGACTCGACCTGCCGATCCTCCTCGGCCTGATCGCCTTCATCCTCAACTACGTTCCGACGATAGGATCGATCATCGCTTCCGTGCCCGCGCTGATCCTCGCGCTCATCAACGTCGATCCGGTGACGGCCGATTTCGTCGGGATCGACATCCAGCACGCCGCCGTCGTGGGCTTCGGCTACCTCACCGTCAACGTGCTGTTCGGGAACTGGCTGGAGCCCACCCTCATGGGGCGGCACCTCGGACTCTCGACGCTGATCGTGGTCGTCTCGCTGGTCTTCTGGGGATGGCTCTGGGGGCCCGTCGGCGCGCTCCTCTCGGTTCCTCTCACCATGGTCGTCAAGATCATGCTGGAAAACACCAGGGACCTGCAGTGGGTTGCGGTCCTGCTGGACAAGAGTCCGCGGCCGGAACCCGCGGGCGGGGAAGGGGGCAGCGGATGAACCCTCGCGACTTTGAAGGATTCCCGGACGAGTCCCGTATCTGGGTTTTCGGAGCTGATCGGGCGCTCGACGAAGCGGAGGCCGGGTTGCTCCTGGCCACGGTGGATGGCTTCCTGTCGTCCTGGAAGGCACACGGGGTGCCGCTGCGGGCGGGCCGCACGTGGCGATACCGCCGCTTTCTGATCGTCTGTGCGGACACCACCGTCGCACTCCCCTCCGGCTGCTCCATCGACGCGCTGACCGCCGTGCTCCGGGAGACCGAGGCGCGGATCGGCGTCCGCTTCCTGGGGAACGAGGCGGTGTGGTACCGCGACCGGGCGGGGAGCATCCGGCGGGCCACCCGGCCGGAGTTCCGCACGCTGGCGGGCACCGGGGAGGTCACCACCGCGTCCGTGGTTTTCGACAATTCCCTCACCAGCCTGGACCAGCTCAGGAACGGAGGCTGGGAAGGCCCCGCCGCCGAGCGCTGGCACGCGGTCTTCTTCGAGCGGGCACCTTCCGTCGCGGGCGGGTGAACTGCCGGTCGGGCTGCCGGAGCGGGCAGGGTCGGAGCCGGGGTGCGTCACCGGGGAATGCGACGAGGCCGGCGGGTCGCCCCGCCGGCCTCGCATCCGTGGTGTGCTACTCGCGGGCCAGGTATCAGCCCATCGCTTCGACGCGGGTCACGTTCTCCGCAGCTGGTCCCTTCGGACCGCTCACCATGTCGAATTCGACCTGGTCACCCTCCGAGAGGCTCCGGAAACCCTCGCCCTCGATCGCGGAGTAGTGGACGAAACAGTCCCTCTCTCCCGCCTCCGGGCTGATGAATCCGAATCCCTTCGCGTCGTTGAACCACTTCACGGTTCCCGTGGTCCGCATCCTGATGCTCCTTCAAGTCGTCTGTAGGATCCTTACCGGCAACACTGTGCCGATCTCACGCCCAACAGGCTACCCCCTCGGCCACGTTCCGTCAATACCGGGCCGCCACGGAGCAGGGATGGCGGGCCTCGCCGCCCGCCGCGCGCGCCTCCTTCCCCAACAGCGCCGGGCATCCGGGTGTCTTGACTTTTGGCCGGGGTGATTCGTCCCTAAGTGCGGGTGTTTCCGGGCGTTTCGCCTGACGGCCCGCAGAGTGCCGAAAGATCAGCGGAGGTCGAATGAATAGATCGTGCAAGCGGAGGGAAGCGGGTGTGCCGGGGATCGTTGACCGCGCGGGCCGCGCCGGCGGGTGGGCGTTGGCGATGCTCGCGGGGCTGGGGTGGGCCGGTGACCCGGCGTCGGCTCAGCGCGCGACTCCCCCAACCGGCCTGGCAGACCGTCCGGCGCTGCTGAGCGCCATCGCCGAGGCCGCCATCGAGAGAAACCGGGAGATCCTCGACGCGGAATACGACCTCGCGCTCGCCAACGGCCAGGTGGCGGAGGCCTGGAGCGATTTCTATCCCAGCGTGAGCCTGTCATCGTCATACACGCGCAACGTCGCTCCGCAGGTGAGCTTCCTGCCGGCTCAGATCTTCGATCCGTCGGCTGCGCAGGGCGATTTCATCCCGGTCCAGTTCGGTGCCGACAACCTCTGGAACCTCTCGGTGAACCTGGAGCAGACGCTCCTCGACCCCCAGGTCTTCGTCGGCCTCGGGGCGGCTTCCCGCTTCCGGGGCCTGCAGCGGGAAGCCCTGCGGGGACGCACCCAGCAGATCGTCACGCGCGTCCGGATCGCCTTCTACGACCTTTTGCTCGCGCAGGAGGAGGTCCGCCTGACCGCGAATTCGCTGAAGCGGGTGCGACAGTCCCTCGAGGAGACCCGGGCGATGGAGGAGGCCGGGGTGGCCGAGGTCTACGACGTGCTCCGCCTGGAGGTGGAGGCCGCCAACCTGGAGCCGAACCTGAGCCGCGCGGAGAACCGCCTCCGCGCCGCCCGCCGCGGGCTGGCCGCTGAGCTGGACCTGGATCCGGAGGCCGAGATCGAGGTGGCCGGGGAGCTCGCACTGATGGACCTCGACGACGTCGGCGCGAACTCCCCCGGAAACCGGGACATCCTGGCGTTCCGCGGAGAATCGCTGGCGGAGGCCCCGGAACTGGATCGACTCCTCCGGCGGGGAAGGGCGAATCGCTCCGACATCCGCCAGCTCGAGCTGACGGAGACGCTGAGGAAGACCGAGCTGCGGATCGAGCAGGCCGACTATCTTCCGAGCGTGAGCGCCTTCGGGAGCTACGGACTGGCCGCCCAGCAGAACGGCATGCCGGTCTTCTTCGGAACCAGCGCCCAGCGCGGCACGACCAAGCAGGTCGGCTTCAGGGTGAGCATGCCCATCTTCTCGGGATTCCGCGAAACCGCCCGCATCTCGCAGCGGCAGGCCGCGCTGCGGCAGGCGGAGACACAGACCCGTCTCGCCGGCGACCAGGCCGAGATTCAGCTGCGCAACCTGGTCGACGACCTGCAGGAGGCGCGGTCGCGGACCCGGGGCCAGCACCTCGCGGTGTCGCAGGCGCGGCGGGGCTACGAGATCGCCAGCGCGCGGTACCGGGAGGGGCTGGCGAGCCAGCTGGAACTCACGGACGCGGAGGTCGCCCTCCGCCAGAGCGAATTCAACTACGCGCAAGCGGTGTACGATTATCTTTCGACCGGTGCCCGTCTCGACGAGGCTGCCGGAACCGTGCCGCTCGTGGACATGCCGATTGCCGGCGGCGCCAGCGGCGAAGGGGATAGAGGATGAACGGAAGGCTGACGAGGATCGGACCACCCCGGCCGGCTGTTCCCGCCGCGGGACCGGTGTGGACATTCGCGACGCTCGCGCTGTTTGCCGGCTGCCTGTCCGCCTGCGGTGGCGAGAGCCAGGGCCAGACGGAAAGGCCGGCCGAGGTCTTCGAGCGGATCGTGAACGTGGAGGTCGAGGAGATCACGCCGCGCAGCTTCACCCAGTCGGTGCGCCTCACGGGGGTCGCCCAGGCGATGTACGATGTCGTGGTGTCCGCCGAGGAGGGCGGCGTGGTCCGGGCGATCGTGCGCGACAAGGGCCGGCCGATCCGCGCGGGCCAGGCGATCGTGCAGCTCGACGACGCAATCCTGCGGGCCCAGGTGGCGACGGCGACCGCGCAGGCGCAGCTGGCCGACGAGGTCTGGGAACGCCGCCGCAAGCTCTACGAGGAAGACGGGATCGGTTCCGAACTGAGCTATCTGGAGGCCAGGTACGCGGCCGAGCAGGCACAGGGAAGCCTCGAGGCGCTGGAGGAACGCCTGGCGCGCACGACCGTCCGGGCACCGATCAGCGGAATCCTGGACGACCGGTTCGTCGAGGTCGGGGCGATGGTGTCGCCGGGGACTCGCGTGGCGAGAATCGTCCATACGGAATCCATCAAGATCCTTGCGGGAGTGCCGGAGCGGTACGCGCTGGAGGTGGCGGCGGGCGCCGGTGTGAGCGTTGGTTTCAGCGTCCTGCCCGGCGAGCAATTCGAGAGTACGGTCACCTACGCTGGAGCCACCGTCGATCCGCAGAGCCGCACCTTCGCGGTCGAACTGGTGCTTCCCAATCCGGGCGGACGGATCAAGCCGGAGATGATCGCGGACATCGAGATCGTGCGCGAGGAGGTGGGCGAGGCGATCGTGGTGCCCCAGCAGGCGCTGGTGTCGATGGAGGACGGATTCGTGGTGTTCGTGGTCGAGGGGGTGGGTGAGGCCGCGCGGGCGTCCCGGCGCAGCGTGGAGATTTCGGTCTCACAGGGCAACGAGATCGTGGTGGGTTCGGGGCTCGAAGCCGGGGACCGGCTCGTCGTCGTCGGGCAGCAGGGACTGACCGAGGGCGACCGGGTCCGGATCGTGGAGGGGTGATGCCTGACGACAGCAACGGTTCCCGCAGGCCGCCGACGGGCAAGGCCTTCAAGGAATTCCGCCTGACCTCGCTGGCAGTCGATCACTCCACCTCGGTGCTGGTCCTCTTTGTCTTCGTCACGGTCGCGGGACTGCTTTCCTACCGGTCCATCCCGAAGGAGTCCTTCCCCGAGATCGAGATACCCATGATCTCGGTGAACACTCTCTATCCCGGGGTGTCGCCATCCGACATGGAAAGCCTGGTCACCCGCAAGATCGAGGAGGAGCTGAACACCATCTCGGATGTGAAGGAGCTCACCTCCACCTCCGTCGAGGGCTACTCCTCGGTCGTTGTCGAGTTCGAATCGGCCACGGACCTGAACGAAGCGCTCCAGCAGGTCCGCGAGAAGGTGGACCTGGCCCGCCCCGAGCTTCCCTCCGAAGCGGAGGATCCGTTCATCGTCGAGTTCTCGATGAGCGAAGCGCCCGTGATGCAGGTGAACCTGTCGGGCGGATACGGGCTCGTGCGGCTCAAGGAGCTGGCGGAGGAGCTGCAGGGGCGGATCGAGTCGATCCCCGCGGTCCTTCGCGTCGGGCTGCGGGGCGGCCTGGAGCGCGAGATCAAGGTCGATGTGGATCTCGGCAGACTGCAGTACTACAACGTGTCCTTCGACGATGTGATCAGCGCCATCCGGCAGGAGAACGTGAACATTCCGGGCGGCTCGATCGATGTGAACGGCGTCAAGTACCTGGTGCGGGTGGATGGCGAGTTCGACGATCCCACGCTGATCCGGGACCTGGTGGTCACCACCGCCGCCGGCCGTCCCATCTACGTTCGCGACGTGGCGACGGTGGAATTCGGATTCGCCGAGCAGGAGACATTTGCCCGCCTCGGCGACCAGCCCGTGGTCACGCTGGACGTGGTCAAGCGCTCGGGCGAGAACATCATCGCCACCTCCGAGGCGGTGCGGGCGGAAATCGATGCCGTGCGGCCCCTGTTCCCGCCGTCGACCGTGGTGTCCATCACCTCGGACATGTCCGAAGACATCGGCGACATGGTCAACAGCCTGCAGAACAACATCATCTCGGGCCTGATCCTGATCGTGGGAGTACTCCTGTTCTTCCTCGGGCTGCGCACCTCGATCTTCGTCGCCATCTCGATCCCGACGTCGATGTTCGTTTCGTTCGTCGCGCTGGGACTGCTCGGCATCTCCATGAACATGGTGGTGCTCTTCTCGCTCATCCTCGCGCTCGGAATGCTCGTCGACAACGCCATCGTGATCGTCGAGAACATCTACCGGTTCATCGAGGAGGGGTGGAGCCGCAGGGAGGCGTGCAAGAAGGCCACCGGAGAGGTCGCGGTCCCGGTGATCGCGGCGACCGCGACGACACTCGCCGCCTTCACCCCGCTGATGTTCTGGCCGGGGATCGCCGGCGAGTTCATGAGCTACCTGCCGCTGACGCTCATCGTCACCCTCTCGAGTTCGCTGTTCGTGGCACTGGTCATCGTTCCCACCCTCTGCTCGATCTTCCTCCAGCCGGCAAGCAGCCGTCCCCGCAAGCTCAACCGCTACGGCCGGGCACTGCTCCTCTTTGTCGCGGCCCTTGCGCTCGTGGTGATCGCGGCGGCGAATCCGCTGACCGCCGGACTGCTCATCGTGACCGCGACCGCCGCCTGGCTCCTTCACCGCCTGCTCCTGGACCGGATGAGCCGCGTCTTCATGGCGCGGGGCCTGCCGCATCTGGTGGCCTGGTACGAGAGACGGCTCCGCTGGGCGCTCGATAACCGCGCCATCGTGCTGGCGGGCTCGATTGTGACGCTCTTCGCGACGATCGCGGTGTACAGCCGTTTCGCGGCGCCGGTCGAGTACTTCCCCGAGGACATTCCGCCCCGCATGGTCTACGTGTCCGTCGAAGCTCCGGTCGGCACCTCCGCCGGCGTGACGAACGACTACGCCCGCAGGCTCAAGGAGGAAGTCGGGACGATCACGGGCGTGACCGACGCCGAGACGATCGTTACGACGGTGGGCGCGACGGGAGGCGGGGGACCCATGGACGGGGGAGGGCCGGGGGGACCGGAGGCCGGCCGCGTCACACTGACCATGGTCGACTACCAGGAGCGCGAGTTCGATGTCTTCGCGACCCTTGCCGCCATGCAGGAGACGGTCGGCAGCGACCTTGCCGGCGCGGAGGTGCGCGTCGACCAGGTCACCGAAGGGCCGCCCGCGGGCGCACCGGTCAACATCGAGATCTCGGGGGAGGATCCCCTGCTCCTGGAGGATCTCGCGGCGCAGGCCGTCGACGTGATCGAGGCCTCGCAGGTCTATCCGCGCCTGGTGGGGCTGAAGAGCGATATGGACGAAGGGCGCCCGGAGCTGCGGGTGGAGGTGGACCGGGAGAAGGCCAGCCTCTACGGCCTCTCGACGAACGAGATCGGGTTTCTGGTGCGGAGCGCCATCAACGGGCTGGAAGCCGCCAAGTACCGGACCGGCAATGAGGAATTCGACATCGTCGTGCGGCTGCGCGAGCAGGACCGCGACGAGCTCACCGCACTCGAGAACCTGACGGTGTTTTCGGAGGGACGGCAGGTTCCGCTGCTTTCAGTGGCGGGATGGACGGTGGACGAGGGGTACAGTTCGATCCGCCGCAAGGACATGGACCGGATGGCCACGATCAGCGCCGAGGTCGTGGCCGGCTACAACAGCAACGCCGTGCGCGCCGAGGTCGAAGCGGTCCTGGAGGACTTCACCTCGTCGCTCCCACCCGGCTACACCCTCGCCTTCACCGGGGAACAGGAAGAGCAGCAGGAGGCTTTCGCGTTCCTGACCACCGCTTTCCTGGCGGCGCTGATGCTGATCGCGCTGATCCTGGTGTCGCAGTTCAATTCGGTCATCAAGCCGGTGATCATCCTCTCGTCGGTGATCATGTCGACGATAGGGGTTCTCATCGGATTGATGGTTTTCCGGATGCCGTTCGTAATCATCATGACGGGGGTCGGCGTAATTTCGCTGGCCGGGATCGTGGTGAACAACGCCATCGTGCTGATCGACTACATCGATCTGCTGCGCAGGCGTGACGGGCTGAGCACCTGCGACGCGCTGGTGCAGGGGGGCAAGACGCGGCTGCGTCCGGTGCTGCTGACGGCGATCACCACCGCACTCGGGCTCGTGCCGCTGGCGATCGGGCTCAACTTCGACTTCTTCGGCCTCTTCACCAGCCTCTCGCCCGAGTTCTTCTGGGGCGGCGAGCAGGCGGCGTGGTGGGGGCCGATGGCGGTGGCGGTGATCGTGGGGATCATCTTCGCCACCTTCCTCACCCTCGTCCTGGTTCCGGTCATGTACAGTCTGGTCGACGATCTGGTCGGCCTCTTCCGGCGCACGCGGCCCGGGGAGGAGGACGAGGACTCGCGCGAAGATCCGGGGTTCTCCATTGTTGTGTCGCCGATGCCGCCCCGGCCGGAGCCGGAACCGGAGGTGGCTGCCGTTCTGAGAAGCTGAAGCCGGAGGTGCCCTCGATGATCCGCCGACGCTCATTCCTGCTCCAAACCGCCCTGGCCGCCGTTGCGGTCCTGTGGGCGGGTGCCTGCCGCCAGCCCGACCCGGATGTCCCGGCGCCGGATGTGTCGGTCGTTCGGGATGTACTCACCTCGGGCGGGGGGATGGTTGTGTCGGCCTACCCGGAGGCGAGCATGGCGGGGGGCGAGGTGCTGGCGGCCGGCGGCAACGCCGTGGACGCGGCGATCGCCACCGGCCTGGCGCTGGCCGTGACCCATCCGGCCGCGGGCAACATCGGCGGGGGCGGGTTCATGGTGATCCGCTTCCCGGACGGGAACTCCACCGCGATCGACTTCCGTGAGAAGGCGCCGCTGAGGGCGCACCCCGAGATGTTCGTCGGGGAGGATGGCGAGTATTCCTACCAGATCCACCACCGCAGCCACCTGGCGGTCGGGGTGCCCGGGACCGTGGCCGGGTTCGCCCTGGCCCACGAGAAGTACGGGAACGCGGAGTGGGCCGGGCTGGTGGAGCCTTCGGTGGCGCTGGCCCGCGACGGATTCGTGGTCAGCGAGCGGCTCGCGGGGTCGCTGGGGCGGATGGTGGAGCGGTTCCGCGACTATCCGGCGAGCTTCGCCCAGTTCTCGAAGGATGGCGAGCCCTACGAAGCGGGGGAGACCCTGGTGCAGGCCGACCTGGCGACGACCCTTGAACGCATCCGCGACCAGGGCAGAGACGGCTTCTATCTCGGCACGACCGCGCGCCTCCTCGCCGAGGAGATGGAGCGCGGCGGCGGCTGGATTACCGAGGAGGACCTGGCCCGCTACGAGGCGAAGGAACGCGAACCGGTGCGCGGTACCTACCGCGGCTACGAGATCATCAGCATGCCGCCGCCCTCCTCGGGGGGCACCGCGCTGGTTCAGATGCTGAACGTGCTGGAGGGCTTCGACGTGGCGGGGATGGGCGCGGGGAGCCCCGAGGTCGCCCATCACCTGATCGAGGCGATGCGCCGGGCCTTCCGGGACCGTGCCATGTTCCTTGCGGACGCCGATTTCACGAACGTCCCCGTCGGGCGCCTCACCAGCAAGGCGTACGCCGACGAGATCCGTCCGACGATCCGACCGGCGGCCGCCAGCGTCTCCGCGCCCGCCGATGTGGACGCGTCTGCGGGCTGGGAGAGTTCCGAAACCACGCACTACTCGGTCGTCGATGCGGACGGGATGGCCGTGTCGGTCACCTACACGCTCGAGGGCGGGTACGGGTCATACATCACCGTTCCGGGGGCGGGATTCCTCCTCAATAACGAGATGGGCGACTTCAACGGCCGCCCCGGGCTCACCAACGAGAGCGGGCTGATCGGAACCGAGGCCAACCTGGCCCGTCCGGAACAGCGGATGCTCTCGTCGATGACGCCGACCATCGTGGCGCGCGACGGGGAGCTGGTCGCGGTGATCGGCAGCCCCGGAGGCCGCACGATCATCAACACCGTGCTCCACCTGGTGGTGAACCTGGTGGACTTCTCGCTGCCTCCGGCCGAAGTGGTGGCTGCGAAGCGTCTCCACCACCAGTGGCTGCCCGACCGGGCAAGGCTCGAGAACGGGTACATGAGCGAGGCCGACGGGGCACTGTTGGCGGCGATGGGGCACGAGGTGGGGTGGGCGGGCGGCCAGGGGATCGCGCACTGCATCTTCGTGGACGCAGCCACCGGCGAGCTGGTGGGAGTGCCGGACCCGCGCGACTCGGACGGATCCGCCGCAGGTTACTGAGGGGCCGCGGCCTCTCCTGCCCGCCTCCTTCGACGGCCCGGGAAGTGGTCGCGAAGCGGCCCGGAGGCCACGGCGACAGGCGGCTCTCTCAGCCTGCCAGAATCGTGGCCGCCAACCGGCTCGTCTTGCGCGGGTCGGCCTTGCCCCGGCTCCGCTTCATGACCTCGCCGACGAAGAACCCCATCATGCCCTTCTGTCCGTTGCGGTAGGCCGCCGCCTTCTCCGGGTACTCGGTCACGATCTCCTCCAGGAGCGAGCGCAGCGTAGCCTCGTCGCCGATCTCGGAGAGGTCCAGGCCGGCCTTCGCGTCATCCAGCGAGCCGCCCTGTCGCAGTAGCGCGGCCGCGACCGTGCGGGCCTGGCGGTGGGAGAGCCCGCCCGCGTCGACATCACGCGCCAGCGCGGCCAGCGCGGAGGCGTCCAGCCGCTCCAGCCGCGCTTCCGGATCGCTCCCGAGCAGCCTTGTGAATTCGTTCACAAGCCAGGCCGCGATCGCCGCGGCCCCCTCCGGGTAGTCCGACCGGGCGGCGATGAAGAGCTTCTGCAGGTCGGGGGCCCTCACGAGGCTCACCGCTGTAGCCTCCGAGGCTCCCAGCGATACCAGTTCCTGGAAGCGGCGCCGCTCCTCCGCGTTGCGCAGGGAGTCCGTTGGGCCCTGATGACCAGCGTAGCGCGCGACGCGCGACTTCCGATCCGGGCCGGCATCTCCTCTGGCCGCCCCGACACCGCTGGCTCCCGCTCCGGCCCCACTGCCTCCCGACCCGGCCCCACTCCCCCCAGCCCCGGCGGCGCCCCCGGCCCCCGCCACCCCCTCCCGCCCCGCCGAAGCGCGGCGGCGAACCCGGCCCGCCCAGCTGTCGCGCAGGGTTACCGTGCGGTTGAAGACCAGCCGCCCGTCCCGATGGTCGACGGGATCGGAGAAGAAGTAGCCGATCCTTTCGAACTGGTGGTGCATGCCCGGGGGTGTGCCGGCCAGCCCCGGTTCGGCCAGCGCCCCGGTGACGATCCGTTCCGAGGCCGGATTGAACGAACTCATGATATCGTCCGCGGGCGGCTCCGGATCCATGAACATCCGGTCGATGAGGCGGACCTCGGCTCTGACGGCCCGGTCGGCGTCCACCCAGTGCACGGTTCCCCGGACACGCCGTCCTCTCGGCGCGACCCCGCCGCGGGTCTCGTGATCGACGGTGCAGTGCAGCTCGGTCACCCGTCCCCCGGCGTCCTTCACGACCTTCTCGCAACGGATCACGTACGCGTACTTGAGCTTCACCTCGCCCCCGGGAACCAGCCGGCGGAAGCCTCGCGGAGGGTCCTCGGCGAAGTCCGACCGTTCGATCCACACGACCCGGCCGAAGGGCAGGTCCCGGGTTCCGAAGGCGGAGCCGCCCCCCGGCATCGAAGGAGCGGTGAAGGTCTCCTCGCGCCCCTCCGGATAGTTGGTCAGCACCACCCGAAGTGGATCCAGCACGCAGAACGCACGGGGCGCCCGCTCGTTGAGGTCACTGCGGATCGCGTAGTCGAGCTTGTCCGCGTCCACCCGCGACTGGGCCCGCGCCACGCCCACCATCTCGCAGAGCGAACGGATCGCTTCCGGGGTCACGCCCCGCCGCCGCAGCCCCGCGAGGGTGGGCATGCGCGGATCGTCCCAGCCCCGCACGTGGCCCTCCTGCACCAGCGCTTTCAGCCGCCGTTTGCTGGTCACGACGTAGTCGAGCACCAGAGGGGCGAACTCGGTCTGCTCGGGCCGGGGCGCGGGCGCGTCGACGTGCTCCAGCAGCCAGTCGTAGATCTCGCGGTTGTTCTCGAATTCGAGCGTGCACAGCGAGTGCGTGACCCGCTCCAGCGAATCCGACAGGCAGTGCGCGAAGTCGTACATCGGGTAGATCGGCCAGTCGTCGCCCTGGCGGTAGTGGTGTGAGTGGCGGATCCGGTAGAGCAGGGGATCGCGCATCACCATGTTGCGGTGGGCCATGTCGATCTTCGCGCGGAGCACGTGGGCGCCGTCGGGGAACTCGCCGGCCCGCATCCGGCGGAAGAGGTTGCCGTTCTCCTCCACGGTGCGGTCCCGGAAGGGGCTGTTCGTGCCCGGAACGGTGACGGAGCCGCGCAGCTCCCTGATCTCCGCTTCGCTGGAGGAGTCGACGTAGGCCAGCCCCTTGTCGATGAGCACATGCGCGTAGCGGTACAGCGCCTCGAAGTAGTCCGACGCGTGGTAGAGGTGCTCGCCCCAGTCGAAACCGAGCCAGCGGATGTCCTCCCTCATCGCCTCGACGAACTCGGCCTTCTCGGTGTCCGGGTTGGTGTCGTCGAGACGGAGGTGGCAGCGTCCGCCGGGGTGCTCGGACGCGATCCCGAAGTTGAGGCAGATGGCCTTGGCGTGGCCGATGTGCAGGAAGCCGTTGGGCTCCGGCGGGAAGCGGGTGACGACGCGTCCCCCGTACTTCCCGGTCTTCAGATCCCGGGAAACCATCTGCCTGATGAAGTCCATCTCTTGCTGCTCCAGGGCGCGTGGGGGACCCGGGCCTCCCCCGGGCTCTTCCAGTGGCAATTAGAACGCTCTCACGACGGCTCGCGGTGAGTCAAGTTCGGTCCGCGGTGTCTGGTCGAGAAGGGGCATCTGGGCAAGCGATACGAAGGGCCGCGGCTGGTCTGCTCGCCACGTGTTCCCGTGGTGCGGGCGCGCCGCAGCGCGATGCGGCACGTGCTGACGACGTTCTTCGGAGGCTCGGTGGAGGGGGCGGTCGCCACGCTGCTTTCGCTGGAGGACAGCACGCTGAGCGGCGAAGAAACGCGAGCGAATCATGGCGATGATCGACGAGGCCCCGGAGGAAGGACGGTGACCATGTTGCCATGGGGTGTGGATCCCGTGACGATGCTCGGATTCGCAGTGCGGGCGACGATCGTGCCTGGCGCCGGGCTCGCGCTCGCCTGGCTCATCCGGAATCCTGTCCCGGGAAGCTCCCCCGTCTTCAGGGTCCGGACGGTGCCCAACTGAGGGCGGTCGGTCGCGGGCGAGGTTGCGCCGTCCCGCATTTGCGTGCGTACCGGTACGGTTCGGAAGCCGGGCCTGGCGGGGACGGCCACGCAAGGCAGGCTGGCGCAGGGGTGTGGCTCCCGATTAGGCTGGTTGCGCTGGATAGTCCCCGCGTCGCACCGAGAGCGAGGCGCGACGAAGGGCGATTAGCGCCATTGGCGCAAGGAGCAACGAAGAGCGGCGCCAAAAGACGCCGAAATGTAAAGACGACGTGACATTTTGTAATGTTTTCATGACAGCGCGGATGCGTGAGCACCGCCGGGGCGCCGTGCCGACGGAGAAAGCCTCGCGACACGCGGAGGCCACATGACAGCGACCGGGCACCACATCACGATCGAGGGCGAGGGGCATCCACCCGTTTCGGGTATCGTGGTGGAGGCGGCGGAAGCGGTGGCCCTTCTCGTGCTTGGGCACGGGGCCGGCGCGCCGATGACCCATCCGTTCATGGAGCGGCTTGCGGCCGCACTGGCGGGGGAGGGGATCTCCACGCTCCGCTACAACTTCGCGTACACGGAGGCGGGGAGGAAGCGGCCCGACTACATCCGGCGGCTGCTTGCGGTGGTCCGCTCTGCGCTGCTTGCGGGACGGGAGTGCGCCGCGGGGCTGCCGCTCCTTGCGGGAGGCAAGTCGATGGGGGCACGGATGACGTCGACGCTGGTGGCGGAGGACGCCAGCCTGGCAGAGGGCGCCGTGGACGCTCGCGTGCACCGCGCCGGGGCCGCCGGGAGAGCCGGCGGACAGTCGGCCCGAGCTGTTCCCGGGGACGTGCGCGGCCTCGTCTTCTTTGGCTTCCCTCTCCACGCACCCGGTCGCCGCGAGAGTGTGCGCGGCGAGCACCTTGCGGATGTCCCGTGTCCCATGCTCTTCCACCAGGGCACGCGCGACCGCCTGGCCGACCTGGATCTTCTCCGCCCGCTCCTGGAGTGGATCGGCACGCGGGCCACCCTGCACGTGGTCGAGGGAGGGGATCATTCCCTCGGCATGCTGAAGCGCTCGGGCCGCACCCGGGACGATGTTCTCGCCGAGGTGGCGGGGATCACACGCAGCTGGTTCGAGGGGGTGCTTGCGGGACCCGGACCGCACCCGTGATGGCCAACCCGCTCCTCGACCGGACCTTCCCGGTGCCCTTCGACCGCATCCGGCCCGGTGACGTCGGCCCCGCGGTCACCGAAGTCCTCGCGCGGGCGACCGAGCGCATCGACGAGCTCGGCGCGGGTGCGGGCGGTTCGTACGACGATGTCCTCGGGGCCCTGGACGCCCTCACCGAGGAGGTGGAGCGCACCTGGTCCCCCGTGTCGCACCTGCACAACGTGGACGCCACCCCGGATCTGCGCGAAGCCTACGCGGCGGCGCTCCCCGATGTCACCCGGTTCTCGAGTCGGCTCCATCACCATGAAGGGCTATTCGCGCGGCTGCGTGAATTCGCGGCGTCGGACGAAGCCGCGGCGCTCACCGGCCTGCGCCGCCGCCATCTCGAGCGCACGCTCCGGGATTTTCGCCGGGCGGGCGCCGGCCTTGCCCCGGCCCGGAAGAAGACGCTGGAAGACCTGCGTCTCGAACTCTCGGAGCTGAGCCGCAGCTTCGAGGAGCACCTGCTGGAGGAGACCGCCGCCTGGGGCAAGCTGGTCACCAGCAGGGACGCGTTGGCCGGTCTGCCGGATACCGCAATCGAACGTGCCGCCCAGCTCGCAGCCGACCGGGGGAAGGAAGGCTGGCTGATCACCCTCGACATGCCCAGTGTGCAGGCGGTCCTGCAGCACGCCGACGACCGCGCGCTTCGGCGCGAGATCCACACGGCCTACCTCGACCGCTGCACGACCGGCGAACGCGACAACCGGCCGCTCATCACGCGCATCCTCGATTTGCGGCGCGAGCTCGCCGGACTGCTCGGCTACCCCGACTTCCCCGACTACCGACTCGAGACGCTCATGGCCCGCTCGGGCTCGCGCGTCCGCTCCTTCCTCGACGAACTCATCGACCGCACGCGCCCCTTCCACGAGCGCGACACCGGCGACCTGGAGCTGCAGGCGCGCCGCTCCGGCCTCGGTGCCCTCCGGCCCTGGGACGTCGCCTGGCTGATGGAGAAGCTGCGCAAGGAGCGCTTCGACGTGGACGACGAAATGCTCAGGCCCTGGTTTCCGCTCGACGAGGTCCAGGCCGGCCTCTTCGAGATCGCCGAGCGCCTCTTCGGCCTCCGCGTGCGGCGCGTGGACAACCCCGCCGTGTGGCACCCCGACGTCGGCTACTTCGAGGTGCGCGACGAGACGGGGCTCCACCTCGGCTCCTTCTACACCGACTGGTTCCCGCGCGAAACCAAGCGGCAGGGCGCCTGGATGGACAGCCTGGTCGCCGGCGGTCCCACTCCCGACGGCGCCTTCCGCCCCCATCTCGCCTTCATCGGCGGCAACTTCACCCCGCCCACCCCCACCCGTCCGGCGCTGCTCACCCACCGCGAGGTCTGCACCCTCTTCCACGAATTCGGCCACCTCCTCCACCACACCGCCTCGCGCGTCGAGATCCCCGCGCGCGGCGGCGTCAACGTCGCCTGGGACTGGGTCGAGGTCCCCTCGCAGATCATGGAGAACTGGTGCTGGGAGCGGGAGGCCCTCGACCTCTTCGCGCGCCACCACGAGACCGGCGAGCCGCTTCCCGACGCCCTGCTGGAGCGCCTCCTCGCCGCGCGCCGCTTCATGGGCGGCTGGATGCAGATGCGGCAGCTCTCCTTCGCCAACCTCGACCTGGAGCTCCACCGCACCTACGATGGCGGCGTCCCCGTCATGGACTACGCGGCGGCGCAACTTCGCCCCTTCGTCCCCTCCGACCCCTTCGTCGAGCGGCACATCCTGCCCACCTTCGCCCACCTCTTCGCGGGCGGCTACGCCTCGGCCTACTACTCATACATCTGGTCGGAGACGCTGGAGGCGGACGCCTTTTCGCGCTTCGCCGCCGACGGGGTGCTGAACGGCGAGGGCGGCCGCGCGTTCCGCGATTGCGTGCTCTCCCAGGGGGACCGCCGCGATCCGGAGGAGCTGTTCCGCGACTTCATGGGACGGGCTCCGGACCCGGCGGCGCTGATCCGGCGGAATCTGGGGGATGTATAAGACCTGCATGTTCGGGTAGAGACATGATTCTAAAGCGTTGCGATACAACGCGATAGATAGACCATCATACCTCACGTTATCACTATTCCTATCACTTGGCGTTCCGGCGGCTCGCACAGCGTCAGCACGGGACGCGGCTGGATCTCGTGGGACGAGCAGACCCCAGATGTTGGAATGGTAGGACGGCTGTGTCACCCGCTTGCGGCGGCGGAGAATTCTCGGTTGGCCTCGTCGAACTGGCTGTAACGCGCCTTCACGCGGCTCCCGAGAGCCATCGATCCGACCGTCTTGCGGTCCGTCCAATATTTCCCGGTCAGTGCATCCGGCCGGTGTGAGGGTCCATGCGTCTCCAAGAGTAGGGCCCCTTGGTGAATCTCGCTGATCCGCGCATCACGGAGGTGAATGGAAGGCTCGTTCGTGTAGACCCCGATCACCTGGTACCCCTCACCGGACGGCGATGGGCGGACGTGATCCGCGATAAAGACCGAAGACGATTCCGGTGTCATCAGCTTCATTTGCAGCGTGGTGAGCGTCTGGGTAACCGCCATGTAGCAGGTGATGGGCGGCACCGGCTTCGTTTCGCCTGGCCGGATGTAGCTCGACTGTAGCGTGACCTTCCAGGTCCCGCACAGATCGGGGCGTTTCACGAACCAGCCATGGAGCCAGCGGCACCGCCACACCAACCGCTCGAAAGCGGCCCACCCGCCCGCCAGCGCGCCGACGACAAGCGAGAACGGGGCAAGCAACTCCCCGCTGAGCTCGATGCCGTTGGCCCATAGCGACACGGCCCAGATCGCCGTCGCGGCGCCGAGGAACGCGGTGACGTGCAGCCGCGTGATCTTCACGCGCTACGGTCGTCCCACGAAGTCCCGAGCCCTCGTGACGAACGCATGAGCCTGTGCTCGTGTCCATTTCTGGGTCGGGCGAAAGAGGTACTTGATGTCGTTCACTTCGCACCACTCGTTGCAGGTCGTGGATGAGGCCGTGTTCGCCGTGAGGTAGGCCAGGACCGCTTGGACGCGCGCGAACCAAGTGCTTCCGGTGAAGCAGGAGTCCGGGGCGTTCCACACCAGACACTCGATCAAAAACCCTGGGATCGGCCCGGCCTCTAACATGCCGTGGTCATCCATGAGGTTCCGCAGCTTTTTCACGATCCTGACACCACCCTTGTATCGCCTGGTAGTGCGGTCGTTCTTCCGAACCCCGTTCTCGTAGTGGAGAGGGACATCCGGCCAGTGATCCACCAGCCGCTCTGGGAAGTTCTCGATGCGGCTACCGCGGTCCGGGATGAGGGCGACACCCGCCCGGTAACTCTTGTCTCGCCAATACCTGCGGTATTCGACGAAGGGGGCGACGTCAGCTTCTACGGAATGTGCGTTGTTCTGGAGATCGAACGCCTTGTTCCCTCGGTGGACTGACGCCCGACCGAAATAGGCAACCAGAGCTTCTTCGAGCTCGTTCTTGAACTGCGCGTAGGAATACGACGAGTCCTCGTTCCCGAACATCTCCGCCGTCATTTTCTGAGGGTATTCGGGCACGAACACGTCGAAACACAGGACCCCCACGTCGATATCGCTGTCCTGGCGGACGTTCACACGGTTGCGATAGGATCCCTGCGTGAACGTCTTGATCCGACGCTTCGAAAGCTTGGGGCTGTTCGAGATAGCCTGCTTGATCGCTCGGATCGCATTCTCACTCGTGCGCTGCTCGGCTTGGGGAGGGCCCTTGGCCCACTCCCCGAAGAGATCCTCCCAGATAGCGCTCACGTCTGGCCGCCCCTATCCGAGGTTGTTGCGAGGATTGCCGTCCGGATTCCCGGCAGGGGTCTTCACCCCATGGACGACGCGCACGTGGTGGTTTGGGTAGTCCCCGCGTTCGATGGCGCGAACGAACTCCGCCCTCGTCATTTCCGCGCCCGTGAAGTTGTCGTGGAAGCGCAGGTTCCGACCGCTGTCGGACTCGTTGGTGACCTTGACTCGCTTGGGCATGAGGCCCCTCCGTTGGAATGATCCAAAATGGTCCGGGACCGAAGATAACGCGAAAGTCACGAGCGTGGGAGGGTCATGAACCCTGGTCGGCGGTGAGGTGTGCGGAATACCGCTGGCCCCCACCCATCGTCAGCGTGCCTTACAGCCGCCTGGAGACCCAGACGGCCCGTCCGACGACGCGGACCTCCTCGGCGGGACGTTCGTAACTGTCGTACTCGGGGTTGAGGGACTTGAGCACCACCCTGGGCGGGTCGGAGTGGGGTACGTGCTCGATTCGCTTGGCGACGAGTCCCATGCCGTCCCAGATCACGAAGATGCCGGGCGGCACCGGCACCTGGCGGCTCACGTCGATCAGGATGCGGTCTCCGCTCGATAGCAGCGGCTCCATCGAGTCGCCGTCAACCGCGATCATTTGCAAGTCCTCGGGGTTGGCCCGGAACTCGTGGCGGATGAGCGGATCGGCGAACAGCCACATGTCCCGGGTCCGCTCGAACTCGTCGTTCCACGCCCCCGGACCTGCCGACGCGCGGACATCGATCTCCGGCACGGCGCTGTAGCCCCTCGGGGCGGCGTGCGGTGCGACCACGGGCGGTTTCCTACGCGTTTCGCGGCTGAAGCCTCGGTCGTGCTTGAGCAGGTCGGGGCTGCACCCCAGATGCTCCGCCAGCGCCTCGCGGTCGTCTTCGGCTAGAACCTTGGGCGTGCCCCGGTGGATGAACTGGTGCAGGTAGGCAGGGTTGCGCTCCATGGCGCGCGAGGCCGTGCGCAGGTTCGTGCGGCTGTCGGCCACCAGCCTGAGCAGCCTCCGACGCACCGGGTCCAGTTGATCGGTGTCCTTCCTCCTTCGTCCCATGAGTGGGAAATTACCTACTTCACGCCGCCAGAGCAACGAGTTTCCCGATACCTCAGAGGCTGTTTTCGGCCCGACTGGCGATGATCTCCAGAAGTCCGGTTCCGTATCCCGTTGTCTCTCAACGATGTGGGAAATAGCATATTTCCTACTGCCTTGCGGCGCTTGCCACCACAGTGTTTTGGTGGACGGGCAATGGAGAGCCTGACGATGTACTTCGAGCGCCGCGTGGCCGCGTTCCTTCGGCGCGTGCGGATGTCGCCGTCGGAGTTCGGGGAGCGCGCGGTCGGGGACCGGAAGCTCCTCGGCGACATGCGCCGGGGCCGTTCGCCCCGGCTGGTGACCGCGGACCGGGTTCTGGCGTTCATGGAGGCTTTCGGCCGGAGTCGCGGACCGGACGGTTCCCGGGATTCATCGATCAGTGAAGGAGGTAGGAAAGGATGACGAGCACGACCGAGCGCAAGAGACTGTTGCGGGTACGCTTCCTCCGGTTGCCGGAGGTGCTGGAGCGCACCGGCCTGTCGCGGAGCACGATCTACGTGCGGCTGGATCAGGGGCTCTTTCCGAGGCCCGTGTCGTTGGGCGCCCGCGCGGTGGGTTGGATTGAGTCCGAGGTGGACGAGTGGATCCGCCAGCGGATCGAGGAGAGCCGGGACGGCGCGGCGTGAGACAGGTTCCCCGCACCCGTTGCCCATGGCATCGGGGGTGCCGCTGGCGGAGCCCGATGCGGCTCCGAGACGGCGCTGGAAGTCTTCGGAAACCGCCTCGATTCGGGCGGTTGACACGGTCGGAATTGGGCTTCTCCGTGTACGGTATGGAGACGCCGCCGACCCGAGATTCCCGTCGCCGCACGCCGTCCGGCGCGCTTCCCCAAGGGCTGGCTCACGGCTTTAAGGTCCGTAAGCCAGCCCACGCAATGTTGAACATTGCGGACTGGCAAGGGGGACGCTGCGCCCCCCTTGAACCCCCAGCTTCCCGCGCCGCTGAGGGATCAGCGGACGGGCGCGGGAGGCCGCGCCCCGAACCCCGTCGCCGGTGCGGCCCGTGACCGAGCGCCGCACCGTGATGGTCGCCGCCCGCGTCACGACCGCGGAGCACGCCGCCTGGCGGGACAAGGCGGCGGCGGCGGGCCTGTCCCCCTCCGCGCTGCTTCGGGAGGCGATGGCGAGGACGCGGACATGGACCGCGCCCGCCATGGCCGTCGAGAGCGAGCGCACCCGCCAGATCGCTCGCATCGGCAACAACCTGAACCAACTCGCGCGCTGGGCGAGCATGCGCAGTCCCGTGTGTATCTGTTTGTGATCGTTGAACTTACGGGATTGCCAGCCCGGATTCCCGCTGATTGATTCCCGCTACTTCGACTTCCCGTCGCGCAACCTTCTGCGGGCGTCCAGCGCCTTCCTGAGCTGTCCCTCGTCCGCTCTCTGATAGCGCGGACTGCGAAAGCCCCAAATCAAGGCGAGAGATCACGTAAGTCGAACTGGGACTGCACGATCTGCCGCTCTCGCCATCGATCTGGTGTCCGAATCCGCCGCCCCGAAACAGCGGCAAAACCGCCTCAATTC
>JAJEBR010000033.1 GCA_022822445.1 Gemmatimonadota bacterium | reverse complement strand
GAATTGAGGCGGTTTTGCCGCTGTTTCGGGGCGGCGGATTCGGACACCAGATCGATGGCGAGAGCGGCAGATCGTGCAGTCCCAGTTCGACTTACGTGATCTCTCGCCTTGATTTGGGGCTTTCGCAGTCCGCGCTATCAGCGGCCTGATGAGGACCGGCTCCGGGAGGCCCTTGAGGCCCGCCGGAGCGCCGCTGTTCCCGCCAAATAGCGGGAATCAAATAGCTGGAACTCCACCTCAAGATCTCGTAAGTTCAATAGGGGCCTGTAGCTCAGGTGGTTAGAGCGCACGCCTGATAAGCGTGAGGTCGGTGGTTCAAGTCCACCCAGGCCCATTTTGAAGCAGCGAGATGCTGGAGTTGCTTCGCGACTGGCGTTCCTGCATTACCCGCCAACCCCACTCGGCGCTCGGCGACGCCTCGCAGGTTCAGTCTGGGAGCGGGCTCTCCGGGCCTGGCAGGCTGCACGATCACGTCGTACTGAGGGCGAGGTTGGCCACTTTCCCGGTGGTGGTCGTCACGGGGGCCAGACAGACCGGAAAGAGCACGCTCGCCCGGGAGTTGGAGGGAGACGCGCGCACCTATCTCACCCTCGACGACTACAGTGTTCTTGACCAGGCGCTCCGAGCGCCGGAGGCACTCATCAACGCTGGTGGATTCTCATCGGGGTTCTCCGACGGATTCGACAGGACAGGACCGCCCCTTACGCTGGACGAGATTCAGCGGGCGCCGGATCTCCTTCTCACAGTCAAGCGGGCGGTCGATGCGCGGCGGACTCCAGACCGTTTTCTCCTGATCGGATCCGCCAACCTCGATCTGATGCGGGGCGTTTCGGGCACATTGGCGGGCCGGGCCGTCTACGTCACCCTCTGGCCCATGACCCGGCGCGAGGCGGAGGGTGAGGGTTGCACAGGCTCCTGGGACATTCTGGTGGATGAGTCTCCCGGCCGCTGGTTGGAGGCCCTCGCCGACGCGGCTCCCGTGACCTCTTCGTCGTGGGAGGAGCTGGTCGTCAGGGGCGGGTATCCGTTTCCGGCCCTCCAGCTGGACGCACATTCAGATCGGGAAGCGTGGTTCGAGGCGTATCTGCGTACCTATATCGAGCGCGACCTCCGGCAGCTGGCGGCCATCGACAATCTGGTCGGCTTCCAGAGGCTCGTGCGCGCTGTCTCCCACCGATTGGGCAGCCTCATGAACCGGGCCAGCCTGGCGCGCGACGCCGGGCTGCCTCCAACGACCGCCCAGCGCTACCTGCATCTGCTGGAGACCTCCTATCAGTTGCTGCGCGTCGAAGCATACTCGGTCAACCGGACCAAACGACTCGTCAAGAGTCCCAAGCTGTACTGGTGCGACCCGGGTCTGGCGCTGCACCTGGCCGGGAAGGCCATCCCCGGCGGCGCGCACCTGGAGAACCTCATCGCGTGTGATCTGTTCGCATGGCGCGAGACCAGGTCACGCCCACCCAATATCCTGTTCTGGCGAACCAGCAAGGGTGCGGAAGTCGATTTCGTCATCGAAACGCCCCAGGCACTTGTTCCCATGGAGGTCAAGAGCAGCCGGACCGTTCGCGTCTCGGACGCACGTCACCTGCAGACGTTCATGGACGAGTATGGGGATCGAGTTTCTGCGGGAATCCTGACCTACGCGGGCCGCAGGACCTACTGGCTCACCGACCGAGTGCTTGCAGTCCCCTGGCACGTGGTCATCTGACGCGCATGTGCCCTGTGACTACCGCCGCCCAGCGGGCACCAGCCGTACGATACCTGTCGCGGCACCGTCGATATCCCACGCTCCTACGCCGCGAACGGATAGGTGAACAGGAGCAGGTGCGTCAGGTTGAGAAGGAAGTGCACCAGGATGCCGGCTTCCACACGCCCCGTGAAGTAATAGGCCGCGCCGTAGCCGATGCCCGCCAGTGTGGCCAGCAGGACATAGGTGATTCCGCCGGCAACGTGCACGGCGCCAAATGCCAGGGCAGCGACAATCAGCGCCACGAACGCCGGCGCCGGCACCCGCCCGCCCAGGAATCTCCCCAGCTGTCGCTGCACGAGTCCGCGGAAGAACGACTCCTCGGCGACGCACGTCAACAGCAGATTGGCCGGTACCCACACGGCGAGGATCGCCGGCCATTTCGGGTCCCACGCTACGAAGCCGGCCGCCGTTGACGCCACGCCCACCAGGACCGCCGTCAGGATGGCGATCGTTCCCGTGGCCACGATCGCGCGTCGCCATTGCGGGGTTTCCTGCGGCTGGACGCAAACCGAGTAGAGCACGACACCCGCGAATCCCTTGTCGTAGTTCCAATGGAGGGTATAGCCGGCCGACGAGTCTGACACGGATACCCCATCGAGGACGAGAACATTGTGGATCCACGGGACCTGGTGCGTGGCCAGGGCCACGGCAAGGATCACGACGGCACCCCATGCCAGGATCTGGAGAGCCGTGGGGAGGTCAGGCCGTACGGTGGCCAGGCAGCACCCCGCGAAGAGCGCCAGCGGTACGAGCCCCGGCCACTCGACGATGCCGACGACCGCCGCGGCGGCGAGTGAGAGGCCCATGAAGATCGCCGCATCCAATCTGCGATCCGTGAACATGGCCAGTCCCAGCGCCACCCAGAGGAACAGGTAGGGAACTGCGTCCGTGTAAGCGATCGCCATGTTGGAGCAGCCCAATCAGCCTGCGGGCACAACCCACGGGGCTTGCGCGGGGCGGTGTTTCGGCGTTGGGCGGTTACGCCCACCGGAGCACATTGAAATGTCTGCTTTACATAATGTCATGTTCTCTTTACCATCCGCATCCTCGAAACTGCGCTTCGTCTCCTTTTTGGCCGAATAGCCCTCTGCCGCGCCTTGCCAGCCTCGCCGTTCCCGGTGCGCACCCGGATATCCAGGGATTGCCATGTGTACCGCGGCACGACCGCGCTGAACTGGGCGGCGGGCGCGGCACGCAGTCGGAAGATGGCCAGATCGGCGGCTGTGCCCTCAATGTACGACATTGCACGGTTTCTCATCACCAGGTGAGGTCACGGGGGTTCCACGGGGAGCAGGTTGCACGCCCACTCCCCGGTGCGCATCCTGAATCCTGTCGACCCACTCGCCCCACCTGGCCGGAGCACCGTCATGAACCGTCGAAGCCGCCACGTCACCCTCGCCCCCCGCGCCCTCGCCGCCCGCCCGGCCCCGCTCGGCGCCTTCGTCGCGCTGACCGCCGTCGCCCTGCTCGCTCCCGCGGCCCACGCCCAGCGCTTCTCGATCGAGGACGTCCTCAGTCCCGGCTACCCGATGGGCCTGGTGGCCGCGAAGGCCGCCGACCGGATCGCGTGGATCGAGAACGAGGAGGGGCGGCGCAATGTCTATACCGCCGCCGCGCCGGACTTCGAGCCGGTGCGCCTGACCCGGTTCGAGGACGACGACGGGCGGGACCTGTCGACTCTGCGGATCTCGGACGACGGCTCGGTGGTGGTGTTCCTCCGCGGACACGGTCCGAACCGGGACGGGTGGATCGCCAACCCGGCCAGCGACCCGCGCGGGGCGGAACGCGCGGCCTGGGCGGTGAGCACGGCGGGCGGGGAACCATGGCGCGTCGCCGAGGCCTGGAATGTGGCGCTCTCGCCCGACGGAAAGTGGATCGCATACACCGGCGACGGGAACATCTACCGCGCACCGGTGAACCCGGGGGTGGTGAACCCGGGCGGCGTCACCGGCGGGGGCCTGGTCGTCTCGGGCCCGCAGCAGCCGCTCTTCAGCGTCTTCGGCAGCCAGGGCAGTCCGGTGTGGTCGCCGGATTCGCGGAAGATCGCCTTCGTGAGCAACCGGGGCGACCACAGCTTCATCGGCGTCTACGACACGGACAATCCCGGGATCACCTACCTGGGGGCGTCCGTCGACCGGGACACCAGTCCGACGTGGTCGCCCGACGGCACGAAGGTCGCCTTCATACGCAGGCCGGGGCTGCCCTTCGGGGCGAGCGCGGACCGGGGGGACGCCAGGCCCGAGGACCTCCCCGACGGGATGACCGAGGCGCGCTTCGCGGGCGGGCACGACTTCTCGATATGGGTGGCCGACGCGGAGACTACCGAGGCGATGGAGGTCTGGCACAACATGCCGGACGACCGGTTCTTCAACGAGGCGCGCCAGGTGATCTGGGCGGGCGACCACATCATCTTCCAGGCCGAACCGACCGGGTGGCGGCTCTACTACGCGGTGGCGGCGGCGGGCGGCACCGGCGAACCCATCGAGCTCACGCCCGGCGAAGGCCTCGTCGAGCAGATCTCGCTCTCGTCGGACGGCCGCACCCTCTTCTACGCCACGAACGCCGGCGACATCGACCGGCGCCACCTCTGGCGCGTCCCCACCTCGGGCGGCACGGCCCGCCAGCTCACCCACGGCGACGGCATCGACACCTACCCGGCGGCCCTCGCCGGCGGAGACCTCGTCGCCACCCTGAGCGCGAGCGCGAGCCAGCCCCTGACCGTGGCGGTCGTCCCGGCCAGCGGCGGCACGGCCCGCCATATCCGCGAGCTGCCGTCCCGCTACCCCCTCGACCTCCACGTCACCCCCGAGGCGGTTACCCTCAACGCCGAGGACGGGTACGAGTTCTACAACCAGCTCTTCATGCCCCCCGACATTCAGCCCGGCGAGCGGCGGCCGGCGCTCATCTTCATCCACGGGGGTTCGCGGCGGCAGATGCTGCTCGGCTACCACTACCGGCACTTCTACCACATGGCCTACGCGATCAACCAGTACTTCGCGAACAAGGGGTACGTGGTGCTGAGCGTGAACTACCGGAGCGGAATCGGATACGGGCGAGAGTTCCGCAACGCGCCGGGGCGCGGCGGGCGCGGCAACACCGAGTACCGCGACATCAAGGCCGCCGGTGAATACCTGCGCGACCGGCCCGACGTCGATCCCGACCGGATCGGGCTCTGGGGGCTGTCCTACGGGGGCATCCTGACGGCGCAGGGCCTCGCACGCGACTCGGATCTCTTCGCGGCAGGCGTCGACATCGCGGGCGTCCACCTGTGGGGCAACTCGATCGACCCGGAGTCGGTGTCGTACCAGTCGTCACCGATCTCGGAGGTGGAGAACTGGACCTCGCCGGTGCTGCTGATCCATGGCGACGACGACCGCAACGTGGCGTTCTCGCAGACCGTGGGACTGGTGCAGCTGCTGCGGGCGCAGGGGGTGCCCCACGAACTGATCGTCTTCCCGGACGACGTGCACTCGTTCCTGATCCACGAGCGCTGGCTGGTGTCGTTCAACGCGACGGACCGGTTCTTCGACCGGCACCTGCGCGCCGGCGAGAGCGTTACGACGGGGGGGAGGCGGTAAGGGGTCGCCGCGGGGCGGTCAGGCGGGGGACGGCATGGCTCAGGGTTGCCGGCGTGATACCGCCGCGGGCGCCGTCGACCGAACGGTAATCGTCGCGACGCCGATGTAGTCCGCCCCCGCCCGGGTCGCCCTCACGCGAATCAGCCCCGTGCCCACACCTCTGGCGGTGACCAGCCCGTTGCCATCGACCGTCACCACGGATGGGTGGGGCGCCGACCAGATGTAGTCGGTATCCTCGACTTCATGGCCGTTCCTGTCGACGGCCATGGCGGTCAGTCGCACGGTGTCGCCGACCTCCAGGGTGTCGGTCGCCGGGGTCACGATGACCTCCGACGCGAGCTGTGTCACCACCACTCCCGCCATGGCCTGCAATTCCCCGCTGACCGCCAGGACATCCGTGCCACCGGTGCGCACGGCGGTCACCAGCCCGGTTGCGTCGACCGTGGCCACGGCCTCGTTCTCCGAGCTCCAGGTGAAGGTGAGGCCGCCGATGGCGTGACCGTTGGCGTCGCGACCGGCCGCAACCAGGCGCGTGGTGTCGCCGAGGGCGAAGAAAGTCGTGTTGGCGGGCACGATCCCCGCCCCGACCAGCACCTGCGAGACCGTGACCTCGGATGCCCCCGAGGTGTCTCCGACCGTTGCGGTGATGCTCGCGCTTCCGTTTCCGATTGCGGTCACCAGTCCGGTGGAATCCACCGTGGCGACGGCTTGATCGGTCGAACTCCACTGGACGTGGGCGTCCACGACGGCGTTGCCGTTGGCGTCGAAGGGATCGGCGGTCAGTCGCACGGTGTCGCCCAGGGAAGGGAAGGTGCTGGCTGGTGGCGATACGTCGATCCGGGCTGCGCGCTGGGTGACGGTGATGGCGGCGGTTGCGGTCGACCCGCCACTCGCCGCGGTGATGTCCGCCGTGCCGTTCGCGACCGCGGTCACCAACCCGTCCCCGTCCACGGTGGCGACGGCTTCGTTCGCCGAACTCCACTCGACGCCCAGGCCCGGGATGACGTTGTTGTTGGCGTCGAGGGGGCGCGCGGTAAGCTGCAGGGTCTCACCGAAGGAGACGAGCGTTTCGGCGGTCGGCGACACCTCGAAGAGGACGAGAACCTGGGCGACGGTGACCGCGGCGTTCCCCGACGCGCTGCCCGAGGACGCGGTGACGCCGGCGTTGCCGTTCCCGGTTGCCGTGACGAGTCCGCTGGTGTTCACCGTAGCCACCGAGTTGTCGGTGCTGGCCCACGTCACGGGGGCGTCGGCGATCACCTGGCCGTTGCTGTCGAGGACGGAGGCGCTCAGCTGCTGCGACTCCCCGAGTGCCCCGAACTGCACCGAAGAGGGCGAGACGTTGACACTTGCAGCAACGGGCGGCTCCGTCCCGCCGTCGCAGGCGGCGATGAGTGCCAGGACAACTACGGCGGGTCCGCGCCGCCACGGTTCCGGTAAACGCATGCCATCCCCCCTGGTGACTGGTGACGAATCCTCGTTTGGGGCCGCTCGTCGCACGCTCGGCAGCTAGCGCCCCCTAACGATAACCCCGGAGACCGGACGGCGTGACCCGCCCCCCCGCCCCCAGCCGCCCCGGCACGGCGCTGCCCTCAAGCCCCCGGTTCCGAGCGGCCAGATCCCGCGGCCGCTCGCCGTTGGCGTCCACTGCCTCCACATCGGCCCCCGCATCCAGCAAGGCCTCGACCACCTCCGCCCCCCGGAACAGGCTCGCCTGGTGGAGCGGCGTCCTGCCGAGGCTGTTCCTGGCCTCGATCTCGGCTCCCGCGGCCACCAGTGCCGCCACCGCCGGCGCGTCCCCGCCGAGGTGCAGCGCAGAGAGCCCGTTCGCCGTGCCGTCGTTCGGGTCGACGCCCGCCTCCAACAGCCGCGCGACGATCTCCGGGCCCGCCATCGGCGCCGCGAAGTGGAGCGCGTTCCATCCGTGCGCATCGGTGGCGTCCGGATCCGCGCCCGCTTCCAGCACCGCGGCGACCGCCCCCGGGTTGGCCATCAGCACGGCCTGGTGCAGCGGCGTCAGCCCGGCGTCCGCCCCGGCGTCGAGAAGCAGGGGGATCGCACTGTGGGCACCGAAGAAGGCGGCGTTGTGCAGCGGTGTCCAGCCGTCGTTGCTGAGCGCGCCGGGGTTGGCACCGGCTTCCAGCAGGAACTGGATCGCGCGCGCGTGATCCCGCGTGCTCGCAATGTGGAGGGGGGCGTAGCCCAGATTGTTGGCGGCGTTCGGATCGGCGCCCGCACCGAGCAGGAGAGCCGTCACCATCGGGTTCTCGTTCCAGACGCCCAGGTACAGTGCGGTATTCCCTTCGTCATCCCTGGCGTTCGGGTTGGCGCCGGCCTCCAGCAGAAGCGCGACGATGGTCGGGTTCCCGGTCTCGAGGGCGGCGTCGTGCAGGATGGAGCGACCGTTCGCCATGGTCCCCCAGGCGTCAATACCCGACCGGGCCAGGCAGCTGCGCACCAGCTGGATGTTGCTCCAGTCGGCCCTGAGAGCGGCGCAGTCCTGCCGGGCGGCCACCGGCTGCGGCGCCAGACTCGCGACCGAAAGCGCAACCCACGCGGCGGCGACCGGCAGTCCGGCCACTCCCGTGATCCCGACACTCGACGCCTGCATCCGACGCCCCATGATGAATCGCCTCCGTTCGAGTGCAACGCAGCCTTCCCCGGGCTGCGAATGGACGGAGCAGACTAACGCGCGGAGACGGGTTCCGCTACGGGTCGCCACCGGTCGGCTGTCACCATCGACCGGTCGTGAAACGGACAGTTGCCCCGGCGATCGCACTGCCGCCGTCCGGCCCGGCGTCAGCCGGGCGGCATGGAGACGGATTCCAGCCACTGTTCGAACCGGCCCATCAGCATCTCCGGATCGCGGGCTGCGGTGGCCAGGGTGCATTTGGCCAAGCCGGTGCTGTACCGTTCGAGCGTCCGCCGCCGGACGCCAGCCTCGTCGGCGATTGCATTCCACTTGGATCCGGAGCGCTCGCGCACCGCCCAGAAGAGGAGGGACCAGCTGAGAAGCGGCTTGGGCGGGCAGTTCAGGGGCACCTGCTCCCTCCAGTAGCGGCGGAGCGTGTCGGGGGGAACCCGGACGGTGGCCGCGAGTCGGGAGACGGAACTGGTCGGCGGACCGGAGCCAGTGTCCGCGGCGAGCCCGCAGATCTGCTCGATCGCTTTCACCAGCGACCAGTGGAGGGAACCATCCCGAAGCAATCGCCGGCCCAGGAGCGCCAGGGGCCGGCGGTGCCATGGCTCGATCTGCCGCAGCACCTCCGGCAGCCTCGAGTCGGTTTCACCTTTCCACACGACGTGAAACCGGCTCGACTCGATTGAGCGAAGTCGTCGCAGGCGCCCCAGGGACAAGGGTGCCACCACGACGAAGGAAGGGCCGGACAGCCCTTGGCCCATTACCGCCTCGAGCCACGTGATATCCGCATCCGAACACCGCTCCAACCCCGCGATCCCCACACTCGCGGTACCGAGGAGACTACGGAATCCCGCCCGGGACTCGGTAGACTGCAGCGCGGCGTCAACCAGCAGCCGTTCGATGCGATCTCTTGTGTCGGCCGCCTCATAGTACAACGCAATCATGAGTACACTAATAGGACAATACACAGTATCTTCGCAAGGCCTACGTATACCGAGCCAGTCCTGGGGCGGTACGACTACCTCACGACGCCGGCATCCTGAACACCAGTGCTTCCCTGCCTCCAACCACCGGCAGCTCGATGCTCGTCCCGGCCAGGTCCACCGTCAGCGTCGCGCCGGGCTCGGGGTGCACGGTGAAGTACTTGTCGCTGGAGAAGATCATCAGGCCGATGCGGGCGCCGGCCGGGATCACCTGGTCGTCGGGCTGCAGCTCGAACTCGACTTCGACGAATTCGCCGGGGGTCAGCGCCCTGCCATCGCGGGGACTTGCCATGTTCCGCGCGCCCGCGTTGCCCGGATCCGCCCAGCCGCGGGTGATGATGTTGTCGTAGATCCGCCGGCCGTCGGTCCAGGGAAGCGACACCAGCCAGACCGACAGGTTCACCGCCGGGCGGTCCGCGGACAGGCGCACGCGCACCTTGGCGGTGCCGGAGAGGTGGACGTCCTCGGCGAGCTCGGGGGTCGCGTAGAGCAGGCGGTGGCTGGAGTAGTCGGCAGCGGCCAGATGGCCTCCCTCGAATCCGAAGTTGTCGACGACCGTGCCGCTGCCGTCGCCGGCAGCCCCCATGCCCAGCGTGCCGGTCCAGTTGCCGTCGCCGGCGGGGAGCAGCGTTACGCCCTCCGCGTCGGGGTGCGGGTAGTCCGGGTAGGGAGTCGGTTCAGGCATCGGGGCCCGTGGATCCGGGCTGCGGACTTCGCGTACAATCCAGGCCCGGGGGTCGTTCTCGACACCGTTGTCGACGCCGAGCAGGTAGCGGGTGAACCAGCGGTTCATCAAGGACGGGGGCGGCGGGCCGCCGTGTCCGCCCTGATGGTAGTAGATCTGCACCGGCACTCCCCGCGACTTCAGCGCCTCGGTGATGCGATAGCTGTGCTCGGGCATCACGTTCCAGTCGTTGAAGGCGTGGGCCATCAGGGTGGCCGCGCGGACGCCTTCGATGTGGTTGAGGTAGTCGCGCTCCGCCCAGAAGTCGTTGTAGTCGCCGGTTTCGCGGTCCAGCTGCGCGTCCATCTCGTCGCGCACGGTCTCGATGCAGTAGGCGCGCTTATCCGGGTCGCCGCTGAAGATGAAGTCGAAGAGAACGTCGATGTCCTCGCCAGGGTAGCCGCCGGGCGAGCGCACCAGCCCGTTCGAGCGGTAGTAGTGGTAGTAGGAAGTGTTGGGGGCGACCGGGATGATCGCCTCCAGCCCCTCGACGCCGGTGGTCGCGGCGGCGAGCGGCAGCGTCCCGTTGTAGGAGGTGCCGGTCATGCCGACCTTGCCGGTGCTCCAGTCCGCCCGTACCTCCTCATTGCCGTCCGGGGTGGTGAAGCCGCGCGCCCGCCCGTTCAGCCAGTCGATCACCGCCTTGGGGGCCAGCGATTCATTGGCGCCGCCGACGGTGGGGCATCCCTGCGACTGACCGGTTCCCGGAGACTGGGAGTGCACGACCGCGAAGCCGCGCGGCACCCAGGTGCGGACGTGGGACATCGAAATGATGGGCTGGCTCTCGCGATAGCGGATCGTGGCCGGGTAGGGGTCGCGGGGGGTGGGATCCTCACCGACCTCCTGCCTGAGGTCCCAGAAGTGGTCGAGATCGATCCCCGCCGTGCCCGAGAAGTAGGGGCTCGTCTCGTAGACGACGGGCACCCTGAGGCCCTCGGCGGTCGCTCCCGGGCGGGTGACATCGACGTGGACCCGGTCGGGACGGCCGTCACCGTCGGTGTCGAACTCGGTCTCGACCCAGAGCTCCTGGCGGATCCAGGTGGAGGTGTCGGCGAAGGCGGGGACGATCTGGGCCTCCCCGTTTTCGATGACGTGCGCGTCCTGGGCGTGAAGGGGGGCCGGGAGCGTGGCGTCGAGGCCGGTCGCCGCCGCGAGGACGGCCGCGGCGAATGCCGGTGTGCCCCGCATGACCCACTGGGGCCTGGCCGATGGGATTCTGTTGCGGAAGAAGTTCATTCGAACGCGATCCATGGTTCAGGTGAACGATATTCTCACGATATTACAAAGCGAATCAGGAACAGAATGGAAACCGAGACGACCGCCGCGTTGAGATCGCGGGTGCGTCCCGAGAGCAGCTTGATCAGGACGTACGCGATGAACCCGAGCCCGATTCCGGTGGCGATCGAGTAGGTGAACGGCATCGCGAGCGCGGTGACCATCGCGGGGATGCACTCGGTGAGCTCGTCCCACTCGATGTGGCGAAGCGCACGGGACATGACGTACCCCACGAAGAGGATCGCGGGCGCTGTGGCATACGCGGGAACAGCGGTCGCGACCGGCGCGAACGGCATGGCCAGGAGGAAGAGGGCCGCGACCACGACAGCGGTCAGTCCGGTGCGTCCGCCCGCGCGCACGCCGGCGGCGCTCTCGATGTAGGAGGTCGTGGTGGAGGTTCCCAGGAGCGCGCCTGCCATGGTGGCGGAGCTGTCCGCGACCAGCGCTCGCCTGAGTCCCGGAACCTTGCCATCCTCGTCGGTCAGCCCGGCCTCGTTGAGCACGGCCACCAGCGTCCCGCTCGTGTCGAAGAGGTCCACCATCAGGAAGGCGAAGACGATCGCGAGCAGCCCGAGTTCGACGGCGGCGGCGATGTCGAGCTGCAGCCAGGTGGGAGCCAGCGACGGCGGCGTCGCCACCAGCGACTCCGGAGCAGGCGAGAGCCCGGAGAGCCACCCGATCCCGGCGACGATCAGAATGCACATCAGCACCGCGCCCGGAACCTTCCGCTGCTCGAGCGCGACGATCACGACGAAGCCCATGAGCGCCAGCGCCACTGGCCACTGGGTGATGCTCCCCATTGCGACAAGAGTCGCCTCGCTGCCGACCACGACACCGGCGTTGCGAAGCCCGATGATCACGAGGAAGAAGCCGATTCCCGCCGCGATGGCCACCTTCTGCGAGCGCGGGATGCTGTTCACCACCCATTCCCTCACCGGCAGCACCGACAGGATCAACATCAGCACCCCGGAACAGAAGACGGCACCCAGCGCGGCCTGCCAGGACAGCCCCATGGTGCCCACCGCGATCGCCGCAAAGTAGGCGTTCAGCCCCATCCCGGGCGCCAGTGCGATCGGATAGTTGGCGTACAGCCCCATCACCGCGGTACCGAGCGCGGCCGCCAGACAGGTGGCCACCAGGACGGCTCCGGCGTCCATCCCCGTCCCCGCCAGGATCAGCGGGTTCACGAAGATGATGTAGGAGAGGGTGAGGAAGGTGGTGGCGCCGGCGAGAACCTCCGTGCGGACGGAGGTGCCGCGTTCTGCCAGTTGGAAGTGCTTCATCTTTCGGACTGTGCCTCCGGCCAAGGGTTCCAGACTAGCCCGTGGAATGAGTCCCCGCTGCATTCGGGCGGCGATGCATCCGGGCTGGACCGCGGCGCTCAAGCACTCGCGATGTAACGAGAACGTTACCAAATGTCATGTCGCCTTTACTTTCACGGTTCCTGGGCGCCGCTCTGCGTTGCTCCTCGGGGATTATCCACGGCCTGCTGGGGCCCCAACGCCCCGATCGGGATCGTCCCGACCTCTCCGCCGCGCACATATCCATAGCCGTTGGGAAGGATCACGGCCAGTGCGAACGGGGGGCGGTGTCCTCCGAGATTCATGCGTCGGGCCAGGCGCTGCAGGTTGGCTGCCTCCTCCTCCATCCACCGTTCTCACAAGGGTACAACGGGTAAATCGGCAAAGAATCAACGGGTAGATCGGCATGAAGTCAACGGGTAGGTTGGCAGGTCGCAGAGATCGAGTCCTTGACTTGCTCTTCCCCTGCAATGGACTCTAATGCGACCTGTCAGCCTGCCTCCCTTGTTTCCGACCCGAGACGACCTTCCATGAGAACGACGATTCCTGCGACCTTGGCCCGCCTGATCCTGCCTACGGTGGCATTCGCGGCCACCACCCTCCCCCTTCCTGCTTCCGCCACCGGCCAGCAACCCCCCGACCCCTCCGCCTACACCGCCCTCGAGTGGCGCCACATCGGCCCCGAGGGCAACCGCTTCTCCGCGGCGGCGGGCATCGTCGGCGATCCGCACACCTACTACGTCGGCGCCGCGTCGGGCGGCATCTACAAGACCACCGACGGCGGCGTGCACTGGGACGCGATCTTCGACGACCAGCCGGTGCAGTCGATCGGCGCGCTGGGGGTCGCGATGGCCGATCCGAACATCGTCTGGGCCGGGACCGGCGAAGGGAAGATCCGGAGCCACGTCTCGGTGGGGCAGGGGGTCTACAAGTCGACCGATGCAGGGGCGACCTGGACGCTGATGGGGCTGGAGCAGACCGGGCGCATCCCTCGTCTCGCGATTCATCCCACCAACCCGGACGTCGTGTTCATCTGTGCAATGGGGCACGCGTACGGGCCGCAGCGTGAGCGGGGCGTGTACCGCACCACCGACGGCGGCGCCACCTGGGAGCACGTCCTCTTCATCGACCAGGACACCGGCTGCTCGGACATCGCGATGGATCCGACGAACCCGCGGGTGCTCTTCGCGGGCACCTGGCAGCTCGAGATCCACACCTGGGGGCGCACCTCGGGCGGGCCCGGCGGCGGCCTGCACGTCTCGCGGGACGGCGGCGACAGCTGGACGAAGCTGAACGGGCCGGACAACGGGATCGGGCTGCCGGAGAAGCCGGTGGGGAAGGTGGCGGTGGCGATCGCGCCGTCGAACCCGGACCGGGTCTACGCCATGCTCGAAACGGGCGACGGGATCCCCTGGGAGGGACGCGAGACCGAGGACGGGCAGGTGTGGCGCTCCGAGGACGGCGGGCGCACCTGGGCGCTGATCACCCGCAACCGCAATGCGATGGGGCGGCCCCACTACTACTCGCGCGTGGTGATCTCGCCGAACGACGAGGACGAGGCCTACTTCCTCACGGCCTCGTTCACGACCTCCACCGACGGCGGCCGCACGCTGGACGTGACGCCCCGCCCCCGGGCCCCCGGCGGCGACCATCACGACATGTGGATCGATCCCACCGACCCCGACCGCATGATCGTCGCGCACGATCAGGGCCTCTCGATCTCGATCAACCGGGGCCGGACCTGGTTCCGCCAGCGCCTCACCAACGCGCAGATGTACCACGTCACCGTCGACAACGCGATCCCGTACAACGTGCTCGGGAACAAGCAGGACGAGCCGACGTACCGGGGTCCGAGCAACAGCCGCATCATGGGACAGCGCCGCATCACCGGGATCCCGCGCGGGATGTGGCACCATGTGGGCGGCGGCGAGAGCGGGTGGGCCACGCCGGACCCGACCGATCCGAACATCGTGTGGTCCTCGGCGTCGGGCTCCGGGATGGTGGGAGGGATCGTAGTGCGCTACGAGGAGGACCGGCGCCAGTACCGCGCCGTCGAGGTGTGGCCGGAGCAGAGCAGGGGGGCGGCTTCGGGGGTGCGCTACCGCTTCATCTGGGACGCGCCGATCCACATCTCGCCGCACGACAACAACACCGTGTACGTGGGGAGCCAGCACGTGCACCGGACCCGCAACGGGGGGCAGAGCTGGGAGGTGATCTCCCCGGATCTGACGCTCAACGACACCAGCCGCATGGGGCTCTCGGGGGGGCTGACGGGGGACAACATCGGAGTGGAGTACGCGGGTACGGTCTTCGGGATCGCCGAGTCGCCGGTCGAGGAGGGGCTGATCTGGGCGGGGACGAACGACGGCCTGCTGCAGGTGACCCGCGACGGGGGCGCGACCTGGACGAACGTGACGGCAAACATGCCCGGGCTGCCGGAGTGGATGGCGGTGCGGTCGATCGCGCCGTCCCGCCACGACGCGGGCACGGCCTATGTGGCCATTGACGGACACCAGGTGAATGTGCGCGATCCGTACCTCTACCGGACCCGCGACTACGGCGAGTCCTTCGAGAAGATCACCAACGGCATTCCGCGCAGCATGCTCAGCTACACCAAGGTGATCGTGGAGGATCCGAAGCGCCGCGGGCTGCTGTACGCGGGCACCGAAAACGCGCTCTACGTCTCGTTCAACGACGGAGACGGCTGGCAGCCGCTGCAGAACAACCTGCCCCATGCGCCGGTGTCGGGGATGGTCGTGCAGGAGCAATTCGGCGACCTGGTCGTCGGCACCTACGGCCGCGGCTTCTGGATCCTCGACGACCTCACCCCGCTGCAACAGCTCACCGCAGAGGCGATGACGTCGGCCTCCCACCTCTTCATGCCCCGCGACGCCTGGCGCTTCCGCCCGATCACCCCGCCGTCGGTCCCATACAGCGATCCCACCGAGGGGACCGACCCCGAGTACGGCGCGTCGATCAACTACTGGCTGGCCGAGCCGGCAGAAGAGACCCCGACAATCGAGATCGTCGACTCGGCCGGCGCGGTCGTACGCACCCTGCGCGGCACCAGCAACGCCGGCATCAACCGCGTCCACTGGGACCTGCGGGACGAGCCCAACGGTCCCATCCGGCTATTGACCAGCCCCATGTACGCCAACCACATCGAAGTCGGCGACGAGGGCCGCCCCGCCCCCGGCGCCCGCCAGATCTCGATCCTGCTCCCGCCCGGGCGCTACACCGTCCGCCTCGACGCGGCCGGCTGGACGCACGAGCAGCCCCTCACCGTCCTCAAGGACCCCCATTCGGCGGGCACCGAAGCCGACATCGCCGCCCAGGTCGCCTTCCTGCGCGAAGTCCGCGACGACGTCGTCACGGCCGGCGAAGCCGTCCACCGCGTGGAAGCAATGCGCGTCCAGCTCGCCACCATGGCCCGCTTCGCCGACGACGAGGCCCTCACGGCGGCCATCACCGCCCTGCAGACCGAGCTCACCCACCTGCAGATGAACATGGTCGACCTGCGCCTCACCGGTGAGGGCCAGGACGGCGTGCGTTTCGGCGCGACCCTGCTGCAGAAGCTCGGCTACCTCACCGGCGCGATCGCCGTCGCCGACTTCCCCCCCACCGACCAGGAGCTGGAGGTGAAGGCGCTGCTGCACGAGGAGTTGCGGCTGCATCTGGATGCACTGGAGGCGCTGGTGGCGAACGAGGTGGCGGCGCTCAACGAGATGCTGCGGGCGAGGGGGATGCTGATCATCGCGGAATAACAGCACCTGGAGTCAGCGCTCTCGCCCGGACCCTTGCGCACTGGATCCCCCAATCAATAGATTATGTACATATCGTGGCGAAAACTCCCCCAAAATGTGGCGTAATTGTGTATTGGAATAGGAGCACGCTTTGAGCGACATCGACCAACTCACTCAGGAGAATGAACGACTGCGGGAGCGCATGGCCCGGCTGAGCTCGGCGAGTCTGCGCATCAGCGAGAACCTCGATCTCGAATCGGTCCTGCGCGAGGTGGTGGACAGCGCCCGCGTGCTGACCGGCGCCGCGAACGCGGCCATCACGACCGTGGACCCCGTGGAGGAGGTCGGGGACTTCATCTCGTCGGGCCTGACGCCCGAGCAGCGCCAGCAACTCCGTGACCTTCCCGAGAGAGAGCGTCTCTGGGAGTACCTGCTCCGGAGTACGCGGCCGCTGCGGATCGACGACCTGGCCTCCCACCTGGGCGCGCTCGGCTTCCCCACCGCGCCGATTCTGCGGCGAAGCTTCCTGGGGGCGCCCATTCGCCACCGGGGTGTGAACGTCGGCCACTTCTACCTCACCAACAAGGAGGGCGGGCAGCGATTCACCGAGGAGGACGAGGAAACCCTGGTGCTGTTCGCAGCGCAGGCGGCGACGGCCATCGCCAACGCGCAGGCCTATCGTGACGAGCAGCGGGCCCGCGCCGATCTTGAGGCGCTGGTCGACACGTCGCCCGTAGGAGTCGCGGTGTTCGAGGCGGAAAGCGGCGAGCTCGTGCGGTTCAATCGCGAGGGGCACCGGATGGTCGTGAGCCTGGATCCGTCGGGCCGCTCGGCTGAGGAGTTGCTGCTGGCAATGACGGTTCGGCGGGCCGACGGCGAGGAGTTCTCGTTCGCGGAGCTTCCGCTCACGCGGGCGCTGGGCGACGCGGAGGCCGTGCGCGTTGAAGAGTTCGTGCTCTCGGTGCCGGGCGGGCGCAGCCTGCGGACCCTGGTCAACGCCACGCCGATCCGCGGCCGGGACGGCGAGGTCGTCTCCCTGGTGGTCACCTTTCAGGATCTGGCCCCGCTGGACGAGCTGGAACGGCAGCGGACGGAGTTTCTGAGCATGGTCGGCCACGAGTTGCGGGCGCCGCTGACCTCGATCATGGGTTCGACCAGGACCCTGCTTTCCGCGAGGCCGGAGCTGGACCCCGCCGAGGCGCGCGAGTTCTTCCGCATCATCGACGAACAGGCCGAACACATGCGCGGCCTCATCGGCGACCTGCTCGATGCCGGTCGCATCGACGCGGGCGCGCTGTCGGTCGCGCCCCGGCCCTCGGAGGTGGCCGCTCTGGTGGAGCGCGCGAGGAGCACATTCCTCGCCGGCGGAGGCCGACACACGATTCTCATCGATTTTCCCGACAGCCTGCCCCCGGTAATGGCCGACCGGCGGCGAATCGTCCAGGTCCTCAACAACCTGCTCTCCAACGCTGCCCGGTACTCTCCGGCATCGGTGCCCATCCAGGTCACGGCGGTGCGCGACGGGGTCCACGTGGCGATCTCGGTCGCCGACCAGGGCCGGGGGGTCTCGCCGGAGCGGCTCCCGCACCTGTTCAGCAAGCACGACGTCGAGGGGGCAGGCGGATCGGTCCGATACGGACTTGGCCTGGCCATCTGCAAGGGGCTGGTGGAGGCCCACGGCGGGCGCATCCGCGCCGAGAGCGATGGGACGGGCCAGGGCGCACGCCTCACGTTCACCCTTCCGGTTGCGTCGGACGCCGCAGGCGTCTCCGGCGCGGGCCCGGCGCTCGCGGCGGGGGACGAGGACGACCCGCCGCGCATCCTCGTGGTCGACGATGACCCGCGCACGTTGCGCTTCGTTCGCGACGCTCTCCGAGTGGCGGGATACGCTTCGGTCGTGACGGGCGATCCGCGCGAGGTCGGGCGGATGATCCGGAACGAGAATCCCCGGCTCGTGCTCCTGGACCTGATGTTTCCGGACACCGATGGGATCGAGCTGTTGGAGCAGGTTCCGGAGCTGGCCGACCTTCCGGTCATCTTCATCTCGGGCTACGGCAGGGACGAGACGATCGCCAGGGCGCTCGAAGCCGGGGCGGCGGACTACATCGTCAAGCCCTTTTCGCCGACGGAACTCGCCGCCAGGGTGCGGGCGACGCTGGGACGGAGCGCCGAAGCAGCGCCCTTCATCTCGGGCGAACTCTCTATCCGCTACGACGCGCGCGAGGTCACCGTGGCCGGCCTGCCCATCGAACTCACGGCCACGGAATACGAACTCCTGCGAGTCCTCTCGCTCAACGCGGGACGGGTCGTGACCAGGGACACCCTGCTGCGCCAGGTCTGGGGCAAGCGCGCCAGACACAAGTCGGAGGCCGTGCGGACCTTCGTCAAGAAGCTGCGCAAGAAGCTCGGCGACGACGCGGCCGACCCTGCCTACATCTTCACCAAGCGCGGAGTCGGCTACCGGTTCGCAGCCCCCAGCGACGCCTCCTGACGGGCTCCAGCCCTCGAAGGGGCCGCACGGCAGGGGACACGATTGGCGATGTATATAATCAACGCAGCGTCTCCCATGAACCCCATTCCGGGGGACGATGACCCCAAGATACACATTAACGCCACGATACACCCCGGGTTTTCCAGACTTCGTTCACATAACAGTCAATAAATTGAAAGGGCTGCCACTGGGGTGGAACCCCTCCCATCGAGCACCACCGGGAAGGACTCCAGCCTTCACGAGATTGCCGAAACGGGGATTGCCGACACAACGCTTCGAGCCATCGAACTACCAGGGAGGCCCTATTGTGACCCGCCGCCAATACGCCACCGCCCGCTCCACCCAGAACGACTTCGGTCACCTCGCGGCCCGTCTCGCCGCGATTCTCTCCCTGGCCCTCGCGGCCGGCGCCTGCGGGGACGACCCGGCCGAGCCCGGTCCCGATCCGGAGCCCCCGCGGGTCTCACCGGACCGTGACGCGCTCGTGGCGATCTACAACGCCACCGATGGGCCGAACTGGCGACGGAACACCAACTGGCTGACCGACGCCCCGGTGGGCGAGTGGCACGGAGTGGACACCGATGCCGGGGGCCGCGTCGTCAGGCTGGCTCTGTCGACCAACGGACTGAAGGGGCGGGTGCCTGTGGTCATTGGCCAATTGCCCGAATTGAGACACCTCGCGGTCGCAGGCAATCAGCTGGCCGGCGCGGTGCCGCCGGAGCTGGGCTCCGCCACGAAACTCGACAGTCTCTTCCTCACCAACAACCAGCTCACCGGGGTGATTCCGGGCAGCTTTCTTCAGCTCGACCTGAGCGCTTTCGGGTTCCATGACAACGACGGACTCTGCGTGCCCGCCAACCCGGCGTTCACCGAGTGGGCGGCAGCAATCCCGCAGTTGAACGGACCGGACTGTGCGGAGGAGGACATGCGGGTCCTGCAGCTCCTCTACGAGTCGACGAACGGCGGCGGGTGGACGAACTCGGGCAGTTGGCTCAGCGAGGAGCCCCTGGGCGACTGGTTCGGGGTCGATACCGATTCGATCGGACGGGTTACGGCGCTCAGCCTTGCCGAAAACGGTCTTTCCGGGACACTGCCGGACTCGCTGGGAGGACTCTCCGCCCTCAGGCACCTGAACATCGCCGGAAACGCGCTTGAGGGGCGGCTGCCCCGGTCACTCCTGGACATTGCCCTGGAGAACCTCGTGTACACGGACACCCAGCTGTGCGCTCCGACGGATCGGGGGTTCCTGCAGTGGCTGGGAAGGATCGCGGTGCACGAGGGGTCGGGGATCACCTGCCCGCCGACTCAGCGGGAGATCCTGACCATGTTCTACGAAGCGACCAACGGAGACCGGTGGCACGAGAACCGGAACTGGTTGTCGGATCTGTCGATCGACCAGTGGCGCGGTGTCCACACCGACAACGATGGCCAGGTCATCGCATTGTCGCTCGGTACGAACGGCCTCCAGGGGCGGATCCCGTCCGAGCTCGGCCTCCTTACGTCGCTGCTGGCCCTTCACCTGGGAGGCAACTGGGCCCTGTCGGGACCGTTGCCGGAAGAGTTCTTTGAGCTGACCAGGCTTCGAAACCTGTACCTCTACGACGTTGGACTGGGTGGTCCGATCCCTCCCGAGATCGCGAAACTCACGAGCCTCGAGATACTGGACCTGAGAGGCACGGGCCTTGGCGGCCCGATTCCGCCCGAGATCGGGGGACTTACGAATCTCACGAGGCTCATCCTCGATTACAACGACCTGATCGGCGAGATTCCCCCGGAAATCGGGAACCTCGCAAAGCTGGAAGACCTGGGGTTGGGGTACAACGAGCTCAGCGGGGGGATACCGGCCGAACTGGGGAATCTCACCGAACTCAAAGGCCTGATTCTGGATGATTCGGGGCTGACCGGCACAATCCCGGCTGCGCTGGGCAACCTCACGAAGCTCGATGTGCTGCAGCTGCAGGACAACGAGCTGACCGGGCCCATCCCGCCAACCCTGGGCAACATCACCAGCCTGACCGAAATCAGCCTTTACGGAAACGACCTGAGCGGCCCGCTCCCCGATATCGGCGCGTTGACGGAGTTGGAGCAGTTGTGGGTGGGCGACAATCCGAAGCTCTCCGGACCTCTGCCCGCCGGCCTTGTGGGTCTCGGCAAACTCTCGGACTTCAAGGCGGGGGGAACCGACCTCTGCGCTCCAACCGACCCGGAGTTCCTGGCGTGGCTGGACGGAATCGCGTTCCGGTGGGTGGCCCGCTGCGGAGGGGGCCCGTCGGCGTACCTCGTGCAGACGATTCAGTCATCGAAGCATCCCGTGCCGCTCATCGCGGAAAAGCCCGCCCTCCTGCGGGTGTTCGTCTCTTCCCCCAGGGCCTCCGGCGAACTGATGCCCACCGTGCGGGCGACGTTCTTTCACGGAGATACGGAGGTGCATACGGTGCGGATCGAGGGCGGATACGCGCCGATCCCGAGGGAAGTCGACGGTGGCTCGCTCACCAGATCGGCGAACGCCGAACTTCCGGGTAGGGTGCTCCAGCCCGGTCTGGAGATGGTGATCGAAGTGGATCCGGAGGGTACGACGGATCCGGGGCTGGGGGTCGCGACGCGGATTCCCCGGAGCGGCCGCATGGCCGTGGACGTGCGCGCACTGCCCGACTTCCCTCTGACCCTGGTTCCCTTCGTGACCGAAAGGGATCCCGACCGTTCGGTGCTGGCGCTCACCTCCGCAATGGCCCGGGATCCTCATGGGCACCCCATGCTGCGGCACACGCGCGATCTCCTGCCCGTGAGCGGTATGGACGTCACCCGGCACGCTCCGGTAACGACTTCCTCCGCCGACGGCTTCTCGGTTTTGCGGGAGGTGGAGCTCATACGGCAGATGGAGAGCGACGGGGCCGAGTACTGGCTGGGAATCATGGGCCCGGTGCCCTACGCCGGACTCCTCGGTGTTGCGATGGGCATCCCTTCATGGTCGAGCTTCTCCGTGCCGCTTCCGAGAACCATCGCCCACGAGCTCGGGCACAACCTGCATTTGCGCCATGCGCCCTGCGGTGGCGCGGGGTGGGCGGATCCGCAGTTTCCGGAGAAGCACGGACGCATCGCTGCCTGGGGATACGACCGCACCAACGATCGATTGATCAACCCGTACGCACCCGATCTCATGTCGTACTGCCGCGACGGGTGGATCGGGGGCTACCATTTCTCGACCGCGCTTCGCCACCGCCTGGCCACTGAAGTGGATTCCGCATCCGCATCCTCCCGAGCGAAGACACGCAGCGTCATGGTGTGGGGCGGACGGGACAAGGACGGCCGGCCCTTCCTGGAGCCGACGTTCATCGCCGATGCGTTCCCGGCGCTGCCGCCCGGCGGCCGGGAATACCGGCTGACGGGCAGGACGGACGACGGCGAGGAGGTGTTCTCGTTCGACTTCGACATGCCGTACGTCCCCGAGACCGAGGGCGAACAGTCCGGGTTCGTCTACGCGATTCCCGTGACCTGGTCCGGTGACCTGGCGACGATCTCGCTGGGGGATGGCGGGGAGTCGGTGCGCCTCGATCAGAATACCGATACGCCCATGACGATCCTGCGCGACCCGGTCACCGGCCAGGTCCGGGCGATCCTGCGCAAGGATCAGGCGGCGGCGATGGATGTGCTCGGCGATCCCGGGCTCGTTTCCATGTTCAGCCGGGGGATTCCGGAGGAGGAGGAGCGGCAGCGGCGCTGATTTGCGCTGCTGGAGCCGTCCGGCATCGCACGATATGTAAGGCCGACATTGCAAGATGTAACGTCGGCTTTACATGTCGCCCGCTGAAGCGCGCCTCTCCAACACGCAGTACCGGTACAGCTTCAGCGTCTCGCGCCAGTCCTCCGGGTAGGCGGCCACCATCTCGCCCAGCCCGAACCTCTCGCCCAGGTCCGCAAAGGATCCGGATTCGGCGACGCTGAAGGGCGCGCGCTCCTCGAACACCGCAAGGTCCGGGAACCCCGTCGGGAAGGATGCCCCCATCGCCCTTTCCACGCCTTCCAGCCGCTTCATGTCCTCTTCGTTCTCGAGCTCGCGGTTCTGCAGGTCCACGGAGAAGTAGTCGAAGGCGATCCGGAAGGTGGGCATCGCGCCGGCGAGCCGATTGAGGAACGGCATGATCAGCTCGGGGGGCAGATACATGGTGTTGCCCTCCCACACGATCAGCGTCGACAGCTCCGGGTCGAATCCGACGCGCGCAAGGCCGTGGGGGACATCCACTTCGAGGTAGTTGCCGTAAACCGAAGGCGGCTGCTCGATCCCGTGTTGCCCCAGGACCGTGCGCTTGAACTCCAGGACCGCGCGCTGGTCGACCTCGAAGAACGAGACATCCGCGTTGGCGAGAATGTGTGCCCGCATGTCGAAGCCCCCGCCCATCAGGACCACCTGGCGGGCTCCCGCCTCGATCCCCCGCTCGACGAAACGGTTGAAGTAGCGGGTGCGGAAGCGGACCATGGTGGTGGACGGGGGGAAGGCGGCGTCCAGCTGTTTGGCCGCGGCCAGCGCCCGCTCGTTCGAGAACCACTCCGCGTAGGGGTCGTTGAAGAGTGGGTGGGACTGGTCGGGCTCCAGCGCCCGAATCGACGCGATCACGAAGGCGGTCGCTCCGATTTCGTTGATATCGATCATCGTTTTGTCGGCGATTCATGAACGAGGGTGAGGGTGGCGGGCAGCAACGCCCAGCCTGCCGTGGCGTCGAAACGGTAGCCAAAGAGGTCGGAGCGGGTCAACATCCGACGGCGCATCACCGTTTGCGCGCCCTCGACCGGCGCGCGATCACCACCCCGGACAGGATGATCCCGGCGCCGGCAAGTTGCTGGGCCGTCGGCGTCTCTGCGAGCCAGAGCCACGCGCTCACCAGCGCGACGACCGGGACCAGGTTCTGATAGACGGCGGTGCGGTTCTGACCGATGATGCGCACCCCCCGGTACCAGAGCAGGTAGGCGAGTCCGATTGCGAAAACACCTGCGTACACCACCCCGATCCAGGCCTGTAGCGACACCGCGCTCCAGTCGGTGCGCACCAGATCCGGGGTCCCCGCGAGCACGACGAAGGGCAGTCCGGCCCAGAGCGTCCACGCCGTCATCTGCAGTGCGCCGCGGCGTTTGGTCAGCCGACGCCCCAGCACCGTGTAGGCGGCCCACGAGATCGCTGCGCCCAGCACGAGGAAATCGCCGATCCGGGCCGCGCCCAGTTGTTCGGGACCCCCGGTGATGAGGATCACCATCCCGGTCAGGGTGGCCAGCACGCCGACCAGGATCGCGGGGTTGAAGCGCTCGCGGCCCATTGTGAAAGAAATCACAAGCACCCACACCGGGCTGGTGGAGAGCAGCAGCGCCGCGTTGCCGGTGAGCGTCCAGTCGAGCCCGAAGATGAAGAGGACCTGGAAGGCGACGTGCCCGATGACGCCCAGCAGCAACACGATGCCCCAGTCCTTGCGGGGCGGCATCACGCGCCGTCCCGTCGCCCGCACCATCACCCAGACGGCCACGGCCGCGCACGGAAAGCGCAGCGCATTGAACGCAAGCGGCTCGATCTCGGTGAGCGCGGCCTTCACCACCGTGAAGTTGAGCCCCCAGATCGTGGCGGTCAGGACGAGGCCGAGGTCGACGAAGAGCTCGCGCCGCAGGCGTTTGGCGCGGCGGGAGCCGGATCGGCTCTCGCGCCCCATGGCGCCAACCGGCTTGTCCACGGGCTGTTGCCGGCGCCGGCCCCTACCGGCCGAGTTCGTCAAAGGTCGCGTTCTGGAGCGCGTATTCGCGCCAGTCCTCGTGGTCGAAGTGCCACCACTCGGCTTCGTAGACCGTGAACCCCTCCGCCTCCATCGCGCGCCGCAGGAGTTCGCGCAGCCAGCGCTGCCGCGAGGTGCCGCCGGGGTAGTCCGGGAAGGAGCGCGGCGAGAACTCGTCGTAGGTGCCCACCATGTCGGCCGGCTCCCCGGTCGCGAGGTCGTACAGGTTGAGGTCGATGGCGGAGCCGCGGTTATGGCGCGAACCGTTCGCCGGATTGGCGACGAAGATCTTCTGCGATTCGGGGGTGGCGTCGAAGAACATCTTCGTGACGTACCAGGGGCGGTAGCCGTCGTGCAGGAGGAGGCCGTAGCCGTGCTCGGCGAGGGCTCGGTGGACGCGCGCGACCGCCTCGGCGGCGGGGCGCTGGAGGAAGACGCGCGGTTCGTCGTAGAAGACCGAGGACATGAAGTTGTTCGTGGTCGCGTACCGCACGTCGAGGCGGATGCCGGGATCGAGGGTTGCGACCTCGACCAGCTCGGAGTCGCGGAAGGGGCCGGGTTCGGGGGGCGGGGAAGCGGCGAGCGCCTCGGCGCGGAGTTCACTGACGGGACGCACGGGGTCGATCCGGAAGGTGCCGCCGGCTTCGGTGCCGACTTCGCGCCGTGGGAAGAGGACGGAGGCGGCGACGACGGAGGTGGCGCGGCCCGGCTCGGTGCCGCCGGTGGTGCCCCGGTCCGAGGTGCTCTGGCCCGCTTCGTCCCGACCCGCTTCGTCCCGGCCCGGGCCCCGCGTGAACACCAGCTGCTCGCCGTGGTAGAGTCCCCAGTCCGGGAACGCGTACACGTCGCGCGAGATCTCGGTGAGCGGGTACAGGAAGAACCACTCGATGAGCGCGTGCAGGCGGCCGCCGCGCTCGAGGATGAAGAGGACGTTGTGGTCCCAGCCGTACTCGCCGATGAGGCCGTGCCAGTGGGGGGGCGGGGGAGGGGGGAGGGGGGTGGGGGGCTGGCGGGGGAGGGGGTCGCCGGGGGTGTTGTCGGGGCCGAGCGGGATGAGGGCGGTGGGCGAAGCCATGCCGGATTGGGACGCGGCCTGTGCGCCTGCGCCGCCGTCGGCGAGGAAGCGGGCGCCGAAGCTGACCCGGTCGTCCACGATGAGGGTGTCGCCGCGGGTGCGGATCTCGACGGTGGCGCCGCCCCGCGCGGGGGTCATGAAGAGGCGGCCGTCGCGCTGATCGAAGTCGAGCGCGCCATCGCCGGTGCCGTAGGTGCCTTCCAGCGCCAGGGCGAGGCCGGGCGGGATGGGGTCGGAGCCGCGCAGGGGTGCCTCCGGGAGCGGCTCCCCGTCACGCGCCGCCAGCATGAGGGCCAGCGCCGCGTCGGCCACGCGGCTGGTGAAGGTGTTGGTGCCGTCGACGGCCGAGACCACGACCACGCCGAGCTGCGCATCGGGCAGGAAAGCGAGCTGGGTGGAGAACCCGTAGATCGCGCCGCCGTGGCCGAGCCAGCGTTCGCCGAAGCGCTGCCGGACCGCGAAGCCGAGGCCGTACCCGGTGGTCGCGCCGGAGTCGGCGAACTGAGGTGTCCACATGGCCTCGAGGGTCTCGCCCGACAAAAGCCGGGACGGCAGGTCGCCGGACTCGGGCTGGGCCAGCGGTTCAGCCGCGTCGGCTCGGTCCGCCATCGCCCCGCCGGACTCCGCGGCGCCGCCGGCATCCGTTGCCGCGCCCCCATCCAGCGCGCCGCGCCGGAACATGACTCCCATGAACCGCGCGAGGTCCAGGACGGTCGAATACATGCTGCCGGCCGGGGCCATGCCGAGTTCGAAGCCGGGCGCGTCGAAATCCGGCCGGTCGAAGCCCCACATGTACGCGTCCGCGAGGTCGTCGACGACCGCGGGGTCCGGCGCAAACGCGCTGCTGGTCATCCCCAGGGGCTCGATGACGGCGCGCTTGACGTACTCCGCGAAGGCCTCGCCCTGCATGACCTCCAGCGTGTACCCCACGACCGCGATCCCCGCATTCGAGTACTTGGTGCGCGTCTCCGGCTCGTATATCAGCGGAGTCCGGTTCAGGCTGGCGATCGTGGCCGCGAGATCGGTGCCGGTATCGTCGAAATAGTGTCCCGCGGGCGGCTCCCGGATGAGCCCCGACCGGTGCGACATCAGCTGCCGCAGCGTGATCGCCGTACCGGAACGGTTGTCCGGCGCAAAGTCGGGCAGATAGTCCCGCACCGGGGCGTCAACATCGATTTCGCCCTGCTCGGCGAGCTGCATGACCGCGATGTCGGTGAAGAGCTTGGACACCGATCCGACCCGGTACACGGTCTCCGCGGTGGCCGCAACCCCCTCCGACTGCTCGCCGAATCCGTCCGCCCACACGACCCCGTCGGCGTCGACCAGCGCGATCGACACCGCGGCCAGCCCCTTCTGCCCGCGCTCGCGCTCGATCATCTCCGCCAGCGCATCGGTCACTTCCCCGTAGCTGGAGTGCGCCGCCATCTCCGGGACCGGGTCTGCACCCTGGTCCCCGCAGCCGACGCCGGCGAGGAGGGTGAAGAAGAGGAGTGCGTCAGCACGTCGCCACCCTGTTGGCCGGGCGGAGCTGCCAACGGAAGATCCGGGCCAGACGCCTCCGCGGCCCCCTCGCATCCGCGATGTAACGAGAACATTACAAAATGTCATGTCGTCTTTACCCTCTGTGGTTTCTGGAACGCGGTTCCGGGTTCTCCGCTGGCCAAGGGATGACGCCATGGGCCAACCGTCAGTGCCAGCGCGGGTTCGACTCGACCTTGTACAGAATGTAGTCCCGCAGTCGGCATGCGACCCGGTGCTCAATATAGGGGACTGCCACGCTCTCGCCGGCAAGCTGCATCTCCAGCGTCGACAGCCCCTTCAGGCGTTGCATCGGCGACTGCTTCACCGTCACGCTCTGGACCTTGCGGAAGAGGAACGCGTCCACCTTGCGGGCGACGAAGCCACTCCGGACCGCCATGCCGTCGTCGTCGTGCACATATCCCCACCGGCGCCAGCGCTGAAGAGCGATGATCCCGCCCGCAACGGTCCAGATGAGCGCCCAGACGAGGGAGAACTCGGCCCAGGCCGGGGATGCCCCGGTGAACAGGAAGACGATCGCGGGGATGGAAAGCGCGGGTGCGGCGGCAATCTTCACGGTCAACGCCCCGATGTAATGCGGTGAAACCCGAACCATCGCCCGGCTTCCGGGCAGTAGCGTCAGCCCCCCGCCTTCGCGTCCGAACAGCCTGGCCCGCAGCACTTCCGCCATCCGCGCGCCAAGCAGCGGAACCTCGAGCACTTCAGCGTCAGCCGACACCGGCTGCACGGTCAACCGGAAACGGCGAAAGCACCGGTCGACGATGTTCTGGGAAAGCGTGGCCCGCTGCACCTTGACGGACTGGACCACGACCTCGTGCTGCGTGAACAGCCCGGCGCGGGTCCGATAGGCGGCCCCGTCGCGGTACAGCTTGAAGCCGTACCAGGTCTTGAACGCCTGGTAGATAGCGAAGGTGGCCCCCAGCGCCACCAGCACGGCTACAAGACCGGCCCTGAAGATCAGCTCGGCCAGATTCGCCACGTAATCTCGCGGAACCTGATCTCGACTGATCGGCTCGAGGTACCCGAGGCTTCCCGCCACATAGCGCAGCAGGTCACGAGGATCCATGGGGACAATGAGCAAGAGCGGAAGTGGCCAGAAAACGGATTCTCCGAGGAACCGAAGTCCGATTCGCACCGTGTCCCCGTGGGGAAGCTTCATCATGACCTCGCCGGGGGATGGATCGGTGATCGCCTGTCGGGAAAGTCCACCCTCGGGTGCCTCCCCCGCGAGTCCTTCCTCCGCGACGTGGCTGGGGCGTCTCTCATCGCCTGGCTGGCTGGTCACACCGTCGGCCGGTCGGTCCGCGTCTGCGTGCGGGGCCCCTCCCACCCGCCGCGATGCGGCGACCTGCGCGCGAATCCGGTCGGCGAGCGCCGCCCTCACCGAAGGAATCACGGCCTCGACCGCCCCGGATCCCGCCGTGTCCACCGACACCTTCACGAGCCCGAGCAGCCGGTCTATAAGCGAGCGTTCGACGTTGACCGCCTGAATCCGGTCCATCGGCAGGTCGAGTGCAGTCTTCTTGAGGATCCCCTGGCGAATCAGGATGCGGTCCCCGGTGACCCGGAAGCGGAAGAACCAATACCGCAGCACCGCCACGACGACGATGACGAGGATCGCAACTGGGATCAGGTCTCCAGCGAGTTCCCTCGCCCGAACGAGGAGAAAGGCCAGGCCGAGAGTCACAAGCAGCTGCCCGTAGACTCTGATCTGCTCGATCGTCCCTCTGACGAAGAACACAATCGCGAACGGCGATGTCCGCCGCCACCGGCTGAACTCGGAGGTGTCTGTCAGGCCGGCCATCACATCATCCTGGCCCGCCTTCAGTGCCAGCGCCGCCGCGACGCTTCGACCCTGTACAGGATGTAGTCCCGAAGCCTCCGCGCCACTTCGGTCTCGATGTAGGGGATAGTGATCTTCCCGCACGCCAGGTGCACCTGCAGGGTTGCCAGCCCCTTGCGGCGCTGCAGCGGCGACCGCTTCACGATCGCCGACTGGGCCTTGCGCATCGGGAACGCGTCCACCTTGCGCCCGATGAACCCGCCGCGGCTGGCCAGCCCGTCGTCGTCGTGCGCGTACCCCCGCCGCCGCCAGAGCTGCCACGCGATGAGCACCACGACCGGGATGGATGCGAGCCACCCGATCAGCATCGGCAAGCCCGCGTCCGCGGAAAGCCCGGACGGCACCAGCTGCAGGAAGATGCCGCCGAGGACAAGGCCCGCGATGAGCCAGATCCGCAGGGTGAGCGCACGAATGTAGTGGGGCGAGACCCGCTTGAATGCACCGTCGCGGGGAAGAACCGCGATCTCGCGTGCTTCCCGCCTGAAGACGCGCGCCCGCACCTCTTCAGCTCGTCGGCCGTCCAGGAGGGGAACATCGAGGACATCCGCCACGTCGAGTCCGCTGGGGGACTGCCCGCCCTGCGTGACGACCGCCGCCGCCGGCAGCGCCCGCAGCCGAAACCTCCCGAACCACCGCTGCACGAGGTCCTGGCTCACGCTGAGCTGCTGGATCTTGGGGGCCTCGACGACGACTTCGCGCTGTGTGAGGAGGCCGGCGCGGGTGCGGAAGGTCCTGCCGTCGTGCCAGAGGGTGAAGTCGTGGTGGCGAAGGAACGCGGCAGTGACGGTAAGGAGAAGCGCGACGGCAAGAAAGCCGAGGATGAGCACCACCACGACGACCAGCTGGGCCAGCGCACCCAGCCCGGAGAACGCGCCCGCGGCGCTGTCGACCCCGGTTGCGAGCGCCTCCAGGAGCGGGTCGAGAAAGTCGCCGGGCTGAAGCAGGTCGGTGAGGATACCCACCATTGCCGCAACGAAGATGAAGTTGCGGTTGGCGAGGCCGATGCGGAACATGTCGGCGGGCCCGAGCTTCAAGAGGACGCGCCCCCAGTTCGGCCGGGCGGCCAGTCGTGCCGCGGCCGATGTGCGCAACCCGGCAGCGGCCCCCGTGTGGGCGTCCGCGCCGGCGTCTGTCGGCAGTCCCTCGGCGTCCGTGGCCCCCGCCTCGCCGGCATCGCCCACCATCACGTCGTCCTCCAGCCCCGGACGAAGCGCCGCCACGCTGGCCCGCAGATGGTCCGCCACCTCCGTCCTGATCGAGGGCAGCTTGCCCTCCGCCTGAAACGAGCCGGCCGTATCGAGCGTGACCGAGACGAGGCCGATGATCCGGTCCACCAGCGAACGCTCGACGTTGATGCCCTGCACGCGTTCGTAGGGCAGGTCCAGCGCCGTCTTCTTGAGGAAGCCCTTGCGGATGAGCAGGCGGTCTTCGGCGATTCTGAACCTGAAGTACGCCCACTGGATGACCGCGATCACCGCGACCAGCAGGAATGCACCTGCGACGAAGGGAAGCAGGACACCCATGCCGAGGGGCTCGTCGTCGCCCAGCAGCAAAATGGCCGCGATGACCGGGATAGCTCCCTGAATGGCGCCGCGACCCACGATCTTCACCGCGGTCGCCACGAAGGAGAGGATGGCGAAGGGCGACAGACGCTGCCAGTCGCCGGAAACGCTCGGGTTCACTGGACCGAATCCTCGGTGACTTCCGAGTTATTTTCCGAGTTCTCTGCGGGAGCTGGCGCGGCGTCCTCGTCCCCGGGTTCTGCGTCGCCGTCCTGCTCGATCCGCTCCGAGATGTACACGCGCAGTCGCTCGGCCGTTTCCTGTCCCAGACCACGGACTCTCTGACCCGCACCGGCCCCCGCGGGAAAGACCGAAAGGCTCGCCAGCCCGAAGCGCCGGTCGAGCGGGTGCTGTCGAGCTTGGTGTGCTGCACGCGGTTGAAGGGGAACGCCTTCACCGAACGCCACAGCACGCCGGACTTGTAGAGCAGGTCCCTGTCGCGGACGATGTAGCCCCGGCGCGGCACGGCGACAGCCGGCCACAGGATCGACCAGAGGCAGAAGGTGCCGATGACGGTCCAGCCGAAGGCCGGGAGCCACGGCAGGTTCTCCGTGATCGGCGGGATGCGGGCGATGACCAGCAGATGAAATGCGGCGCCCGCCCCCGCGATCACGACCGACCGGATCAGCGCCGCGACCTGGAGGCGCCTCGCAAACCGCGGGTGTAGCGGCGTCCATTCAAGGGATTCGGTGCCGGGGAGGGAATCGAGGGGCACGGCGGGGTTGACGAACATCCCGGTCTCTTCTGTTTCGGGCGATATGGAGTCATTCATGATCCGGCTCGGGAAAAAAGGGTAACAGAGGCATCAGTGCCAGCGCCGCTGGCTCGATTCGGCCCTGTAGATGATGTAGTCGCGCAATCTACACGCTGCGGCGTGCTCGATGTAGGGAACGGTGACATTCCCGCACGCGGTCTCGACCTTCAGGGTCGCCAGCCCGTGCCTGCGCTGTAGCGGCGAACGCTTCACCGTGACACCCTGGGCCTTGCGAAAGAGGCATGTTTGCACCCCGCGGCCGAGGAGCCCGAACCGGCAGGCGATTCCGTCGTCGGTGTGCATGTACGCCCTGGCACGCCAGCGGAGCCAGCCGACGGGTACCGCCAGCAACACGGAGAGGGCGACCCAGATCAGGGAAACGTCGGCCCAGATGGCCACGTAACGCCCCAGCAGGTCGGCGCTGGAGAGGTCTCCTCCCCTCCACGACATCGACACGATGTGGGCCAGGAAGAAGAGAGCCACGACCACGAGCGGCACCCACACGAAGAGGAAGCGGAGAGCGGCTGCGCGAATGTACAGCCGGGACACGCGGCTGAACGTCCTGTCTTCGGGGAGCAGCGCCAGCCGTTCATCTTCCCCGCGGAGGATGCCCGACCGGATTCTCTCCACGAGCGCGCCGTCGGCCCACGGGACCCGCAGCACCTCAGCGTCGCCCGCCCCGTCGTCGTCTTCGTCGTCCGCGTACAGCGAACTCCCGATGGTCGGCGCCGAAAGCCGGTAGCGCCCGAACCAGCGATACATCACACTCTGGTTCACCCGGATCTGTTGGACCTTGTGGACTCCGACGGCGACTTCCCTGCGGGTGGCCAGACCGGATTGCGACCGATAGGAACGGCCTTCGCGCCAGAGTGTGTAGTCGTGGTAGCGGACGATGGCGGAGCCGATCCGTGTCGCCAGGACGAGGATCACGAACCCCAGCGCCAGGACGGTCACCGCCGTGGCCGCGCCGACCACCCCGGGCCCGGCAATCACGCCGCTGACGGATTCAAAGACGCCGACGACACCGTCAACGACGACGTCGACCTGCCGTCCGACGAAGATCAGTGCCGCCAGGTAGTACAGAGACGCGCCGGGCCTGGCGAGACCCAGCTTGAGCAGTTCGCGATTGGTCAGTCGGTGAAGAACTTCGCCTCGTTCCGCCGCGGACCGCAGCCCCGCGACCTCGAACCGCCCAGCCTTGCCCTCAGGTCCCTCGGCCAGGGCGCCGTCCGGGCCGGTGTCCGGCGTTGCGGGCGCGTCCGGCGCCAGGCCCTGGTGTTCGGCCACCGTGGTGATGAGCCGCTCCGCGATTCCCGGGCTGACCGCGGGCAGCTGCCCCTCGGCCGAAAGGGAACCCGGCGTATCGATGACCACCGTCACGAGGCCGAGGATGCGTTCGAGAGGGCCCCGGTTGACGTTGATCCCCTGGACGCGCTCGAAGGGAAGGTCCACCGCCGTCCGGTTCACGACGCCCTGCCGGATGAGGATGCGGTCCTCTTCGATCCGGAAGCGGAAGAACCAGTAACGCAGTCCGCCAACCAGGAGAGCGATGATCAGGACAGCGGTGAGTATCAGCGCGGTGTACTGTGGATTCCGCAGCAGAAACGCCGTGACGCCGATGGCCGCGATGGTCTGGCTCCACGCCCCGTACCGGTCGTAACCCGATTTGGCGGACCTGCCCACGAAGATCGCGATCGCGACCGGCGACGTTCGCTGCCAGCCGCCGGAATCGAAGCGGCTCAGCAACTGTCGTCCGTCGTCCGTGGCTTCTCGGCCTCGATCCTCTCGGAAACATGGGCGAGCAGGTTCTCGGCGGTTTCCGTCCCCAGCCCGGGAATCTTCTGGCTGCCCGCTCCCGCGGGAAAGACGGTCAGGTTGGCCAGGCCGAACCGCCGGTCAAGCAGGCGGCTGTCGGTCTTCGTGTGCTGGACGCGGTTGAAGGGCACCACCCGCACCGACTGCCAGAGCACGCCCGACCGGTAGACGATGTCCTTCTCGCGCACCGCGTAGCCGCAGCGCGGGACCACGATCAGGGGCTTGACCACCGCCCAGGCGCCGCCGAGCACGCACAGAGCCCACAGGATTCGCAGCGGCCACACCGCCACGGTGGCCAGTGTGTCGGAGTCCACGAGGAGCACGGTGACCTGAAGCGCGGCCACGACGCCCGCGAACACCGCGGCCCGGATCAGCCTGCCCGCCTGGAGGCGCCTCGCGTAGCGGGGGTGGAGCGGCCGCCAGTCCAGCTCTCCGGCCCGCGGGAGGGAATCCGGAGAGACCTCGGGGTTCACGAACATGGTTGCCGGGCGGTCTCCGCCGGTGGCGCGGTGGTCTTCCCTGGGGACGGCTTCGGCCATTCTCGCAGCTCGGGTTGGTGGGTGAATCAGCGCACCTCGAAGGTCAGCGTCGCCCAGTTCGACTCGTAGTCCACGTCGGGCTCGGCGTTGGTCTCGGCCATGTGAATGGTGCGTACGTACCAGCGGCCGGTTCCATTCAGCGGAATCGTGGCGATGCCGTCGGCGTTGGTGCGGGTGGTGACGGCTTCGACGTGCTCGCCTGCCGCGTCGTGGCTGTGGTAGCCCTCGTAGCTGGCGTATACGAGCTGGTCGGCCACGGGCTCGCCGGCGCGCAGGAAGCGGACGCGCAGCTGGTCGCCTCGTGAGAGTTCATAGGGGTTCCGGAGGGGGATGAACTCCGCCGGATAGCCGAGCTCGGTGGCCCACTCGCCGCTGCGCGCGCCGCCGACCTGCACCACCGCCTTGACGTGCTTGCTGTAGCGTTCGGTGGCTTCGTTATCGGTCGTGCCGGCCGCCCCGCGCTCCTCGATGGTGTCGAAGAGGCCGTCGTGGACCAGGTAGTCGTTGAACTCCTCGCCGGTCAGGGTGATCACCCTCGCCGTGGTCGAAACGCCGATCAGGTAGGTGCCGGCACCACCCGTCGCGAACCGCAGGACGGCGGTGTCGACGCTGTCGGGGCTCCAGTGGAAGACGGCCGAGTCCGACCAGGCCGACCCCGGCGGGTGCATGGTCCCGCCGGGGCCGACCACGCTGACGTCGAGCATGCGGTCGCGGGCGATCACGTTCTCGCTCAGGTCGAAGTCGCCGTTGATCAGCTGGACCGTCCCGGTCGAGTTCGGCTCCAGGAAGAAGCTGTCGAGCTTGAGGAACATGGTGTGCGCGCTCACGACGCCGACGACCAGGACGGTCAGCGCGGCGATGGTGGCGAGGGCGACGAGCACGCGTCGTGTGGATGTCATTCCGGGGTCCTTCCTCGTTGGGATTGGGTCGCAGGGCGTTGGAATGTAAGGTTTACTTTACGAAATGTAATGTTCTCCATACTATCTGTGGCATCTGAATTCGTCGCTGCCGGGATGCCCTGGGGCTTCCGTCCACGGGATGCAAGGGCGTCACGGGGTGCCGTCATGGATCATTCACCTCGGCTGCTGGCCCGAAGCGCAGGAAGAGCGCGGGAACGACCACCATGTTCAGGAAGGTGGACGTCAGCAGGCCGCCAAGCACGACAACCGCGAGCGGTGCCTGGATCTCCTTGCCGGGCTCGCCGATGCCGAGCGCGAGGGGAATCAGCGCGAGCCCGGCGGTGAGCGCGGTCATGAGGATGGGGCTGAGGCGCTCCATCGAGCCGCGCCGGATGCTGGCGGCGAGCGAATGGCCGGACGCCTGCAGGTCGCGGTAGCGGGCGACGAGGAGGATGCCGTTGCGCACCGCGATGCCAAAGAGGGTGATGAACCCGACCAGTGTGGCGACGTTGACAGTGCCGCCGATGAGCACTACGGCCGCCACGCCGCCGGCGAGCGCGAGCGGGAGATTGACCATGAGAAGCGCCGCAATGCGCAGGCTGCGGAAGTTGCGGAACATGATCAGAAAGATCGCCGCGATCGAGAAGATCGAGAGGATCGTGATGCGGCGGGTCGCCTCCTGGCCGCTCTCGAACTGGCCGCCGTACTGCACGTGGTACTCGGGGGGGAGGACGACGTCGGTCGCGACGCGGGCCTGCAGCTCTGCCACCGCGGTGCCCACGTCGCGCTCCGCCACGTTGGCGCTGATCACGATCTTCCGCTGCACGTTTTCGCGGTTGATCGTGCTGGGCCCGAGCGCCGGCGCGATCGACGCAAGCTGCGAGAGCGGGACGGTCACCCCCGACGCGGTCGTGATCAGGGTGGCCCCGATCGCCTCGGGATCCGCGCGGCTGGCGTCGTCGTACCGCACCACGAGGTCGAAGGCGCGCTGCCCTTCGCGGATTAGCGAGACCTCTTCGCCCTGGAAGGCCACGTCCACGGCCTGTGCCAGCGCCCCCGGGGTGACGCCGTAGCGGGCCATCGCGCGACGGTCGGCACGGACCTGGAGCTGCGGCACCTCGGCCTGCTGTTCGACCGCGATGTCGACCAGCCCGGGCACGGTCTCTGCAGCGGTCTCGATCTCGGCGGCGATCTCGCGCAGCCGCCCGAGGTCCGGCCCGAAGAGGTTCACCGCGATCGCGGCGCGCGTCCCCGAGAGCATGTGATCGATCCGGTGCCCGATCGGCTGTCCCACCGTCACGTTCGTCCCCGGGAGCCCCGCAAACCCCGCCCTCAGGTCGGCCATTACGGTGGCGAGTTCGCGCCCCTCGAGATCCAGCGCCGCGTCGACCTCCGACGCGTTCGTCCCCTGGGCGTGTTCGTCGAGGTCGGCGCGCCCGGTGCGCCGGGACGTCGTTACCACCGCCGGATGCGCCAGCAGCTGCCGCTCCACACGCGCCCCGATCGCGTCCGATTCGGCCAGAGACGTGCCCGGCAGACTCACCACCGAGATCGTGAGCGACCCCTCCTGGAACTCGGGCAGGAAGGCGCGGCCCAGGGTGGGGATGACCGCGATCGTCCCCGCCAGGAGCAATACGGTTGCCGCGATGACCGCGCCTGTGCGGCGCAGCGTCCACTCGAGAATGCCCCGGTACAGGCGCTCGAGCCCGCGCAGCAGCCACGACTTGCGACTCAGCCTGGCGGCGGCGCGGCCCCGGGTCAGCAGCCCATGACAGAGCACGGGGGTCACCGTCACCGCGACCAGCAGCGAGGCCAGGATGCTGACGATGTACGCCAGGCCCAGCGGGCGGAGCATGCGGCCCTCGACCCCCGACAGGAAGAAGAGGGGGACGAAGACGATCGTGATCATGACGGTGGCGTTGAGGATCGGGTCGCGGATCTCGCGGGCAGCGCTGCGGATGACCGAAAGGGACGGCCGCCTGAACTGCTCCGGCCGGCCCAGATTCTCGCGGAGCCGCCGGTGCGCGTTCTCGACGAAGATGATGGCGTCGTCGACCAGGGCGCCGATCGCGATCGCCATTCCGCCCAGCGTCATGGTGTTGATCGTGCCGCCGAGCGCCCGCAGGACGATGACCGCCACGCCAAGCGACAGCGGAATCGCCAGCACCGAGATCGCGGTCGTCCGGAAGTTCCACAGGAAGAGGAAGAGGATGACGATGACGAGGATGGCGCCGTCCCGCAGCGCGGTCAGCACGTTGTCCACCGCGAGCGAGATGAAGTCCGCCTGCCGGAAGATCTCCCGCTCGAAGGAGACGCCATCGGGGAGCGCGGCCTCGATCCGGTCCAGCTCGGCGTCGATCGTCTCCGTGAGGTCGAGCGTGTTCGCGCCGGGCTGCTTCTGGATGGAGAGCACCACAGCCGGCTCGGCGTTCACCGACGCGGTCCCGAAGCGCACCTTGGGACCAATCCGGACCTCAGCCAAGTCGTCGACGAGGATCGGTACTCCGTTCCGCACCGCCACCACCGTGAGCCCGATCTCCTCCAGGTCGCGGGCCCGCCCCAGCCCCCGGATGAGAACCTCGCGGCCCCCGGAGCGGTAGATCCCGCCCGATACGTTGCGGTTCGACTCGGCGGCGGCCGCCAGCACCTCGTCGAGCCCGACCCGGTAGGCGAGGAGCCGCTCCGGGTGGACCAGGATCTGGTACTGGCGGACCTCGCCCCCGATCGGGACGACCTGCGCCACGCCGGGGAGCGCCAGCAGCCTCGGCCGCACCGTCCAGTCGGCGGCGGTGCGAGCCTCCATGAGCCGGTCGGGGGGCGCAGTGACGCCGATCAGCAGGATCTCCCCCATGATCGAGCTCACGGGCGCCAGCACCGGCGCGTTCACGTCGTCGGGGAGCCGCCCGGCCGCGAGCTGCAGCCGCTCGCCGACGATCTGGCGGGCGCGGAAGATGTCGGTGCCCCAGTCGAAGTCCACCCACACGATGCTGATCCCCTGCGCGGAGCTGGAGCGCACCCGCCGCACCCCCGCCGCCCCGTTCACCGAGGTCTCGAGCGGGAAGGTGACCAGGTTCTCCACCTCCTCCGGGGCGAGACCGTGCGCGTCGGTGAGGACCGTGACGGTGGGCGCGGTCAGGTCGGGGAAGACGTCGACCGGGACCGTCGCGGCCACCCAGCCCCCGCCCGCCAGGAGCACCACCGCCGCGCACACCGTGAAGAACCGGTGCTCCAGCGAGGCGCGGACCAGCAGGTCGAGGAGACCGGTGCGGTGCGTGTGCCCTGGCGGGCCGTCGGCGTTGCCGGGGGTGCCGGTCGCGCGCGAAGGGCTCGCGGGCCCGCCGCTCGCACGGTCACTCACCGGTGTGGCTCCCTTCGCCGTTCGCGCGCGACCCCATCGCCCGATGCGGCCGCCTCAATGCGGGTGGCCGTGGTCGGAGATCTCCACGTCACCGAGCGAGGCGAGCTTCACCTGGTACGCGCCTGTGGTGACGACCTGCTCGCCCGCCGCGACCCCCGCCATGACGATCGTCCAGATTCCGTCGGAGGGGCCGAGTTCCACCACGCGCCGCAGGAACGCCTCGCCGCCCACCTTCACGTACACCACCGGGAGACCGTCCTCGTCCTGGATGGCGGCGGCCGGCACCGCGATCCCCTCGACGGGGTCGCCCACGAGGAGGTGTCCGTCGGCGAGCATCCCCACCTTGAGGGCGCGGTCGGGGTTCGCGACGGCGAAGCGGACGGGCAGCGTGCGGCTGTCCGGGTCGATGACGCTGCCGACCGAGACGAGGCGCGCCGCCGTGTGCACGCGTTCGGTGCCCTCTACCGTGAACCAGGCGCCGCGCAGGTCGCCGAGCACGGCGGCGTGCCGGGCGGGGACGCGGGCCACGAACCATAGGGTGGCCGGGTTGACGACGGTGAAGGCGTGCGTGCCGGCGTCGACGTGCTGGCCGGGGGCGACGTGGCGGTCGGCGATCACGCCCCCGATGGGCGTACGCAGGCGGTAGAGGTGCGGGTCGGTGCCATCCTCCTCGCCGGGTGGGGTGCCGCCGATCGACTCGAAGGCCGCCTGCGCGACGTCGAGTTCGTGCCGCGCCTCTTCCAGGCGGCGCTGCGCGATGGCCCCCGCCGCGAAGAGGCGCTCGGCCCGCTCCGCCTCGCGCCGCGCCTCCACGAAGTCGGCCCGCAGTCGCGCGTAGGAGTTGTCGATACTCGCCGGCGCGATCACCGCCAGCATCTGGCCGGCGCTCACCGGATCGCCGGGTGCGAGAGCCGGCCCTCCCGCCACGATCAACCCCGCCACGGGCGTCGACACATGCGCGAGGCCGCTCGCGGGCGCCGCGATCTCGCCGCTGGCCGAGATCGACCGCGCGATCTGGCGCACCTCCGCCACCCCCACCGCAAACGGCATGGTCCACTGCTGTTCCTTCAGCAGGGCGATGAGTCCGGGCAGCGGCTCCTCCACGTCGTGGGGCAGGGCGTCCTCACTCTCGAAGACCTGGAACTGCCCGATCGGGATCGCGTGCTCGCCGCCCCGCGCAGCCAACGTCATGTCGGCCCGCCAGGTGCCGGTGGCCGGTAGGGAGGGCGTCGCGGTGAAGACGCCCTGCCGGTCCGGCGCATCCATCACGATCTCCTCCCGTGCGCCGCCGGGTCCGCGCAACAGCAGGGTGAGGATTCCCTCCCGCACGGGCTGCCAGTCCTCGAGCCAGGTGAGGTGGATCGCCCAGGGGTCGCTGGGTGCGTCCCTGACGTGGGGCGGGTACTCGACGAAGAGCTCCAGCTCGTCCGTCCAGTGAGTGACTACGCCCCCGCCCGCGTGCGAGTGATCAGCCTCGGCGGCCGGGTCGGCGGCCGGACCGCCGCAGGCCGAGAGCCCGGCAGCTGTCACGACGAGGACGCCAGCCGCCCAGGTCCCCGGCGAGCCCGCCGCGACTCCCCCGCTCACGATTCCTCCCCCGGGGCCTGGGCCATCGCGCGCAACAGGTCGTAGTACGCGATCCAGGCTGCGGCGCGAAGCGAAAAAGCACTGATGCGGGCGTCCTGGTAGGCGTTGGCCGCGTCCACAAGATCCGTCTGGTTCATTTGACCCTCGGCGTATGCGACCCTCGCCGCGCTCAACACGAAATCGGCGTGGGCGAGCAGGTCGTCTCCCATGGCTGCGAGGTTCGCGCGATTGGAAGCGTACCGGTCCGCGGCGGTCATCAGGTCGATCTCGGCCAGCCGCCGCGCGAGTTCCAGGCCATGCGCGGCCGCCCTCGCCCGGGCGCTTGCACCGTACCGGTCGCCGGCGCCCCGGTCGAAAACCGGCATCGGAACGTCCACCGACAGAGCTGCCCCCGACAGACCGCCGCGCTGGTCCTTGTACCCCAGGCTGAGCGTCGGACCGGGCACCCAGGCGGCCATCGCGACCTGGGAGCGGGCCCTCGCGGCGTCGAGATCTCGGGACGCGGCCTCCAGATCCGGCCTCTCGCCGAGCGCAGCAAGGGCCGCTTCGGGGGCGATCACGGGGGGAAGTCCCGTAAGCTCCACCGCAGGCCCCGCCTCGTGCAACCCGGCGTCAGGCGCGATCAGAAGAGCCAGCTTCCTGCGGGCGGCGCGAGCCTCGATGGCGGCATCCGACACCTCGCGTTCGGCCTCGGCGGCAAGCAGTCGCAGCCGACGCGCTTCGTACCGGGAGATGTCCCCCGCCTCCAGCCGGGTGTCCGCGGCCGCCGCGACCATCCGGATCACATCGGCGTCCTCGCGCCTGGTTTCTTCGGTTTTCTCCGCGAGCCAGGCCGTCACGTACGCCTCGCGCACCTCGAAGGCCAGGCGCACGGAGTCGGCGCGGAACCGTGCCGCGGCGACATTGACCATGTGTGCGGCCACCCGGGAGCGCGAAGCAGTGAGCCGGGGCCACTCCACTCGCTGGGAGACCCCGGCAATCGTCTCCCAGTATTCGTTCTCCGAGCCGCCAAGCGATTCGTGAACCAGCGAGAACGCCGGATTGGCGTAGCTGCGGTATTGGCGGGCCAGCCCGACAGCTTCGTCCGCCTCGGCGCGCGCGGTCCGAAGTGCGAGACTGCTCGACCCGAACGCCTCGATAGCCTCGGCCATCGTCACGCGTCGCACCGCACTCTGGGCCAGCGCCCCCTCGTACGGGAAAAGAACCGCGCCAAGGACCAGGATCGCCAATATGGGTATTGCGCGCACAAGCGCCTCCCTGATGTGTTCCCAACGATTCTCGCTTCGGCCGGCGTCGGTGGCAAATGAAGGATTGAACGCCGGGGCCCGGCTTGCCCGCCGTGGAATCCGCTCGGCTGGGCTCGTGGACAACACCCCCGCGGCGTGTGACCAGCGATGTTCCCGCTTCGGCCGCTTTGTCCACCCAGCCAAACCGTAATGTCCGCTTTACGAAATGTCACGTTCTGCTTACAGTTCACGTCTTCGTGGCTCCGCTCTTCGTTGCCTTTCGGCCGAATGGCTTTCCATTCACCTCTGAAGGTGCCTTGCCGGCGCGATGCCTCTCGGCTCTCGGTGCTCACGCGGTGTTTATTGCACGGGCTGATCGGCGAAAGGACAGAGGCAGAGATGACCCAGGACGAATACACGAGTTGCGACGCGATCGCGCTTGCGGAACTCGTCCGGGCGCGCCTGGTGACCAGGATGGAACTGATCGACCTTGCCATCGAACGGCTGGAGTCTGTCAATCCGCTGCTGAACGCGGTGGTCTACAGGATGGATGACGAAGCTCGGGTGAGGGTGGAGCGCGCGGCCCCGTCCGGCGTATTCAGTGGCGTGCCCTTTCTGGCGAAGGACCTGCTGAGCGACTACGCCGGTCACCCGACATCGCGGGGCAGCCGACTGCTGGAGGGTCGCGCGCGGGACGCGGACACGGAGCTGGTGCGGCGGTTGCGCGCGACCGGGGTCAGCGTTCTGGGCAAGACCAACCTGCCCGAGTTCGGACTGCTGCCGTACACTGAACCGGAGTTGTGGGGACCGTGCCGCAACCCATGGGCGCTGGACCGCACGCCGGGAGGATCAAGTGGTGGATCCGCGGCGGCGGTGGCGGCGAGGATCGTGCCGATGGCGGGTGGTGGGGACGGGGCGGGTTCGATCCGCATGCCGGCGTCGTGCTGCGGGCTCTTCGGGCTGAAGCCCACCCGGGGCCGCACCCCCCCGGGGCCGGAGCGCGGGGAACCGTGGCGCGGTGCGGTCGTCGAGCATGTGCTTACCCGCTCGGTGCGGGACAGCGCGGCGATGCTCGACGCGACCCACGGGCCGGAGCCGGGCGCGCCCTACCGGATCGCGCCGCCGGCGGGGCCGTTCGCCCGGGAGCCGGAGACGGATCCGGGTCGCCTGCGCATCGCATGGACGAGCGAACCGATGCTGGGTCGCGCCGTCCACGCCGACTGCGTGGAGGCGGTGGGGGAAACCGTGACGCTTCTGGAGGAGCTTGGCCACGAGGTCGCCGAGCGGTCGCCCCGCGTGGATGGCCCGGCGTTCGCGCGGGCGTTTCTCCGCATGATGGTGGCGGAAACGGGCGCCGATCTCGAGGGGGCGCGGCGGGCGCTGGGGAGGAAGCCGCGAAGAGGGGAGCTGGAGCCGCTGACCTGGGCACTCGGCCTGCTGTCCGGGGCGCTCTCGGCCAGGGAGTTCGCCGATTCGCTCCGCGTGCTGGAGGAATCCGGCAGAACCGCCGCCCGCTTCTTCGAGGATTGGGACATTCTCTTGACCCCCACCCTCGCCAAGCCACCACCGAAGCTCGGCGCTCTCCCGCCCAGCCGGTTCGAACAGCAGCTTCTGCGCCTGTTGGGCCTGATCGGCTCCGGCCGTCTCATCAAGCTGGCCGGCCTGCTCGACCGGATGGGAGAGACAGCCTTCGACTTCACCCCGTGGACACCGGTCTTCAACATCAGCGGTCAGCCGGCGATGTCGGTGCCGCTGCATTGGACCGACGCGGGCCTCCCGATCGGCGTGCACTTCGTGGCCCGGGTGGGTGACGAAGCAGCACTGCTGCGTCTTGCGGGCCAATTGGAGCGGGCCCGGCCGTGGTCGGTTCGAGTCCCGCCTCTGACGACAGCTCCCGCGTAGAACAACTGGAAGGGTCGACCTCTGCCGGCTTGCCGCGGGTTAGACGCGGCCCAGCCCCTCGCGAGCCCGCTCCAGCAGTTCCGCGCCCGTCTCGCATTCGATGACCAGATCGCCGATCCGGTCGATGCATTCAAGATCGGTGGCGCCCTGAAGCAGTTTCGTGAGCCGGTCGGCTGTTTGCGCTCCGAACCTGAGCCTCGCCTGTCGGCAGACCAGGGAGGCACGGCCCTCGGCACGGCCCTCGACCACGCCCTGTGCGCGGCCCTCGACCACGCCCTGTGCGCGGCCCTTCTCCAAGCCCTGCGCGCGGCCCTTCTCCAAGCCCTCCGCCAAGCCCTCCGCGAGGATCTTCGCCCGCGCCTTCTCCAGCTTCTCGAAGAACTGCTCCTTCAGCTCCTCCACACCCGCATAGATCATTTCCGCCTCCTTCAGCGACTGCACTTGTTCCAGCACAGTGTTGTCAATCCCCCACGATTCCGCGGCTCCCAGCACCCATTCCCGGAACGCCTCGCGGAGCCTCGCGTGCTCCGGTCCCCCGTAGGTCTCCGCCACCTCCCGCACCACGCGCGTAATGTTCGCGGGCGACGGGTCCGACTCCAGGCTCGCGATCCAGGACACCACATTCGGCCCCATCGGACGTTGGCGTGCCAACCGCCGAAGGTCAAGCACCTGGTGGCGGAGGCTCGGCTGGCGGCCGGCGAGCCAGCCCTGCACCGGCTCGATGAGGTCGAAGACATTGTACGGGGCGGTCCAGGGTCGTCGTCCGTTGTAGATGGTCACGGTGAGCGCCGGAGGCAGCAAGCCGCGCGGACCCAACCTTCTCCGGCGGCGCTTCGAGGCCACCAGTCCGCGGTACGCGCCGACGACATACGCGAGCGCCCGCAGGGCCATGAAGCGGTCGACCGTCGATTGGAATTCCAGCGCGAAGAGCAGATAGCGGGAGCTTCCACGAAAACGGATCCGGCATACGAGATCGGCCAGCGAGCGGGTCAGGCCGGGTCCAGTGCGCTCGGTGGCAAGGTACTCGACCCGGTCGAAGTCCAACTCGCCGGCCAGGTCATCGTCGATATAACGGCGGAAGAGGTGCTCGACCGCCAGCGGAAGGGAAAACAGCAGCTTGTATGACTGGTCGTGTCTTCGGGACAATCGTGGCCTCCGGCGTTTGCTGGGTATTCGCGGGACTGGCAGGCCGGGGTGAGTTCCCATTGCGGAACCGAGGGCCCGGCGCTCCTTCCCGCGAATAGTCGCATGGGTAGCCGGGCGGATACATGGCTGGATGGGGCCGTCAAGTTTGCATGACATAATGTCATGTAAACATTACACTTCCATGATCGTTGCAATTGACCGCCGCCTCCGCGCGGCAGATCGAGTGACACCTGACCGGTCCTGCCGCGGGATTGCGGCCGGACCCCGCGAATCAGTTGCCGGGCCGCTCGCTGTCAGCGACCCGAAGTTGGGTCGACGGCGGAAGGTCCCGCGGATCCCCATCGTCCGCCACGAGCTCCCGGCTCTCGATCAGGTAGGCGAGGATGGCTTCGTACTCGGCGGATGGCAGGGAGCCGGGTGTCTCGTGCGGCATCGCGAAACGGAGATAGCTGTCCAGCCCTCCGACGGTCGAGTAGGCGGCCAGGACCCTGGGCGTGAGTTCCGCACCGATCCCGTTGGTGACATCGTGACAGTAGCCGCAACGCATGACATAGGTCTGCTCCCCGTCGACCTGCGATTCCGGGACTTCGTCTGCCGGCCCGCAGGCGACCAGCCAACCGACCAGCGCCACGCAGGCGATTCGCGCCTTCAGCCCGGTTCCTCCCTCAGTCCGTTGTCCGGTGCTCAGGCGACTTCCCCCGGTCCGGCCGCGTCCCCCGCTCGGGCCGCGTCCCCCGGTCCGGCCGCTTCCCGGGCTCAGCCCACTTCCACCGGATGCGGCAGCGCGACATTCAGCAGGTAGCCCTTCGCGTTGTACACCCCCTCCAGCGGCTGCGTGTTTCCCGCGGCGTCGGTGGCACGGGTGCGGATGACGTGACTCCCCGGGTGTGCGTCCCACTCGAATTCGAAGCGGGCCCACGCATGCGGCAGCGCCTCGGGCGTGCCGATCAGCCGAGCTGGCGCCCACGGCCCATCGTTCACGTTCCACTCCACCCCCCTCACCGCCCCGTGCGGCGAGTAGGCGAACCCTCTCAACCTCTGCGTCCCCGCGGAGAGTTCGCCCGGGTACGGCAGCGCGAGCGCGCTCCTCACCGCGCCCGTCGTGATCGGCGCGCCATCGGCCGGGGCGTAGCGGTCCGCGGGCCATTCCTCTCCCACCAGCACGTACGAGGTCGTGTTGGCCCCCACCCACACCTGTTCGGTGGCGACTTCGATCCTTCCCACCCACTTCACGCTGGACGATCCCACCCACCCCGGCACCACCACCCGCACGGGGAAGCCGTGGTCCGGCGGGAGCGCCTCGCCGTTCATCGTGAGGGCCAGGATCGTGTCCGGATCGAGCGCCTTCGCGAGCGGCATCGGCCGCGCCCACTCGGCGTCGTCGAGCCCGATGACGTTCACGTCGACGGCATCGTCCCGCACCCCGGCCAGGGCGAGCACGTCCGCCAGCCGCGGCCCGCTCCACTCGGCGCATCCGACCGCTCCGGTCCCCCACTGGCTCCCCGACGCGGTCCGCCCGGTGATCCGCTGGAAGAACCCCCGCCAATTCCCGGCACACTCGAGATACGAGATCAGCGTGTGGCCGGGGAGACCTCGCAGGTCCTCCAGCGACAGCTCGACTTCCGCCGCGGCGCCCGGCCCGCCGACGGCCAGCCGGTAGGAGGCGGCGTCGATCACCGGCGTCGGCGCATGATTCCGCACGAAGAACAGGTCGTTGGGGGTGAGGAGACCGTCGAGATCTTCGAGCCGCGTCTCCAGGTTGGTGCCGTGCTGGACGAAGGCGGATGGGTCCTTGACCCAGGCCTGGGGCGCGCCGCCGTCGGCTGCGATTCCGGTGGCCACCTCACCGGCCCCGCCCGCACTGCCCCCCTCCACTCCCTCATTCGGACCGCACCCGGACAGCACCACGCCCGCCCCCGCGGCCATCGCCGCAAGCGCGTCCCTTCGGCTGAGGGATTGGTCTTTCGCACTGTGTTCGCTCATGCCGCTGAGACTAGGGACCGCGGTGTCTACGGGCAACATCGCGGCCGAGGGCGTGGCGGCTGCGGGCTCAGCTGCCAGCCTACACTCGGACCTCGATCCGGGGGTACGGGTCGTTCCGGGCGACGACGAAGCGTTCGGGATGCCGTCCCGGCGCCGCCCACCCGGCGCCACCCACTCTAGCCGGATCCGCTCTCCCGACACACTTTCAAACCATGCACCGTGACGAGACTCGGACCCGCCCCATGCAGCCGGAGGTCCCCAGATGTCCATCCTCTTCGCCCTTCCCGCCCGCCGCGCCCGCGTGGCTCGCGTCACCCGCGCGTCCCGCCAGACCCGCCTTGCCATCCTTCTGCCCGCCGTCCTCCTCCTCCTCCCCGCAACCGCCACCGAAGCCGCCGCCCAGCGCCCGATCGAGTACGCCACCGTCGACTCCCTGCGCCACATCCAGTCGGTCGAGCCGCGCCTCGGCCCTCCCGGCACCACCGTCGAGATCTACACCGAGAACCTGCCCCCGCAGGCGAAGATCCACGTCGGCATCGGGGCCATGCGCGCCGGTTTCGAGGCGCTCGGCGAGGGCGAGCAGCAGATGTGGGGCGAAGTCTCGGCGACCGTCCGCGTCCCCCGGTACGCCAATTGGGAGCGGCCCCTCGTCTTCATCATCTTCAACGGGATCTTCAGCCCCATCGGCATCTCGGACCCCTTCCACGTCACCAACGAGGACGGGATGGTTCAGCGGACGGGACGGATCACCGACGAAGGGATGGGATGCGTGACACTCCGCGACCAGGACGAGTACATGTATGCGCTGAGCGGAGAGCTGGAGGGCCTCGAGCCCGGCGACGAGGTGGTCGTGGAGGGGGCCATCAGCCTCGAGGGCCCCTGCGGCGGGGCCGATTCGATCGAGGTGGTGCGCTGGCGGAAGGCGGGTTAGTACGGGGGTTCAGAGGAGTGGGCGTCGGCTACGGCTCGCTCCATTCCCTCCACAGTGACGGGTGGGCCGTCGTGTTTCAGTACGCCGAACAGCCGATGGAGGGGCCGCACGGGCAGTATGCGCACCTCTCCGTCCAGAACGATGTACCGTACGCGGTCGCCGGCCTTTACGCCCAGCGCGTCCCGAACGGGCTTGGGGAGCGTGGTCTGCCCCTTTCTCGTTACCGCGGATTCCAGCATGCCAGCCCGTTCGCCCTTACAGAGCTCCGTATCGCCTTGCTTATCGCAATAGAGTAAGCGTGTCGCGGGTTGAGAGACTGAGCACCATTCCTGGCGGGTCGGAGGGGGCGCCGGACCCTACCCGACCGGCTCCAGCCTCACGATCGGCGTCGAACCGCCCCGGCGCTGCTCCAGCGCGATGTAGATGTAGCCATCCGGTCCTTCCCGCACGTCGCGCACGCGGCCCATCCCCTCGAAGACCGTCTCGCGCCCGGTGACGCGGCCGCCTTCGATGGTCAGCCTGTCGACCCGGCCGCCGGAGAGCCCGCCCGCGAAGAGGCTTCCCCGCCACTCGGGAAACTTGTCGCCGTGGTAGAAGGCCAGGCCCGACACGCCGATCGAGGGCACCCAGAAGTGGACGGGCTGCTCCATCCCTTCGGCGTGCGTGCCCCCGTGGATTGCGGAGCCCGAGCCGTAGTTGACCCCGTAGCCGATCACCGGCCAGCCGTAGTTGGCGCCGGCCATGGCGACGTTGACCTCGTCGCCGCCCTGGGGTCCGTGTTCGGTGAGCCAGATGGCGTCGGTTTCGGGGTGGATGACCAGCCCCTGCGGGTTCCTGTGGCCGTAGCTCCAGATCTCGGGCCGCGCGCCCGCCTGCCCGACGAAGGGGTTGTCGTCGGGGACGCTGCCGTCGTCGTTCAACCGGATGATGACTCCGTGGTGGTTGGAGATGTCCTGGGCCGGGTGGGCGGCCAGGTCACCACGCGGCGGCACCTGCCGGTCGCCGACGGAGAGGTACAGGTAGCCCTCGGAGTCGAAGGCGAGGCGGCAGCCGTAGTGACTGCTGCCCTCGGACACCGCCTGGAAGATCTCGTCCATGAGGGTGAAACGGTCGTTCTCGAAGGTGCCCCGCGCCACGACCGTGGTGCCCGAGCGGCCCAAGCCCTCCACGAACTTCGAATAGCTGAGGTAGATGATGCGGTTGCTGGCAAAGTCCGGATGGGGGACCACGTCCATCAGTCCGCCCTGGCCCCGCACCAGCACCTCGGGCACGCCGGGGACGGCGTCGGGGAGGAGTCTCCCGTCCCGTATGATCCGCAGCCGTCCCACCTTTTCCGTGACCAGCATGTCGCCGCCGGGGAGGAAGGCGATCGACCAGGGAATCTCGAAGCCGTCGGCGACGGTGACGACGCGGTAGTCGTGGAGCGCGGTCTGCACCGCTTCCGACTGGCCGCTGGCGGGGGGCGCGGCGGAAAGCAGGGCCGCAGCGAGGAGCAGGATGGAAGAAGTCTGACGCAACATGGTCTGTTTGCCTCGTTCAGTTGTCTTCGGGTCGATCAGCGGGAACCGGCACTGCAGGCCCGCCGCGTGCTCCGTAAGGTAAGGTTGGCGGTGTTCGGATTGCCAGTGGGGGCCGGTCGACCCCGCCAGCCGACCCCGCTCCGGTCGCAAAATCCGCCTCCGGTCGCCAGAATACTGTAGTCCCTGGTGTAAACCAGCCTCAACACCCGGGACTGCGCGGCGCCCGCACGGCGCGTCGCCGCAGGTCCCCCTATCCAGACGGAGAACAGCCGCGATGGGATTGCGGAAGATGAGCGAAGCCTCAGGGATGCCGATTGTAAAGAATACACGACATTATGTAAAGCATACATTACAATATTTTCTTCGTGGACTGAGTCTCCGGCCCGGATGCATCGGCGCTGGAGTGCCGTGGGGGATTGCTCCAGGGACAGCCGGGGGCCTGGTTCGCCTGGCCGTTGTGACGGCTCTGGTGCAGTGGGGCTGCGACATGCCCGGGGCGTCTACCGCCACCATCTCCGAGGAGGTCCGCACCCTGGAGACCTACCCGTTCTCCGACCCGGATCCGGTGCCGATCCTTGCGAGCGACCGCAGGCTCTACCCGTACCACGCCTTCGAGGGGTATTCGCCCACATCCGAGCCGCGCGAGTGGAAGGTCCTGAAGCTGGAGAACGACCTGATCGAGGTGTACGTGCTGCCGGAGGTGGGCGGGAAGGTGTGGGGGGCGGTCGTCAAGGAGACGGGCCACGAGTTCATCTATCGCAATGAGGTGATGAAGTTCCGCGACATCTCGCTGCGGGGTCCGTGGACCTCGGGCGGCGTCGAGTTCAACTTCGGCGTGATCGGGCACACGCCCGCCACCGCGACGCCGGTCGATTACACAATGCGCGAGCACGCGGACGGCAGCGTGAGCGTCTTCGTCGGTGCGATGGACCTACCGTCGCGCACCCACTGGCGGGTGGAGGTGCGCCTCGAGCCGGACCGCGCCTACTTCGAGACCAACGTGCTCTGGTACAACCCGACCCCCCTCGAGCAGCCCTACTACAACTGGATGACCGCGGCCGCCTTCGCGCAGGACGACCTGGAGATCTACGTGCCGGGCGATTCGTACCTGGAGCACTCGGGCCGCGAACGGCCCTGGCCTGTCGATGACGCGGGCCGCTTCCTCCCGCTCTACCGCAACAACGCCTTCGGGGGGAACAAGTCCTACCACGTCGTCGGCGAGCTGAACGACTTCTTCGGCGGCTACTACCACGACGACGGCTACGGCTGGGGCCACTGGGCCCGCTACGAGGACATGCCGGGGCAGAAGATGTGGCTCTGGGCGCTGTCGCGGTCGGGCGGCGTGTGGGAGGACCTGCTGACGGACACCGACGGCCAGTACGTCGAGTTCCAGGCCGGTCGCCTGTTCGTGCAGTACTCCCCGGGGGACCATGTGAACCCGGTCACCCAGGCGGCTTTCGATCCGCTGTCCTCGAGCAGCTGGACCGAGACCTGGTTCCCGCTGGAGGGGACGGGGGGGCTGACGGACGCCTCGCGCGACGGGGCGATGCATGTGGAGCGGGATGGTGGGCGGCTGAGTGTCACGGTGAACGCGTTTCGGGACATTGCCGACACCGTGCGGGTCTTGTCGGGGGGTGAGTGGGTGGAGGCGCGTGGGGTGGCGCTGGAGGCGCTGGAGCCGCACCGGGAGGAGTTCGAGGTGGACGCGGAAGAGCCGTACCGGGTGGCGATCGACGGCCTCGGCCTCGACTACAGCTCCGATCCGGCTGGCCGGCTCCTCGCGCGTCCGTTCGCGACCGATCCCGCGGCGCGTCCGAGCATGCCGGAGGCCGAAGTTCAGGTCTTCGAGGCGCGCGAACTGGCCAAGGGGCGCCGCTACCGGGAGGCCCGCGCGCTCTTCGAGGCCGCCGCCGAGGCCCAACCTTGGAGTCGGGGCGCACTCCTGGGATTGGCGGAGCTGGAACTGCGGTCTGCGCGCTACGAGCGGGGGCTCTCGTACGCGAACCGCGCGCTGCAGCTCGACGCCTACGACGCGCGAGCCAACTTCCTGGCGGGGAGCCTTTACCGTGCGCTGGGCCGAACCGCGGACGCACGCGACGCCTTCGGGTGGGCGGCCCGGTCGGTGGCGTACCGGTCGGCGTCGTACATCCAGCTCGCCGAGATCATGACGGCGGAACGGGAGTGGGGGGAGGCGGAGCGGTACGCGGAACTCGCGCTCGACTTCGACCGCAACAGCGTGCCGGCGCTGCAATTGCTGGCGCTGATCGGCCGCGCGAGCGGTGGCGAGGCGGGGGCGCGGGCGGCGCAGGCGCGTCTCCTGGAGATCGATCCGCTGCACCACTTCGTCCTGGTTGAACGTTGGCTGGCCGAGCACGGCGTGGGAGTCCGCGAATGGGAGGACCCGGACCCGGCATCGGGCGCCGCCGCCAGCCTGATTGCCACCCTGCACGGCGAGTACCCCGGCCAGACCCTCCTGGAGATTGCGGTGAGCTACGCCAACCGGGGGCGCGCGCTCGATGCGACGGCACTCCTGCACCTGCTCGACGCGATGACCGCCACCCCCCACCCCACCGCCCCCCCCACCCCCGCCGCCCCTCTCGCGCGGGCCTGGTCCGCGTTCCTGATCGGCGACCCCGACGCCCTGGCGGACCTCACCGACGCCGACCTCGCCTTCACCTTCCCCTTCCGCCCGGAGACGCTGCCCGTGCTGCGCTGGGCCGCCTCCCAGGATGTCCATTGGGGCTGGGACTATCTGCTCGCCCTCAACCTGTGGGCGCTGGACCGCGACGAAGAGGCGGCCCCCATCCTCGCCCGGCTCGGTGACGAACCCGGATACGGGCCATTCTACGCGGCGCGCGGCCACCTCCTCCACGCGGTCGAAGGCCGCGACCCCGCCGGCGACTTCGCCCGCGCGGTGGAGCTCGCCCCCGAGACCCGGCTCCTCCACGTGACGCGGATCCGGCACGCCCACGCGTCGGGGCTCTGGCGCGAGGCTCTCGACCTGTCCACCCGGGCCCGGGCCGCCTTCCCCGGCGACTTCAACCTGGACCTCCTGCACGTGCGGGCCCTCCTGGCGCTGGATCGGCCCGCCGAAGCGGTCGAGATCCTGGCCGCGACCCACGTCCTCCCGTCGGAGAACGCGCGCGACAGCCACCGCCTCTACGAGCTCGCGCACATGGCGGCCGCGCTCGACGAACTGGAAGCGGGCGACCCCGGCGCCGCGCGCGGGCACCTCGAGGCCGCGCTGCTCTGGCCCGAGTCACTCGGGCAGGGCCGCCCGTTCGACCCCGACGAGCGCCTGGTGCACTATCTGCGTGCGGTGGTCGCCGAGCGGGAGGGGGATGGGGAGGCGGCGCGGCGCGCGTTCGAGGCGGCCGGGAGCGTGGCCGACGAGATCGCGGGGGGGGCGGGGGGTGTCGCGGCTGACTTCTTCGCCGATCGGCAGCGGTGGCTGGTGGAGCGGGCGGCAGCGTTCACCCCGCCCGCCACTCGTCATCCCAGTCTTCGTAGAGATACTGGCGCATCCAGCCGACCGCGTAGTGGGCCCGGCATTCGATGATGTGCATAACGCGGGCGATCTCGTAGATCGAGGCGCCGCAACTCTGGCGGAAGGCGAAGAGGTCGACGCCCCGCAGGGCCTCGAAGAAGTCGTGGAGCGCGGTTTCCTCGTCGGGGGTCAGGACCCCGTCCCGGTCGGTGCGCATCCAGCGCCGCATGCGGAGGGCCTCCCGGTCCATGCGAACCGGACTGCCGGACATGTGCTCATGCCAGAGGGCGCGGATGGTGAAGGCGTCGAGCGGCGCCCGCTCCTTGAATGACGGAACCGCTGCGTATTCCTCCAGCGGCGGCAACACGGGGCGCATGAGCCACGGGGTGGGGGCGCCTCTGCCGCGCCGCCAGGGTGCGGTGCTCGTCGCTTGAGGTCGTTCCTTCATCGGCTCGTGTCCTGCGGGGAGGGCGGTGACCCAAGCTACGGCAAGGGCCGGATCTCTCCAAGCGGTGCCGGAGTGGTCCCGTTGACCAGACTCCCCCGGCTTCCGAGCCGCGATGCACCCGGGCCGGCCGCTTCGTTCAGGCTTCCTCACACCTCGATGGATCTGCGTGCGCCGATCCAAGGTCTATTGTAAACTATGCTTTACGAAATGTCATGTCCACTTTACTTTCCGTCCACTGCGGGGCCGACATCGCGTGCCGGTTGCGCGATCCCTTTCACCCCGGCCGCAATGGACGTGCCCGGCGCACATTCCTACCTTGGCTGTGTAACGGGCTGGCCGACGCACGGTTGAGACGAACGCAAAAATGAGAGACGCTATCCTTCTCGCCGCTATGGGCGGCGCACTTCTGGTGGCGGGTACGGGCCCGACGCCGGGGACGGGCGGTATGCCGGCGACAGCGCGTCCGCTCGCCGGATCCACCGGCGCTCCACCGGTGCGCACCCAGCCTTCGGCGGAGCACGTCTCCCCCTCCGCCCTCACCGAAGTCGTCCGGCAGTACTGCACCGGCTGCCACAACGAGCGCCGTCTTCTCGGCAACCTCGTGCTCGAGGATTTCGACGTGGCGCGCGCCGCCGAGAACGCCGAGGTTGCCGAGCGGATGATCCGGAAGCTGCGCGCCGGGATGATGCCGCCGCCGGGGGCCGACCGTCCCGCAGGCGACACTCTGGCCACCCTCGCCGCCACGCTGGAGGAGACGATCGACCGGGCCGCCGCGGCGCGCCCGTTCGCCGGGTCCCGCTCCTTCCAGCGGCTCAACCGCGCCGAATATGCCCGCGTCGTCTACGACCTGCTCGGCGTGACCATCGACCCCGCGCGGTGGCTGCCCCAGGACCGGATCAGCGCCGGCTTCGACAACATCGCCGAGGAGCAGACGCTGTCCCCCACGCTGATGGACGCGTACCTGTCCGCGGCCAGCGCGGTCGCGCGGCGCGCCGTCGGGGACCGGGACGCGGCGACGTCTTCCACCACCTACGACAACCCGCCCTCGGTCTCGCAGCACGAGTGGGACCGCGCCCCGGGCGCCCCCTTCGGCACGCGCGGCGGGATCAGCGTGCTGCACTCCTTCCCGGCCGATGGCGAGTACGTCTTCTCGATGACCTTCATGTCGGGGTGGGGAGAGCGCTTCGACGACATCGACATCTCGGTGAACGGGGAGCGGGTCGCGCTGGTGCGCTACGGCGGCAACATCGACTTCCAGGGCCGCAAGCGGTTCCCGGTGCGCACCGAGCCCGTGCTGGTCCGCGCGGGGGAACATCGCCTGACTGCGGCGTTCGTCCGCAAGATGGACGGCCCCTACGAGGACCTGATCCGGCCGAACGACTGGTCGCTCACCGGGACCGAGACGAGCTACGGGCAGACCTCGCTGCCGCACATGATGAGCCTGACGGTGGAGGGGCCGCACAACCCGACCGGCGTGTCGGACTTCGAGGCGCGGCGGCGGGTGTTCTCGTGCCGCCCGACGAGCGCGGCGGAGGCGGAGCCGTGCGCCAGGGAGATCGTCGCGCGGCTGGCGGCCGACGCCTACGGCCGCGATCCCGGCCGCGACGAGGTGGCCGACCTTCTCGGCTTTTACCGGCTCGGCAGCGAGGATGGCGGTTTCGAGGCCGGGATAAGGACGGCCCTGGAGGCGATACTCTCAAGCCCCCACTTCCTCTTCCGCATGGAACGCCAGCCCCCCGGCGTGCAGCCCGGGGAGATCTATCCGCTCGGTGGCGAGGATCTTGCGGCCCGCCTGTCGTTCTTCCTGTGGGGCGCGGCGCCCGACGACGAACTGGCGGCCGCGGCGCGCAGCGGTGCGCTCGACGACCCCGCCGGACTCGAGGCCGAGGCCCGCCGGATGCTCGCCGACCCCCGCTCCGAGGCGCTGGCCACCCGGTTCGCTTCGCTGTGGCTGAGGCTGCAGGACATCGAGAGCGTCAGCCCCGACGCCTTCCGCTTCCCCAACTACAGCCGGCAGCTGGCCGGCGCGATGCGGCGCGAGACCGAACTTTTCTTTCAGGACCTGGTGCGCGAGGACCGGAGCCTGCTGGAGCTCTACCGCGCCGACTACACCTTCGTCAACGAGCGGCTGGCGCGTCACTACGGGATCGACGGGGTGCGCGGCGAGGCCTTCCAGCGGGTGCGCTACCCGGACGAGCGGAGGCGCGGCGTCTTCGGGCACGGCAGCATGCTGGTGCAGACGTCGCTCGGGAACCGCACGTCGCCGGTGCTCAGGGGCAAGTGGGTGATGGAGGTCCTTCTCGGCACGCCCCCGCCCCCGCCTCCGCCGGGGATTCCCGAGCTGGAGGAGACCGAGGCGTCCCGCGACGGCAAGGCGCTGACCACCCGCGAGCGGCTGGAGGCGCACCGCGAAAACCCGAACTGCCGCTCGTGCCACAACCTGATCGACCCGATCGGCCTGGCGCTCGACAACTTCGACGTGACGGGGCGGTGGCGGGTCCGCGAGGACGGGACCGAGCTCGACACGCGCGGCACCTTCTATGACGGGACGGAGATCGAGACGCCGGCGGAGCTGTCGCGCGTGCTGCTGAAGCGGCCGGTTCCGCTGGTGCGCCAGTTCGCCGAGAACCTGATGGCGTACGCGGTGGGGCGGGGGATAGACTACAGGGACCAGCCCGCGATCCGCGCAATCGTGGCGGAGGCGGGTGCGGACGACTACAGGCTGTCGTCGTTCATCGTCGGGGTGGTGACGAGCGACGCGTTCCGGATGAAGCAGGCGCCGGCGGAGGCGGAGGACGAGGCGCCGCCGGGCGGAGGGCAGCTACAATGAACCAGGTGATGGCATGCACTTTTTGACTGGCAGGACGATCGGGCGCCGCACCTTCCTGCGGGGCGCGGGCGCAACGGTGGCCCTTCCGCTGCTCGACGCGATGTTCCCGGCGGGGCGGGTGCGGACGGGGGCCGGCGGCGGGCAGGGTGCCGGTGCGGGGGCCGGCCGTGTCGCTGGCGCCGACCCGCCGACCCGTCTCATCTGCATCGAGGAGGTGCATGGGGTCGCCGGTTGCAACGAGTGGGGCGAGGCGCAGCATCTCTTCGCCCCGGCCACGGTCGGGCGCGACTTCGAGCTGGGCGACGAGAACGTCCTCAAGGCGCTGGAGCCCTGGCGGGAGCACCTGACCATCGTCAGCAACACCGACGTGCGCATGGCGGAGGCGTTCGAGGCGCAGGAGGTGGGCGGCGATCACTTCCGCTCCAGCGCCGTGTTCCTGACGCAGTCCCACCCCAAGCAGACGCAGGGGTCGGACATCTTCTGCGGCACGTCGCTCGACCAGCTCCACGCGCAGCGGTTCGGCCAGGAGACGGTGCTGCCGTCGCTGCAACTCTGCATCGAGCGCACCGACAAGGGCGGCGGGTGCGACTACAACTACTCGTGCTCGTACACGGACTCGATCAGCTGGTCGTCGCCGACCACGCCGCTGCCGATGATTCGCAGCCCGCGCACCGCCTTCGACATGCTCTTCGGGGCGGGGGGGAGCGCGGAGGAGCGGGCGCGGCGGCGGCGCACGCACGGGAGCATTCTTGACTGGGTGGCCGAGGAGGTCGCCGGGCTGAGGCGGGAGCTGGGGGCGCAGGATCGCCGCCGGGTGGACCGGTACCTGGACAGCGTGCGGGAGCTGGAGCGGCGGATCGAGCGGGTCGAGGCGCGCAACCTGAGCGGCGAGGAGCGTGAGCTGCCCGGGGCGCCGCCGGGGGTGCCGGATTCGTTCTCGGAGCACATGCGCCTGATGTTCGACCTGCAGGTGCTCGCGCTCGAGACCGATTCGACCCGCGTGATCGCCTTCAAGACCGGGCGCGACGCGTCGAACCGGACCTTCCCGGAGAGCGGGTCGAACCGCGGTTTCCACCCGGCGTCGCACCACGGGGGCCGCGAGCGGGCGATCATGGAGTTCAACAAGATCTGCCGGTACCGCACGGGGCAGATGGCGTACTTCCTGCAGCGGCTCGAGGAGACGATGGACGGGGACGCCAGCCTGCTGGATCGCTCGATGATCGTCTGGGGCTCGCCGATGGGCGATGCGAACCTGCACAACCACCGCCGTTGTCCGCTGGTGGTGATGGGCGGGGCGAACGGGCAGCTCGACGGCGGCGTGCACCTCCGCGCCGAGTCCGGGACGCCGATGGCGAACGTATTCACGTCGCTGCTGCACCGGCTCGGACACGATGACCTGGCGGGGTTCGGGGACTCGACGGGGGAGTTTTCGTTGGCAGTCGGTGGATAGGTCCCCGCGTCGCACCGAGGGCGCTAGAGCAATCACAAATGTAAAGACAACATGACATTTGGTAATGTTCTCATGACAGCGTGGGTGCCCAGGTGTCGCGTCCCGCGCGGATGCCCGGGGGCCGCGCTAATGCCGCTGTTGCTGCTGAGCCTGGCGGCTGCCGACTCGCCGTCCGCCGACAAGGGGTCGATCCCCAGCTCCCTGTATACCGTCGCCGGGCGCACCGCCGACTCGCCGGTCGCCGACGCCATGCGCACCCTCGACTCCCCGGACGCCATCGCCGGGCGCACCCTTGACTCCCCGGTCGCCGACGCCGCCCAGCGGGGCGATCTCGACGCGGTCCGCCGCCTCCTGCGCGGCGGCGCGGACGTGAATGCCCCGCAAGGGGATGGCATGACCGCGCTCCATTGGGCCGCCGAGCGCGGCGACGGGCCGATCTGCGAAGTGCTCCTCTACGCCGGCGCGCGTGTCGACGCCGGGACGCGGATCGGGCACTACACGCCGCTCCACCTGGCCGCGCGCGCCTCGCACGCAGCCGTAGCCGAGATGCTCCTTGAGGCGGGCAGCGATCCCAATGCCGCCACCACCAACTCGGGCGCCACGCCGCTCCACCTCGCCGCCGCGTCGGGTGATCCCCGCCTGATCGAGGTGTTGGCCGCCGCGGGCGCGGACGTGAACGCGCGAGAAGCCGCCTGGGGCCAGACCCCGCTCATCTTCGCCGCGGCCGCCAACCGTGTCGCGGCGGTCGAGGCGCTGCTGGCTGCCGGTGCCGACCCGGCGCTCACCGCGCACGTGGTCGATGTCGCGGAGCAGGCCGACGCCGATGCCGCTGCCGAGCGCCGCCTCAACGAGTTCATCGCCGCCTTCCGCGAGAAGGAGGGCGGGGGCCCCGATTGGCAGCCCACCCCGAGCCAGGTACAGGCCGCGATCGAGGCCGCCCGCGAGATCCAGCGCCGCTGGCCGGACGTCCCGGACGCGGCCGACGACAACGCGGAGGAAGAGGAGGAGGGCGAGGCAGCGGAAGCCAGCCAGGAGGGCCAGTTGGCCGACCAGGAGGGGCAGGTGGAGGCTCAGGCGGAGGAAGAGCCGGATACGGTGGAAGCAGCGGCCGGCCGGGCGACGGGCGAGGAGCCGGATTCCGCGGGGGCCGCGGGTGGGGGAGAGACCGGCGAAGAGGCAACTGGCGACGAAGAGGCCGACGAAGGCCCCTCGGAGGAAGGCGAGTCTCCCTCGGAAGAAGATGAAGAGGCGCGCCCTCTGTCCTACGCTCAGACCATCGGTACCTGGGGCGGACTGACGCCTCTGCTGCACGCCGTCCGCCAGGGGCACACCGACGCGGCGCTGGCACTGCTCGACGGCGGCGCCGACATCAACCAGCCGTCCGCCGGCGACGGGACCACCCCCCTCCTCATCGCCGCCGTGAACGGCCAGTTCGACCTCGCCCGGGTCCTCCTGGAGCGCGGCGCCGACCCCAACCTCGCCAGCCAGGCCGGAACCACGCCCCTCTACGCCGTCCTGGAACGGCAGTGGGCACCCCGGGCGTCCTACTCCCACCCCACCGAACACCTGCATCAGCACACCACCTACCTGGAGCTGATGGAAGCGCTCCTCGAAGCCGGCGCGGACCCGAACGCTCGGCTGGCCAGTCACCTCTGGTACATGGAGTACACCTTCGGCGTGCTGCGCGGCAGCGGGATCAACCTGAAGGGCGCCACCCCGTTCTGGCGGGCCGCCTACGCGCTCGATGTCGACGCGATGCGGCTGCTGAAGGACCACGGCGCCGATCCGGGCATGGCCACCATGAGGCCTCCCCAGCGCCGCCGCCGACAGGCATCGCAGGAGGGTGAGGAAGAAGAGCAGGCCGACCCCTCCGGATTGCCGCCGGTGCCCGCGGGCGGACCGGCCATCCACCCCATCCACGCGGCGTCGGGAGTCGGCTATGGCCAGTCCTTCGCGGGCAACGCCCACCGCCACGTCCCCGACGCCTGGATGGCCGCGGTGCGCTTCCTGGTCGAGGAGTGCGGCGCCGACGTGAACGCCCGCGACGCCAACGCCTCCACGCCGCTCCACCATGCCGCGTCCCGCGGCGACATCGAGATGATCTTCTATCTGGTCGACCACGGCGCCGACGTCACCGCCCTGAACCGCCGCGGCCAGACGGTCGCCGACATGGCCAACGGGCCCATCCAGCGTGTGCAACCCTTCCCGGCCACGGTCGCGCTGCTGGAAAAGCTGGGGTCGAGGAACAACCACCGCTGCCTGGGGTGCTGACCCCGAATTGACAAGCAGACTTTACATAATGTCGTGTCTGCTTTACTTGGCTTCCCCCTCCACCGCCACCGCGTCCGATTCGTACACCTCCATCCCCGATCGCCCGAGTGCACTCCGCAACCGCCGCAGCCATGAAACCCGCCGCACCAGCACCAGCTCGATGAAAGGCGGCGCCGGAACCCCGTCCGCGATCCGGATGAAGTGGATGTCCCCCAGTTCAACCGGGTGGCCGATTTCGTAGTTTCGGCCCGCCCACGTGAACGGAATCCGCTCGGCGCGGGCGAAGTCCGCCGGCCGCCACAGCTGCTCGATGTACACGTCGTCCTCGGCCGCGTAGACACCGTGCCCGATGCGGTCGCCGTGCCGGTAGTAGTCCGGTTCGAAGTCGAGCCCCCGGTCGCGCTGGAAGGCCTGTTCCATCGCGTAGTCCACGCCGCCCAGGTCGTCGCGGTCCGCCAGCGACTCCAGGTGGTGGCGGATCTCGTGGGTCAGCGTCTCCCAGATCTCCTCCGCCCAGTCGAAGGCGGGATTGACCTGCGCCAGCGCCTGGAAAGACCCCCAGTAGAGGTGGACCACCGACCGCACGGTCTCGGGCCCGTCCCAGTTCGACGGGTAGCCCTCGGTCGCGCACTCGCCCAGCGTGAAGATCCCGGGAAAGCGGGGGTGGCTGAGCGGCCTGCGGTGCACGGTCAGCCCGTCCACTCCCTCGCGGTAGCGCGGCGGAATGGTCTCGAAGACCTGGCGCGCTTCTCTCTCGAATGCTTCGAAGTCCATAGATTATGCGCTTCTGCTGCGAGACTGCCGCTCCGCAGCGCGGTTCCCCCGGGGCAGGGTTGGTGTGATGGCACGCGGACAGGCCCGCAAGGCCGCGATGATCTTCATCCTCATCACCGTCTTCATCGACGTGCTGGGGATCGGAATCATCATCCCCATTCTTCCCGAACTGATCAAGGACTTCTCCGGAGGGAGCACCGCGATGGCCGGGCGCTGGTTCGGCGTGCTGGCGTCCACGTACGCACTCACCCAGTTCGTCTTCGCGCCGGTGCTGGGGTCGCTGTCGGACCGCGTGGGGCGCAGGCCGGTGATCCTCATTTCGCTCTTCGGACTCGGTGTGGACTATATCATCATGGGGTTCGCGCCCACCCTGGGCTGGCTCTTCGCCGGACGGCTGATCGCAGGGGTGATGGGGGCGAGCATCACCACGGCCAACGCGTATATCGCGGACGTGTCGAAGCCGGAGGACCGGGCCAGGAACTTCGGACTGATCGGCGTCGCCTTCGGCCTCGGGTTCATCTTCGGACCGGCCCTTGGCGGTTTTCTCGGCGGCGTCGACCTTCGCCTCCCCTTCTTTGTCTCCGCGGGCCTCGCGCTGGTGAATTGGCTCTACGGGTTCTTCGTCCTGCCGGAGTCGCTGCCCGCGGAGAAGCGCAGCGCCTTCAGCTGGAAGAAGGCGAACCCCGTCGGCAGCCTCTTCGTGCTGGGCTCCTATCCGCTCGTCGCCGGCCTGACCGCGGTCTTCGTCTTCGTCGTGCTGGCCCAGCGGGGCCTGGAAACGGTCTGGGTGCTGTTCACGGGCCACAAGTTCGGATGGGACGAACAGATGAACGGCCTGTCGCTGATGCTCGTCGGGATCATGGCGGCGATCGTCCAGGGGGGACTGGTGCGCCCGGTCGTCAAGCGGCTGGGGGAGCGCCGCGCGATTCTGTACGGGCTTGTGGTCGCGGTGATCACCTATCTCGGCTACGGACTGGCCACGGCCGGCTGGATGCTGTTCGCGTTCATCGTCTTCGGATCGATCGGCGGCGTGGCGGGCCCTGCAATCCAGAGCCTGGTCGCGGGTGTGGTCCCGTCGGAGGACCAGGGGAAGGTGCAGGGAGGCATCCAATCGCTCATGAGCCTGACCAGCATCGTCGCGCCGCTGATCTTCACGGCCGGGCTATTCAGCTACTTCACCTCGCCAGGCGCACCGATCGAGCTGCCGGGGGCGCCGTTCCTGCTCGGTGCGGTGATGTATGCGCTCGCGTTCGTGTCGGTGCTTCGGCTGTTCAGGAGGATGCCGGGGTAGGTGCGGCTTGGCGTGCCAACCGACGATGAACCACCTGGGTCAGGCTACGACAGGCTGACAGCTGCGGACACTGGCGAGATCTGGGCGCAGCGATACATCTTGCCGCGTGGGGCCACGGTTCACTGGGACGTGTTCCGCCCGGATGGCAGGTACGCAGGCAGGGTTGATGTTCCGGCGGCGTTCCGGCTCCACGGCGTGAGCGACGGTCAACTCCTGGGCGTGCATGAGGACGAACTGGGCGTGCAGCGTGTGCAGGTTCTGGATCTCAGGGGGGGTGGTGGGGGGTACTGACAGGCCGTGGATAATCCCCGCGTCGCACCGAGGGCGGCGAGGCGCCAGGCTGGCAAGGCGCGACGAAGGGCGAATAGCAGGGCTATTTGCACGAGGAGCAACGCAGAGCGGCGTTCTGGATGTCCCGAATGTAAAGAAAACACGACAGATTGTAATGTTGTCATGACAGTGCGAGGTGAATGAGCGCCGCGGCCAGCGTGGATGCATCGCCGCCCGAATGCAGCGGGGACTTATTCGGCCTGCTAGGAGCTACGCGTTTCCTGGGACCTCGCCCAGGAAACGGGGCGCCTTCGGCGCAGCCGAGGCATACATTGACGGAGGTGAGAGCAATCAGACGGAAGGCAGAGGGCGATGGGCGATTCCGACGGCGTCCTGTTCAAGGGGTTTCTGGACGGCAGCTACGACTGCGTGGATCGCGTGGTACTGCGCGCGTACTTCCAACTCGGCCAGCGAGCACCGGGGTTTCGGATGTGGTGGCGGTGCTGGCAAGGATCGGACGAGGGGCTGAACAACACGCGGCTCATGCGGGTGGCGGGGCGCTTCGCACGCCGGGTGAAGGGCTGGGCGAAGGGTGCGGGCGTACCGGTCGTGTACAGCAAGACCGGAGACCGGAACGAGGACCTGGCCAGGGCCTACATCCCCGACGACCCGGGCTACGAGGGCGTGTTCGTGGTCATCGTGCGCCGGGCGCCGGGCAATGTCTGGGACGTGGAACACACGGCCGATGGGCGGATCCGGCGGATCAAGCGCAAGGTGCCGAGGCCGTGGGTGAACCACTACGCCTTTCACATCATGGACCGCGACTGGGGCCACGTGATCATCCGCTTCTGCCCGCACCCGCCGTTCAGCGCGCTGGTGATCCTGAACGGCCATGAGTGGGTGGCCAAGGAGGCGGAGCGCCGGAGACTTGCCTTCAGGAAGCAGGACAACTGCTTCACCGAACTATCCAACGCCCGGGACCTGGGCCTTGTCGCAGATGCCTTGAGCTCTCCGGAGAGCTCTGTAGGGCGCCTGGTCCAGGCTCCGGAGCGTTGGATCTACTCGGCGGTGCTGTGCTTCGCGCTGGATGTCGCCGACCAGGAGCGGACAGCGTTCCGCTACCACTACTCGCTCTTCCAGGCCGAGTACAGCCGCAACCTGCTCTTCACGAGCGGCCAGAAGATGGACCGGGTCTTCAGCGCGCTGATCGACCGGGTCCGGGGCCCGCTGGACCTGCGCACCGTGAAGACCCTCTTCGGACGCCGGCAGCGTCCGAGGCGACACAAGGGGCAGCCGCGGGCCCCGGTCGTGGAGCTCTCGCTCGAGACACCTGAGTACGATCTGACGATCCTGCGCATCCGCTTCGGGCGCCTGACGCTGAAGATCTACACGAAAGGCGAGCGCGTGCTGCGCATCGAGGCCATGGCGCACAATGCCAGAGATCTGGGTTGCCGGCTCGGCGCATCGTACTTCCCCGAGGCAGTCGAGGCGCTTCGGCGGATGGTCGACCGCTTCATCGAGGTGCTCGACTGCCTGGACACCACCTTCGTCGATGCAGGGCTCCTCGACCGGCTCCCCCGGCCGGGCCGCCTCGGCGCCGTCCGCGTCGGCGGCATCGACATCAACCGTCCTCGTGCCCGTGCCGTGATGCAGGCTCTCCTCGCGCTCTCGCCGAACCCGGCAGGGTTCACGTCCTCGGAACTCGCCACGAAGGTTGCCCGGCTCCTCAACGACGAGCGGTACTCGCCGAGCCGTGCCGCCTACGACCTCAGGAAGTTCCGATCCAAGGGGTTGGCCGCCAAGATCCCGCGTTCACGCCGATACTGCGCAGATCCCGCGGCTCTACGCGCGATGGCCGCGATCCTCCTGCTCCGCGACAAGGTCGTCCATCCACTCCTCGCGGCAGCATCCACGCCCCGGCGCCCGCACACGCCCCGCACCGTCAGTGCCCTGGACCAGCGTTACGCCGCTGTTCATCACGAAATGCGAAGCCTCTTCAGCACCGTTGGAATCGCCGCTTGAACTCCATCCTCAACTTTTTCACGATCTTTAGCCCGCAAGCGGCCTAAGGGAACCCGACGGCCAGACGGGTCCCCTGGATCGCGTGGACTCTCATGCTGTCCGCGAATTCGTCGACGGCCCGGCTGACATCCTCCAGCATGCCGTAGTCGTGCCACACGATCACTCCTCCAGGCCGTACCACACGCAGCGCATTGTTGGTGTCTGCCACGGCGTATTCGTAGGTGTGGCACCCGTCGATCAGGATGAAGTCGAAGGGCGCGAACTCGTCCCAGTCGAACTGGGCGGAGTCTCCCCACAGCTGCTTGACCTTGCCCGCGTACTGCGATTCCAGGAACTGCCTTCCCGTATGGTGGCCGGGTGCGGCGTTGTCATGAATGTCCGGCACCTCGATCCCGAAGCTCCCGCCCCAGCCAGGGGGCAGATCGAGTGTGTATACACGGGCGTTCGCGGGTGCGTTGGCGGCGAGGTTGACGGTCGTGTTCCCCTCGAAGGTGCCGATCTCCAGCACGCGCTGGGGCTTGAGCGCGCGAACCATCGCGCCGATGGCCATCACCTCGGACGGGCTCATCGACAGCAGGGGTTCCCGGTCGAAACAGCTCACAATCCGGACATCGGTGGACTCGATCCCCGGAAACACCGCATTCATCGGCTCCCGCTTCAGCTTGCCGAACGACCAGCGGACTGACCGGCGGAACTCGGGATCCGGCGTCCTGGCGGCGAATGGCCCGTACCGCGGCCACAGCATCTTCCAGGCGGTGATCGGGTTGCGGGCGCTCTTGGACAGCGCGTTCCTCAGGCGGCGGAGAATCTGGACGACGCGGTTCCCTCCCCTGGCCTTTCGGCCCGACCAGGGGGACCCATTCTCACCTGCAGGTTTCGGTGTTGTGTAGTCGCTGGCCACAGGTCGTTTCTTCTCCGGTCTTTGGATCAGTGGCCCGATGTCCGATTCCATCCGATGAGGGCGCTGACCGTCTTATGAGGAAATGTCATGTATACATTACATAATGTCATGTAGGATTTACACTTTGAAGCGGTTGTCATTACCAATCCGCCCCTTCACCCCACCCCCAGCCCCCCATACACCTCCAGGTGCCGGTCCACCAGCCGCTCGTTGCTCCACATCGCCACGACCCTCTCGCGGCCCGTGGCGCCGCGCTCGGCCAGCCCGCCCGACGTGAGCAGCCCCAGAACCTTCGCAGCCAGCCCCTTGGGATCGCCCGGCGGAAAGAGCCCGCCGACCGAGTCGTCCACGATCTGGGGCAGCCCTCCCACCGCCGACGCCGCCACGGGAACTCCGCAGGCCATGCACTCCAGCGCCGCGACCGAGGTGGCCTCCATGAGCGAGGGGAAGATGGCCAGGTCGGCCGAACAGAGGAGCCCCGGCATCTCGGCGTGGGGTCTCGCGCCGAGGAATTCGATGCGCTCGGCCACCCCGAGCTCCCCCGCGAGGCCCTCCAGCATCTCGCGGTCCGGGCCGTCCCCGACGACGATCGCGTCGACATCGGCCCGGTCGGCGACCAGGGGCAGCGCGCGCACGAAGAACTCGACCCCGTTCTTCGGGAAGAGGCGCCTGGGGACGACCAACCGCCACCTGCGTCCGGCGCGCGGGTGCGTGCCCTCGACCGGCCGGAAGATCTCCGTCTCCACGCCGTTGACGAGCGTCTCGACCGATATCGACGGCCCGAGGGCTTCGCCCACATCGGCGATCTCCTTGCTGGCGGCGAAGTTGTAATCGCTGAGTTCGACCAGTTTGCCAAGTGCGGGGGCGACGAGCGGATTCGCGGCGAGCCGGAGGAAGTGCGAAGTGTGCAGCGTACAGACCAGCGGAGTTCCGCTCCCGGCCAGCGCCAGCGAGCACGGCAGGATGGATGGGAAGGCCTGGGCATGGACCACGTCGGCCCCCTGCACTGCCGCACGGGTCCGCGGCGTCGAGCCTGCCGCATGAGCAAACCATCCCCAGGGGGTGCGCGACGGCAGGGGAGTACGGTGAACGCGGATGCCGTCCATCTCCTCATACGCGGGCAGCCCCGGCCGGGACAGCGAAGTCACCACCGTGACCTGGTGTCCGCGCCTCGCCAGCCCCCGGCAAAGGTAGTGGACGTGGCTCTCCAGCCCCCCGACCTCGGGGGGGAAGTACACGCAGTGCTGGACGATCTTCACGCGCCCTCCCAGTCCGACATCTCGCGCGGCGACCCGGTCAGCGCGGCCATCAGGATGTCGGCGATGCGCTCGCCCGCCCGCCCATCCCCGTAGGGATTGCGCACCGGCGCGCCCTCGGCGCCCCCCTCGAGCCGCCGCGCCGCCTCCGCCAGAATGCGGCCCGGGTCGGTGCCCACCAGGGTCGCCGCCCCCGCCTGCACGGCCTCGGGCCTCTCGGTGACCTCCCGGAGCACCAGCGTGTGCACGTCGAAGGCGGGCGCCTCCTCCTGGATGCCGCCTGAATCGGTGAGGACCAGGCTGGCGCGCCTCAGCACGGCGAGGAGGTCGCCGTAGCTCAGCGGGTCGACGAGGTGGATGCGCGGCCGTCCCCCCAGAATGCGACCGGCCGGCTCGCGCACCCGTGGATTCGGGTGCACCGGATAGACGATCTCGATGTCCGGGAAGCGCTCCGCGATCTCCGCCACCGCCCCGAAGACGCCCTCCAGCGGCGGGCCGAACGACTCCCGCCGGTGTGCCGTCAGCAGGACCAGGCGGCGCGTAACCCCGGGCGGCGCCTCCGCACCGGTCCCCCGCCCGCCGGGCAGCTTCGCCGAACCCGCTCCCGCGCCACCGGCCTGCGTCTCCGGACCGGACCGCGCCCCCGAGCCGTCCCCCAGCGCCTCCAGCAGCCGCGCCACACGTCCGTCCTCCACCGACGGCAGACGATCGCGCACCTCCAGCAGGGCGTCGACCACCGTGTTGCCGGTCACGAAGATGCGCTTCGACTCGATTCCCTCCTTCATGAGGTTCACCCTGGCCGCGAGCGTCGGCGCGAAGCAGAAATCGGAGACGGTGTCCGTCATGCGGCGCAGCATCTCCTCCGGGAAGGGCGACCACTTGCGGTGGCTGCGCAGACCGGCCTCGACGTGGGCCAGCCGTCCCTCCTGAAAGAAGGTGACCAGCCCCGCGAAGAAGACGGTGGCCGTGTCTCCCTGCACGATGGTCACGTCCGGGCGGAAGTCCCCGGCGACCTCGCGCAGGCCGTCCATGCAGGCGTGGCCGATGTCGTAGAGGCTCTGCCCCGGCTTCATGAGCTCGAGGTCGTAGTCCGCCTCCAGGCCGAAGACGCCGAGCACCTGGTCGACCATCTCGGTGTGCTGACCGGTGAGCGCGAGCCTGTGGGTGCAGCCGCCCCGCCGGCCCAGCGCCCGGATCACGGGCGCCATCTTGATCGCCTCCGGGCGCGTGCCGACCACGGAGAGGATCCGCGGCGTCCCGCTCACCCGGCCTCCCGCCCGGAGTCCGGCCCGCGCCTGCCCACACCCCTGCCCCCGCGCTCGCGGCGCAGCGCGTCCAGCTCGTCGTGCACGGACACGATCATCTCGCCCAGAAGTCCCGCCAGGAAGCAGAGCACCCCGACGGTGACCAGCAGCACCACGAGATAGAGGAGCGGCCTGAAGCCCTGTTCCAACACGAACCGGAGGTACAGCGCGACCAGGCCCGTCGCCATCCCCGCCGCCGACAGCAGCAGCCCGGGCAGTCCGAAAGCCACCATCGGCTTGCGCGAGAACCGGAGCTGGAACCACACGGCTGCGAGGTCGAGCACGCCCCCCACCACCCGGCTCTTGCCGGAGTACTTTGCCTCCCCCGCCCGGCGCGGGTGCAGCTCGATGTCGATCTCGGTCACCGTGAAGCCCTTCTTGTACGCGAGCACCACGAAGAACCGGTGCCAGTCGTGACGCAGCCGCACGGCCCGCAGCACGTCCGCGCGATACGCCTTCATGGAGTTGAGGTCGCTCACCGGCACGCGGAAGATCATCCTGCTCAGCGCGTTGTAGATCGACGACACGGCGCGCTTGTCGTACCGCCCCACCTTCCGCCCGGTCACGATGTCCCATCCCTCGGCGAGCCTGTCCAGAAAGCGCGGGATTTCGGCCGGCAGGTGCTGCAGGTCGGCGTCGAAGAGGACCAGGTACTTCCGGCGGGTCGCCTCCGCGGCCGTCAGCATCGCTTCGGTCTTCCCCAGGTTCACCCTGTGCCGGAGGACCCGCAGGCGGTCCCACCCCTGCCCTTCCTTCTCCGCCAGCGCGGCGGTGCCGTCGCTCGATCCGTCGTCCACGAGAAGGACTTCGCCCTCGAGACCGTATTCATTAAAGGCGGCGCGCAGTTCCGGGATCAGATGAGGGATGTTGGGCGCCTCGTTGTACGCCGGGACGACCAGCGCGAAGTCGCGGTAGGCCTCGGCCCTCCCTGGGGACTCCGCGCCCGGTGACGGCGCCTCCGCGGAACCGCCGGCGCCGGTGCGCGTCCTGCGCGCCGCCGCTTTAGACACGCTTCCTCATCCGCGCCGTAACGATCCCGAGCTGGTCTCGGTACTTCGCCACGGTGCGCCTCGCGATCTTCACCCCTTCGCTCTTCAGCAGATTCACGATCGCCTGGTCGGTGAGCGGCTTGAGAGGGTCCTCGCTGTCCACCAGGCTCTGGATCTTCGCCTGCACGCCCCGGGTCGAAACATCCGAGCCGGTGACGGTCGGAAGGCCTCCGGAGAAGAAGTACTTGAGCGGATAGGTGCCGGTCGGGGTCTGCACGTACTTCTCGTTGGTGACCCTGGAGACGGTGGACTCCGCCATCCCGATGTGCTCGGCCACCTCCTTCAGCGTCAGCGGCTTCAGGTGCTGCACGCCCCGCTCGAAGAAGCGCTGCTGGCGGGTCACGATGTAGCGCATCACCCGCAGCATCGTCTGGCGCCGCTGTTCGATCATCTGGATGAGCCACTGCGCCGCGCTCATCCGGCTGGAAATGAACTCCTTGTTGCGTCCGGCGAAGCTGGCGCGGTCCGCCGCCACATCCCGATAGGTCTTCGAAATCCGCAGCCGGGGGAGCCCCGTGTCGTTGACGAAGACCAGGTAGTCTCCACCGACCTTGTCGACGATAAGGTCCGGAATGACGTACTCGTCCGGGGTCGACGCGTACTGTCGGCCGGGCCGCGGGTCCAGCGTCGCGACCTCGTCCGCGATGGTCTGCACCTCGGCGACAGGGATCTCTCTGGCCCGCGAGATCTCCGTCCAGCGGCGATTGAGGAGATCGTCGAGGTCGTCGCTGACGATCCGGAAGGCCAGCGAGTCCTCGCGGCCCCCCCTGGTCAGCTGGATCATCAGGCATTCCCTCAGGTCGCGGGCTCCCACGCCGGGCGGATCGAGGGACTGCACCACGCGCAGCACCGCTTCGATCTCGTCCGTCGTGTACGGTGCGAAGAGCGACTCCAGCTCCTCCAGCTCGGCCTTGCGCGCCTCTTCGGCCTCGATCCCCCCGGCCTCGGCCATGACGGCGTCACGGACCGTCTCCCGCGAACCTTCGAGGCCGTCGACCACGTCCTGCAGCGAACAGGAGAGCAGGCCGTCGTCGTCGATGTTCCCGATGATCTCGGTCGCGATCCAGCGCTGCCGCTCGTCGAGGTCGGCCAGCGCAACCTGATCTTCGAGGAAGTCGTGGAGGTGGCGCTGCTCGACGGCCGGGGGCTGGTAGAACTCGCGCGGCTCGTAGCGCTCGCGGGTCCCGCCAACGTCGAAGCCGTCCAGGAGGATCTCGTCCCAGTCCATCTCGTCATCGGAATCCTCCTGCCCCTCCTCGTCGACCTGGATGTCCTCGTCGTCGTCGGGTTCGGAGAGTTCGAGGAAGGGGTTCTCGGAGAGCTCGTGCTCCATGCGGGCCTGAAGTTCGATGAGCGGCATGTAGATCAGGTCCATCGCCTGGTAGAGGCGTGGATTGCGCTTCGCCTCCTGGCGGGGCCTGGTGCCCTGGAACATGCCCGACCGCATCCTGGCACTCACGGCCGGCTCATCCTGCGGGCGGCGGGAACCTCGCCCTCATCCGCGCGGTGAGGGTCCGGCCCAGGTACAGGTGCGCCACCTCGTCGTTCCACACCAGCTCGGAGACCGTCCCCGAGACCCGGATCCGCCCGTCGTGCATGATGCAGGCGCGGTCCACGATCTCCAGCGTCTGTTCAACGTTGTGGTCCGAAATGATGACGCCGATGTTGCGCGTGCCGAGCTGCGACACGATCTCCTGGATGTCCTGCACGGCGATGGGATCGATGCCGGCGAAGGGCTCGTCGAGGAGCATGAACTTGGGCCGCTGCACCAGGGCCCGGGTGATCTCCAGCCTGCGGCGCTCGCCGCCGGACAGCGAGAAGGCCTTGTTGTCGCGCAGATGCCCGATGGAGAGTTCGCCGAGGAGCTCTTCGAGCCGCTCCCGGCGCTCCCTGCGGGTCAGGTCGAGCGTCTCCAGGATCGCCATGACGTTCTGGGCGACCGTGAGCCGGCGGAACACGGACGGTTCCTGCGCGAGGTAGCCCACCCCCATCCTGGCCCGCCTGTACATCGGGACGCCGGTGAGCTCGGCCTCGTCCAGGTACACCCTGCCGTGGTCGGCGGCGATCAGGCCGACCAGCATGTAGAAGGTGGTGGTCTTCCCCGCCCCGTTCGGCCCCAGGAGGCCGACGACCTCGCCCTGCCGGACCTCGATGTCCGCGTCCGCGACGACCCGCCGCTTCCGGTAGATCTTCGTCAGCCCGACGCCGCGCAGGATCGAGTTGGTATCGGGGGCGTGGATCGCGGGGTTCACCGTGTCGGGGTCGTCCGTGGGCGTGCCTTCAGCGGCCGGGTCTGCCGCCAGCGTGGCCTCCGCCGTGCCGCCGGTCATCGCCGCCGTCTTCCCCGGGCTGCCCCGCCGGGGGAGCCGGCGGTCCGGTAGGGCCCCGTTCCGGACCGTCTTCCGGCCCTGGCGGCCGGACTCGCTCCCGCTGATCTCGCGTCCGTCGCGTCCGGCCTGGCCACGGCGGAAGGAGTCGGCCACACGCCGGTCGCATCCGCCGCCGTCGTGTCCGGTTTCACCCCGGTCGTGTCAATCGCGGCTGAGTCCGTCCTCGCTCCCGCCGAGTCGATCGCGGCCGAATCCGTCCTCGCTCCCGCCGAGTCGACGGCCGCCGAGTCCGGCGGCAGCGGCTCGAAGTGCCACCCCTCGGTCTGGCCCACGACGTCCATGTTCACGACCTCTCGTCCCTCCAGGTGGATGGTGATCTCTTCCCCCTCCACTAAGTGTAAAGCCGGACGGGGTTCCGCGCCGACCTCCGTCGTGTCGCTGGAGAACATCCTGTAGAGGCTGCGGGCATTTCCGATGGCGGTCAGCGTCTCCAGGCGCGGGGTGGAATCGGCGGGAGGCGGGTCGGCGGCCGCGGCGCTGTCGGACGACGGCCCGAAGCGGGCGATGATCGTGTCGCCCACCATCCAGTCCCGACGGGCCACCGGAGGCAGGGCCCCCGTGCGGAGCGAGTCCCCGTCGGCCGACTCGGCCCTCGCGTCGCCCGCCGCCACCACCTGATCGAGCCGCTGGCCCGGCGACTTCACCTCGATGGAGTCTCCCGTGAGTTCGAAGTCCTGGGCCACCACGACGGGCCGGAGAAGCGAATCGGGCTCGGCCTGCGGATCGTCCCCCTCTCCGGCGGCACCCGCCAGCTCCCTGGCACGTTGCGCGTCGCCGGGCGAGAGTCCGCGCGTGTCGACCTCCTGTTCCTCGTTCGCTCCGGGCAGGGGCGGCACCTCGGCGAGCGCCACGAGGCGGTCCACGTTCCCGCCATCGACGAACAGCCGGATGGCGGGCGCGCGCATGTCGACCTGCCGGCCGGTGAGGTGCGCGTCCTCCCGCGCCACGATCTCTTCGCTCTGCGAACTCGACGGCGTCACGGAAATCGTCGCTCCGGTCAGCGTATAACCCTGGCCCTCGAAGCGGGCGCCTCCGAGCACCACCATCACTCCCCCCTGCTGGTCGTAGTCCAGCGAATCGCCGAAGGCCTGCATCGAGTCCCGCACGATCTCGACCTGACCGCCCGCGTGAAAGTAACGTCGCCCCTCGAAACGGAAGCTCTCCGCCGTGATGTCGTAGGGCACGGGCGGGACGGTGTCGGCGGGTTCGGCGGCGGCGTCGGGATCGGGGACCGTGTCGGGTTCGGCGGCCTGGCCGCTGTCCGGGTCGGGGGGCGCCGCGATGCCCTGGCCGCTGTCCGGATCCGGGGGAGCTGCTACCTCCTGGCCGCTGTCCGGGTCCGGCGGAGCCGCAATCTCCTGGCCGCTGTCCGGGTCCGGGGGAGCCGCAATCTCCTGGCCGCTGTCCGGGTCCGGGGGAGCCGCTATCTCCTGGCCGCTGTCCGGCTGCGGCGCTTCCTCCTGCGCCGGCGCGGGCGCAACAAAAAACGTTGCGCGCGGCTGCCCGCCGTAGACGTCCATCCGGTCGAGCGTTCGGAATTCGGACGCCTGGTTGTAGATCAGGTTTTCGCCCCGGATCACCGTGCCGCTCGCCCGATCGGTGACCACCACGTTGGACATCGCCCGCAGCTGCCTGACGCTGCTGAAGTACAGCGCGGAGTCGGCGAGGAGTTCGGTGTCCGGATCCTCGAAGCGGACCCTCCCGTAGAGCTGAACCTGGTTGTCCGACTCGAAGACCACCGCCGAGTCGGCCTGCACACGGGTGCCGTCGGAGCACCGATAGTCCACGCCCCCGGATGCATAGTGCCGGTATTCGGATGGACCGAAGCGCGAAACGAAGCGCTGGCTGTGGGTGTAGCCGCCCACCGCGACCAGCCGGCAATCGGGCTGCTGGCCGCTGCCGATCCCGGGGGCGAGCAGGGCGGTTGCCAATGCGGGCAGGGCCCCCAGGCCTCCCCTTACGATTCGGGGCATCCGCCTTCTTTCGGCGCATCGATCCGGAGGTCGTTGAAGGACAGGTCGCTCTGGAAGCCGTCTCCGGTGATGCGACATCCCCCGCGCACCATGCGGACGGGCACGTTGGTCCAGATGCGGTCCCGCTCCATGTCGAAGAAGAGTTCGTCGGCCTCGATCTCCCGCGCCTCGTTGAGTTCGTCGGCCGGCACGCTGAGGAGCGCGTTGCCGTATGCCCAGAGGTCGTTGCTGACGCCGTCGATGTTCATTCTCCCGGCGTCGGCCGTGACCCTGCCCTTCTCGCGGCCGTGCTCGTCGTACAGAAGCAGCGTCAGCCCGTAGACCCGGACATGAGAAGAGTCATTCCAGATGTGCAGACTGTCGGCATCGACCATCCCGTCCCGGACACCGTTGCGAGTGAGGTTGATCGAGGTGTCGTAGAGGGTCTGGTCGGCGGCCACCTCCTCCAGCTCGGTGAGGGGTCCGTCGTCACCCTCGGAGGTACACGCAGCGGCTGCCGCAAGGAGGCTCAGGGCGATCAGGAGGCAACGCGGAAGCGTGCGGGTCGTGGACGGTTGGCAGGTGCTCATCAGACTACTCCGGCTCGCATGAGGTCGTGCAGGTGGACGATGCCCTCCAGCCCGGACTCGCCGACGACCGGCAGGGCCATCACCCCGTGTTCCTCCATGCGGTGCAGCGCGGCGGCGCCCAGCTCGTCCGGGCGGGCGATCCTGGGCGTGCGGGTCATGAAGGTGGACACGGCCAGACCGAGGAAGTCCTCCGTGTGCTCCATCAGGCGGGCGACATCACCGGCCGTGACCACGCCGACGAGGGCGTTGGCGCCGTCGATCACCGGGACCGTGCCCCGCATCCGCGCCAGGGGCACGATGACGTTGCGCACGGTGGCGTCCTCCCGCACGGCGGGGTAGTCCTCGGCCACCATCACATCGCACACCCGCAAGGTGAGGCGGCGTCCCAGCGAACCGCCCGGGTGGAGGCTGGCGAAATCGGCCGGGCGGAAACCCCGGCGGCGGAGCAGCACCACCGCCAGAGCGTCGCCCATGGCGAGGGTGGCGGTCGTCGACGAAGTCGGTGCGAGGTCCATCGGGCAGGCCTCTACCGCGACGCCGCAGTCGAGCACGGCGGCGGCCTGCCGGGCCAGCGGCGACGCCGTGTCGCCGACCATCGCCACCACCGGCATGCCGCGGAGTTCGGCGTAGGCCAGCAGCCCGTTCAGTTCCTCGGTGGCACCGCTCCGGGAGAGCACGACCAGCACGTTGCCGGAGTTCGCGATTCCCACGTCGCCGTGCAGTCCGTCGACGGGGTGCAGGAAGACGGCCGGAGTGCCGGTCGAGGTGAGGGTCGCGGCCACCTTGCGGGCGATCAGCCCGGACTTCCCCACGCCCGAGAGGACCACCATCCCCTCCCGGGAGCGTATCAGGTCCACTGCGCGCAGAAACGGGTCCCCGAGCCGGGGCGCCAGCGCGGCAACCGCCTCGGCCTCCATGCGGAGCACGCGGCGCGCCTCGGCGAGGATCTCTTCGCCACCGGCCACGGCGTGCGCCTCAGCCGCCGCGTTCGCGACAGTACTCATCGACCAGTCCAGTCCATTCTCCCCGGGCGCGCAGCAGCGCCTCCACGAATTCGCGCACCGCGCCCCGTCCGCCTTCCTTCGTACTCTGCCACGCGGCGGCACGGCACACCTCCGCGGTCCCGTTGGCCACCGTGGCCGGCAGGCCCACTCGCTTCAACAGCGGCAGGTCGGCCAGGTCGTCGCCCAACACCGCGACCTCCGTCCACTCCAGCCCTCTGGAGTCCAGCAGCTCATGCAGGATGGGAATCTTGCGTGCCCCGCCATCCTGGAACACGTCCCGGATCCCGAGTTCCGCGGCGCGGCCCCGGGTGGCCTCGGAAACCCTGCCGGAGATCAGAGCGACCTGCACATCCGACTTCTGCAAGATCCTGATTCCGAGTCCGTCCTGCACGTTGAAACGCTTGAGTTCCACCGGCGTGCCATCCGCCGTGGTACCCATGTATACCCCGCCATCGGTCATCACGCCATCGACATCGAATACGACCAGCCGAATCCGCCGCGCGGTTGCCCGCGGGATCTCCATCGGCCGGCGGCTCACGCGGGGGCCTCCTCGCCAAGGGCACGGCGGATCGCCACCACATCATGCAGCACGGACGGCAGGTCGCGCAGCTGCAGCATGTTCGAGCCGTCCGACGGGGCCGCCGCCGGGTCGGGATGAACCTCCAGGAAGAGCCCGTCGCAGCCCGCGGCCACCGCACCCCGCACGAGCGCGCGGATGTGCTCGGGCGCTCCCCCGGTCGACCCGTCGGCGGTCGTCCCCGGCGTCTGCACCGAATGCGTGCCGTCGAAGATTACGGGGACGCGCGCGGCCTCGCGCACACGGGCAAAGTTGCGCAGGTCCACCACGAGGTCGCCGTAGCCGAACGCCGTGCCGCGCTCGGTCACCATCACGCGCTCGGCCCCGCCCGCCCGCACCTTCTCCACGGCTCCGGCCATCGCGGACGCCGACATCCACTGGCCCTTCTTCACATTCACCGCCCTGCCGGTCTCTCCGGCCGCAACCAGCAGCGAGGTCTGGCGGCAGAGGAAGGCGGGAATCTGCAGCACGTCCACGACCTCGGCCACCGGGCCCGCCTGCGCCGCCTCGTGGATGTCGGTCAGGACGGGAAGTCCGGTCTCCTCCCGCACGGCGCGCAGCATATCCAGCCCGCGGATCATCCCCGGCCCCCTCGCGGAGTCCAGCCGCGACCGGTTGGCCTTGTCGAAGGATGCCTTGAAGACCGCGGGCAGCCCGGCCTTGCGCGCCGCGGCCGCCACCCCGTGCGCGACCGCGAGGTTGAGGTCCTCGTCCTCAAGGACACATGGACCCAGAATAAGGGTGAACGACTCCTGGTCCGGCAACGCGTTTCAGGCTCCCAGCGCCGCCGCCTTGGGCGCGACCGTTCCGGCGGCCCTCGCGGCGCCTGCTTCGATGAAGGAGGCGAAGAGCGGATGGGCGCTCGTGGGCCGGCTCTTGAACTCGGGGTGCGACTGGCTGCCGACGAACCAGGGGTGGCCCGGCAGCTCGATCATCTCCACCAGCTTGCCGTCCGTCGTGGTCGCGGAAAAGCGCAGTCCGTTCCCCTTGAGCAGGTCGCGGTAGTCGTTGTTGACCTCGTAGCGGTGGCGGTGCCGTTCTGTGATCTCGGGGCCGCCGTACGCCTTCGCCGCCAGCGACCCCGGGGCCAGCCGGGCCTCGTAGGAGCCGAGACGCATCGTGCCGCCCTTGGTGGTGACATTCCGTTGCTCGTCCATCGGGCAGATCACGGGGTGCGGGCTCTCGCGGTCGAACTCGAAGGAATGCGCTCCGGCCAGCCCGGCCACGTTGCGCGCGAACTCGATCACGGCGCACTGGAGGCCGAGGCAGATCCCCAGGAAGGGAAGGCCGTTCTCCCTCGCCCAGCGGATCGCCGTGATCATCCCCTCGATCCCGCGGATGCCGAAGCCGCCCGGCACGAGCAGCCCGTGGTAGCCGACGAGGAAGGCGGGATCGAGCCCCTGCTCGAGTTTCTCACCGCCGATCCAGTCGATCTCGACGTTGACGTCGTTGGCGATGCCGCCGTGGACGAGCGCCTGCTCGATGGACTTGTAGGCGTCGACCAGCGCCGTGTACTTGCCCACCACGGCGATGCGCACGGTGCCTCCCCGGGGGGACTTGATCCGGTCGACGATGTGGCTCCACCCGGTGAGGCCGGATGCTGGGGCGGGCGCCTGAATGCCAAAACGGGACAGCACGAAGTCGTCGAGCCGCTGGCGGCGGAACTCGAGCGGGACCTGGTAGATCGTCTCGACATCGAGCGCCTCGATCACGCCGGCGGGATCCACGTTGGTGAAGCCGGCGATCTTGGCCTTGATCTCGTCGTCGAGCGGGTGCTCGGTGCGGCAGATCAGGACGGCCGGCTGGATCCCGGTCTGCATCAGTTCGCGCACGGAGTGCTGGGTGGGCTTGGTCTTGAGTTCGCCCGCGGCCTGGATGTAGGGGACCAGCGTCAGGTGGACGTGCAGGGCCCGATCCCCCACTTCCTGGCGGAACTGGCGGATCCCCTCCAGGAACGGGAGGCTCTCGATGTCGCCGACGGTGCCGCCCACCTCGCTGATCACGACGTCGTGGCCTTCGGCGAGCACGCGCACGGAACGCTTGATCTCGTCGGTGATGTGGGGGATGACCTGCACGGTGCGACCGAGGTAGTCCCCCTTGCGCTCCCGGTCGATGACCGTGCGGTAGATGCGCCCCGAAGTGGTGTTGTTGTCCTGCGACAGGTTGGCATCGATGAAGCGCTCGTAGTGCCCGAGGTCGAGATCCGTCTCGGCACCGTCCTCGGTGACGTACACCTCACCGTGCTGCAGCGGCGAGAGCGTGCCGGGGTCGACGTTGATGTACGGGTCGAGCTTCTGCAGGGTCACGCGGAGCCCGCGCTCCTTGAGGAGCACGCCGAGCGACGCGGCGGCGATTCCCTTGCCCAGCGACGACACCACACCGCCGGTGACGAAGATGTACCGGGTCCGGCCGGATTCGATTGGGGTCATTGCCTTGCCGTCGCTCCTTGTCGTCCTCTCGGCGCCTCATTGCCCGGCTTCCCGGCCCTCCGGCGATCCCGCCCGTATCCCAGGGCGAGCATGCGCCGTTCCATCCGCTCCAGGTCTTCCGGCGTGTCCACGCCGCCGCCGGCGTCGTGCACGATCGCCACACCGATGCGCATCCCGTGCTCCAGGGCGCGCAACTGTTCCAGCTTCTCCTCCGCCTCCAGCGGCGACGGGTTGCAACTCGCCCAGCGCGCCAGGGCGCCGACCGTGTACGCGTATACGCCGATGTGCCGCAGTCTGGCCTGCTCGGCGCCGTCCGCCCGGGGCGCGTCGTCCCTCCGGTGCGGAATCGGAGCCCTTGAGAAATATAACGCACTTCCGGCCCCGTCTCGGACAACCTTCACTACCGAAGGATCGTGGAACTCCTCTTCGTTGGTGATCGGCGCCGCGCAGGTGCCGACATCGAAACCGGCCTCCACCATCGAGACGGCCCCCTGCACTGCTTCGGCGGAGACCAGCGGCTCGTCGCCCTGGATGTTCACCACCACGCGGAAGCGCGCCTCGATCAGGTCGACCGCCTGGCGGACGCGGTGGGTGCCCGACGGATGTCCGTGCCAGGTCAGAAGCGCCTCCGCCCCTTCCAGGCGGCACGCCTCCACCACGTCGACGGAGTCGGTTGCGACCAGGACGCGGTCGAGGAACGGCATCTCCCGCGCGCGCCGCCATACCCAGACGACCAGGGGTGTGCCCAGCAGGGGTTGCAGGGGCTTGCGCGGGAGGCGGGAGGACCCGATCCGGGCTGGTATGACCGCCAAAACGCGGTTCAAGACGGCACCCTCACCGGGGTGCAAAACAACGACACGACCGTGACATTCACGGACCGTAAGCTACCGCCGGGGACCGTCGCCGGCAAGCGACAGGAAGTTGCGGAGCAGCTGTCGTCCTCCCTCGGTGAACCAGGACTCGGGGTGGAACTGGACACCCCAGACGGGGTGGCGCCGGTGCCGCATCGCCTGGATCTCGCCTTTGTCGGCCGGGTCGGCGCTCCAGCCTATGGCGACGAGTTCGCCGGGGAGGTCGGAGGCCGTCACCAGCGAGTGGTAGCGCGCCACCTTCATCGGCGAGGGGATGCCCGCGAAGAGTGGGTCGCCGTCGTGCACCACCATCGCGGTCTTGCCGTGCACGGCCTTCGCGGCGCGGATCGTGCGGCCCCCGAAGGCCTCGCCGATGGCCTGGTGGCCGAGGCAGACGCCGAGGATGGGCACGAGGGGGCCCAACTCCCGGATCGCCTCCACGCTGACCCCCGCATCGGCGGGCGTGCACGGTCCCGGAGACACGACCAGCCGGGTCACCCCTGCGCGCTTGAGCCCATCGGGAGTCACCTCGTCGTTGCGGTACACCCGGGGCCGCCCGCCCAGGTCTCCGAGGATCTGGACAAGGTTCCAGGTGAATGAATCGTAGTTGTCTATGACAGCCAGCATGTTCTCACGTGCCCGGGTTCGCGCTCCGCCCGATTGCCCGCGTCACCGCGCGCCGGATGCGCGCGAGGGACAGCTCCAGGTATAATATGGTCAGGAACCATGAGCATGTATCGAAAATGCCTAGTCTGCGACCACGAATTCGCGCCGAACGATGCCCTTGAGCACCTGACCCGGGGGCGGAAGGTCGCCTACGATCCGGAAAAGGGCCGGCTCTGGCTGATCTGCCGCTCCTGTTCGCGCTGGTCGCTCGTCCCCATCGAGTCGCGCTGGGAGGCGCTCGACGAACTCGAGAAGCTGGTCCGTGATGAGGCTCGGGTTCTGTCCCGCACCGACAACGTGGCACTCATGCGGGCCGGTCCCCTCGAGATCGTGCGGGTCGGTCGCGCCCAGCTGCGGGAGGAGGCCTGGTGGCGCTACGGCAGGGAGCTCAGGCAGCGCCGCGAGAGGTTCCGCAAGCTGTCGGCCGCGGGGACAATCGGTGCGGCGGCGGCCATCGCGGGCTCGTGGGCGACCGGTGGGATCGGATTCATCAGCGCCTGGCTGGTCTGGGACAACGCCCCCAAGGTGGTCACCGGCGGTGCCCGCTGGCTGAGGTTCGGGGGCACGGCCTGGCGCGGCAAGGGAGACTGCATGCGCTGTGGACGGCCGATCAACCGGGTACGCTATGCGGAGCGCGGCGGGCTGGTTCTGACCGCCGAGGAGGAATCCCCCGGGCTGATCATCTCGTGCCCCGCGTGTGACCGGGCGCGCGAGAGCGGCCTGCTACTGACGGGCCAGGAGGCCAACCGCACGCTGCGCAGGGTGTTGGGCTACCACCATTTCGCCGGCGCCTCCGACCGGCGGGTGGACCACGCGGTCGGGCTGATCGAGGCGTCGGGGGGACCGGAGCGGCTGCCTGCGAGGATCCTCAAGCGCGACCGGCCCTTCGGGGACGTGGGCCGGGTCGGCCGCGTCGCTCTGGAGATTGCGGTTCACGAGGAGACCGAGAGACGCCTGCTGGCGATGGAGCTGGCGGAGCTGGAGGTGCACTGGCGCCGCGAGGAGGAACTGGCCTCCATCATGGACGGGGAGCTGACGCCCCTGCCCCTGCTGGATTCCTTTCGCCGCCGGATCGCGGGGAGGTAGTCCGGGCGGCCGGCTCGTGGGGGCCTGGCCTGGCCGCGTCCGTCCGCCGTCACGGCCGGTTCCTTTCCTGTCCCGGGATGCTCCAGCGTCCCTCAGTAGTCGACCGGCCGCAGGTAGGACTCCCCGATCGCGGTGTCCGAAAGCAGCGCGACGGTTGGCAGGCGCCGCTTCCAGTGCGTCGAAGAGAGGCGCTTCCAAACGATCCCGACTTCGGTTTCGTCGAAGCCCAGGCGGGCGAGCGACACGGGGTCGTGGCCGCGGAGGAGGTGGTGCAGGATCGGGTCGGCGCGGTGGTAGGAGATCCCCAGTTCGTCCTCGTCGTGGACGCCGCGGACCAGGTCGGCGCTCGCGGGCTTGTCGACGATCGTGGCCGGGATGCCCAGATGCCGCGCAAGATCCCACACCTGGGTCTTGAAGAGGTCGCCCAGCGGGTTGATCGGGGGGGAGTCATCGGCGTGCCAGGTATAGTAGCCGAGGAGGCGCTCGCTCTTGTTCCCCGTCCCCAGGGGGAGGGCGTCCAGCCTGGCCGACTGGTCGAAGAGGATGACCGACCGCAGCCGCGCCGCGAGGTTCCCCCTCCGGTTCGGGGAGACGTCGGGTTCGTGTTCGCCGATGTAGGCGTCCACGGCCGCGGTGATCGACAGTGTGCGCTGCCGGGCGCCCGCCGCTTCGATGACGAGCTGGGCGTGCTCCAGGCTGTCCGCGCTGGACGTCGCGTACGGGAGGCGGAAGCCGTGCACGTTTTCCGGCCCGAGAGCCTTGCAGGCCAGGAAGAGCGATACCGCCGAGTCCACCCCGCCGGAGACTCCGATGACCACCCGTTCGAAGCCCCTCAGCCGCACGACTTCGTCCCGGATGAACTCGATGAGGGCCGATTCCACCAGCCCGGGGTCGATGGCGACCGCCAGAAGGTCGGAGTCGTTTGGCCGGTCCGCCACCGGCCCTTCGCCGGAAGCTGCCGTCCGCCCAGGCTGAGGTGGCTGGTCCGGCCTGGAAGCCCGGCGCCGCGAAGTCACACGGGCCCCGCCGCCGCCGGTCTCCGTCATCGGCTGAGGCACATCACGCCGCGATGGTCCGCCGCTGCCCGCGTCCGCCTGTTCTCCGGCCCAGGCCCGGTCCAGCGAGGCGCGCAGCCGGGGCAGCGCGTTGCTGAGATCGCCCAGCAGCGGCGACTCCTGGCGTATGCGCAGGATGTCGCCGATGTCCACCGTGACGCGGGTCGTCGCTTCCGTGAAGAGCGGCGCACGGACCATGAGCGACCCGTCGGGAGCCCAGGCCGAGGATCCTCCGGCGAACAGCTTGCCACCCTCGGAGCCCGCCAGGTGCGCCAGAAGGACGAAGACGCCGTGCTCCTTGGAGGTGCGGGCCGCGATCCGGTCCCATTCATCCAGGTTGGCCGGGAGCGGCGACGCCGGACCGAACCCGCGCGCCGGCGACGCGCATCCGCTCAGAATCAGCTCCGCGCCGTCGAGTGCAAGGATCGACGGCGTCAGCGAGTGCCACAGATCCTCGCAGATGAGCATGCCCATCCTGCCCAGGCGCGTGTCGAAGGCGCTGACCTCGCGGCCCGGTTCGACGAAGCGCCCTTCCTCGAAGAGCCCGTAGGTCGGGAGAAAGACCTTGCGGTGCACATGGACGACTTCGTACCGGTCTCCCGCGGGGGTGAGGTAGGCCATGCCGTTGTACACGCCCCGGCGGCCGCGCTCGTAGAACCCGAGCGCCACGTCACAGCGGCGGTCGGCGGGGGGTGCTCCCAGCGCCGCCACCAGCTCCCGCCGCGTGAGCGCGACCTCCCTGGCCGCGCCTTCGACGAAGTACCCCGACAGAACCGTCTCCGGAAAGACCGCGAGGTCCACCCCGGACGGCAGCGCATCCCGCACGGCGGATACGTTGCTGCCCACCTCGCCCTTCCTCGGCTTCACCTGGCAGAGGGCGACCCGAATGGATTGGCCGGAGCCCATGGAGCGTACCGAATGGCCTTGGTTGGGGACGTTGGGCGTCGGGGGGTGGCCCCGAATAGCGGACTTCGTTCCATTATCTGTCAGGTTCCGCTTTTTCGAAAGTGCAAACACGATGTTCAGAATCGACCGCTATATCTGTCTTGGCGCCGCTCTGGCTGTCCTGGCGGCCCCGCTTTCCGCCCAGAATCCGCCGACCGGGCCGCCCGCTGCCAACGCCGGCAGCGAAGGTGCGCAGGTCTTCCTCCAGGCCCTCGACAGGATTGCCCGCCACCATGTCTCCGCTCCCGGTGACTCGGCGCTGTGGGAGCTCGCCATCAAGGGCCTCATCGAACAGCTCGACGATCCCTACGCCACCGTCTTCACGGAAGAGGAGTACGGCCAGTTCACGGAGACCAACACCGGCAACTATGCGGGGATCGGCGTGCAGATCTCCAACCTGGGATCGCGCGTTACCGTCACGGCCGTGTTCAGGGACACGCCCGCCGACGGCGTCGGGATGCTCGTCGGGGACGAGATCGTCTGGGTGGAGGGACACGACGCCCGCGACTGGACGATCGACATGGCCCGGGATTCGATCCGGGGCGAGCCCGGGACGGTGGTCAACATCAGGGTGGAGCGCGATGGCTACGCGGAGCCGGTGCCTCTGAGCATCCGGCGCGACAACGTGCACGTTCCCGCACTGGCTTCGAGCTGGGCAGGGGACGGGATCGCCCACTTCGGGATCGACCGGGTCGCCCGCGGCGTGACCGACGAACTGGACGCGGCGCTACGGGAGTATCGGGACGCGAGCGCGTTGATCATGGACCTGCGCGGCAATCCCGGCGGATACCTGGACGAGTCGCTGCGGGTAAACGACCTGTTCCTGGCGCCGGACCAGACCCTCGCGAGCGTGTCCGGCGCGAGTGCACCGGGTCCCGCCGGCGAGATCGACATGCAGACCTGGCGCGCACGGAGCCCGCCACGGCTGCCGGAGACTCCCATCATCGTTCTGGTGGACGGCTTTACCGCCTCCGCTGCCGAGATCATCTCCGGAGCGCTTCAGGATCACGACCGCGCGGTGGTGATCGGGGAACGGACCTTCGGGAAGGGCGTGGTACAGACCGTGTATCCGCTGCCGGCCGGACGACAGCTGAGGATCACCACGGGGTCGTGGTACACGCCTCTGGGCCGGACGCTCCAGCGCACGCGGCACAGTGACGGGACGCCCATTCCGGAAGCGGAAGAGGAGCTCGGCTGGGTGGAGACGGCCGCGGGGAGACGGCTGCGGACAGGCGGTGGCGTCTTTCCGGATCTCGTGGTCGAGCAGGATCCGCCGAAGCCGGAGGAGCTCGCGCTGATGAACCACGCCGTCGAGGTTCAGGTCCCGATCGGGGTCATCGTTCAGGAGTACGCGCTGGAGCTTGCCAAGGAGGCGCTCCGCAGTGCTTCGATCAGGCGCCTTCCCTCCTCCGCCTTCGACGCGCTGGCGCAGGACCTGGTGGGGAGAGGAATGGACGAGGAGATCGTCGGGAATCCGGTGGCCAGGGAATACCTGGATCGCTGGGCCCAGCTTCGCTATCTGTACCGTGCCGGTGCCCGGGAACTGAGTCTGGCCGTTGTGGCGGAGGAGGACCGGGTACTCGCCGAAGCCCTGGAGCTGGCCCGCGGCGCGCGCACCCGTGCCGAGCTTTTCGCGCTGGTGGGTCAGAGAGTGGAGCAATCACCGGGGAGGTAGGGCCCGGCGGATCAGCCAGGGGGGCTTCCGCTTCGCGGGTGGTAGCGGCGGTGGGTCTCGCGCAGGTACTCGCGGTCGAGGTGCGTGTAGATCTGGGTCGTGGAGATGTCGGCGTGGCCCAGCATCTCCTGGACCGCGACCAGGTCCGCGCCCCCTTCGAGCATGTGCGTGGCGCAGGAGTGGCGCAGCGTGTGCGGTGAGATCCGCCGTTCGATCCCGGCCCGCCCCGCAGCGTGCGAGACAATCGTCCACACCGTCATGCGCCCGAGTGGCGTGCCGCGCTGGTTGAGGAACATCGCGCCCTTCGCCTTGCCGGCCCCCCGGTCCAGCTCCGGGCGCACGGCCGCGAGGTAGCGCTCCACCGCCCTCAGCGCGGCCTGCCCGACCGGGACCAGGCGCTCCTTGCCTCCCTTGCCGAAGACCATGCAGCACTCGTCCTCGGGGTCGAGGTCGGCCAGCGCCAGCCTCGTGAGTTCGCTCACCCGCATGCCGGTCGCGTACAGGAGTTCGAGCACCGCGCGGTCCCGCCAGTAGACCTTCGAATCGGGATCGACCGACTCGACCACCCGCACGGCTTCGTCCTGGGTAAGGAATTCGGGGAGCTTCTTCCCCACGGCCGGCCGGTCCATGCGGTCGGAGGGGTCGTCGTCCACGATCCCCTCCCCCGCCAGGAAGCGGAAGTACGCGCGCAGCGCCGATTGCGCGCGCCGGATCGACACGGGCGCGCGCCCCCCCCCATGCAGGTGAGCTACGTAGTCATGCAGGGTCCGGTAATCGACCTGGCTGGGGCCCGTCACGTCTCCGCGGCCTCCCAGGTAGGCGATGAAACGCCTCAGGTCGCTTCGGTAGGCGTCGCAGGTGCGCGGCCGCAATCCCCGCTCCAGAGCCAGGTAGTCGAGGAACGGCTCCAGGTGGTATCGCCGCTCCAGGGCACCGCTCTCGGCCTCCCGTGGCATGGGTGCGACCTACTTCCCCGCTTCGCGCTGGCGCCGCCGGGCGTGCCACCACAGCCACGCCAGCCCGGCGGCCAGCACCAGAGAACCCGCCAGAAGCCACCTCTGGGTCTGCGCGACCGCGTCCGTGACGGCTTCAAGGTTGTCGCCGGCGAGAAACCCGAGCCGTACGAGGACGCCGTACCAGATGGCCGACGCCATCGCCAGCGGCGGCACGACCCGCCACCACCCCAGCCCCGCCACCCCCGCGAAGACCGGCACCAGCGCCCGGAATCCCGGGAAGAAGCGCCCCGCGAAGATCGCCGCCACGCCCCAGCGCTCGTAGAACGCCTCCAGCCGGTCCCACTGCCCGTCGGGGATCAGGCCCCGACCGCGCCCCGTGCGGAAGAACTCCCTCCCGTACCGCCTGCCCAGCCCGTAGACAGCCAGCGCGCCGCCCACATTGAAGCCCCAGACGACCCCGAACACCGCGGCCACACTCAGTGTCCCCAGCCCGGCGACGAACCCCCCGGCCACGATGAAGGTGTCGGCCGGAATCGCCGGCACGATGTTCTCCACCACCGCACCTGCCGCCAGAATGGCGTAGACCACCGGAGGCGGCATCTCCATCAACAGCGCGAGTGCCTCATCCACGGTCGGCTCCGCGGCCCCTCAGCCGCCCCCGCCCTGCAGCGCCGCCACGGCGCACACCGCGATCCCCTCACCCCGCCCGATCCACCCCATCCCCTCGTTGCTCTTGCCCTTCACCGACACGGCGCCCACCCCCACCCCCAGCCGCCCCGCCAGCGCGGCCCGCATCTCGGCGGCGCGCGGACCGACCCGCGGCCGCTCGCAGATCACCGTCACGTCCACGTTGCCCACCCGCCACCCCTCCCCGCGCAGCAGCGCCACCGCGCGGGCCAGCAGCTCCATCGAATCGGCTCCGCGCCACGCCTCCTCGCCCGGCGGGAAGTGCGTGCCGATGTCGCCGAGGCACGCGGCCCCGAGCAGCGCGTCGATCACCGCGTGCGCGACGGCGTCCCCGTCCGAAAAGCCGCGCAGCCCGGGCGCATCCGGGAAGTGCACGCCGCCGAGCACAAGGCGGCGGCCGGGGTCGAAACGGTGGGAATCGTACCCGATCCCGACGCGGAAGGCGGCCCCGGCACCCAACTACGAACCCGTGGCGGCCCTCGTCACCTACTCCTCGTACTTCCGGATCGCGAGGCAGACGTTGTGGCCGCCGAAGCCGAAGGAGTTGTTCAGCGCGACGTTGACCGGACGCTCGATGGGACCGCCGTGCGCGTACTCCAGGTCGCAGTCGTCGTCCGGGGTGGTGAAGTTGATGGTGGGGGGGATCACTCCGGTGCGGCACGCGAGCACGCAGATGACCGCTTCGACCGCGCCGGCGGCTCCGAGGAGGTGGCCGGTCATCGACTTGGTCGAGCCGACGACGATGTCGTAGGCGCGCGGACCGAGCAGCGCCTTGATCGCCCCGGTCTCGGCGCGGTCGTTCAGCGGGGTGGAGGTGCCGTGGGCGTTGATGTAGTCGACGTCGTCCGCACCGAGGCCGGCGTCCTCGAGCGCGATCCGCATGGCGCTGAGCGCCCCCTCTCCTCCCGGGAGCGGGGCCGTCATGTGGTAGGCGTCGCCGGTGGGCCCGTAGCCCACCACCTCTCCGAGGATCTCCACGCCGCGGGCCCGTGCCCGCTCCATCTCCTCGAGCACCAGGCACCCGGCGCCCTCGCCGATCACGAAGCCGTCGCGCGTCGCGTCGAAAGGGCGGCTGGCGCCCGCGGGGTCGTCGTTGCGGGTCGAAAGCGCCTTCATGGATGCGAACCCGGCGACCGAGATCGGCGCCACAGCCGCTTCCGCGCCTCCCGCCACCATCAGCTCGGCCCGCCCTTCCTGGATGTACCGGGCCGCATCTCCGATGGCGTGCGCACTCGAGGCACAGGCGGACACGGTGGCGTAGTTGGGTCCGCGCAGCCCGTAACGGATCGAGACCAGCCCGGCGGCGATGTCCGCGATGAGCATCGGAATCAGGAAGGGGCTGACGCGGCCGGGCCCCCGGTCGAAGAGGGTTCGGCAGTTCTTCTCCAGCGTGGCGATCCCGCCGATGCCGCTCCCGATCAGTACCCCGAAAGCGTTCGCGTCACAGCCGGGCGGCGGACCCGAGAGTCCCGCCGATTCCATGGCCTGAACCGCGGCGGCCACCCCGAACTGCCCATAGCGGTCGCACCGGCGGGCCTCCTTCCGGCCCATCCAGTCGACTGGATCGAAGTCCTTCACTTCGCAGGCGATGCGAGTGGAGAACCCTTCGGAATCGAAGAGCGTGATGGCCCCCCCGCCCGATCTGCCGGCGACCAGCGCATCCCAGCTCGACTGCACATCCTGCCCGACCGGTGTGACCATCCCCATGCCGGTAATGGCGACCCTCCGCCTCCCGTTCACGGTGCTAGCAGCCGAGCACTCTGGGGGTTCCTGTCAATCCCCGTCAGGATTCCGCGTGCTGCTCGATGTAGGCGACGGCCTCGCCGACGGTGCGCATCTTCTCCGCATCCTCGTCGGGGATGTCGATTTCGAATTCTTCCTCGAACGCCATGACGAGTTCAACCGTATCGAGAGAGTCCGCCCCGAGGTCGTCGACGAACGATGCGTCCGTGGTGACCTTGTCGGCCTCTACGCCGAGTTCATCGATGATGATCTCCCTGACCCTCGCTTCCGCGGTGTCGGACATGCTTGCTTTCTCCGTGGGTATGTTACTGCTGATGTGGTTTTGACGTGCCGCCGGCTCCGGTCTCCGGGTGGGCCGGCCCGCCTACATCGCCATGCCTCCGTCTACCGCAATGACCTGGCCGGTAATATAACGCGCCTCCGGTCCGGCCAGAAACCGGACCACTCCCGCTACGTCTTCGGGTTCGCCGAGGCGGTCCAGGGGGATGCGCTGCCTCAGCTCCGTGGCCGCCGCTTCGCCCAGCGCCGCGGTCATGTCGGTCCGGATGAACCCCGGAGCGACCGCGTTGCAGCGAACGTTGCGCGACGCGAGCTCACGGGCGACCGAGCGGGTGAGCCCGTGCAGCCCCGCCTTCGACGCCGCGTAGTTCGCCTGGCCGGCGTTGCCGATGAGCCCGATCACCGAGGAGATGTTGATGATCGACCCGTCGCGGCGCTTCATCATCCCGCGGGCCACCGCCCGGCTCATGTTGAAGGCGCCCCCGAGGTTGGTGGAAACCACCTGCGACCACTCCTCGTCGCGCATCCTCAGAAGAATGTTGTCGCGGGTGACGCCGGCGTTGTTCACAAGGATGGTGATGGGCCCGAGCGACTTCTGCACCTGTCGCACGACCGTCTTGCACGCGGCGGCATCGGCGACATCGCAGGAGTGCGCGACGTGCCCCTCGCCTTCGAGCGAGGCGGCCGCGGCTGCCGCCCGCTCGGCGTTGAGGGCCAGCACCGCCACCTTCGCCCCCGCACGCGCCAGCTCGGCCGACACGGCCAGGCCGATCCCCCGCGATCCCCCGGTTACGACCGCGACGGCACCGGCCAGTTCGCGGCTGCCCGACGCCTTCCGGCCCGCCGATCCCGCATTGCCGTCCCCCCCCGACCTGCCGGATTCCCGCGGCCCGGCCGCAGCGCCGGCGAATTCGTCCGTTGTCGTCATTCTGCTGACTCCATCCGATCGATTGATTCAGGTGTGCCGAGGGAGACCGTCGGCACCCCCTTCGCATTCCGCCGATTGAGGCCTGCAAGCACCTTGCCGGGGCCGAGTTCGGCGAAGCTCTCCACCCCCAGGGCGCGCATCCGCCCGACGCACTCGATCCATCGGACCGGCGCGGTGAGCTGCCGCACCAGCAGCTCCCGGATGTGCTCGGGTTCCTCCGCCGGCTCCGCCGTGACATTGGAGACGACGGGGAAGCGCGGCCGATGGAAGGTCGTACGTTCCAGCGCCTCGCGGAAGGTCTCGGCGGCCGGAGCCATCAGCGGCGAATGAAAGGCCGCCGACACCGACAGCTCCACCACCCGCCTGGCCCCCATCTTCTTCGCCCCGGCCGAAATCCACTCGATGCCGCGACGCTCGCCGCTCACGACCACCTGGCCCGGCGCGTTGAGGTTTGCGGGCACCACGATCAGGCCGGCGGCGGCGGCGCTCTCGCACAATTCGACGATCGCGTCCTCCCGCAGGCCGAGCACGGCGGCCATGGTTCCGGGCGCGGAGTCCCCTGCCCGCGCCATCAGCTTGCCGCGCAGCCTCACCGCGCGCAGCCCGTCGGCGAAGCTCCACGTGCCGGCGGCACCGTGCGCGGAGAGCTCGCCCAGCGAATGCCCGGCAGCCGCGGCCACGGGCCCAAGCCGCTCCCGTACCACCCTGTAGGCCGCCAGGGAATGGACGTACAACGCGGCCTGGGCGTTTTCGGTAGAGGTGAGCACCTCCAGGGGGCCCTCCCAGGCCAGCCTCGACAGGGCGAATCCGAGAGTGTCGTCCGCCTCCTCGAAGGTCTCCCGCGCGGCCGGGAAACGTTCGGCCAACCCCTGCCCCATGCCGACATGCTGGGAACCCTGTCCCGGGAACAGCAGTCCGCGCCTCAAGGGTTCATCTCCGGGCACGCCACCTGTGGGGTCAATCGGCCGGGTCTACCAGCGCACCAGCGTGGCGCCCCAGGTGAGCCCTGCACCGAACGCGGTCATCAGCACAATCGAACCGGGCCCGATGCGGCCCTCCTCGATCGCCTCGTCCAGTCCGACGGGGATCGTCGCCGAGGAGATGTTCCCGTAGTGCTGCAGGTTGACGAAGACCCGGTCCATGGGGATGCGCGCGTACCTGGCGGTCGACTCGATGATCCGGATGTTGGCCTGGTGCGGAACCAGGATGTCGATATCGTCCGCGGTCACTCCGGCCTCTTTCATCACCTTGCGTCCGGCCGTGGCCATGGACTTGACCGCCGCCTTGAAGACCTCGGGCCCGGACATCTCCAGCATGTGCTCCTGGTTGTGAATCCGCTCCGGTGTCAGTGGCAGCGCCCCGCCCCCGGCGCGCCGGAGCAGGAGCGGTGCGAGGTCCCCGTTGGAACGGTGGTGGCTCGAAAGCACCCCCTCCCCGTTCCGCGAAGGCTGAACCACCGCCGCGCCCGCGCCATCGCCGAAGAGGATGCACGACGATCGGTCCTCCCAGTTCGTGATCACCGACATCTTCTCGGTGGCCACCAGAAGGACGTTCTCGGCCTGCCCGGCGGCGATGTGCCCCTCAGCGACGGAGAGCGCATAGAGAAAGCCCGTGCAGGCCGCCTGCAGGTCGTAGGCATAGCAACGCCCGGAGGCTCCGATGGCGGCCTGGATTTCGCAGGCGGTGGCGGGAAGCAGCCGGTCGGGGGTCGCGGTGGTGACGATGAGGACATCGACATCGGCCGGAGTGAGCCCGGCCTTGTCCAGGGCCCGCTGCGCCGCCACCTCCCCCATTGCCACGACCCCCATCTCGGGTGGCGCGATCCGGCGCTCCCGGATACCGGTGCGCTCGCGGATCCACGCGTCGCTGGTGTCGACCATCCGTTCGAGTTCGGCGTTGGTCAGCACGTTGTCCGGCAGGAACCGGGCGGTTGCCGAAATGCTCGCCAGTGGCTGCCTGGTCATCATGCGTTACCAATCTGTCCGGCTGCGAGGTCCCGCGCCATGTGTGAAACCATGCGGCTGTCGACGGCCCGTTTGGCCACGCCGACAGCCTCCTTGATCGCCCGCGGCGACGAGGCGCCGTGGCAGACGATGCTGACGCCGTTCACGCCCAGCAACGGGACGCCTCCGTACTCGGCGTAGTCGAATCCACTAAACAACCCATCCAGCCGCGGGTCAAGGCCGTCTTCGGCCAGCCGCGACCGCATGGTGTCCGCCACGAACGACGCCGTCGACTCGTAGAACTTGAGGAGAATGTTGCCGATGAAGCCGTCACACACGAGGACATCGCACCCGTGGTGGATGATGTCCCGCCCTTCGACGTTGCCGACGAAGTTGAGGTCGCTGTCGGCGAGCAGGCGGTGCGCGGCCTGCACCGACTCCGTTCCCTTCAACGGCTCGGACCCGACGTTCAGCAGCCCGACCGCCGGGCGCGCCACTCCTGCCACGTCGTGCATGTAGATCGCGCCGAGCCGCGCGAACTGGAAGAGCTGCTGCGGCTTGCAGTCGACATTCGCACCCGAGTCCACCACCAGCGTGGTCCCGCGCGCGGTAGGGAACGGGGTGCCCAGGGTAGGGCGGTCGACACCGTCCAGGGCACGCAGGGTAAGCTGGGATGCCGCCATGACCGCCCCGGTGGAGCCTGCGGAAACGAACGCGTCCGCCTCCCCCTCCTTATGGAGCTCGATGCCGAGGTTGATCGAAGAGCGCGGCGCGCGGCGCAGCGCGGAGACCGGCGGTTCGTCGGGAGCGATGCGGTCCGGCGTGTGTACGACGGTAATCCGGTCATGTCCGGGGAAGCGCGCCAGCCGTCCGGTGATAAGGGCCTCGTCGCCGACCAGGACGATGTTGAGATCGGGATGCTGCTCGACCGCGGCCACAGCGCCCGCGACTTCGCTGTCCGGAGCATGGTCCGTCCCCATTGCGTCCAGTGCGATTCGCATCGACACTATTCCCTGACGGCCTGTGGAGAAATCCGCACCGGCACCGGGCGCGGGGCGCGCTACTCGTCCTCTACTTCGTAGATCTGCCGGCCTCGGTACATCCCCGACGTGGGACAAACCCGGTGACGCAACTGGGGATCACCGGTGCGGGAACAGGTTCCGAGCGTTGGCTCGACAGCTTTATCGTGCGTGCGGCGTTTCCGCTTCCGCTGCTTGGAAACCCGTTTCTTGGGAACCGCCATCGTTCTCTTCCTGGTCTGTTTGCAGAGCTTTCAACGCCGCCCAGCGCGGATCCGTGTCGCTTCCGGCCTCTTGCGGCTCGCTCCTGTATTCCTTTACCGGGGTGCCGCACCGGGTGCAGCGCCCGTCTTCCTCACCGGCAGTGTAGTACCGCGGTGCTTCCAGCACGATCTCTTCCCGGATCGCATCCTGCAGGTCCAGCACCGTCCCCCGGCCATCGATCATGCGCACGTCCGGGTCCTCCCGGCCGCCGTCCGGCGTGAACAGCAACGTAAGCGGCCGCTCCACGGCAACTTGCAGATCGTCGAGACAGCGCCCGCACTCGTAGACGAGCGGCACCCGCCAGGAGCCCTGCACGACGACTCCGCCGCCAGCCGTCAGCGCCGCGGTTCCCCCGACCTCGACCGGACCCGAGAACCTCAGTCCGGAGCCGGACCAAAGCTCGCAGTCCGGACCGATCGATCCGGCCAGGGTCAGCGTGCCGCACTGCCGCAAGCGCAGCAGATCTATCTGCACCATAGATCTCTATAATACCAAAACCGGTGCCGCTACCGCAATAGCTCGGACTCCGCGAAGAAGAATCCGATCTCACGGCGGGCGTTGTCGTCCGAATCCGACCCGTGGATCGCGTTGCGTTCCTTCGATTCGGCGTAGAGCCGGCGCACGGTCCCTTCGGCAGCCTCCGCGGGATCGGTCGCGCCGATCACCCGGCGAAGCTCGCGGACGGCGTCCGGCGACTCCAGCGCCATGGGGATGCACGGTCCGGAAGTCATGAAGGCGACCAGCGACTGAAAGAAGGGGCGCTCCCGGTGCACGTCGTAGAACGAGCGGGCCTGCGCCGTGGACATTGTGAGCATGCGGAGCGCACACACGCGGAACCCGACGGATTCCAGGTGCGCGATGATCTTCCCGGCCGCGCCGCTGGCGGTCGCGTCCGGCTTGATGATGGCCAGAGTACGGTTCATGCGTTGATCGTGGGGGGTGAAGGTGACCGGAGAGAGCGAACTCGACGGGTAACGGAACAGGAAGTGCCGTCGCGAGTCAACCGGCCGCGCAGTGTTCAGCCGAACCGGCCGGGACGCCTACCGAATCACCAGGGCGTCCGCGAACGCGTGCAGCACCGTGCCCCGATCGAGGAACCCCACCAGCCGGCCATCCCGAACGACCGGAAGCCGCGAGACCTGCCGGGCGATCATGGAGCGGCTCGCCTCCACCAGACTCTCGCCTTCGGAGACGCACAGCACCGCCCGCCTCATGATATCCCGGGCCGCCAGCCCGCGCCGCTCCGCACTGACCTCGCTCCCCGGCAGGACGTGTGACAGCACATCGCTCGCCGCGATCACCCCCACCAACCGGTGGTCCTTGCCCACCACCGGAATGGTGGCGAGCCCTCTCCGAAGCATGAGGCCCTGTACCTCGTGCAGCGGTGCGTCCGGGTAGATGCGGTAGACCAGCGGGCGAAGCACATGCCCGACCGTTACGTCGATTGTCACGTCCATGTCGGCGAACGACCTGGATCCGATCATCCGCAGCGCGGTCCCGGGGTCGAGCGTCGCGCCGGCCGCGGATGCAAATCCCTGCAGCGCGGGTCCCACGAACAGGTTGACCGACGGCCGGGGCAGTCCCCAGACCACCCATGTGCCACGGTAGTTCGCGCTTCGGGCGCCGCCCTTCGGGGTTAGCAGGAGGACGAGTCCCGGGTCGCCTGCGGCGCGACCGAGGTTGACGAGTCCGACACGCGCCGCCAGGGAGCTGCGGTGCGGGCGGACGCCCGTGCGGGATACCGCAAGGGCAGCGGCGACGGCGGCGTGGTCTCCGGGCAGGTCCGCGGCACCGCTCGCGAGGCATTCCCACGGGTCGGCCGCGGTCCCGACGGCAAGTCCGGGGTCGGCGACGAGCGTTCCGAGCTTCACGGTACTCATGCGGGGACCCGGAAGACTCTCCGCCGCGGGTCGCTACCTGCCGAGCGATTCCCTGGCCAGGACGGCGATCTCCGCGGGGCGTTTGGCGACCTTGATTCCATTGTCCTCGAAGGCCCTGGTCTTTTCGGCGGCGGTTCCCGACGACCCGCTAATGATAGCACCCGCGTGGCCCATGCGCGTCCCCGGAGGCGCGGTCCGCCCGGCGATGAACCCCACGACCGGGATGTCCAGATTCGCGCTGACCCACGCCGCCGCCTCCTGCTCCGCCGTGCCGCCGATCTCGCCGATCATCACCACCGCCTCGGTGTCGGGGTCGTCGGCGAAGGCCGCGAGGCAGTCGACGAAGCTGGTCCCGATCAGGGGATCGCCGCCGATGCCCACGCAGGTAGTCTGCCCGAGGCCGTCCCGGGTGAGGTGGTGGACCGCTTCGTAGGTCAGCGTGCCGGACCGCGAAATCAGCCCCACCGGCCCCTCGGTCACGATGCTCCCCGGGATGATCCCCAGGGTGGTCTTGCCCGGGCAGATGATTCCGGGGCAGTTGGGCCCGAGCACCCGGCAGCCGCGGTCCCGCGCCAGCGCGTGCGCCCGGGTCATGTCCAGCACCGGAATGCCCTCGGTCACACAGACGATGAACCCCACACCGGCGTCGGCGGCCTCCATGATCGCGCTGGCGGCAAACGCGGGCGGCACGTAGATCACCGACGCGTTCGCACCCGTCTCGGCCACCGCGTCGGCAACGGTGTCGTAGACCGGTACCTCCTCTTTGCCGGAGAGCGCGAACGACCGTCCGCCCTTCCCCGGAGTCACTCCCGCCACGACGCGCGTGCCGTACGCCGCCATCTGGCGGGTGTGGAACGAGCCATCGCGCCCGGTGATCCCCTGAACGATCACCCGGGTGGTTTCGTCAACGTAGATCGACATGGTCCCGGACCAGGTCTCCTTTCGGTTTCGTAGTCATCCGGCCAGCCGCACGGCCTCCTGCACCACCTCATCCATCGACGCGACCGCGGCCAGTCCGGCTTCCGCCAGAATCTCCCTCGCGAGTTCCTCGTTTGTGCCGGTGAGGCGAATCACCAGGGGGATTGCGATGTCCAGCCGCCCCACCGCCTCCACGATCCCCTGGGCCACGTCGTCACAGCGAGTGATCCCACCGAAGATGTTGAAGAGGATCACCTTCACGCCCGCGTCCGCGGTGATGATCTCCAGCGCCGCCACCACCTTGTCCGGATTCGAGGAGCCGCCGATGTCGAGGAAGTTGGCCGGGTCGCCGCCGTAGTACTTGACCAGGTCCATCGTGGCCATCGCCAGCCCGGCCCCGTTCACGCAGCAGCCGACGTTCCCCTCCAGCTTGACGAAGCTGAGCCCGGCCGCGCGGGCCTTCGCGTCGGCCTCCGACTCCGAGTCGGGGTCGCGCAGCGCGGCGACCGCGGGCCGGCGGAAGAGCTCGTTGTCGTCGATGCTGACCTTGGCGTCGATCGCCTTGACTTTGCCGCCGCCCGTCGAGATCAGCGGGTTGATCTCGGCCATCGAGGCCCCGTTGTCCACGAAAGCGCGGTACAGCCGGGTGAGGATGCGGGCGGCCTGCTTCGTCAGCGCGGGGTCGCTGAACAGCCGGGTGGCGAGCCCCCACGCCTGGTGCGGCATCAGCCCGTAGCGGGGATCGACCTGCAGCTTGTGGATCGCGTCCGGGTTGGTCGCCGCGACCTCCTCGATGTCCACGCCGCCCTCCGCCGACACCATCAGGACCGGACACTGCCCCTCCCGGTCGACGAGGATCCCCGCGTACGCCTCCGTGGCGATGTCCTCCGTGGGCGAGACCAGTACATGCCCCACCGTGAGGCCCCTGATCTTCATCCCCAGGATCGCTTCGGCGTGGCGCGCGGCCTCGTCGGCGTCGGTGGCCAGCTTTACGCCGCCGGCCTTCCCGCGCCCACCCGAGTGCACCTGCGCCTTGACCACGACCCTGCCGCCGTACTCCTCCGCCAGCGCACGCACTCCCTGGGGATCGTCCGCGACTTCGCCGGGGTTGACGGCCATCCCGGCGGCGCGGAACAGCTCCTTGGCCTGGTATTCGTGAAGGTCCATTGGCAGCGTTGAGGTTGATGGGAAGCGTGTTCGTGTCGGGGACTCCGCGGATCCTCCCCCGTGTGGCAGCGGGTGCGGCGAGACTCCCCGCGACGGGCAGGCCCGAATGGCTCCTGCTCCGCCGTCGCGGCGCGGTCCTATCATATTACAGAGTACCCCCAACCTGAAGGGCCACCCGTTGAGAACGAGGGGTCCGGCCGATGCAGAGCGAGAGCCCCAGCGTGCACAACGAAGCCGCCGGCGCGCGAAGCGCCGCAGAACCCATCTACCTGGACCACGCGGCCACGACGCCCGTGCGTGCGGAGGTTGCCGCCGTGATGGCGGCCTGCCAGGCGGAGGAGTTCGGGAACCCGTCCAGCGGGCACCGGTGGGGGCGCCGGGCGAGGGGGAGGCTGGAGGAGGCCCGGGCTACGCTCGCCGCCGCCGTGGGGGTGGAGACGGCCAGCGTGTGCTTCACGAGGGGGGGCACGGAGTCCGACAACCTGGCCGTGCTGGGCAGCGTGCGGGGGATGGACGGGGTGGCGGGTGGACACCGGGCGCATGTGGTCACCTCCGCGGTCGAGCACCCGGCCGTCTCGGCGGCGGCGGAACGGGCGGTGAGGGAAGGAGCACGCCATACCGTAGTAGGGTTCGAAGAGGGCGAGTTCGACCTGGATGCATTGCGGTCCGCGCTCCGGGACCGACCGGCCGTGGTGTCGTGCATGTGGGTCAACAACGAGACCGGGCTTGAGTTGCCGCTCCCGGAGATCGCCGCGGAGTGCCGGAGCCGGGGGGTTCGGCTGCACAGCGACGCGGTCCAGGCGGTCGGCAAGATCCCGCTTTCCCTCGCCGACGTCCCGGTCGACCTGTTCACGGTGACCGGCCACAAGATCTGCGGTCCCAAGGGTACCGGCGCCCTGATCGCCCGCAGCCGCCGCGGAATCGCGCCGCTCCACTTCGGGGGCGGACAGGAGGATGGGTTGCGCCCCGGCACCGAGGACGTGGCCGGAGCCGCCGGGCTGGCGGAGGCCGTGCGGCTGGCCGTCGCGGAGGCGCCCGCGGAGTCGAACAGACTGGCGGCCCTTCGGGACGACGTGGAGTCGCGGTTGGTCGAAACCATCTCCGGCGTCCGGGTCAACGCCGGCGGCCTGCGGCGGGCCCCGCACATCCTGTCCCTCGCCATCCCCGGAATCGACTCGGACACGCTGCTGGCCACACTCGACGCCGATGGGATCGCTGCGTCGGGCGGGTCGGCCTGCGCCAGCGGGTCGAGCGCGCCGAGCGCATCTCTGGCCGCCCTCTATCCGGGAGACACGGCCGCCTCGCTGCGCCTCAGCTTCGGTCGCCTGAACGACGAGCGGCAGGTTGGCCGCATCGTGACCGTGGTGGCGGACGCGGTAGCCCGGATCCGCGCTCTGTGGGCACCATGAACGCCGGAGCGAACGACCGGCGGCGCATCCTGGTCGCGATGTCCGGCGGGGTCGACTCCTCCGTGGCCGCGGCGATGCTCGTCGAGTCCGGCCACGAGGTCATCGGCGCCACCATGAAGACGTTCTGCTACAGCGAGGAAGAGACCGCCGCGAGCCGGAAGACCTGCTGTGGGCTGGAAGGCATCCACGACGCGCGCCAGGTCGCCGACCGGCTGGGAATCCCGCACTACGTCTTCGATGTGGAGGAGGAGTTCACGCGGGACGTCATCGACGACTTCGTCTCCGAGTACGGGCGCGGCAGGACCCCCAACCCCTGCGTGCGGTGCAATTCCAACACCAAGTTCCGCGACCTCTTCCGGCGGGGCCGCGTGCTCGGCTGCGACGGTGTCGCCTCGGGCCACTACGTCAGGCTCGATCGCTCAGCCGGCGAGCCGCGCCTCCTGCGCGGGACGGACCCCGCCAAGGACCAGTCCTACTTCCTGTGGGGACTTCCCTTCGAGTTGCTCGGCCTGCTCCACTTTCCCCTCGGCGAGCTCACCAAGCCCGAAGTGCGGGAGCGCGCCCGCGCACTGGGACTGATCACCGCCGACAAGCCCGAATCCCAGGAGATCTGCTTCGTGCCCACCGGCAACTACCGGGATTTCCTGGAGAAGAAACTGCTCCCCACCCACCCCGCCCTGCTTCCCGGTGCGATCGTCGACCACCGGGGACGCGTGCTCGGGCGGCACAGCGGCTATTCCGGCTTCACGGTCGGGCAGCGCAAGGGACTGGGGGGCGGCCTCCCCGAGCGCTACTACGTCCTCGAGATCCGGCCGGACACGCGGCAGGTAGTGGTCGGCCCCAGGGACCTTCTGGATGTGCGGGGCGCGCAAGTCGGCGACGTGAACTGGCTGGCGTCACCGCCCCGGCCCGGCACGAAGCTGCTGGCGCAGGTCCGCTACCGGTCGGCGCCCCACCGTTGCCGGGTCGTGGACTGCGACGCGAACTCCGTCGAGCTGCGCTTCGAAGAGCCGGCCCGCGCCGTGACTCCGGGACAGTCGAGCGTCTTCTTCGACGGCGACCGGGTGGTCGGGGGCGGCAGGATCAGCCGCGTGATGGGAAGCAGCTACTGAGGTCGACCCGCGGCCCGCCGACGAACCGCCGCGACACAGGCCCGCCGACGAATCAACTCCGGGCTGCACCGCTCACCGGCCGCGGTCCCGCCGCCGGCCCGCGCCGCCCACCGGCCCCCGGTCCCGGAGCCGCCGCGAGCATCACCACTTCAGCCCGGCCGAGTCCGCGAAGTCGCGGATCTGCTGCTCCTGCTTCTCGGTGAGCGTGTCCGGGACTTCCAGCTTCACCTCCACATACTGGTCGCCCCGCTTCCCTTCGCGCTCGATCCCCTGCCCCCTGATCCTGAAGCGCGTTCCGGGCTGCGTACCCGGCGGAACGCGCAGCACCACCTTCTTCCCGGAAATGGTGCCGACCCGGATCCGCGAACCCAGCGCCGCCTGCGCCAGATTCAGCGGCACCGTCACGACGATGTCGTTGCCCTCGCGGCGGAAGAAGCGGTGCGGCAGGACCTTGAAGGTGATGACCAGGTCGCCGGGGGAGCCACCCTTCCGGCCCCGCTCTCCCTGCCCGGTGAGGCGCATCTTCGCGTCCGAGTTGACGCCGGGCGGCACGGTCACCTGGATCTTGCGGTTCTGGTGGACCTTGCCGTCGCTGCCGCACGCGCCGCACGGCTTGTCGGCGGTCTCGCCGCGGCCCATGCAGGCGGGACACGGCCGGTTCACCGCGAAGCCCCCCTGGCCGAAGGAGACGCTCCCCGATCCGCGGCACTCCGTACACTTCTTCCACACCGTCCCGGGCGCGCCGCCGGATCCGCCGCAGATCGCGCACTCCTCGGTGATCGGCACCGAGATGGTGATCTTGCCCCCCCTGGCGGCCACCATGAAGGGCACTTCGGCGGTATGCTCCACGTTGCTGCCCTTGGCAGGACCGGAGGGCCGCCGCGGCCGGGGCTTCTTCCCCCGGTCGAAGATCGAGGAGAAGATGTCGGAAAAGCTGCCGAGGCCGCCGAGGTCCTCGAAGGAGAAGTTCGTCGACGTCTGTGCCCCCGCCCTCGGACCGGTCCGGGCTCCGCGGAAGCCCAGGGCGCCCAGCTTGCGCATCTGATCGTACTTCTTCCGCTTCGCGGGATCGGAGAGCACACCGTTGGCCTCGCCGATGTCCTTGAAGCGCTCGGCCACCCGCGGGTTCCCCGGGTTGGCGTCCGGATGGTACTTCTTCGCCAGGCGGCGGTAGGCCTTCTTGATGTCGTCCGCGCCGGCCTTCTGGTCGACTCCGAGGATCGCGTAGTAGTCCTTGTCGGTCGTCATTGCCCCCGCCGGCAGCCCGCGGAATGAGTCCTCACAGCATTCGGTCGGCGATGCATCCGGGCTGGATCGCGGCGTTCACGCACTCGCACTGTAATGAGAACATTACAAAGTGTCATGTTGTCTTTACCATCAGGGTCATCCACGGACTGTCCTAGTCGGCCTTGAAGACACTCACCCGCGCCGGGCGGATGAGCAGCCCCTTCAAGGTGTACCCCCGCTGAAAGACGCTCGCGACGGTGTCGTCCTCCTCCTCCGACTCGGTCGGCACGCGCATCATCGCCTCCATCGTGTTGGGATCGAAGCCTTCGCCCTCCGGATCGACGACCTCCACGCCGGCCTCCTCGAGGGCGCGGAAGAACTTGCGCTCGACCAGGTCGACGCCCTCCACGATCGCCTCTACGGATGCGGTGCTCTCGGGTTCCAGCGCGGTGACCCTGCGCAGATCGTCGAGCGGATCCAGAAAACGCCCGACCAGATCCGCCTGCGCCCGGCTCCATCGCTGCCGCAGCCTCTCCTCGGTGCGCTTCCTGAAGTTGTCGAAGTCGGCGGCCAGGCGAAGGTGCTGGTCCCTCAGCCGGTCCCGCTCGGCCTCCAGTTCGGAGATCCGCGCCCGCCCGTCGTGCCCGTCGAGCAGCTCCGCCTCCTCCGGGTCCGCTTCCATCGGATCCACGGGGCCGCCGCCATCCCGGTCCCCGGCCGCCGTGGAGGGAACGTCCGCGGACGGCCCATCGGCGGGTGTCTCGGCCGTGGCGGGCCCCTGCCCCGGATCGGATGCCTGCTCCGTGGCGCCTGCATCCGCGTCGGTACTCATCGCGTCGCCGTTCTTCGCGCCGGCATCCACCGCGTCGCTGTCGGCCGCAGCTCCATTCACCGCGCCGCCATTCGCCGCAGATCCGTTCGCCGCGTCGCCGGAAGCCTCCGCCCGGTCCTCCGGTTGGGCCTCCCCGAACTTCTCCTTCATGCCCTTGTTGTCCGGCACGTTCATCTCCCCAATCGCTGCTCGGCAGTGTGGTATTCGGTGTTCACAAGCTGATCAATACCGGGCCGCCGGTCCATATGTGGCGCGTCCGGCTGCGTCGGTCGCCATGCCCAGCGCCGCGGCCACGCTGGCCTCCCGAACCGCCTCCCGGTCCCCGGGGAAGCACTCCAACCTGGCCTCGGCCCACCCGTCCGCGAGCGCCACGGCCAGCCACACGGTCCCGACCGGCTTCGCGGGCGTTCCGCCTTCCGGCCCTGCGATCCCGGTGACCGCCATCGCCACGTCGGCTGCGAAACGGCGGCACGCGCCGGCCGCCATCTGCAGCGCAACCTCCCGCGAGACCGCCCCGTGGGCCTCCAGGCTCTCCGGGTCGACGTCCAGCAGCGCCACCTTCACATCGTCCGCGTAGGCGACCACCCCGCCCGCGTAGTGCGCCGACGCGCCCGGCAGGTCGGTGATGGTCTTGGTCAGGAGCCCTCCCGTGCAGCTCTCGGCGGTCGCGACGCGCAACCCCCGGCGGGCCGCGACACCGGCCAGCCGACGCGCAGCGGCCTTCAGCTCCGGCCGGCCAGGGACCGGTAGCGCCACAGGTAGTCGGCCATCGAGAAGACGCTCAGAAGGACGGACAGGCCCAGGGTGAGGCCGATGAGGGCGGCGTGCAGTCCCCGCCACAGCGCCCACGGCGCTCCGTTCCACCCCGTGTCGGCGGCCAGCGGATACCAGAGCAGCGCGGCTCCGATGAACACGCTCAGGGCCAGCGTCTTGAGCTTCCCGGACCAACCGGCCGCGATCACGGTCCCGCGCCGCACCGCGTAGCCCCGCAGCACCGTCACCAGCACCTCGCGTCCGAAGATCACGCCCATCACCCAGAGCGGCATCGCGCCCCACCACGGCAGGCCGCCGAGATCGTCCGCCCGGTGGCTGATGACGTACAGGGGCACGAAGGTGCACACGAGGAGGAGCTTGTCCGCGATGGGATCCAGGAGTTTGCCGGTGTCGGTCACCCACCCGTACCGGCGCGCGAGCTGGCCGTCCCAGATGTCGGTGAGGGCCGCCAGCAGGAAGATGAAGAAGGCAGCGTAGCGGCTGGTGATTCCGCTGGAAAGCGCCAGGAACGGGATCACCGGGCAGAGGGCGATCCGGACAACCGTGATCGCGTTCGGGATGTTCAATCGGCCTCCACCTTCCGCAGCAGCTCGTCCTCCATGCGGACGAGGATCGCAGCCCCCCGATTGCGCAGCAGGCGCTTGGGCTCCCACCCGCAAAAATCGCGCAGCACCGCTACCGAGCCCGCGCTCGCCGGCTCACCGGCCATGTGGCCCAGCGCGGCCAGGCGCCGAAAGGCGTTGGCGCTGAAAAGCTCCCGCCGGTTGCTCGCCACCTGGTTGCGGATGACGAACGCCGCCACCGCCGCCACGGCGCCCGCGCCCAGCAGGAACATGCCGACTCTGCGGATTCGCCGACTCATCGCTACATCTCCCGCCGGCCCGCCAGCGCCTCGGCGATGGTGGTGCCGTCGATGTACTCGAGATCGCTGCCCACGGGGATGCCACGCGCCAGCCGGGTCACGCGCACCGGATACGGGCGCAGCACGCCCTCCAGATACACGGCCGTGGCCTCCCCCTCGACGCTCGCGTTCGTCGCCAGGATCACCTCCCCGACCCGGGCGTCCCGCCCGTCCCCACCGTCCAGACGCCGCACCAGCGCGTCGATCGCGAGTTCATCCGGACCGACCCCGTCCAGGGGGGACAGACGCCCGCCGAGCACGTGGAAGAGGCCGCCGTAATGCCCGGTACGCTCGATGGCCCCGACTTCGTACGCCTCCTCGACCACGCAGATCATCTCCTGGTCCCGGTTTGGGTCCCCGCAGATCGAACAGAGCTCCGAGTCGCAGTAGTTCCCGCACGCCGGGCACGGGTGAACCCGATCGGCCATCAGGTCGAGCGCCCGCGCGAGCCGCCGCACGCCTTCCTTCGGACCCTTGACGAGGTGGTAGGCCAGCCGCAGGGCCGTCTTGGCGCCGACCCCCGGCAGCTTCTCCAGCTCGCGCGTCAGGTTCTCGATCGGCGACACGGCGGGGCGTTTCCTAGAAGAGTCCGGGGAGCTGAGTCGGGAGCCCTCCCGCGGCTCCGCGCATGCGTTCCTCGGACAGGGTGCGGGCCCGGTTCTGCGCCTCCGCCACGGCGGCGACGACCAGGTCCTCGAGCATCTCGGGATCCCGGGGATCGATCACTTCGGCGTCGATGGAGAGGCTCTTGAGGTCCCCGCGCCCCGTGACCCGGGCGGTGACCATGCCGCCGCCCGCGGACGCCTCGAGTTCCTCCGCGCTGAGGCTGTCCTGCAGCTCCTGCACCCTTGCCTGGAGCTGCTCCCCCATCTTCATGAGCTGTTGGATGTTCTTCATGTGTGTTCTCCGAGCGCTGACGCTCTCCAAGTCGGTATTCAGTCCACCAGATCGAGTTCCAGTTCGTCGACTGCGCGTTCCAGATGCGGGGCCCGCTTCACAAGTTCCTGCAGCCGCGTCCGCCGAACCGAGTCCCGGGTGACGCGGCCGGCTTCCGGGCCCTCCCGGTCGCTGCCGCCGACAATGGAAATCTCGGCAGAATCGCGCCCCGCATGAAGGGCCAGCCCCTCTTCCAGTGCGTGAAGAGCCCTTGGCTGGCGCACTCGGGCCTCGCCGGGTCCCGGGATCTCCAGCTCAAGGGCCCCGCCGCGCTCGCGGGCGGTGGCGGCGCGCAGGAAAGGGGTCACCCCGCGAGGCAGGGTCTTCCTGAATTCGGGGTCGGCGAGGAGGGCGTCCCACGCTGACACGAGGTCGGTGGCGGGAGATGCGGACGGCCGGGGGGACGGAGGCGCCGGGGGATCCCCCGGCCGGGCGCCGGATGCCGAAGGGGCGGAAGGTCGGGTCGGCGCCGGCGCACTGTCGGCGGCTCTCCGCTCGGCTCCAGGCCTCGCCGCCGCCCGCCGCTCCGCTCCGGACCCGGGGGCGGCCTGCCGCTCGGCATCCGGGGTGACGGTGGACGGGGAGGCGGGCGGTGCCGATTCCGGTCGCCCACCGGCTGCCGGAGATGAGACCGGTGCGGTCTCGGGCGGTGCGGGCTCTCGGGCCGGGACGCCGCCGAGCGAGCGGATGATGTCTTCCAGCTCCACGGTGCGGTCCATGTAGCTCATCCTGAGCAGGAGCATCTCGACCATCACGCGGGGCCTGCCGGTGCGCCGCAGGCTGCCGTCCGCCTCCAGCCCCGAGGCCATGGCCAGCATGCGCACCAGGTCCCCGGGGGCGAAGCTCGCGGCCCGCCGCGCGTAGGCGTCGCGGAGCTCGTCGGCCATGATCCCGGGGGCGCCGCCCGCGTCGATCGCGATCCGCAGCAGAAGCCGCAGCCTCTCGGTGAGGCCGTGGTAGAACTCGACCAGATCGTGCCCCTCGTCGATCAGCTCCTCCACGAAGTCGAAGACGGCCCCGTGACGCCGCTCGAGGATCACGTCGAAGATCTGCAGGTAGCGCTCCTCGGCCACAACGCCGAGCACGCGCACCACCGCCTCCACCTTCACCTCCTCGTCCGACAGCGCCAGCACCTGGTCGAGCAGCGAGAGCCCGTCGCGCATCCCGCCGTTGGCCTTGCGGGCGATGGCTCTCAGCGCCTCGGGGTCGTAGCCGATCCCCTCGGCGTCCAGCACTTCGCCGAGCCGCTTCATGATGTCGTCGGTGCCGATCCTGCGGAAATCGAAGCGCTGGCAGCGCGACAGGATGGGCGATGCGCTCTGCTGGATGCGCCGCGCCTCGGTGGTGGCGAAGCAGAAGATCACCCGCGGCGGCGGCTCCTCCAGGATCTTGAGGAGCGCGTTCCATGCCTCGCGGGTCAGCATGTGCGCCTCGTCGAGGATGTAGACCTTGTAGCGGTCCTCCTCCGATGGCGCCAGCATCGCGCGCGCCCTGAGCTCGCGGGCATCGTCGACTCCGCGGTTCGAGGCGGCGTCGATCTCGACCACGTCCAGCGAGGTGTGCCCTCCCCAGATCCGTTCGCAGTCGTCGCAGCTCCCGCACGGTTCCCCATCGGGCGTGCGGCTCGCGCAGTTGAGCGACATCGCCAGAATCCGCGCCAGGGTCGTCTTGCCGACCCCTCGGGGACCGCAGAGGAGGTAGGCGTGCCCCACCCGCCCGCCGGCGACCGCCCGCCGCAGCGTCTCGGAGACGTGCTCCTGGGTCGCTACCTCACCGAACCGGCGGGGTCGGTACTTCCGGGCCAGAGCAAGGTAGGACAAGTTGCGATTCTTGGGTGTTCCGAAGTGATCGTGCCTCGCAGCCGATCGACGCCCCCCCGGGGGGCCTGAAGCGGAAAGCACCGGGCTGCGGGGCCCGCGAGGTGCCCCAGGCGCTCCGCGGCAGCGTTTGCAGCACTTACCGCTGCTACCTTCACGGTCCTGACGGGGTTCATGAGCGCCCGCTCCGCGGACCTGGGGCACCGCCAAAGGTACCCGGTCGGGGGAGGGAGCGTCAACGGGGACGTTCCGCCCGCCGGCCGGTCTCAGCCACCCGGGCGCCAGGCGTCGGGGATGTGCTCGATCACGGCCTCCCGCCCGCGCAGGTCCACGCCGATCGCGTCGAAGCGGTAGGCGCTGCCGAGCCGGCCGTTCTCGTGGATCCAGCGCCGGGCGGCGGTCACGACCGCGCGCTGTTTCATCGCCCGAATCGGCTCCAGCACCGTGCCCCCGGTCCGCGTCGTGCGGGTCTTCACCTCCACGAAGGCCACGACCCCGCCGCGCGCCGCGATGAGGTCGATCTCCTTCGGCCCTGCCCGGTAGTTGCGCGCGAGCACCGCCCACCCCCGTTCAGCGAGGTACGCCTCCGCGATCGCCTCGCCCCTGCGGCCCAGCTGCACTCTGTTCTCTTCCATGCGGGAAGGTTGGGGTCAGAGGCGGGACAGGGGAATGGCTGGATGGGACAAGTTGCGGGCCGGCCGTGATGCGCCGGGGGGGGCACGCGGTGTTCCACGGGTGTTCCACGGATGTTCCACGGATGTTCCACGGGCTACCCCAGCGTCGCCAGCGATCTCCCGATGGCCCGCGCGATCGGGCCGCACTGCGCCACCAGCTCCACGAACTGGTTCGGATACAGGCTCTGGACACCGTCGGAGAGCGCCTCGGTCGGGTCCGGGTGCACCTCCACGATCAGGCCGTCGGCTCCGGCCGCCACCGCCGCCCTCGCCATCGGCGTCACCTTGTCGCGCAAGCCGGTGCCGTGGCTGGGGTCCGCGATGATGGGCAGGTGGGTGAGCGACTGGGCCAGCGGGATGGCAGTGAGGTCGAGCAGGTTGCGGGTGTGCCGGTCGAAGCTCCGCACCCCGCGCTCGCAGAGGATCACGTCCGGGTTGCCCGCGCTGAGCAGGTACTCGGCGGCCAGGAGCATCTCGTTGATCGTGGCCGACATCCCCCGCTTGAGGAGTACCGGCTTGCCGCAGCGGCCGGCGCGCTTGAGCAGGGGGTAGTTCTGCATGTTGCGGGCGCCGATCTGGATCACGTCCGCGTACTCGGCGACAAGCGGGACGCCCTCGGGGTCCACCGCCTCCGTCACGATCGCCAGCCCGGTGTGCCCGCGGGCTTCCGCCAGCAGTTCGAGTCCCTTCGGCCCGAGTCCCTGGAAGGAATAGGGGGAGGTGCGTGGCTTGAAGGCGCCCCCGCGCAGTGCGCACGCCCCCGCTTCGCGCATCCGCTCGGCGATGTCCATGATCTGCTCGCGGCTCTCGACCGCGCACGGACCCGCGATGAGAACGATCTCATCACCCCCGAAGGCGACGCCGTTGCCCAGCTCCACCACGGTGTTCTCGTCGCGCCACTCGCGCGAGACCTGCTTGTAAGGCTTGCTTACCGGGATCAGTTCACGCACCCCGGGCAGGCCGGAGAGCCGCGCCTCCTCGACGCGGCCATCGTTGCCGACGAGTCCGATGGCGGTGCGCTGGCGTCCGGGCATGGGCTTGGCGCCGTAGCCCATCTCGGAGATGGTGTCGACGACCCTCTTTATCTGATCGGGCGTGGCCCGGTGGTCCATCACGATGAGCACGGTTCAGCTTCTCCGATGGTGAATTGTTGCCCGTCCCGGGCGCAGATCACCCGGCCGGGGTAGCCCGCGGCGCGCACGAGGTCGGGCACCGCAGCCGCATCAAGGGGGGGATAGAGGTGCGTGAGCACAAGGTTGGCGGGATTCGCGGCGCATGCCAGCTCCGCCACGGAGGCCGGCGAGAGGTGGTTGGCGGCGGCGGCCGGATCGGTGAGCGCGCACTCGCTGACCAGCGGTTCGCAGCCGCGCAGGAAGGGTCCCAGCGCGGGGTCGGGGCCGGTGTCGCCGGTGTAGCCCGCCGCGCGGCCCTCCAGTTCGATCCGCACGGCCACGGAGTGGTCGGTGTGCCGGGTGGGGGCGAACCGCAGGGCGAGCGACCCGTCGTCCCAGGTGCCGTCCCGGGCGACCTCGCTGTAGACGACGTCGAAGCCGGGGTGGGCGATGAACTCCCCGTGCGCGTTGCGCAGCGCCTCGATGCGCCGGTGCAGGCCGGGCGGGCCGATGACGTGCAGGGGGCGGGTGCGCGCCGACGGGGACGCCCACTTGAGCGCGAAGAGGAGGTGGGGGAGGTCCGCGAAGTGGTCGGTGTGGAAGTGCGTGAGGACGAGGTGGCCGACCTTCCACCAGGGCTTGCCGTGGCGGGCGAGGCCGTGGACCGCGCCGGGCCCGGCGTCCAGCAGCAGGACGGCGCCGGCCGCTTCGATGAGGTGGCAGGGCGAGGAGCGTTCCCCGGACGGGACCAGCGTCCCGGAACCGATGACGGTGAGTGTGGGCGCCACGAGGGATTCAGGCCGCGGGGTCCCTCACCGGAGGCGCCTCGAGGCGGACGCCGACGACCGAGGACACCCCGGGCTCCTCCATCGTGACGCCGTAGATCCAGTCCGCGGCCTCGATGGTGCGCGGGTTGTGCGTGATCACCACGAACTGGGTGCGCGCCTTGAAGCCCTGCAGGAGCCGGATGAAGCGGGAGATGTTGGCGTCGTCGAGCGGGGCGTCCACCTCGTCGAGGACGCAGAAGGGGCTCGGCTTGACCAGGTAGATGCCGAAGAGGAGCGAAAGTGCCGTGAGGGCGCGCTCGCCTCCGGAGAGCTGGTCGATGCGTTGGGTCCGCTTGCCCCGCGGAGAGGCGTGGATCTCGATCGGTGACTCGAGCGGGTGGTCGGGTTCGGAGAGCCGCAGCTGGGCCTCGCCGCCGCTGAAGAGGTGGCGGAAGGTCTCCAGGAAGTTCTCCCGGATCGCCTCGAAGCTTTCCAAAAAGCGCTCGGTGGCGGTGGCGTTGATCCGGCGGATCGCCGCGCGCAGGTCGTCCCGCGCGGAGACCAGGTCCTCCCGCTGCCCGGCCATGAACTCCAGGCGCTGGCTCTCCTCGGAGTGCTCCTCGACGGCCAGCATGTTGACCGGCCCGATTCGCGCCTGCGCCGCCACGATCTGCTCCAGCTCCGATCGAAGCTCCTCCTTGTCGCCGTCGGCTTCTTCCGCCTCCGCGAGCAACTCCTCCATCGGCCGGTTCCACTCGGCCTCCAGCCGTTCGCCGACGCGCGCCACCCGGTTGCGGATGTCCTGCGCCTCCATTTCAAGCGTGTGCCTGCGCCCCACCGCCTCGCGTTCGGCCGCCCGGATCTCCCCCGCCCCCCGCTCCGCCCCCTTCACGGCCTCCGAGGCCACGTCCACGGCACGGTCCTGCCCGGCGGCCACCCGGCGCAGCTCGTCCCGCTGCGCGAACAACCCCTCCAGCGCGGCCCTGCCCTCGCCGCGCCCGGCCCGCACCCGCTCCATGCTCGCCTCCAGCTCGCGGGCCTCCTCCTCAAGCTGCGCGAGCCGCCCGGCGGCGCGTTCCGCGCTACCCCCCGTGTCCGCGATCCGGCCCGCCAGCCGCTGCAGCTCGCTCTCCAGGCGCGCGGCCCGGATGGACACCTCGGCCTCCGCCTCGCGCGCCTCCTCCCACTCGGCCTCGATGGCCGCCAGCGCGGTCCGCTCGGCGTCCAGCCGCGCGGCGCCCGCCGCTTCCCGATCGCGCAAATCCGCGCCTTCGGACTCCGCGGCGCGTGCCCGCTCGACCGCCCGGTCCCGGGCCGCACGCGTACCCTCCACCTGGCGCGCGATCTCCGCCTGGCGGCGGCGCAGCTGTTCGCGCCGGTCGGTCTGCGCCACGGCGCTGGCCTCCGCCGCGCGCGCCTCGTCCCGAGTGGCCAGCACACGCTCCGACGCCTCGTCCACCTCCGCCTCGCAGGCCCGGTGCGCCTCCTCCAGCGCCAGCGTCCGCTCGCGGGCCTCTTCGAGCTCGGCGCCGGCTTCACGCACCTGCGCGGCGAGCGCGTCCAGGCGCTCCCGGCGTTCCAGCCGGCCCTCCGCGCCCGCTTGGGGGAAGAGGTGCACGGCCCCGCGTGCGTCCGTCCAGCCGTGCGCCGGGGGCTCTGCGGCGCGCACGCCCCCAGCCGCGGCGCCTGCCCTGGTTCCCGCATCGCCTGCCCGGTCCAGCGCTTGTCCCGTCCCGGCCCGTGCCTCTTCCACCGTGGCCCCGGGATCGCCCTCCAGGCCCCGCGCGCCCCCCAGCAGCGCCCGCACCCACGCCGCGCCCTCGCCCGCCGCGCTGACGTCTCCGGGGAGCGGACCGCCGGGTTCCGGCGCCGCATCCGCGGGCAGCACGATGAGCGCCGCCTCCGCGCCGGCCTCTTCCCGGTACCAGCGGGCGATCCGCTCGATGTCGTCCCCGCCGCGCGCCACCAGCGCCGCCGCGAAGCGGCCCAGGATCAGGTCCGCCCCGCGCGCGGCGCCCTCGCGCACCTGCGCGAAGTCCGATAGGAGGCCGTGCACGCAATCGGGGAGCGCGGCGCGGGCGGCCAGCGCGACCGCCTCCGACGCGCCGGCGACCTCGATCCGCCCGAGCGCATCACGCTCCGCTTCGAGCGCGGACAGCTTCGCCTCGGCGTTCACCCGCGCGTCGCGCGCCTCGGCCAGCCGCTGCCTCAACTGCGCCAGCCGCCGCCGGGCGCCCGCCACTTCCCGCACCGCCTCTCCGGCCCTGCCGGCCGCCTCGGCGCTCCGGTCGGTGAAGAGGTCTCCCTGGGACTCCAGCTCGCGCAGCGCCCCGGCACCCTCGCGGGCGTCGTTCGAAAGGCGCTCGAAACGGCGCTCCAGCTCGGTCGCCTGGAGGCGGGCGCTGTAGAGGTCGCCATCGGTGCGGGCCACCTTCCCGGCCAGCGCGCGGCCCTCCTCCTCCAGCTCACGGACCTGGTGGCGGGCGCGGCTCAGCCGTTCCCGCACGTCGGCGGCGGTTTCCTTCCGATATGTCAAGTCCGCTTGTACACCTGTAAAGTCTGCTTTACACTTCTGGTGCTCTTCCTCCAGGGTGACGCGCTCGTCCTCGGCGCGAGCCCGGATCCCCGACTGCGCCGCCCTCTCCTGGCCGATCTGCACCAGGCGGCGCTTCCAGTTCGCGATCCGTTCGGCCGCGACCGCCACCTCCCGCTCGATCCGCGACAGCTCCGCGGCCACCTCGTCGAGCCGGTTTGCGGTGTCCCCGCGCGCCCTCTCCGCCTCCACCTGCTCCAGCCGGGCGCGCTCCAGCCCCGCCTCCGCCGCCGCCAGGCGGGCCGCCATCCCGGCCGCGTCCTCACGATCGGCCTCGAGCCCCGCCTCCACTTCGCCCAGGCGCGCCCCGAGCCCCTCCAGCTCCGCCCGCACCACCGCCACCTCCACCGCCATGCGCCTCTCGCGCAGCTTGCGGTAGCGCTCCGCCTTCCCCTTCTGGCGGGCCAGCGAGCGCACCTTGGTCCGCACCTCCCCGATCACGTCCTCGACCCGCTGGAGGTCGATCTCCGAGGTCTCCAGGCGGCGGAGCGCGGCGCGGCGGCGGTCCTTGTACCTGCCGATCCCGGCGGCCTCCTCGAAGAGGGCGCGGCGCTCGTCCGTCCGCTCCGAGAGGATCGCGTCGATCATGCGGATCTCGATGACCGAGTAGGCGTTCGCCCCCAGCCCCGTGTCGCGGCAGAGGTCGACGATGTCGCGCAGCCGGCAGGACGCACGGTTGAGGCGGTAGTCGCTGCCCCCGTCCCGGTGCACGGTGCGGCCGATCTCCACCTCCTGGAAGGGCGTCGCCAGCGCGCCGTCCTCGTTCGAGACGATCATCGACACGGTGCCGCGGTTCACCGATCGGCGCGCCACGGTACCCTGGAAGATCACCTCCTCCATCTTCGCGCCGCGAACGACCGTCGGGCGCTGTTCGCCCAGGACCCAGCGGACGGCGTCGCCGATGTTGGACTTGCCGCACCCGTTCGGCCCCACGATCGCGGTGATCCCCTCGTGGAACTCCAGCTGCGTCGGATCCGGGAAGGACTTGAAGCCGTGCAGCTTCAGCGACTTGAGCTTCATGGCCGGTCGGTTTCGGCAAAGACGGCGGCGGGCGCGTCTCCCCACAGCACCTCAAGGCGGTAGAAGTCCCGCACCGCCGGATGAAAGACGTGCACGACGTAGTCGACGTAGTCGATCAGGACCCAGCGGCCCTGGTCCAGCCCCTCCACATGCTCCGGGCGGTCCCCGTCCGCTCGCGCGGAGTCGAGGACGTGCTCGGCGATGGCCCGGACGTGACGGTCGGAGCTTCCGGTCGCGATCACGAAGAAGTCCGTCTCCGACGACAACGAACGCAAGTCCAGCACGGTTACATCCTCACCCTTGCGGTCGAGCGCGTAGCCGACGGCTCTCCGCACCTCTCCCGACAACGGGAAGCGGCTCAATCCGCTTCGGCCTCCACGATTACCCGGACGTCCGTCTCGACCCCGGCGTGGAGCCTCATGCGGATCACGTGCTCGCCGACGGACTTGATGGGTTCCTCGAGCTGCACCGCACGCTTGTCCAGTTCGAAGTCGAGGTCCTCCTGCGCGGCCCGCTCCAGGATGTCCCGCACCGTGACCGATCCGAAGAGGGTCCCCTCCTCGCTGGCCCGCGCCGTGAAGTGCAGCGTCAGGCCCTCCAGCCGCGACGCCTGGCGATTGGCCTCCAGATAGATCCGGCGGGCCCGCTCCTCGCGGATGCGCCGTTCCTCCTCGATCCGCTGGACGTTGGCATCGGTGGCCCGATACGCGAGTCCCCGGGGGATCAGGTAGTTGCGCGCGTAGCCGGGCTTGACGTTGACGAGGTCGCCGGGCTGCCCGAGGTGCTCCACCTCCTCACGAAGTATCAGTCTCATCTTCTCATCTCCGTTCCGGTTGCGGTGCGCGTCAGGACCCGTGGTCCTTGATGTAGGGGAGGAGGGCGAGGAAGCGGGCGCGCTTGACCGCGGTGCCGAGCTGGCGCTGGAAGCGGGCAGGCACCTTGGTGGTCCGCTTCGGCAGGATCCTGCCCTGCTCGTTCAGGAAGCGGGACAGCGTGGCCACGTCCTTGTAGTTCAGGAGGACGATGGGCGGGCCCTCGTGCCTCCGCCGGCGCCCCCGGGCACCGGTGAAGATCGGTGGGCCCGAGGACGGGGCAGGTTGCTCGGCGTCATCCGCGCCGGCGTCTTCCTCCGCTGCGTTCCCGTCCCCAGCGTCCTCGGCTTCCTCGCCGGAATCGTCGTCGCCGGCGTCGTCCGCTTCTTCGTCTTCATTGTCCGCTTCCGAGTCCTCTTCGTCCCCGGCGCCCTCTGCGTCCTCGTCCTCCTCGTCCTCCTCGTCTTCGCCGGCGTCCGCGGGCGCCGGACGTTCCGCGAGGATCGAGGCCCCCGAGGTGGACTGCCCCTCGTTGAGGACGATCAGGTAGCGCATGGTCTCCTCGTCGAGCTTGAGGAGGCGTTCGAACTCCGGCAGCGCCGTCGAGTCGGCGGAGACCTGGGCGACGACGTAGTAGCCGGTGGCGGCCTTGCGGATCGGGTACGCCAGCTGGCGTACTCCCCAGTGGTCCACCGACGTGATTTCGCCGTCGAGCGTTGCGTGAAAGGTCTCCAGCTTCGCGTCGACGGCCGCCTGATCGAGGGCGGCGTCCAGGATATAGACGATCTCGTATGCTCTCATAACGCGGGAACTCCCTTGGACCGCGGTTGATGACGGGCTCCGCTTTCCCGGGCGGAGCGGGCAATGGCTGTCGGACAAGTATAGCGGCGGACCGGCGTCCGGTGGAAGGGGGCGAGCGGGCGGGTTGCGCGCGGCAAATGTGCGGACGGCCCGCGGGTGGCGGCGCGCGGCAGGTGCGCGAGCCCGGGCGCAACCGGTGATCGGCGGCGATGATCCGCCTGGCCAGCGTTGCGTTACATTCCTGTTATGAGACTGTAGCCGGAGGTGGCCGGTTCCGATGAATTTCACATTTGCAGGGGTGCCCGAGTCGGACGCCTTCCGCTGGTTCTCCGAGGGACTCCTGGCGGTGATGCAGTCGGAGGGGCACCGCTACACCCGCAACGCGAACGAAGCCCGGCTCGTCTTCAACTTCTGCCCCCGGGGCCAGCCTCGTCCCTTCCGGCGCAAGGCTCAGCCGGTCTTCGTCTGCGCGGTCACCGAGTTCCCGAGCCCGTTGACCGACCATATCACGCAGGCGTATCCGGTACTGCCGCGGGCGCTGGCCAATCTGGCGGTGGGGCTGGTGCCTGCGGACAACGGGGTGCCGGAGGCCCACTTCGTCACCCTTGAGCAGGGGCACTACGTCGTGCATGACGGCCGCGGCGGCGGCGACTACTTCCGGCAGGTGTACGCGCGCATCGAACCGATGGCGTCGTCGACTCTGGTCATCGACAACTTCTTCGTGCCCGACCTCCCCGAGGCGCTGCGGGATGGCGACGCGGCCAGCGAGTCGATTCGCCGCGCCGGCAGGAGGCTCGACGAACTCGACCTGCTCCCGGCGCCCTTCCCGATGGACGAACTCCTCCCCGCACGCGACTTCCACCATATCAAGCGCCTCTTCGGGATCGGCGGGCTCAGCTACGGCAACATCTCCGCGCGCCACGACGCCCGGTGGTTCTGGATGAGCGCGAGCGGGGTCGACAAGTCCAATCTGCGGGCGATCGGCCGGGACATCCTCATGGTGAAGGACTACGACGCCGGGCGGAACGGGATGGTCGTGAGCCATCCCCCCGGGGTGGAGCCGCGGCGCGTCTCGGTCGACGCGATCGAGCACTGGATGATCTACCGCGAGCACCCGCGGGTCGGCGCGATCCTGCACGTGCACGGATGGATGGAGGGCGTCCCCTCCACCGACTTCAACTACCCCTGCGGGACCCTGGAGCTGGGCAAGGCCGTGGCGGACATCGTGCGCGAGGCCGATGAGCCGGCCCGGTGCGTCGTGGGCCTCAGGAACCACGGGTTGACGATCACCGGCACGAGCCTGGACGAGATCTTCGAGCGGGTGGAGGGGAAGATCCTGCGGACGGTGCCGATGGGTTGGGGGAGTGGGGTGGCCGCCGTCCCGGCGGATCGGTCCTTGAGGGATGGACGATAACTAAAAAAAAATTACGTTAAGATAGATTAAGTTATCGCGAACGCCGGGCTGCCCCCTGCACCGCCGGCACCAGTTCCAGGTACCGCTCGTAGCCCCACCGGGCCTCCTCGAGATCCAGCCGCTCGGTGTTGGTGTGCGCGTGGCGCTCCTCCCCGGGCGCGAAACCGATGGTGGGGATGCCGCGCACGCCGCTCGTCCACCCGCCGTCGGTGGCGAAGGTCCAGGGCCGGACGCGGGCCGGGGCGCCGGTGCCGCTGCGCGTGCCCACCGCGCGCGCAGCGGCCGTGACGACCGGATCCGCCGGGTCCATGAGGAAGCCGGGGCTCAGGAGCAGGCGGTCCTCCTCGACTCCCGTCCAGGTGCGCTGGCGTTCGGTGGCGGCGCGGACCTCGACGCCGCCCGGGAGCCGCGTGTCGCCGGTGGATTCCTGCGCGCTGCCGGCAACGCCCTGCCCAGCGCCCCCATCGGGCCCTGCACCCGCGCGTGCCCGTTCCAGGTGGGGCCGGATCGATTCCCGCACCCTTGCCAGCAGCGTGTCGACGGTGTCGTTCGGCAGGATGCGCCAGTCCAGGGTGACCGTTACCCGGTCGGGGATGACGTTGAGGCTGGCCGGGACGGCGTCGATGCCGGTGGCGACGACCGATGCGGAGCCGAGAACGTCGTCGGACTGCTGCCGCGCGGCCAGATCCCGGACGCCTGCGAGGATCGCCGGCACGAGGTCGAGAGCGTTGCGGGCGCGGTCGGGGGCCGAGGCGTGGCCGGCGAGGCCGTGCGCGATGATCTCCACCTCGCAGCGGCCGCGGTGGCCGATCGCGATGTCGCCGTGCGTGGACTCGCCGATGATGACCACGTCGGGGCGGAGGCCACCCTCGGGGCGGGTCAGGTGGTCCATCCCCCAGCCGCCGCGTTCCTCGAACACCGGGTGCGCGACGATGATGTCGCCTGCCGCCCGGCCCTTCAGCGCCGCCGCGACGTGGGTCTGGAGTGCGAGCGGGCCCTTGATGTCCATGGCGCCGCGTCCGTGCAGGCAGCCGTCCGCGATCACGCCGTCGAAGGGGGGGTATTCCCACTCCGCGGGGTCGCCCTCCGCGACCATGTCCAGGTGCGCACTCAGCATGACGGTGGCGCCGGGCCCGCCATCCATCGCCCCTCCGTCGCTCCGCACCACCCCGACCACGCTGCCGAGTTCGTCGGTCCACACGTCGTCGTAGCCGAGCGCCTCCATTTCGGCGATCACCCGGCGCGTGAGCTCACCCTCCTCGCCCGGGAGCGAGGGGATGCGGATGAGATCCTGCGCGAAGGCGATGGCGCCGTCGAAGGACGCAGCTCTCATCCCACGAACCACGGCACCAGCACCAGCGACACCACGCTCATGAGCTTGATCAGGATGTTGAGAGACGGGCCCGAGGTGTCCTTGAAGGGATCTCCCACCGTGTCTCCCACCACGGCCGCCTTGTGCGGATCCGACCCCTTGCCGCCGAGCGCACCCCCCTCGATGTACTTCTTGGCGTTGTCCCATGCCCCGCCCGCATTGGCCATGAAGAGCGCCATCAGCACGCCCGTGACGGTAGCGCCGGCCAGCAGTCCGCCGAGCGCTTCCGGACCCAGCAGCTTGCCGACGAGCACCGGAGCCAGGATGGCGGTGATTCCCGGCAGCATCATCTCCCGGAGCGCTGCCCGGGTGGAGATATCCACGCAGCGGGCCGAATCGGGCTTGGCCGTCCCCTCCATGATTCCAGCGATCTCGCGGAACTGCCGCCGCACTTCCTCCACCATCCCCGCAGCGGCGCGTCCCACCGCGGTCATCGTGAAGGAGGCCACCAGGAAGGGAAGCATGCCGCCGATGAAGAGGCCCATGACGACGTACGGATTGGTGATGTCGATCACGAGCGCGGCGGCGTCGCCCATGCTCGCCCACTCCGCCTCCACCTTGGAGGCGTAGGCGGAGAAGAGCGCCAGCGCGGTGAGCGCGGCCGAGCCGATCGCGAAGCCCTTGCCGATCGCGGCCGTCGTGTTCCCGATCGCGTCCAGGGAGTCGGTCACCTTGCGGGTCTCGGGCCCCAGCCCCGCCATCTCGCTGATGCCGCCTGCGTTGTCCGCCACCGGGCCGTAGGCGTCCACGGACATCGTCGCGCCCACCGTCGCCAGCATGCCGACCGCGGCGATGCCGATGCCGTAGAGGCCGCAAGTCATGAAGGAGATGAAGATGGCTACGCAGATCAGCAGCATCGGCAGCGCGGTCGATTCCATCCCGACCGCCAGTCCCGTGATGATGTTGGTTGCCGATCCGGTCTCCGAGGATTGGGCGATCTTCCGCACCGGACGCGCACCGGTGTAGTACTCGGTCGTCACCCCGATGAGGATGCCGACCAGCGTACCCGCGAGGAGCGCCCAGAAGGGGCCGAGCGGGGAACGGGCGGTGCCGTAGGCCGGGTCGATGATGGTCATGTCCATCGATTTCACCACGAAGAACATGATCAGCAGGAAGAGCCCCGCCGCGATGAAGGTGACGTTGCGTAGCGCGGCCCCCGGTTCGGTCCGCTCCAGGAGCTTCATGGCCGCGATCCCGATGACCGAACAGACGAGCCCCACCAGCACTGTGATGATCGGGAGCGCCACCGCCTCGACCTGGCTGGCCGCCAGCGCGGCCGAGGTGGCGCCGATCGCGATCGTCGCCACGATCGATCCCACATACGACTCGAAGATATCGGCCCCCATCCCCGCCACGTCGCCCACGTTGTCGCCCACGTTGTCGGCGATGGTGGCGGGGTTCCGCGGGTCATCCTCGGGAATCCCGGCCTCCACCTTGCCGACCAGATCGGCGCCCACGTCGGCGGCCTTGGTGAAGATGCCCCCGCCCACCCGCGCAAAGAGCGCGATCGAAGACGCGCCCATGGCGAAGCCCGCGATGGTTGCGGCGAAGTCGGGCAGGTCGTTCGTGCCCGGGATCGCATCCCCTGCCAGCAGCCAGTACAGCAAGCCGATGCCCAGCAGCCCCAGCGCGGCGACCGACAGCCCCATGACCGCACCCCCGAAAAAGGCGATGCGAAGCGCCTTGCCCTGCCCTTCTTCGTTGGCCGCCGCCGCAGTGCGAACATTGGCGCGCGTGGCTGCCTTCATGCCGAAGAAGCCCGCCAGAACGCTGCTCGCGGCCCCCGCCACGTAGGCGAGAGCGGATGCCTGGCCGATCGCAAGGAAGAGGAGCACGGCCACCACCACCACAAAGACGGCCAGCACCGTGTACTCGCGGCGCAGGAACGCCATCGCGCCATCGTGAATCTGGTCCGACAGATCGCGCATGACGTTGTTTCCGTCCGGCTGCGCGACCATGTAGCGGTACACGAAGAGCGCGGCCAGCAGGCCGACGCCCCCGGCCGCCCAGGACCAGTTGGTCAAGTCCAGAAGATTGCTCACTGTCTTGTGTCTCCCATGCTGAAGGTTACGCGGGCCCGGAGCCGGACCCGCCGGCTTGGCATATCACGGGTCCGCCCACGGCCCCGCAGTCCGCTCATCGGTTGAAACGGTTCATTGCCGTCTCGATTCCTTCCTCCACCCACACGGCCACCGCCCGGCTCAGTTCGGGCAGCAGCGCGGTGACGACCTCTTCGTCCTCTTCGGGCATCGGCGAAAGCACCCAGTCCGACAGGTCGGCCCCCGGAGGCTTCGTCCCCACGCCGACGCGCAGGCGGGCGTAGCCGGGGGTGCCCATAGTCCCGGTCACGGACTTCAGCCCGTTGTGGCCGCCCGAGCCGCCCTCGGGACGCAGCCGGACGCGGCCGACATCGAGGTTGGCGTCGTCGGTCACGACGAGCAGGTCGGTTTCGGCGACGAAGCCAGGGATCCGCCACAGTGTCGTGAGTGCGAGTCCGCTGCGGTTCATGTACGTGCGCGGTTTGACCAGCACGACGGTGAGTCCGCGGATCCGGCGAGTGGTCTCCAGCCGGCTCTTCCGGCGCTCGAAGGGTTCGAAGTCATGATCGTACGCGAACCGGTCCACCACCCACCATCCGACGTTGTGCCGGGTGTCGTCGTATTCCGGTCCGGGGTTCCCGAGACCGACCACCACCCTGGTTTGGCACCGGGGCGCGAAACGTTTGAAATCGCTGCCCGTCAATCCTCGGCCTCTTCGGCCTCTTCGTCCTCGGCGCCCGCCTCGGGTTCGAGTTCCTCGTCGACGGCTTCCTCTTCGTCGAGATCCGGTGCCTTGGGAATGGCGACCGAGCACACGGCCTGGTCCGGATCGGAGAGGTTCTCGACGCCCTCGGGCATTTCGAGGTCGCTGACCCGCAGCACGTCGCCCGCTTCCATGTGCCTCACGTCCACCTCGATGGCCTCCGGGATCCGGGACGGCACGCACTTTACGGTGATGTCGTGGACGACGTGCTCCAGTATGCCGCCGTCGCGCACCCCCGCCGGTACGCCGGTCGCGTGCACGGGGACGTGCACCTCGATGGCGACGCCACGCCGAACCCGCAGGAAGTCGACGTGGAGCAGCTCGGTGCGGTACGGGTGCACCTGCACTTCGCGGACCAGCGCTCGCTCGCCCTCGTGGTCGTCCACCATGAGGTGAAGGATCGTGTTCTCCACCGAAATCGAGTGGAAGAGGTGCAGGGCTTCGCGCGCCTCCATCGAGACCAGGACCGGCTCCCCGCCGCCGCCGTAGATGATGCCCGGCACGCGCCCGGCCCGCCGGAGCTTGCGGGCGACGCCCTTACCCGAATCGTGCCGCGTCGTGAGGTTCAGCGTTGTTTCCATATGTCGTATTCTCCGCCGGTTGCCGGATTCCCGGAGCTCAGGCCAGGGCCACCTTCTGCGGCCCCTTCCTGCGCTCCTTGATCTCGAACAGCTGACTGACCGATGCGTTGGAATGGATGTACTTGATCGCCCGCGACAGGAGGTTCGCCACCGAGAGCACTCTCATGCGGTCGAACCGCTTGGCGTCGGGGATGTGGATCGTGTTGGTGACGACGAGTTCGGCGAGGGGGGCGGCCGAGAGCCGGGCGACGGCCTCGCCGGAGAGGAGCGCGTGCGTGGCCGCGACGTAGACGGCGTTGGCGCCCATGTCCATGAGGGCCTGGACGGCCTGCGCGATCGTCCCCCCGGTGTCGATCATGTCGTCGGTGATGAGGCAGGTGCGGCCGGTGACGTCGCCCACGACGTTGAGCACCTCGGAGACGTTGGCGGCCGGCCGGCGTTTGTCGATGATCGCGAAGGTGGCGCCGAGGCGCTTTGCGAAGCCGCGGGCCATCTTGGCCGAACCCACGTCGGGCGCAACCACGACGAGATCGGTGAAGTTCTTCTCGCGGAAGTAGTTCGTGAAGACCGGCGCCGCGTAGAGGTGGTCGACGGGGATGTCGAAGAACCCCTGGATCTGGTGCTGGTGGAAGTCGATGCTGACCACGCGGTCGGCCCCCGCCGCGACCATCAGATTGGCCACCAGCTTGGCGCCGATCGCGACCCGCGGCTGGTCCTTGCGGTCCTGGCGCCCGTAGCCGAAGTAGGGGACCACGGCGGTGACGCGTGCCGCCGACGCGCGATTGGCCGCGTCGATCAGGAGCAGCAGCTCCATGATGTTGTCGGCGTTGGCGACGGTCGGCTGAATGATGAACACGTCCCTGCCGCGGGCGTTCCGGTCGATCCTTACGAAGATCTCGCCGTCCGCAAAGTTGTAGATCGTGGCGTTGTCGGAACCGGTGCCGAGTTCGTCGGCGATTTCCTTGGCCAGCGGCCGGTTGGCGCGGCCGGAGAGGAGCAGCAGAGGGCCGAGCCCGATGTTTTCGTCCATGACTGTGTCAGGGGGGCGGAAGGCGGCGGTGGGAGTGTTTCGGCGAGCGTTTCCTGCACAGCAATAAAATATAGCAGATCCGCTGCCGGGGTGGGTTGGCAGGTCTTTTCCAACGACAATTGAGCCCGAACTCGGCGCCGGTTTCCAGCGGGAGATGAGCCTGGGCCCCGAGGCCGGCCGCGCGCGCCTCAGCGCACGGTGAACGCCCGCTGCGCCTTCAGCGTGGCCCGCCCCGGGGCCGACACCTCCACGACCAGCGCGTAGTCGCCGGGACCCAGGCCCGAGAGGTCGACCTGCAGCGTCCTCAGGAGGGGGCCGGGACTCTCCGGTCCTTCCTCCCGCCAATCGATCGAGGCCTCATCGGGCGGATCCAGGATGCCCAGCCGATATCCCATCCGCCGGAGAAAGCCCTCGCCCCGCTCCTCCACCCGGACGCTGAACTGCACCGCTTCGCGCCGTGTCCCGAGTCCGTAGACCTCCAGGGCCACGCCCAGCGTCTCCCCCGCCTCGACCTCGCTGCCCGGGCGGAGCGCCCCCACCAGCTCCTCGAGGTTGGAGGGTTCTTCGCCAGCCTCCAGGAACACCAGGTCCGAGACCGCAAAGAGTCCGAACGGAAGTTGCGGGAAGCCCATGCCGGCGCGATGGCGCCGGGCGGTGCGGAGATCCGGCGTCCAGGTTTCGAGGCTCAGCGTCCCCCAGTCCGCCCACGGCACGCGCGCTGACAGCCGCACGGTGCTCCCCGGCTCCGCGATGGTGCGCTCGGCGGCCGTCAGGGTGCCGCCCTGCTCGACGAACAGGCCTGAGAGGACGGGGCTGGGCGCCGGGGCGCGCGCATCGGTGATCTGGACGCGGGAGGCGGAGTCACGCGGGTCTTCGATGTCGTCGCGGCCGTCGGGCATGTCCCCTGCCTCCGGTGCTCTCCACGCCCCCACCACAATGACGCGGCCGCTCCGCCAGAACCGGCCCACCTGTGCGTCGAGTGCGCCGAGCGAGTCGAGGTAGGGGGGAAGGTAGGCGGCACGTGGGTGGTCCTCTTTCTCCTCCCATATCACCGGTTCCTCGCCGGGGGGGCCGCGGTCGAGCACCTCGCGCGGCGGGAAGGCGCGGAAGGCCGTGGGAACGTCCCTCCCGGTCACGCTGAATCGGGTCTGTCCGATGCGGGGCCAGGACCGTTCCCAGGCGATGGGCCATCCGTAGCGCACCGCTACTTCCGTGAAGTCCTTCCCCCAATTGATGTCATAGGGGTTGGTCGCCCGCTCGGCGCTCATCGCGTAGCTCCACCGGCTCATGTGCCCGGTCCAGCGGTCGTTGCCCCCGGCCAGGAAGAGGGGGTCGGCGAGGGTCCAGAGCCGTGCCAGTGCGGCGGCGGAATCGAGCTGAGCGGACACCCAGCGGCGAAGCTCCCGGCCGAGCACGAGTCCGGGCGAAGTCCAGTCCTCCCGCACGTCGGCGGGCATCTCCTCGAGGGCGCGGCGGAAGGCCGCCTCCGACTGCACGAAGTCGGTCTGGTGGTGGAGCACGAACCCGAGATAGGCATCGCAGCGCCAGGCGCCCGGGAGGCCGCACCTTCGCGCGACCGCTTCCGCCTCCGCGAGGCGCCCGGCCTCGGCCAGGTACCGGATGCGCTGGCCAAGCACCCAGTGGTCCCCGGGAATGATCGAGGCCAGAGAGTCGAGATCCGCCAGCAGCTCGTTCCGGCCGTCGACGATCGGGGCGGGCTCCGGTTTCGGCGTCCAGTCGTCGTCCCCATCGTCGAAGATGCAGAGCCGCCCGATGATCTCATCGCACTCCTGGCTGTCGCTTCCGGGGATGCGCGGGAGATTGCGCAGGCGCAGGCGTTCGAAGCGCGTCTGGAGGGTGCGGGCGTGGCGGTGGGAGCGAACGGAATCGGCGGGAGGCGCGGCCTGTTCCACCGTGGCCGTCCGGGTGGTCTGCGGGAAGGCGGCAGGGTGGACCGTGGGACCCCCGGCGACCGTCTGGGCGGTAAGCAGTGCCGCTGCGAGGTGGGCCGGGAAGTTCATCCTGGTCGCCTGGTGGGAAAGGGATGCCGCGCGGGTGGCGCGTCCGGTCACCCGGTGAAGCAGTTGGCCCGGGTGGATTCGAACCACCACCGCCGGTTCCAAAGACCGGTGTCCTGCCATTAGACGACGGGCCAGTGGCAGACCCTTCAGGTATCGTAGCGCGATCCGGGCGGCGGATTCAAGGAGGGTCGCCAACGCCGGTCGCCAGCGCCGATCAATCGGCCATTCAATCGAGAGGTGGCATTTCGGTGAGCGTGGGCACCACCAGCGCCGCGGCCACCCCATCCATTCCCCCGGTCGTTGCGGCAGCGGCGCGCGCCCTTCCGAAGTCGTCGAAGACGCCGAACACCGCGGACCCGCTCCCTGTGAGGCGCGCGATCGACGCCCCTGCGTTCTCCAGCGCGGCCCGGACCTCGGCCAGACCGGCAACGCGCGTGAAGACCGCACGCTCGAAGTCGTTCCACTGGAGATCGGCCAGCGGGCACCAGGCGTTGGTGCCGGACCCCGCGAGCAGCGACGGCCGGGCGAGCAGGGAGGGCGGCGCAGGGAGCTGCAGCCCCGCCGACGTTTCCCGGTAGGCCACGGCCGTGGACACCCGCTCACGGGGGATGGCGATCACCACCGGCGCGGCCGGCGGCGAGGGGCAGCGCAGCAGGCGATCCCCCCTGCCCCAGGCCAGCGCGGTGGCGGCCCCGCTGGAGAAGAACGGCACGTCGGCGCCGATCCGTCCCCCCAGCGCGATCAGTTCGCGGGCGCTGAGCGGAGTGTCGTGCAGCTCATTCAGGGCCGAGAGCGTGCCTGCCGCGTCGGAGGAGGCACCGCCCAGTCCGGTTCCGGCGGGGATGCGCTTGGTGAGAACGAGGGATACGGCCGGCGCGATCCCGGTCGCGGCGAAGAAGGCGCGGGCAGCCTTCATCACCGTGTTGTCCTCGGGTGCGCCCAGATCACCGATGGCCTCGGGCGCCAATGGCCGCTCCCCGCCGCCGACCTCCGGCGCGATGCCCTGCTCGCCGATGCAGACCTCCAGCGCGATGCCGTTCTCTCCCTTGCGGGCCTCGACGCGGTCGCAGAGATCCACGGCCTGGAAGAGCGTCTCGATCTGGTGGTAGCCGGTGTCCTCGCGCGCGAGTATGCGCAGGAAGAGGTTCACCTTGGCCGGACAGGTCGCCGACCAGGCGGTGACGCGAGGTTTCGCCTGGAAGGTCATCGCCAGGCTCATCCTGCGGGGCCCCCGGGCTCGGCGTGGCCGCCCATCTCCCGAAGCGACAAACCGAGCTTCCTTGCGTACCAGAGTCCGATGATGGTGATGGGGAAGAAGCCCCCCAGGTGCCAGCCGACGGCGAAGCCGAGGGCACTCGCTTCGGGCACGGCGTAGACGTCCGCCAGTGCGAGCTTGGCGGCGGCGTGGAAGGTTCCGAAGAATCCGGGCGTGGGGATGGTCGAGGCGATGGCGACCGATCCGTTGGTGAAGAGGGCCGCGTCGAAGGCCAGGTGAATGTCGAAGGCCAGAAACCCGATCCAGAATGAGAGCGATTGAAGGGTCCACAGGCCCAGACTCCAGGCGAGGGCGGGCAGGATGAGTCGCCATCCGCGCAGCGACGCCAGCCCGTCCACGAAGTTCCGCAGCAGTTTCACGAACCCGTCCGACCAACGGGCCGGCAGGAGCGCGCGGGCAAACCACCGTCCCACGCGCATCGCCGGTCCCGGCGCGCCCAGCAGGAAGGCGGAGCCCGCGACCACGAGGCCCAGGAAGACGGCGACCACCCGGATGCCGGTGACGATCGCCGCGGGGAGATCGGCCGTGGGGAATCCGGGGCTCGCGAATGCCAGCAGCAGGAGCAGCAGGATCGCGATTCCGTCGAGGAAGCGCTCGATCACCAGTGTGGCGAAGGCGGTGGTGGCGGATACCGGCTCCCGGCGGCTGTAGGCGTAGGCACGCGCGAGTTCGCCTACGCGCGGCAGGAGGTTGTTGGTCATGAACCCGATGCACACGGCCTCGAAGCGCGAACGGAAGGGGGCCGCGGCCTGGGCGGGAGCAAGGAGGTACCGCCATCGGACCGCCCGTACGGGGAATGTCGCAGTGGCCAGAATGACTGCCAGCAGGAGAAGGCCGAAGTTCGCGCCGCGGATGTGGCTCCAGACCTCTGCCGGGTCCTCGTCCCGGAAGAGCCACCAGAGGAGTGCAATGGCGATCACCAGGCCCAGCAGCGTGATCCAGCGGCCTCGCATGCCGATCCTCACTCTCCAGTGGCCAGATTCGCGTTGCTTAGCTAGATATCTAGCTAATTCAGTCAATATCCGATCGGGTGGACCCACTCGCCCGGGCGAGCCACGCGGGAGGGAGCCGCGTCAACGATCGTCCTCATGTCGCGCACCGCCTGTTCGAGCCCGGTGAAGATGGCGCGCGAAACCACGCTGTGCCCGATGTTCAGCTCTTCGATGCGCGGCAGCGCGGCCACCGGCACCACGTTTTCGTAGGTCAGGCCGTGGCCCGCGTGGACGGCCAGACCGGCCCCGTGGGCGTATTCGGAAGCGCGCGCCAGCCGCGTCAGCTCGTCCTCCCTGTCATGACTCGTGAGGCCGTTGGCGTACTCGCCGGTGTGCAGCTCCACCGCATCGGCCCGCAGCTCCGCCGCATGGTCGATGGCCTCGTAGTCGGGGTCGATGAAGAGGGAGCTGCGGATCCCTTCGTCCGCGAGACGCTTGAGCGCGGTGGCGATGGACTGCCGGACCTCGTCCGAACCGAGGTCCAGTCCGCCCTCGGTCGTGACCTCCTGGCGGTTCTCGGGCACCAGGGTGACCGCCATAGGCCCCACGCCCACCGCGAAGTCGATCATCCGTTCGCGCGACGAGACCTCCAGGTTCAGGCCGGTCCGGATCGTCCGCATCAGCAGTTCCACATCCCGGGGGGAGACGTGGCGGATGTCGATACGGTGGTGCACGGTGATCCCGTCAGCTCCTCCCAGCTCCGCGAGTACCGCGGCCCTTACCGGGTCCGGTTCGATCGTCCTGCGGGCCTGCCGCACCGTGGCCACATGATCGATGTTGATGTAAAGTCTCATGTAAACCTCTCTATCGTCTTATCATTCGATGTCTTGGTGTTCGTTCAGACACCATCGACTACACGCACTCCGCCGCGTGTGCGAAGCCAGCCGACGAGTGCCGGGGGCGCCTTGGCCACGACCTTGACCGTGGTTCCCTCCTGGCTGCGGGACAGCACCTCCCCGCGTTCGTAGAGCGCAGAGAGAACCCGCCCCGCCCTGGCCGGGAACTCCACGCTGATCCGCTGCAACCGGTCCCTTATGCGTCCCTTCAGTTCCTGCCGCAGGGGCTCCAGAGTGGACGACTTCGTCGCGGAAGTGTACAACACGCGCGACTCCGGCCGCGACGCAACCCGCTTCTTGAGCGACAGCAGGTCGTCTCCCGACAGCAGATCGATCTTGTTGAAAACCAGGATTCGGGGGCGCTTTCCCAGCCCCAGCTCGTCGAGCACGCGGCGCACGACCTCGCGCTGCCCGTCCCTGCCGGGGTGCGACGCGTCGACGACGTGCAGGATGACATCGGCTTCGCGGGTCTCCTCCAGCGTCGAGCGGAAGGAGGCGATGAGGTGGTGCGGGAGCTTGCGGATGAAGCCCACCGTGTCGGTCAGCAGCGCTTCGTAGCCGTCCCCGAGGGGAATCGCGCGCGTCGACGGGTCGAGGGTGGCGAAGAGGCGGTCTTCGACGAACTGCCGCGAGCCCGAGAGCGTCTGGAGGAGCGACGACTTGCCGGCGTTGGTGTACCCCACCAGGGCGGCACGGTAGCGGCCGCGGCGTCCCTTGCGCTGCGTGGCCTGCGCGCGCGCCACCGCCTGGAGCTTGCGTCTCAGTTCGGCGATTCGCGTGCCGATCAACCTGCGGTCGGTCTCAAGCTGCGTCTCCCCGGGGCCGCGGAAGCCGATTCCGCCCTGAATCCTGGACAGGTGCACCCACATCCGCCGCAGCCTGGGGAGGATGTACTGCAGCTGGGCGAGCTCCACCTGCATCCTGGCCTCGTAGCTGCGGGCCCGGGTCGCGAAGATGTCCAGGATGAGTTCGGTGCGATCCATCACCCGCACGCCGCACAGCTTCTCCAGATTCTTGCACTGCGCCGGGGTGAGCTCCTCGTCGAAGATGACCAGCTCGGCCTCCCGTTCGCGCACCAGGTCGGCGAGTTCCCCGGCCTTTCCCTTGCCGAGGTAGTACTGCGAGCCGGGTGCACGGATGCGCTGGACCAGTTCCCCGGCGACCAATCCTCCCGCGGTGTCGGTCAGGCGGCGCAGTTCCGCCAGGTGTTCCTGCGTTGCCGCTCCGGCCTCCGTCCCGAGGGGGGCGCCCACGAGGATAGCGCGTTCGACCGGTCTGCGCGGGTCCAGGAGCTGAGTTGGAATGGGGCGCTACCTCCTCTTTCGTCGCCACTCGGCCAGCCGCTGCCCCAGCTCCGCCTCCCAGCCGACCTTTCCGGGGCGGTAGTACTCCTCCCCTGCCAGGCTGGCCGGAAGGTACTGCTGGCGCGAAACACCGCCGGGTTGATCCGGATCGTAAAGATAGTCCCTTCCGTGGCCGAGGTCCTTCATCAGCTGGGTGGGCGCGTTGCGCAGGTGTGGCGGGACGGCTTCGCCGGGTGTTTCCCGGGCCCGCGCGAGTGCCTTGCCCCAGCCCTTGTAGAGGCGGTTCGACTTGGGGCTTCCGGCGAGGTAGACGGCGGCCTGAGCGACGGCGAGTTCGCCCTCCGGCGATCCCAGGAAGCGGAATGCGTCGCGGGCGGCCACGGCCACCGAGAGCGCGCCGGGGTCGGCGAGGCCGATGTCCTCGACGGCCATGCGCACGAGCCTTCGCGCGATGTACATCGGGTCCTCGCCGGCGTCGAGCATGCGTCCGAGCCAGTAGAGGGTGGCGTCGGCGTCTCCGCCGCGGACGGACTTATGCAGTGCCGAGATGTGGTCGTAGTGCTGGTCGCCGGACTTGTCGTAGACCGCGAACCGCCGCTGGATGGCGTTCTCCACCACCTTGAGCGTCAGCGTTGCACCGGCACCGCCCGCCAGCTCCACGGCCAGTTCCAGAACCCCGAGGGCCCGCCTGGCATCCCCATCGGCGGCCTCGGCGATTCGGGCGACGACGTCTTCGGGGACCTGGACGCCCAGGGCATCAAGGCCTCGCTCACGGTCGGAGAGCGCATCCCGGAGCACGGCCGCCAGCTCGCTGGACGACAGGGGCTCGAGTACGACTACGGGCGCGCGGGAGAGCAGCGGCCGCACTACCTCGAAGCTGGGATTCTCGGTGGTTGCGCCGATGAGCACGACCTCGCCCGCCTCCACCGCCGGCAGGAACGCGTCCTGCTGGGCCTTGTTGAAGCGATGGATCTCGTCGCAGAAAAGTATGGTCCCCCGTCCCGTTGCGCGGTGCCGCGTCCTCGCCTCGGCGATGATCTCGCGTACGCGGGCGACCCCCTCGGTGACCGCGCTGAAAGAAACGAAGGCGGCGTTCGCACCGGCGGCCACCAGGCGGGCCAGGGTCGTCTTTCCGCACCCGGGCGGCCCCCAGAGGATGAAGCTGGAGACGCGTCCGCCCTCGATCATTGCGCGCAGGGGGCCATCGGGCCCGACGACCTTCGTCTGCCCGCGGAATTCGTCCAGCGTCCGGGGCCGCATGCGCGCGGCGAGGGGAGTCGCAGGATCGGGTTCACCGCGTCCGGCGGGGCCTCCGCGGTGGCCGGTGCCCCGCCGCCCTTCCCCGCCGCCCCCGAACAGATCGCGGTTCCCGCTCACAGGTCGGCTCACCTCCCCTCCTCCATCGCGCCCACCATCTCCATGAGCGCCGCGCGCGTGTTCAGCGAGGGATCCTCCCACACCGCCTCCAGCAGTCGCTGCAGCGCCCTGCCGATCCCCGGGCCCGGCTTCCACCCCCGCGCCACCAGATCCCGCCCTGCGACGGCCAGGTCCGCCACCGAGCGCGGTACCCCCGCGTGCCGGTCCCGCCTCGCCGCCGCGATCACGCGGCGCACCTCGTCCTCGCCGCGGGCGCACGTCCCCGCTCGCAGCGCAGCCAGCCACACCCGGAACACGTCCCGTGCCCCGCCCCACCCCGTCTCGGCCACCCAGCGGCGCCGCGCCACGGGGTCGGCCGTCAGCTGCGGGCCCGGCCCCAGTCCCCCGCTCATCGCCACGGTGACCCGCTCCACCTCGTCCCTGGAAAACCGCAGCCCGGCGAGCAACTCGGCCACGGCGGCGGACCCTTCCCGGGCCCCCGCACCGAAGAGCAGCAGCGCGGCCAGCCGCAGCACATGGTTCCCGCGAACTGAATCCACCGTGGCAAGCGCGCCCCGGCCCACCACGGGCGCCATCTCGCCAAACACCCGGCCCAGGGCGCCGCAACGGCGGTAGAGGCTCAGCGTGCGGGACGGCCTCCGCCCGCCCAGCACCTTCATCAGCTCCTCCCGGATCCGTTCCCGCGACAGGCGGTCGAGCCCGGGCACCGCGTCGGTCATCCCCGCCCAGGTGGCCGGTTCGATCTCGAACCCGAGCGCCCCCGCAAACCGCAATCCCCGCAACACGCGCAGATAGTCCTCGCGAAAGCGCTCCGCCGGGTCTCCCACGGCACGCAGAACCCCTGCCTGGAGGTCGCGCACGCCCCCATGCGGGTCGTGCAGGACTGCGCGGCGCGGGTGCCAGGCCATGGCGTTGACGGTGAAATCCCGGCGCGAAAGATCCTCGTCCAGCGTCTCGGCAAAGGCCACGACCGCCTTCCTCCCGTAGGTGACCACGTCGTGGCGAAAGGTGGTGACCTCATAGAGAACCCCGTCGCTTCCGAAGATGCCGAGAGTGCCGTATGCGGGACCGAGCGGGACCGTGCGCGGGAAGACGCGGCGCATCTGCTTCGGGGTTGCGCGGGTGGCCAGATCCCAGTCCTCCCGCTCGGCCGGGCTGCCCCGCAACGCATCCCGCACCGCGCCGCCGACCGTCCAGGTCTCGAAGCCGGCCTCTTCCAGCCGTTCAACCAGTTCCCGGACGGGGCCCGGCACCTCGAGACGGACACTCACCCGACCAGTACCGCTCCCCCGTTGACGTTGAGCACCTCGCCGGTGATGTGGCGAGCCAGCGGCGAGCACAGCATGACGATCGGCCCGGCCACGTCTTCCGCCGTGGCCACCCTGCCGAGCGGAATCGCGTCGTCGATCGCGGGCCGGTCCGGTCCCCCCAGCGCGCTGGCCGACATCTCCGTGTCGATCCACCCGGGCGCGACCGCGTTCACCGTGATCCCGCGGCGCCCCACCTCCACACAAAGCCCCTTGACGAGCGAGATGATCGCGCCCTTGGTGGCAGCGTAGTCGGAGTGATAGGCCTCGCCCCGCTGGCCCGCGGTCGAGCTCACCAGCACCACCCGCCCGTCGGAGCTCATCCGCTGGAGCGCGGCCCGGGTGGTAAAGAAGATCGAGTCCAGGTTGACGGCTACGGTGGTGTGCCAGCGCTCGTCCTCCATCCCGGACAGGGGAACGTCGGCCACCGGCCAGATCCCCGCGTTCCCGACGAAGATGTCCAGCCCGTCGAATTCCTCGTCGACGCGGGAGAAGAGGCGGTCCACTGCCCGGCGGTCGGTGAGGTCACCGCCCTCGGCCCAGCCCCGCACTCCCAGCGCACGGACGCCTTCCACCACCCGGCGCGCCTCGTCGGCGCGGCTGCGATAGGAGATGCCCACATGCGCGCCCCCCTGCGCCAGGAGTTCGGCCGTGGCCCTCCCGACCCCGCGCGACCCGCCGGTCACCAGAGCGCGCTTGCCCTCGAGTCCAAGATCCAGTGTCATGGCGACTTCCCTTCGCTCCCGGTCTGCGCCCCGTCTCCGAACAGGGTCTCCTCGACGTGCCGGCAGACGATGTGGCCGATCGCAAGCTGAACCTCCTGCGCCCGCGAGACGCTGCCGGTCGGCAGGACGATGGCGATGTCGACCTGGGGCCGCAGTCTGCCGCCCCCCATGGCCAGAACGCCCACGGTGCGAACCCCGGCGGCCGCCGCAGCCCGGGCGGCGCGGATCAGATTGGACGAATTCCCGGAGGTCGAGTGCAGCACCAACAGGTCCCCCGGCCGGCCGAGCGCCTCCACCTGACGTGCGAAGACCTCCTCGTACCCCCGGTCGTTGGCGCAGGCCGTGAGGACCGATGTGTCGGTGGTCAGGGCCACGGCGGCCAGAGCGCGGCGGTTGCGGGACATGCGCACCACGTATTCGGCGGCGAGGTGTTGCGCGTCGGCGGCCGAACCACCGTTGCCGCAGAAGAGAAGCTTGCCGCCGCCTGCGAGCGTCCGGACCGCGCTGTCCGCGTAGGCGGCGACCTCTGCGCCGCAGCTGTCCGCGACGGCCCGGGCCAGATCCGCCAGCTCCCCCAGCGGATCCGTCAGCCGAGGGTTCAGGGAGGAGAAGGCCGTTCGGCCGGTCATGTCAGGAATCCGTGCAGCATGCGCCTGACAGGGCCGTCCACCTGCAGCGGGGGTACGGGATGGGGCTGCTTCGCCTCGAAGAGCCTTCGGGGATTGACCTTGCCGAGCAGCTCCAGTTGCCCGCTTCCGCCCTGCCGCATGAGCTCCTCGGCACCATCGGACAGATAGAACGTGTACTCCGGACGGCCGTGGAAGTCCGACGACAGATAGTCCAGGAGACCTTCGGCCAGCATCCGCAAGATGAGCCCCTGGACGCGTGGCCCGTTCTGGCCCGCCAGGGACCCGTAGTTCCCCTGAAGCAGCGCACCCGCCTGTCTCCAGGCACGCGGCGCGTCCAGATCCTCGTCGATGCCGGCGTAGCGCTCGGGGTGCGCGACAATCGGGACGTGGCCCGCCGCGGCCAGGCGGGCAAGTAGCTCCGGCGCTCCTGGGGGGGGAGTGAACATCGACCACTCGACGAGCACGAAAGGGGTGTCGCCCAGGTGGAGCCTCGGGTCGGACAGGTCGGGCGCCGGGGTGTCCATCCTCAACTCGAAGCCGCGGCGGAAGTCCAGGTGCGGGTAGGCGTCGGCGACGGCGCGCCGCACCTCGTTCCACTGGCGGTCCATCCGGGCCATGTGGGTCGCGAATTCATCGCCACCGGCAAGGGAAGCCCGGAAATGGGGCGTGGTGATCACCCGTGTGACGCCCGCGCTCACCATGCGGTCTATCGAATGAAGGGCCTCCTCCACGGTGCGGGAACCGTCATCCACGTCGGGCACGAGGTGACTGTGGAAATCCCCATAGCTTCTGGTCATCGGAGATGCTCCCACCACCCGTGCGCAACCCGCCGGGCCGTTTCCGTGAGCTTGGAAGCGTCGGCGTCCTCCATCATGGCCAGCGCGCAGGCGTAAGTCACGTACGCGTCTGCAGCGAGCAGCGAAAAGGCGGCGCCAAGGTCCCGCGGATTCTCCACGGTGCAACCGGTGATCTCCCGCTCGGCGGCCCTCAGAAGGATATGCGGTGAGGCGGGTCCGCCGACGGAAAGATGCGACCGGAATTCGGGCGGGACGGGCCGCTCGCGCTGGTCGATCCAATCGCCGATGGTCATGACCGTGCGATAGCTCCTGTCGACCGTGCGGCCCCGTCGCGGCCCAGCGCCCAGGTCACCGCTCCTCTTCATGCCGACCCTCCCCGACCCCGACTCGCGAGAATCTCGGCACCGCGACGGACCGCATCCCCCAGTCCGACCGGATCGGCAACCCCCGCCTGTGCCATGTGGGGCCTGCCCCCACCCTTCCCTCCCACCAGTGCGGCCACTTCGCGCACGACCGTGTCGGCCCGGACGCCCGCGGCGATCGCGCCATCGCTCGCGAAGGCGAAAAGGACATGCCGGTCACCCGGCATCTCGGCGGCGACCACCGCGACCCCCGCGCCAGCCGAACTCCGGAATCGGTCCCCCCAGCTGCGTGCGTCCTGCGGACCGCGCGCCTTCATGCGGACGCCCTGGTAGGTCAGCCGCGCTCCGCCGAACTCGAACTCGGCTTCGGCCAGGACCTCCGCACCATCGCCTCCGCGACGCTGCAGGTCGTCGATCAGCGCCTCGAGCGCAGCCTTCTCCACGAGCAATTCGTTCACGCGGCGCTCCACGTTGGCGGGCTGAGCCTTCACGGTCGCAGCCAGTTCGCCGATCCTGCGCTTGTAGCCGTCGAGGTGATGGAACGCACCCCGCCCCGTGAGCGCCTCGATTCGCCTGACGCCGGCCGCAACCCCGCTCTCGGAGGTGATGACGAAGGGGCCGATCTCTCCCGTTTGCCGCACGTGGGTGCCGCCGCAGAGCTCCAGGCTTACGTCCGGAATCTCCACGACCCGCACCTCGTCGCCGTACTTCTCGCCGAAGAGCGCCATCGCTCCGGCCTCGACCGCTTCGGTGTAGGGCCGAATCGAAGTGCTCACGGGATGGGTGGCCCAGATGCCTTCGACGACCATCGTGGCCACCTCGTCCAGCTCGGCGTCGGTCATCGGGGCCGTGTGCGCGAAGTCGAAGCGGAGGCGGTCCGGGGCTACGAGGGAGCCGCGCTGGCGAACGTGGTTGCCCAGCACGGAGCGCAGGGCCGCGTGGAGGAGGTGGGTGGCGGTGTGGTTGCGCTCGGTGTCGCGCCGATGGACGGGATCAACCCGGGCGGTGACGGTAGTGCCGAGAACAGCTTCGCCGGGGAAGTCGCCGGCGGGAGTGCCGACGAGGACGGACCGGGCATCCCGCTTGTTCACCCGGTCCACAGATTCGATGCTGATGCTCCAACCCGGCGTCGACACTGTCCCGATGTCAGAGATTTGCCCACCGGCCTCACGGTAGAAGGGGTTGCCCTCCAGGAGCAGAGCGGCTCGTTCCTCCAGTGCGAGGTAGCCGATGACCCGGGTCTCGACAACGATGTCATCGTAACCGACGAAGGTCTGTCGGTCTCCATCGGAGGTCACGCACCAGGCCGGCGAATCCAAGTGGAGCCGGGCACTGGCCGTGAGATTCCCCAGCACCGCCCTCGCGCCCGGTTCAGTCGCCCCCCGCGATCTCTCCCTCTGCGCCTCCAACGCCTTCTCGAACCCCTCCATGTCCAGGCCATATCCCCGCTCCTCCGCCACGATCCGGGTCAGATCCACAGGGAAGCCGAAGGTGTCATAGAGCTTGAACACGTCCTTGCCGCGAATCGGCGCGGGCGATGTCTCGGCGGCCACCCGCGGAGCAAGCTCCTCCAGCCGCTCCATCCCTTCGTCGATCGTAGACAGGAAACGATCCTCTTCCCGGAGCGAGTTCATCAGTACAACGTCCCGCTGTGCGGCCAGATCCGGATAGGCTTCCGCCATCTCGTCGATCACGGTACTCACGACATTGGTCAGCGTCGGTTCGCGCCTCCCCATCAGCCACGCGTGCCGCACCCCGCGCCGCAGAATCCGCCGCAGCACATATCCCCGCCCCTCGTTCGACGGGAACACGCCGTCGCCGAGGAGGAACGCCACCGCCCGCGCATGGTCCGCCAGCACCCGGTAGGACACCCCTGCCTCCGACGCCGCCTCATACGGCCTTCCCACCACCTCCGCCACCCGCTCGAGCATCGGCAGGAACAGGTCCGTGTGGTAGTTGCTCCCCACTCCCTGCATCACCGCCGCGAGCCTCTCCAGCCCGAGCCCGGTGTCGATGCTGGGCGCCGGCAGCGGCGTCTGCTCCCCCGACGCATCCCGGTCGAACTGCATGAACACCAGGTTCCACAACTCCAGGAACTCTCCCGCTTCGCCCCTCGCCTCGAACTCCTCCGTCCCGGGAACCGTTCCCCACTCCGCCTCCGGCCGCAGGTCGTAGTGGACCTCGGAGCAGGGGCCGCACGGACCGGTGTCGGCCATCTGCCAGAAGTTGTCCCTGTCTCCGAGCCGGTAGATCCTCTCGGGCACGACCCTCGCCACCTCCGTCCACAGCGAGGCAGCCTCGTCGTCGCTGTAATGCACGGTCACGAAGAGGCGGTCGGGATCGAGTCCCATCTCTCCGGTCAGGAACTCCCACGCGTAGGCAATGGCCTCGTGCTTGAAGTAATTGCCGAAGGAGAAATTGCCGAGCATCTCGAAGAAGGTGTGGTGCCGTGTCGTGCGCCCCACCTCCTCGAGGTCGTTGTGCTTGCCGCCCGCTCGTACGCACTTCTGCGAAGTCGCCGCGCGGTTGTAAGGCAACTCCTCGACCCCCAGAAAGGCCCCCTTGAACTGGACCATCCCGGCATTGGTGAACAGGAGCGTCGGGTCGCTGGCGGGCACCAGCGACGAACTGGGGCGGACCTCGTGGCCCCGGGATTCGAAGTAGTCGAGGAATCTCCGGCGGATTTCGGCGGACTTCATGGCTGGACGTCACACCACCTTCACGGCACGCTCGCCCGCCGCCTGCTTGCCCGCATCCGTCTGCTCCTCGGGCTTCCGGATTCCGAGCGCAACCAGCAGCCGCGACTCGATCTCGCCCGTGATGTCCGGGTTCTCCTCCAGGAAGTTCCGGACGTTCTCCTTTCCCTGCCCGAGCCGGAGGTCGCCGTAGGAGAACCACGAGCCGGACTTCTCCACGATCCCCTTGTCGACTCCGATGTCGATCAGCAGACCGATGTGGCTGATCCCCCTGTTGTACAGGATGTCGAACTCGGCCTGCTTGAACGGGGGCGCACACTTGTTCTTCACGACCTTCACGCGGGTCCGGTTGCCGATGATCTCGGGGCCGTCCTTGAGGGCTCCGATCCGCCGGATGTCCATGCGGAGCGAGGCGTAGAACTTGAGCGCCCGGCCGCCGGAGGTCGTCTCCGGGCTGCCGAACATGACACCGATCTTCTCGCGGATCTGGTTGGTGAAGATGACGGCGGCGTTGGAGCGGTTGACTGCACCCGTGAGTTTCCGCAACGCCTGGCTCATGAGGCGGGCCTGCAGACCGACGTGCGAGTCGCCCATCTCCCCTTCGATCTCCGCACGGGGGACCAGCGCGGCCACCGAATCGATGACGATCACGTCGACCGCGTTGCTGCGGATCAGCACCTCGGCGATCTCCAGCGCCTGTTCGCCCGTGTCCGGCTGTGCGACCAGGAGGTCGTCCACGTTGATGCCGAGCTTCTTCGCGTACTGGATGTCGAGCGCGTGCTCGGCGTCGATGAAGGCGGCGATGCCTCCCTCGCGCTGGGCGTTCGCGATCACGTGGAGACAGAGCGTCGTCTTCCCCGACGACTCGGGGCCGAAGATCTCGCTGATCCGTCCCCTGGGCACGCCCCCGACGCCGATCACCGCATCGAGGTTGATCGCTCCCGTGGAGATGCTCCTGATCCTGAGGTGGGCCTGCTCGGAGCCCATGCGCATGATGGCACCCTTCCCGTACGACCTCTCGATCTGGGTCAGGGCCGTATTCAGCGCCTTGTTGCGTTGTTCCTTCTCTCTGCCGGTGGTGCGGGTCTGCTGCTTGCTGGACATCTTCGGGCCTGTTCCTTTGCGGCTGGGGTGGTTGCGTTACCGTTGCGGATCGACCGGGCGCGCGCGCCGCACCGCCTGCAGTTCCTCGGTCCCTGGCACTCCGGCGAACATAAACCGAAGATAACACGAAGTGGTCCGAAGTCAAGCTGCTCGGCGCCGCGAGGGGCCGGCGCCGCTCCGATCCGGCGAGACCCCGGCCGCCGGCCGATGGAACCCGCGGATCACGAACGGCAGGAACAAGGTATGGTTATCGAGGGGCGATTCCATGGCGGAATCGGCCAACCTTCCAAACCCGGGTGCCTCGGGCCCTGCCGGAGGCGCCCACAAAGCCACTGATCCAATGGATACCACCTACGATCTCGTCGCCCTCGGAGGCGGCACGGGAGGCCTCGTTGCCGCCGCGGGGGCCGCCTATCTGGGCCTGGACGCGGCAATCGTCGAAAAGTCCGCTCTGGGGGGCGACTGCCTCTGGACCGGATGCGTGCCATCCAAGGCGCTGATCGCTTCGGGCCGGCTGGCACACCAGATGAACGGAGCCGGCGCACTCGGCCTGCACGGCGCCGGGCACGCCCACGACTTCCGATCGGTGATGGAACGGATGAGGTCGGCCCGCGCGACCGTTGCCCACCACGACGACCCCGAGCGGTTCCGGAAGATGGGCGTTGCCGTCCACTTCGGAGCCGCGCGCTTCACCGATCCGGATGTGGTGGAGGTGGAGGGCGTCGGGACGATCCGCTCGAAGCGCTTCGTCATCGCCACCGGGGCGGTTCCGGCCATCCCCCCCATCCCCGGTCTGCGGAAGGCCGGCTACTGGACTTACGAGACCGTCTTCGACGAGGACGTGTTGCCGGAATCGATCGCGATCCTGGGCGGCGGTCCGATCGGGGCGGAGTTCGCGCAGGTCTTCGCGCGGCTCGGTTCCAGGGTCACGGTGCTGGAGATGGCACCCACCATTCTCGTCAATGAGGATCCCGATGTGGCCGCGTTCATGCAGCGCCTGCTCGCCGAAGAGGGCATAGACGTGCGCACCGGGGCCGCCGTCACGGCTGTCCGGCAGGAGGGGGGCCGCAAGGTGGTGGAGACCGAAGAGGGAGACGCCATCTCCGCCCACGAGGTCTTCGTCGCCACGGGCCGGCGCCCCTTCACCGGGGGACTGGATCTCGACGCCGCCGGCGTCCGTACAAGCCGCGGAGCTGTGGTCGTGGATCCCCACCTGCGCACTTCGGCGCGGACCGTGTGGGCGGTCGGAGACGTCACCGGCGCGATGCAGTTCACCCATGTGGCCGACCAGATGGCCAAGGTGGCTCTCCGCAACGCAACCCTGCCGGCGAAGACGAAGATCCACTACGACAACGTCCCACGGGTCACGTTTACGGATCCCGAGGTGGCGCATGTGGGCATGTCGGAGGCGGAGGCGGCCACGATCGGGGGGACCGTCTACCAGTACGGGCTCGACGACCTCGACCGCGCCATCGTGGACGGGACGGCCGTCGGCTTCGTCAAGGTCTCCGCCGACGGAAAGGGACGGATTCTGGGCGCCACGGTTGTCGCGCACGGGGGCGGCGAACTGATCCTCCCCTTCGTGCTCGCGAAGCAGCACGGGCTGACCCTGAGCGCGATCGCGAACACGATTTTCCCATACCCGACCATGATGGAGGGCGTGAAGAAGGCGTCTGCCGAGTTCCTCCGCTCCCGCCTGGACACGCCGGCGGGGCGAACCCTGAAGAGAGTAATCCGATGGCTGAAGTGACTGCTCCTGCCCGCCGCGCCGGCCCGTTGATGAAACTCGGCCTGCTGGTCGTATTCATTACAGGGATGTTCCTGATCGCCACGCAGACCCCGCTGAGCGCCTACCTGACTCGCGAGGGAATCTTCCAGTTCATGGACTGGCTGCGCGATTATCCGTGGGCGCCCGTCGTCTTCGTCGCACTCTACGCCGGCGCGACCGCGCTGGCCGTTCCCGGGACCATTCTCACGCTGGCCGGCGGCGCCGTCTTCGGCTTCTGGTGGGGGACGCTGCTCAACATGCTCGCCGCCAACATCGGCGCCAGCGCGGCCTTCCTCCTGGCGCGCACACTCGGGAGAGACAGCGTGCGTTCCCTCATGGGCAGCGACTCGCGGGCCCTCGAGAAGCTCGACAACGTCGTCACGCGCCACGGGTTCCAGGGCCTGCTTACCCTGAGGCTGATCCCGCTGGTCCCCTTCAACGCACTCAACTTCGGCTCGGGACTGCTGCCGCTGAGCTGGCGCACCTACGCTACGGCGACGCTGATCGGCATCGTTCCGGGGACCGCGATCTACACCTTCTTCGCCGACGCGCTGCTGGAGGGCTCGCGCGAAGCCAGCACCCAGGCACTCGTCCGGGTCTTCATCGCCGGCGGACTGCTGGTCCTTCTCAGCTTCCTGCCCGCGCTGCTCAAGCGTCTGGGGATCCGGCTCCCGGGCATGGGCATCATCCTCTTCTCCTTCGCCCTGTCCACCGGTTCCCCAGGCGCGGCCGCGCAGGAATCCCGCTCCGCATCCGGCCTCCCCGACCACACAGCCTTCACGGCCGTTCTCGCCCACGTGGTGACCGACGCCGGCGTCGACTACAAGGGACTCGCGGCTGACCAGTCGGCCCTCGACCGGTACCTCGCCGGGCTGGAGGCCACCGACCCGGCTGTAGTCGCCGCCGCCCCCCTCGACGACCGCCTGGCCTACTGGATCAACGCCTACAACGCATGCATGCTGAAGCGGGTCGTCTCCCACTACCCGATCCGGCCCGCCCGCGGCCTGCTCGCCATCACCAATGCCGCCGCCCGCCGGCCGGCCAATTCGGTCTGGCAGATCGAGAACGTCTTCACCGGCGCCCACTGCCCGGTCGCGGGCGCGGAGCGGTCCCAGGACGAGATCGAGCACGAGATCATCCGTCCGCTGGGTGATCCGAGGATCCACTTCGCCATCAACTGCGCCGCGATCAGCTGTCCCCCGCTCACCCGGGAAGCGTACCGGGCCGGGACGCTGGGCGAGCAGCTCGACGCACGCGTGATGGCCTTCATCGGCGACCCCGCCCAGTTCAGCGTGGATGTCTCGGGGGGACGGCCGACGGTCCGTGTGAATGTGCTGCTGGACTGGTTCAAGGAGGACTTCGGTGGACACGACGGCGTGCGGACCTTCCTGGCGCGGTACGCCGAAGGCGCCGTCCTTGAAGCGCTGGAGAACCCGGAGGCGCGGCTCGTCTTCTCCGACTACGACTGGACCCTGAACGACCTCCCGAGGTAGGTGGCCATCCAGCCCGAACTCGGCGTCGTCATCCCCGCGCTGGACGAGGACGACACCCTTCCCCCGCTGCTGGCCGATCTATCCCGGCTGCCGCTGCCCGCAGAGCTGCTGGTAGTCGATGGCGGCTCAAGGGACGGGACGGTTCCCGCCGCCCGCGCCGGGGGGGCGCTGGTGCTGCGGAGCCGCCCCGGCCGGGCTCGCCAGATGAACGCCGGCGCCGCCTTCCTCACGACGCCATGGCTTCTCTTCCTGCACGCCGATTCGCGCCTTGACGATGCCGCCCTTGCCGCCATCGCCCACCACAAGCAGGCAAACGGTTGCGTCGCCGCCCACTTTGGTCTCGCCTTTCGGCACCCCGCCCGCTTCTACCGCTTCCTCGAGTGGGGACAGCGGGTTCGCGAGCGCGCGCTCGGCCTCGTCTACGGGGACCAGGGGCTTCTCATTCCCCGCGCCCTGTTTCGCAAGGTGGGTGGCTACCCCGGCGTGCCGCTGATGGAAGACGTCAGCCTGAACCGGCGTCTCCTGCGAATGGGCCGTCTCCGCCCGCTGCCCGCAACCATCGACACCAGTCCACGCCGCTACGAAGAGGAAGGGCGGGTCCGGGCTCTGCTCCGCAACATCCGCCTGATCTCGCGGTTCCTGGCTGGTGCGGATCCGGACACGCTGGCCGCCGCCTACCCCCGGCGAAGTCGGCCGTCGAGTCTCGTGGATCCGGAAGGCCCGGGACACTCCGCGGACCCGGCGTGCCCCGGCGCGGACGCCGCCCCGGACTCCCTGCTCGTCTTCTCACGGGCACCCCGCCCCGGCGAGGTCAAGACGCGCCTCGCCCGCACTCTGGGTGACGAGCGCGCGGCTGCAATCTACCGGCGCATGGGCCGACTTGTCGTCAACCAGGTAGCGGGCGCTCCGGCCGCCGTCACCGTGTGTTTCACCCCGGACTGCGCCGAGCGGGAGGTCCGCGATTGGCTGGGTCCGGCCGTCGCGCGATACTGGCCCCAGGGGTCCGGAAAGCTGGGCGACCGCATGTCGAGGATGTTCGACCGCGCCCTGCAGGTGTCCGGTCGGGCCATCGTCATCGGGACGGACGCGCCGGCGGTCGACGACGGGACGATCCGCCGAGCCCTGCAAGCGCTGGACCGGGCGGACGTGGTGCTCGGTCCCTCACGGGACGGCGGCTACTACCTGCTCGGGTTGCGGCGCCCACGGCCCGGGCTCTTCACGGGCATCCGCTGGAGTACCGGATCCGTGTTGAGTGAAACCGTGGACCGTGCCCGCGCCGAAGGACTGGCGGTGACGTTTCTCGAAGTGGAATCCGACATCGATACCGCCGCCGACCTCACGCCCGGGATTGCCCGTATCCTCGGGCGCGAGGTCTGACGGCCGGGAGGGGAACCGCAGCCTACTTGCGCGAGCCCCCCTGCACCTCTCCGCGCGTTCCCTGCAAGCCGTACTCGTAGCCCTGCCACTCGCCCGCAGCGATCGGGATGTAGACCATCGTGTACGGCTCCTCGGCCGAGCGCTGCACGAAGACCGGAACGCCCTCGTGCATGGCGATCTGCATGATGCTGGTGCAGTCGAGCCGCAGCGGATTGCCGGACTTGTCGAAGCGCCTCTCCTCGACCATCACCGGCTCATCCTCCGTGAACCACTCGGCATCGCCGGCGTAGGAGCCCGCGAAGACGATTCCGGGACCCAGTTCACGCATCGACACACGGCCCGGTCCGACCAGCGTGTCTCCGGCCGCGGTGAGCATCACCTGCACGTTCATGCCCGTCGCGAGACAGATCGCCGCCGGAGTCCCGGTGGGCAGCGGAGGCGTGGTCACCCGCTCGACGACCACCGTGTCCGGCGGCGGCGCGGGCAGCATCACCGTATCGGGAGCGGGCGGCTCCGGCACATTGCTGCAAAGGCCGCCGTGCTCGGCGCAGAAGGCGATCGAGCCCAGGACCCCGAATTTGCGTGACTGGATGGTCGAGGATCCGTCGTGCTGCAGCCCGAGCATGAAGGCGCCCACGCGCAGTCCGCCGAAGTCGACCTGCAGACCGGCGTTGGTGTCGAAGCCGTTGTACTCCGCCATCAGGTTCAGGAAGCGGCCGCCACCCATCGAGAAGTTGAGGGCGGAGCCCATGAACAGGCCGTTGGAAGAAGCGGTCCGGTAGAACTCCAGGTCGCTTCCCGCGGAGAACATCCCCGAGCCCCAGCCCAGGTTCAGCGTTATGTCGTAGTCGGGGCCGGCGTCGAACCCGGGGAGCGTGGCGGTTGCCACCGCATAGGGGCTGAAGGTGCTGCTGAAGTCGTTGTGGCCGTTGTAGCCGCTGTAGACACGGGAGTCGGGGTAGGCGAATCGCGACGGCTGGAAGTCGTAGTTGCCGTAGTCGTCGCCGAAGGAGGGGGCGGTGACGTAGCGCGCCCCGAGCGCCAGGTCCAGATACCGGACCGACGCGGGCAGCAAGGACACGCGTCCAAACGCGCCAAGCATGTTGCCGCCCTCTTCGGGGTCGTCGAAGTGCTGGATGGAGATGCCCACTTCGGCCCGGCCGAAGAGGCCCATCGCGATCGCCCCGTCCGACAGCCACTTGTCGAAGGCCGGCCCCTGCCCCACCACGTTGCCGTTGCGGTCGATGACCTGCGTGTTGTCGACCGAAATGCCGAACCCGGAGTAGGTTCCGATGATGGTGAGGTGGGGGAGGACGGTCGCCACGGGAATGTCCAGGAGCCCCGAGCCGTATCGGAGCGTACTGGTCGAGCCCTTGTCCTGGGCGATGCCGGGCCTCGCCAGCAGGGCCAGCGCCAGGAGGGCCACGGCGGCTGTGTGGAGCAGCTTCGAGCGTCGGTGGATCATCGGATTCGTCTCCAGTGTCTTTGGGGCCTTCCGGCCCGATTGTCGGGGCCAATTGGGGTCAGGACCGACTCCAATGACCCCCGGGCATTTCCGGTTTCAGTCAGTCAGGACGACATGTTCCCCGCAGGGACTATAGTCCCTCGGCCTCTCCAGGGGAACCGGGTCGCTATTCATCGGGTTCATTATTCAACCGCGCGAGCTTTCGCGCAATCCACCAGACCCACAGGAGGATCAGAATCCAGGCAATCGCGTACGCCAGAAGCACGTGGACGTAGGGGCGGAGCGCGCCGCGTCCCCCATCCGCTGCCTGGGCGGCCACCACGGCCGGGGTGATCAGGAGCCAGAGTGTGCCGATTGAGCTGCGCCAGATCATGTCAACGCTCCGGAGCTGTCCGGTTGAGTGGGCCGATGCCGGCGCCGTGAGTGGTTTTCGATCACATAGCGAATCGTGAAGAGGCCCAGAAACAACATCATGAATCCCGCCAGCGACGTCAGCAGCGTGGCGAGCATTTCGCCGGGGAGTGACGGGCCCTCGGGGTTGAAGACGACCGGCTCGGGGTGCAGCGAGCGGAACCAGACGACGCTGACGTGATTCAGGGGGATGCTGAGCACGCCGATAATCGCGACAACGGCCGCGAAACGCTTGCCCTTCCTGGGGTCCGCGACGGATCCGCGGATCAGGAAGTACCCCAGGTAGCTGAACCAGAGCAGCAGGGTGAGCGTCAGGCGCAGCTCCCCCCAGTCCCAGTAGGCCCCCCATGCGATGCGTCCCCAGAGCGGACCGGTAAGAAGCACGATGGCACCGAAGACGAGGGCCGCTTCCGCCGCCGCGACGGCGGCCATGTCCCCCCGCTCGTCCTCCAGCCAGAGGTAGGCTGCGCTGGCCAGACCAGCCACGGTGGCGGCGAGGAAGCTTGCCCACGCAGCGGGGACGTGAATGTAGAAGATCCGCTGCACCACGCCCTGCGCTGCCTCCGTCGGCACCCAGAACGCCACCAGCCAGTGGACCAGCAGAATCGTCGCGACGCCCGCGGCTGCAAGGCCGAAGCCCAGGTACGCGAGCCTTCCCCCATTCCCGTGTCCGATTCGCATGCCGTGACGCGGCCCCCTGGCCTCCTGTGCGTGCACCCCTTGCCGACGGCCCGTGACACGGATTGCAGCCGCTCGCGGCGCGGTGCGGGATTCGTCCACGGGTTGCTAGTCGTCCGTAAGATAACGGAACAGGAGGGCGCCGACCGCAACGAGGCCGATCGCAATGCCCCAGAGCAATCGCGCCGGACCCGAAATCTCCGCCCAGGGCCGGTCGAGGAAGACCCTGGACGATGCCGTCGCACCGAAGAACACTAGGGGCACCAGCGCCGGGAGGGTGAGCGCCGGGAGGAGCGAGTCGCCCAGGCTGCTGTGCCTGGAGATCAGGCCGAAGAGGGTTCCCGCGGCGGCGAGCCCGATGGTGCCCGGTAGGAGAATGGCCGCGTGCAGTGCCACGGATCCGGGGGCGGCGATCCTGAAAAAGAGGGTGAGAGCGAAGAGGGTGAAGGCGGCCACCAGCGTGACCGGCACCAGGTTGGCGGCGGCCTTGCCCAGGAAGATCGCGTGGCGGGACACCGGTGAGAGGAGCAGGTGACGGAAGGCGCCGTCCTCCTCCTCCGCGTCGAAGGTGCGTCCGGCCCCGGAGATCGACGCAAAGAGCACCGTCAGCCAGAGAAGCCCGGCCGCGACATCCCGGCCCGCGACCAGGCTTCCCAGCGAGAAGCTGAAGAGGAAGCAGGCCAGCACCGAGAAGGAGATCATCGCCGCGATTCTGCCGCCGGAGCGGAACTCGGCGCGCAGGTCCTTCCATGCGATCACACCGATCCAGCGCAGCGAAGTCACGCGCGGTTCCCGGGGTCTGTGAAGAGGCCCAGCAGCGTTTCCGCCTTCCACTCCGCCCGGTCGTCGTCCAGTACCTTGCGGCCGCGCCGCAGCACCACCACCCGGTCGGCCAGCCGGAGTCCCCGCCGCAGGTCGTGGGTGACGAGCACGACGATCCGCTCGGGCGACCTGCGCGCCCGCAACATGGTCTCCAGCGCCGCCGCACCGGAGGGGTCGAGCCCCGAGAAGGGTTCGTCCAGAAAGAGGACAGCGGGATCGTGAAGGAGGGCGCGCGCCAGGGCCACACGCTGCCGCTGTCCGCGGGAGAGCGCCTCCGCCCGGGTGCGGCCGAGTTCACGGGCACCCACGGTGGCCAGCGCTTCCTCCACTGCCGGGGCCGCCCGAGTCACCCCGTGCAGCGCGGCGAAGAAGAGCAGGTTCTCCGTCACGGTGAGCTTCGTGTACAGGCCCGTGCGGTGCGAAACCAGTCCGACCCGGCTCCGCCACTCCGGGTCCGACCCCTTGACCGCCCTGCCATCGGCGAACACCCGCCCAGAGTCGGGCCTGCGTTCGCCGCTGAGTGCCTTGAGCAGCGTGGTCTTCCCCGCCCCGTTGGGCCCGAAGACCGCCAGGATCGAGTCCCCGGCCACATCGAGATCGACGCCGTCGACCGCCCGCGTGGGCCCGTAGCTGCACACCAGATCACGCGCGGACAGCGTCAAGAAGCCCCTCCGCCGCCTCCCAGCGCAGCGCCGCACTCCGCGCAGTACCGGGCGCCGAAGGCGTTCAGGTGGCCGCAATCCCCGCAGTGAAGCCCCTCGCGCAGCGCCCTGCGGATCTGCTCGATCTCCTCCTCCAGCTCACGCGACGCCCGCTCGGCGGACGGATCGCCGCGCCCGCCCGTTCTCGGCCCCAGGTGCTGGAGGGCCTCGCGCGACAGCTCGGTCTTCAGCAACTCGTAGTCGTCGCCGTCCAGCTTGCCCGTCGCCCGGTCGTACTCGAGATCGTGCAGCGCGGTCAGTGCAACCCGGCGCCGCGCGGCTCCCTCGTCGAAGTCGTCCACCCCGTCGTAGAGGGGCGCGCCGCGTCCGGAAAACACGGGCTCGAGGACGAACAGCATCACGCCCGCGGCGAGCAGGATGCCTCCGAGCATCACGGTCATCGAAACCCTACCCGGATGCTCCGGCCGGCAGCGGGCCGGGGACGCTGCGGCGCTGGGGAGCCCGGGCGCGAGCCGGCGGCGGGGGCCAGAGCCCGACCATCGCCCCGATCGCCACCAGCAGTCCGCCCGACCAGATCCAGGGGACCAGCGGCAGCGCCTTGACCTCGAAGATCACCCGCTCGGCGCCGCTGTCGAGGTCGACGTCCCTCGGGATCACGTAGAGGTCTTCCAGGACGGTGCTGATGATCCCCACCTCGGTCGACGCCTGGTCCATGACCGGATAGAAGCGGCGCTCGGGGCGCACGATGTCGACCCGCTCGCCGTTCCGGTGCACCGTCATCAGCGCGGTCCAGCGCCAATCGTTCTCCATCGCATCCTCCGCCACGCGCGGACGCGAATGCGACAGGCTCTCGTAGACGAGCCGGTATTCGTTGCCGAACGCCGACCTGACCGTGACCGCCTCGCCCGGCGCCAGCTCCTGGACGACAACCGTGTCGAAGGCCGCGCCGGCCAGTCCGGTGAAGACGACGACGACGCCCGCGTGGACGACGTACCCCCCCCAGCGGCGCCGGTTCCGCTTCACCAGGCTGGCGAATGCACGCAGCACCCCTTCTCCCGCGATGCGCGCGCGAGCCTTCGTTCCCTTCCAGAACTCGGTGACGACGACCGTCATCACGAAGGCGGAGATCGTGAAGGTGGCGAGCGCCATGGTATGCCGCACCCCCGTCAGGAAGAGGACAGCCAGCGTAACGGCGGCCACCCCGAGCGGAAGCGTGAAGTTCCTGCGCAGGTTGCGCGGCGAGGCCCGCCGCCATGCGATCACCGGCCCGACCCCCATGAGCGCAAGGAGAATCAGCCCGATCGGAATGTTCACCCGGTTGTAGAAAGGCGGCCCCACGTTCAGCGTCTCTCCGAAAAGCCCCTCGGTGATGAGCGGGAAGAGGGTTCCCCAGGCAACCGCAAAGGTGATGCCCAGCAACAAAAGGTTGTTGAAGAGGAACGCGGACTCGCGAGACAGGAACGACTGGATCTGGTTCTCCGACCTCAGCAGCGGGAGCCGGTGGACGATCAGGAGGGTGGAGAATGCGGCCAGTCCGCCCATGAACCCGAGGAAGATGTACGCGATCGTGAGGTTCTGGGCGAAGCTGTGGACGGACTCGATGAGGCCGGAACGCGTCAGGAAGGTGGCGAATAGGGTCAGCAGGAACGTGGTGACCACGAGGGCCATGTTCCACACCTTCAGCATTCCCCGGTTCTCCTGGATCTGGATCGAATGGAGGAAGGCCGTTGCGGTCAGCCAGGGCAGCAGCGAGGCGTTCTCGACCGGATCCCAGAACCAGTAGCCGCCCCAGCCCAGCTCCTCGTAGGCCCACCGCATCCCGAAGATGATCCCGATGGTCAGGAAGAACCAGCTGAGCAGGATCCAGCGCCGGGTCACCGCGATCCAGCGGGAGTCGAGCCGGCCCGTCAGCAGCGCCGAGACCGCGAAGGCGAAGGGGACCGCGAAGGAGGTGAAGCCCAGGTAGAGCGTGGGCGGATGAATGGTCATCCAGTAGTTCTGCAGCTGGGGATTGAGCCCCCGGCCGTTGGCGGGGGTGAACGCCATCCTTTCGAACGGGTTGACGTCCGCGAAGAGCAGCACGATGACCAGAAAGGAGAGCAGCCCCAGCAGCGTCCCGCTCACGTAGGGCATGAACTCCCGGTTGCGCCGCCGGTTGAGAAAGACGGCGATGGACGCGAAGACCGAGAGCAGAAGCGTCCAGAAGACCAGCGACCCGCGCTGTCCCGCCCACAATCCGGCGACCTTGAAGTAGGTGTCGAGTTCGCGGTTGGAGTAGTTGGCGACGTACCGGTACTCGTACTGGTTGCCCAGGAAGGCGGCAATGATCCCCAGGGAGGTGATGATCAGCAGGACGGTCAGCACATGAACCGTGCGCTCGCCGCTGAGGACCAGGTCGCTCCTGCCGGTCTTGCCTCCCGCGAACGAAACAGCCGCGCCCCAGAGGGCGACGGGAAGGGCGATCCAGAGGGCGATCTCGCCCAGGATCGTCACGCCGCCAACTCCTCCTCCGCCGCCTCGTAGCGGCTGCCGCACTTGGTGAGGACGGTGTTCGCGACGAATACTCCGTCGGACCCGTACCTGCCCTCGAGCACCACTTCGGCCGTGTCGTTGAAGGTGTCGGGGAGCACATCTTCATACACCACCGTGAAGAGGACTTCCGGGCGTTCCAGGTCGGCGACCACGAACCGGTGGGTCCCGGTGCCTCCCGCACCCCGCTCCCACGATCCCTCGACGACCCGCCCACTGACCTTTACCCCCGCCTCATGGAAAGTCGGATCCGCCTCGACCCGTGCCATCAGCTCGACAGGGGTGAGGTAGTACACCATGCTGTCGCTGATTCCAGTCCACATCAGCCAGGCCACCACCGCAGCGACCCCGACCAGTCCCACGAAAAAGCGTCCGTTCTTCATTGTGGCGTCCAACTCCTCGGTTGATTCCGGCGACTCCTGCCGTCAGGTCCGGCGCACCGCCAGGCATGCCGAACCCGCGTCGCTACGACTGTCACTGGCGTGCCGGAAGCCAGGCACCCTCTAATCTAAGGCACCCGCGGCCCTGGGGGACAGACCCGATGCCGTCAGCGTCCCGTCGACGGCTTGTCTCCATCCGGCGATCAGTTCCTCCCGCTTTGCGGCGCTCATCCCCGAGGCGAAAGTCCTGCCTTCGGCGAAGGCCGCCGCAAAGTCGTCCGGGGAGCGCCACATTCCCGCGCTCATGCCCGCCAGTCCGGCCGCTCCCAGAGCCGTCGTTTCGACCATGGCAGGTCTCCGCACCGAGAGGCCGAGGATCCCGGCCATGAACTCGAGCAGCCAGTCGTTGCGCGCAGCTCCGCCGTCCACCCTGAGCGCCGTGGCGCGGACTCCGGCGTCCCGCTCCATCGCGCGGAGCACGTCTCGCGTGCCGTAGGCCATGGCCTCCAGCGCCGCGCGCACGAGATGAGCGCGGGTCGTGCCGCGGGTCAGCCCGGTGATCGCGCCCCGGGCATCGGCCTGCCACCACGGAGCCCCGAGTCCGGTGAAGGCGGGGACCAGGTAAACGCCGGCGTTGCCGGACAGGGAGCGGGCTATCGCCTCGCTCGCAGCGGCGTCCTCAAGCAGCCCCAGGCCGTCCCGCAGCCACTGGATCGCCGCCCCGGCGATGAAGATCGAACCCTCCAGTGCGAAGGCGGGACCACCGGTGGTGCTGCAGGCGGCGGTCGTGAGCAGGCCGTGCCGGGAGGACACGCGCTCCGATCCGGTGTTGAAGAGCAGGAATGCGCCGGTCCCGTAGGTGCACTTGCCCGTGCCGGCTTCCCAGCAGCCCTGGCCGAAGAGGGCCGCCTGCTGGTCGCCGGCGACCCCGCCAATGGGGATTTCCGCACCGAGCAGGTCGCCGTGGGCCACCCCGAAGTCCCCCGAACTCGGACGCACCCGGGGCAGGATGCGTCGCGGCACCCCCATCAAGCCGAGGAGTTCGTCGTGCCAGTCGCCCTCGTCGAGGTCGTAGAGAAGGGTTCGCGACGCGTTGGTCGGATCGGTGGCGTGCACGCGGCCGCCCGTGAGGCGCGCCACCAGCCAGCTGTCGATGGTGCCGACCGCGAGCTCGCCCGCATGCGCGCGTGCCGCCAGTTCCGTATCGTTCTCGAAGAGCCAGCGCAGCTTGGTGCCCGAGAAGTAGGGATCGAGGAGCAAGCCCGTCCGGCGGCGGATCATCTCTTCATGGCCGGCATCGCGCAACCGCCGGCAGAGCCCCGAGGTGCGCCGGTCCTGCCAGACGATCGCGCGCCCGAGGGGCCGAAGCGTTACGGGGTCCCACACCACGACCGTCTCGCGCTGGTTGGTCACGCCCAGCGCGCCCACTTCGGTCCCCGCCGCCGCCAGCGCCTCCCGGGCCACCCGGACCGTCACCGCCCAGATCTCCTCCGCGTCGTGCTCCACCCAGCCGGGTTGCGGGAAGTGCTGGGTGAACTCGGAGTACGCCCGGCTCAGCACTCTTCCCTCCGCCGAGATGACCAGCGCGGCCGAACCGGTCGTGCCCTGGTCGATCGCAAGCACCGCGCCCGCGCTCATCGGCGCTCGGCTCCCGTGCAGACTGCCGCACTCCGACGGTGCAATTTGCGGCATTTCCTGTCGCTCATCGCTCCACTACCCCCTCCCCCGGCCGGTATTCCAGCCCCACCTCGGGGAGCAGGTTCACGAATTCGGCCACCGACAGCCCCACCACAGTGAAATAGTCGCCCTCGATCTCCTCCACCAGGGCCGAACCGAAGCCCTGAATCCCGTACGCGCCGGCCTTGTCCAGCGGTTCCCCCGTTTCCACGTAACGGTCGATGAGGTCCTGCTCAAGGTGGCGGAAGGCCACGCGGGCCGTGGCGACCCCGGCCTCGACCCCCGCTCCACGAGTCAGTGCCAGACCAGAGTAGACCGTATGCGTCCTTCCGGACAGAGCGGCGAGCATGGCGGCCGCCTCCGCCGGGCCGGCCGGCTTCTCCAGAACGCGTCCGCCCAGGACCACGATGGTGTCGCCCGCTACCGTCAGGGCCCGGGGGTGAGCCGCCGACGCCGCAGCGGCCTTCTCGCGCGACAGCCGCTCGACGTACCGGCTCGGAGGTTCGCCGGGATGCATGCGCTCCTCCACCCCGGCGGGCGCGACGGTGAACGGAATCCCCAGCATGGAGAGGATCTCGGCGCGCCGGGGCGACGCCGATGCCAGCACGACCGGAACGCCCGTCCTTGCCGCCCTCGGTGCCACGCGCGAATCGTCCACGGAACGCTACCGCTCGATCACCAGCGTGACCGGCCCGTCGTTGACCAGCGCGACCTCCATGGCGGCGCCGAAGCGGCCACTTTGTACGGTGCCCGGCAGAAGTTCGCGTAGCGCCGCCAGAAAGCTCTCGTACAGGGGATTGGCCGCTTCCGGCGGGGCCGCGCGAATGAAGGACGGCCGGCGCCCCTTTGTTGCGTCGCCGTACAAAGTAAACTGGGACACCGCCAGCACCTCGCCGGAGACATCGAGCACCGACCGGTTCATCCGCCCGGCTTCGTCATTGAAGATCCGGAGGTTGGCGACCTTGTCGGCCATCCAGCGGGTGCTCTCCGGGTCATCGGCCGCGGTGAAACCCACCAGAACCACCAGCCCGGGGCCGATGGTGCCGAGGGCCTCCCCGTCCACGCTGACCGAAGCCTCGCGGACACGCTGCACGACGATCCTCACCCGGGCCTCACTCCACCGTCACGGACTTGGCGAGGTTGCGCGGCTGGTCGACGTCGCACCCCCGCATCACCGCCGTGTGGTAGGCCAGCAGCTGCAGGGGTACGGTGGCTAGCACGGGCATGAGCGCAGGAATCGTGGAGGGCACCACGATCACATCGTCCACCCGCTCCGCGATCTCGTCCTCCCGATCGTTCACGACCGCGATCACCCGCCCGCGGCGCGCCCGCACCTCCTCGATGTTGGACAGCGTCTTGGCGTACACGCCGTCTCGGGGCGCCAGCACGACAACCGGCATGTTCTCGTCGATCAGCGCGATGGGGCCGTGTTTCATCTCCGCGGCAGGGTAACCTTCTGCATGAATGTAACTTACCTCTTTCAACTTCAGAGCACCCTCGAGGGCCACGGGGAACTGATAGCCGCGCCCGAGGTAGAGGAAATTGGGCGCATCCCCGTAGGTGCGGGCCAGCTCCTTCACGTGCTCGTCCACCCGCAGAACCTCCTCCACCTGCTCGGGCAGCCTCGTCAGCGCCTGCACCAGCCTCCGCCCCTCGAGGATCGACATGTCCCTGCGCCGAGCCAGGTACAGGGTGAACAGGGCCAGCGCCACGACCTGGCTGGAAAACGCCTTCGTGGACGCCACCCCGATCTCCGGTCCGGCGTGCAGATAGACGCCGAAGTCCGTCTCGGCGGCAATGCTGGAGCCGACCACGTTGACGATCCCCATGACCGGGCAGCCGCGCCGCTTCGCTTCCCGGAGCGCGGCCAGGGTGTCTGCGGTCTCGCCGGACTGGCTGATCCCCATGACCAGGGTGGTCGGCGCCAGCACCGCGTTGCGGTAGCGGAACTCCGACGCGTACTCGACCGTGACGGGGATCCTGGCCATCTCCTCGATCATGCGCGCGCCTATCAGCCCCGCGTGCCAGCTGGTTCCACAGGCGGTGATGACGATCCGGTCGAGGGCCAGGAGCTTCCGGTCGGACACGGTGATTCCGCCCAGCCTCGAAGTGCCCTCCTCCTCGAGAAGCCGTCCCCGCATGACATCACGCAGCGACGAAGGCTGCTCGCGGATCTCCTTGTACATGTAGTGGTCGTAGGCGCCCTTGCCGATCGTCTCCGCGCCCCAGGTGACGATGTGGGAGCCTCGCCTGACAGCCCTCCTGGCCGGATCGAAGGTGCGGTAGCCCTCCCGGGTAAGGACCGCGGAATCGCCTTCGCCCAGCCTCACGACCTTCTGCGTGTGGGTGACGACTGCCGCGGCGTCGGAGGCAACGAAGTACTCGTCGTCGCGGCCGATCCCGAGGAGGATCGGGCTGCCGTTCCGGGCCACGACGATCTTGCCCGGATCGCGTCCGCTGACGACCGCGATCCCGTAGGTTCCCTCGACGCGGGCCAGTGCGCCCGCCACGGCGTCCTCCAGGCGGTCGCACTCGCGAAAGGCCAGGTCGATGAGGTGGACGAGCACCTCCGTGTCGGTGTCGCTCCGGAATCGGTACCCCATGTCACGGAGGAGGGGGCGCTGGCGGGCGGCGCTCTCGATGATGCCGTTGTGGACGAGGGCGATGTCGCCCAGGGGCGAGAGGTGCGGGTGGGCGTTCGCCCGGTTGGGGACTCCGTGGGTTGCCCAGCGGGTATGCGCGATGCCGCAGGTGCCGTCCGGAAAGTCGCCGTTGAGCGCGTCTTCCAGCTCCGCGATCTTCCCCGGGCGCTTTTCCACATCCAGGTTGCCGTCGGCGGTCACGATGGCCAGTCCTGCCGAATCGTAGCCCCGGTATTCGAGGCGTTTGAGCCCCTCCATCAGGATCGGCCCGGCCGGACGCGCTCCGATGTAGCCGATGATCCCGCACATCAGCCGACTGCCCCGCCAGTCGGGCGCCGCGGGTGCGGCCTCGTGCTCCCGCCCTCCGCGACGGTCGCCTCCAACACCCGGCGTGCCCGCTCGATGAGCGAACGGGCCGGGTCAGGCTCAGGCGCTTCGGCGATCAGGCGCACCACGGGCTCGGTGCCGGAAGGGCGCACGTGCAGCCAGGAGCGCTCCGCGGGCCACTCCATACGCAACCCGTCGGAGTCGTTCCGTCCGCCCGGAGGCAACTCCGCCGCGAGGGCACCGTACGCCGCCGCGAGAGCCTCCCGGGGGAACTCGATCTTCTTCTTTACGATCGTGTAGGAAGGCAGCGCGGCGACACGCTCCGACAGCGGCACGCCGGGCGCGTCGGCCAGGTACTGGAGCAGCAGGGCCGCCCCGACCGGCGCGTCCCGCGTGTGGTGCAGTGCGGGCACGATCACCCCCCCGTTCCCCTCCCCCCCCACCACCGCCCCCTCGGCGACCATCCTCACCACCACATTGATCTCGCCCACCGGCGCCCTCACGACCCGGCATCCGTGCCCGCGCGCTACATCCTCCACCACCCGGCTCGTCGACAGGTTGGTCACCACGCGGCCCCGCTCCCGCCGCAGCACCACGTCCGCGGCCAGGGCGAGCGTCAGATCCTCGCCCAGCGCGCGCCCCCGCTCGTCCACCAGCGACAGCCGGTCGGCGTCGGGATCCACCGCGAACCCGACCCGCGCCCCGCACTCGCGCACGAGCGCACCGAGCGCAGCCAGATTCCGGGCGCTGGGCTCCGGGTCCCGGTGGAACCTCCCGTGCGGCTCCACCCCGATGGCGTGCACCTCGCAGCCGAGCCGCTCCAGAAGCTCCGGCAGCACCACGCCCCCGGCCCCGTTCACGCAGTCGAGCGCGACGCGGATCCGCGCACTTCGCACCGCGTCGACATCCACGAAGGGCAGCCCCAGAATCCGCTCGATGTGCCGCCCCGGCGCGTCGGCATCCCTGGACACCTCCGCAATCGCGTCCCAGGCCACGCGCGCCGGCTCCTCTTCCCTGACCCGCCTCTGGAAGCGGGCCATCCCCCCGGGGTCCAGAAAGGCGCCCCCGCGCGCGGCAAACTTGAGGGCGTTCCACTCGGCCGGGTTGTGGCTCGCGGTCACCGCGATCCCGCCCGCGGCGCCCGCGTCCCTCACCGCGAGCATCAGCGTCGGCGTGGGGACGACCCCGAGCTCGACCACCCTGCACCCCGCCGAGAGCAGTCCCGCCACCACCGCCCGCATCAGCATCGGTCCCGAGGTGCGCGAATCGCGCCCCACGATCACCCTGTCCCCATCCCCCTCGTCCCGCAGGAAGGCACCGTAGGCCGCCCCCAGGCCCGCAACCAGCTCCGGCGTGAGCGACGGCCCCACCCGCCCCCGGAATCCGGAGACGCTCACCATGAGGTCGGCGGGAAGCTGGATCGGCATGCTGGGCGGGGCGTCCGAGTGAGTAAGGGGTTCGCATCAATAGGGGAACCGTGGGCGTGCGCCGGATACGTACGCGCACGGAAAGTTAGCACAGCACCGGTAAACCCGCGGACAAGTCCCTCGCGGCATTGGCAAGCTGTCGAACAAGTCCCCGCTGCCTTCGGTCGGCGATGCATCCCCATCGGGCCACGCCGCCCACCGCGCCGCGCCGCCGTCCGACATCCTGCCCGCCTCCGCCCGTTGGCCGCCCTGCCGTCCACAGCCCGATGCTATATTCAAAACCGGCCGGTACAGGCAGACCCCCTCGGACGCATCCGGCCAGCCGCCCAGCACACACAGGAGACCCGCCGTTGTCCGATCCGTCGCCGCGTGAAGGAGGCCCCGAGTCCGCGGCGGGCCGCTTCAACACCCCTGGCCGCTTTGACACCCTCTGCGTACACGCCGGGCAGTCTCCCGAACCGGTGACCGGTGCGATCACCACGCCCATCTTCCAGACCTCAACCTACGTTCAGGAAGGGATCGGCAGGCACCGCGGCTACGAATACGCGCGCCTGCAGAATCCCACCCGGGAAGCCTCCGAGGCCAACATCGCGGCGCTGGAGGGAGGGCGGCACGGGATCGCGTTTTCCAGCGGCCTCGCCGCCATCGAATGCCTCGCCAAGGCGGTCGCCGGAGGCGGCCACATCGTGAGCGAGGAGAACACCTACGGCGGCACCACGCGGATGTTCAGGCAGATCCTGGCCCGCCTCGGCATCAAGGTTACCCTGGTGGACGCCCGCGACCCCGCCGCGGTGGAGGCGGCGATCCGGCCGCAGACCCGCCTCATCCATCTGGAGACGCCGTCGAACCCGCTCATGCGCATCGCCGATATCGAAACGGTCGGCGCGGTTGCGCGGCGGCACGGCGCTCTCCTGTGCGTGGACAGCACCTTCGCGTCGCCCTCCAACCAGCGGCCGCTGGCGCTCGGCGCGGACGTGGCCATGCACTCGACCACGAAGTACCTGAGCGGCCATTCCGACGTGCTCGGCGGCATCCTCGTGGTCGACGACGACGCGCTGGCGGACGAGCTCCACTTCGTGCGCAAGTCCACCGGCCCCGTTCCCGGCCCCATGGACTCCTGGCTGACGCTCCGCGGCACCCGCACCCTGCACCTGCGGATGGAGCGCCACAACCACAACGGCATGCTCGTCGCCGAATTCCTCGAGTCCCATCCGGCGGTGCGCGCGGTCCACTACCCCGGGCTGCCCGTCCATCCCCAACACGATCTGGCCCGCCGCCAGATGACCGGCTTCTCCGGCATGCTCTCGGCCGAACTCTCGCGGGCGGACGCGGAGCGGATGGTGGAGCGCACCCGCCTGTTCCGGCTCGCCGAGAGTCTGGGCGGGGTGGAGTCGATGATCTCGATCCCCTCCGTGATGACCCACGCGTCGGTCCCCGAGGAGGCGCGGCTGCGCATGGGGATCACCAACGGCCTGGTACGCTTCTCCGTGGGCATCGAGGACGGGCGCGACCTGGTTGAAGACCTGGAGCAGGCTCTTCGTACTCTTGAATAGGAACGCAACATGACCGACAACGACTTCTCCGAATCGAACGGCCGGGAGCCCGGGGATGGCTCCGGCACCGGCGCCGACGGCAAACGGATCTTCACGGACATTTCCTCGCGGGCGTGGGAACACCCGGCCGACCGGGCCGCCCTGGCCGCGCTCCGCAGGCTGCCGCTCTTCGACCAGGTCCTGCGCGCGCTCTTCGGCTTCTTCGGCGAGAAGCCCATCCGCCTGGCCTTCCAGGCGAACGCGGTGCGCGTGGGCCCCAACCAGTTCCCGCACCTCTGGGAGATGTACACGGACGTCTGCGATACGCTGGACGCTCCCGAGCGCTATCCGCTCTTCGTCTCCCAGAACCCTGTCGTCAACGCCGGCGCCTACGGGATGGACAAGCCGTTCATCATCCTCAACTCCGGTGCGCTGGCGCTGCTGAAAGACCGGCAGGTCTCATTCGTCATGGGACATGAAGTCGGGCACGTCATGAGCGACCACGTTCTGTACCGGACCATGACCGTGCTGCTCACGAGGCTCGCCACCCTGGGCTTCCCGATCGTGGGGCTGGCCGCGGGGGCGATCCTGCTGGGCCTGCTCGAGTGGGCGCGGAAGAGCGAGCTGTCGGCCGACCGGGCGGGGCTGCTGGCGATCCAGGACCCCGACCAGGCGATGTCGACGATGCTCAAGATGGCCGGCGGCGGCTCCGACGAGGAGACGTCGCTGCCCGAGTTCATCCGCCAGGCGGAGGAGTACCGCGAGTCCGGCGATCTCGCCGACCAGATCTTCAAGGTCCTCGCGCTGCTGATGGCCACCCACCCCTTCACGGTGCTGCGTGTCTCGGAGCTCCGCGCCTGGATCGAGTCCGGCGAGTACGACCGTGTGCTGCGCGGGGAGTATCCTCGGCGGGGCGAACCCGATCCGGCCTACGCGGAAGACCTCTCCGAAGCGGCGAACGCCTACCGGAAGGGCGCGAAGGACGTGCTCGGCCAGATGGCCGGTGCCGCCAGGCGGGCCGGCGAGACCTTCTGGGAGAACTTCAGGCGGTGACCGCCGACACGATGGCCGGAGGCGCAGAGGACCGATGCGCATCCTGATCGCCGGCAACGGCGGCCGCGAGCACGCGCTGCTCTGGAAGCTACGGCGGGACGCCCCCGGGGCCTCCTTCTTCGCGACGATGCCGAACGGCGGAATGGCGCCGCACTGCAGCGGGGTGGCCATCTCGCCCACGGATGTGGTGGCGCTGGCCGGGTGGGCGGCCGCCAACCGGATCGATCTGGTCGTGGTCGGGCCCGAGACGCCCCTCGCGGCCGGGCTGGCGGACCGGCTGCGGAGCGTGGGAATCCCCGTCTTCGGACCTTCGGCGGCGGCCGCCAGGATCGAGTCCAGCAAGGCCTTCGCCAAGGACCTGATGGCTGGGGCCGGGGTGCCGACCGCCGAGTACGAGGTCCACACCGACGCCGACGCGGCCGTGGCATGCATCGAGGCGCAGGGCGCGCCCATCGTCGTGAAGGCTTCCGGGCTGGCGGCCGGCAAGGGGGCGGTGGTGTGCGGTACGGTCGCCGAAGCGGTGGCCACGGCCCGGGACATGTTCGCGGGGGCCTTCGGAGAGGCCGGGAGGCGGGTCGTCGTCGAGGAGTGCATGGAGGGGGAGGAGCTCTCGGTCTTCTGCCTGGCGGACGGAGAGGACTTCGTGCCGCTCCTGTCGTCGCAGGACCACAAGCGGATCGGCGAGGGGGATACCGGACCCAACACCGGGGGGATGGGGGCCTACGCGCCGGTGGGGTTCGTCGGCGAGGAGCTGATGGAAGAGGTGTCGCAACGGATCGTGGCCCCGGTGCTGCGGGCGCTGGCCGAGGATGGGAATCCCTTCAGCGGCCTGCTGTATGCGGGGCTCATGATCACCGCCGATGGCCCCAGGGTCGTCGAATTCAACTGCCGTTTCGGTGATCCGGAGACGCAGGCGGTGCTCCCCCTTCTCACTTCGTCGATCCTCGAGCCCATGCTCGCGGTGGCGGAGGGATCGGGGCTCACCGGCCACGCGCCGCAATTCGCGGACGCCGCTGCCGTGACCACCGTGCTGGCTGCCGACGGGTATCCGGGCGCCTATCGGAAGGGAGCGCCCATCACCATCCCGCCGCTCCCGGACGGGGTGCACGTATTCCACGCCGGCACGGCGCTGGAGTCCGGACGGCTGGTCACCTCGGGCGGGCGTGTTCTGGCGGTCACGGCGGTGGACCGGGACTTCGGCCGCGCGAGGGCGGCGAGCCGCGACGCAGCGGTTGCGATCACCTTCGAGGGGCGGAGATTCCGGGGGGACATAGGGTGGCGCGAGGCCGGGCGCCGCGCCCAGGGACAACACGGATTGGAGGAGAGCGAGCATTGATCATCACGACTACGAACTCGGTGGAGGGATCGCGGATCGGCGAATACATGGGCATCGTAACCGGCGAGGCCATCATCGGCGCCAACGTCGTCAAGGACTTCCTGGCCGGAATCCGGGACATCGTGGGTGGCCGGTCGGGCGCCTACGAGAAGGCGTTGCGAACGGCCCGCGAGGAGGCGCTGCGGGAGATGGCGAACGAGGGGCGGGCGCGCGGCGCCGATGCGATCATCGGGGTGGATCTGGATTACGAAGTGCTCGGGGCGGGCAACGGCATGCTCATGGTCACCACGAGTGGCACCGCGGTGGCGCTGGAGTAGCGACCCGTGGCGGCGATCCGACCACCTGCACCGCGGACCTGGACGGGAGCCTCCGCGGGATCACCGGCGCGCGGATAGGCCCATGCCCGAGCTGCCGGAGGCCGAGACGATCGCGCGTGGACTGGCCGGCGTTCTCCCGGGCCGGTCGATCCGCGCAGTGACCGTACTGCGGGAGGACGTCGTGGCCGGGCCGCCACTCGAGTTCGGCGAAGCGCTGGAGGGAAGGCGCTTTCGCGAGGTCGGCAGACGGGGCAAGAACGTGGTGATGGTTCTGGACGACGGGACCCGGGTCGTGGTCAACCTGGGAATGACCGGGCGCCTGGTTCCCGGCGCCGGGCCCGGCACCCCGTCGGCGTCGACCCACCCGGCGGTGCTCTTCCACCTGGGCGGCGGCGGGTGCGTCGCCTACGACGATGTCCGGCGCTTCGGACGCGTGCGGCGCCTATCGCCGGCGGAGTGGACCCGCTGGTCGCGAAGCCTCGGCCCTGAACCGCTCTCCCGTTCCTTCACCGGGAAACGCCTGCGCTCCCTCCTGTCGCGCTCGCGCTCGCCGGTGCGCTCGCTCCTCCTCGATCAGCGCAAGATCGCCGGCGCCGGGAACATCTACGCCGTGGAGGCACTCTGGTTCGCCCGCATCCATCCCCGCACCCCCGCCAACGAAATCGGGGAGGGTGGCGCCGTCCGCCTCCACCGGGCACTCAGGCGCGTCCTGCGCGCGGCCGTGAGCGCCGGCGGGACCACGCTGCGCAACTACCGCGCCCCCGACGGCAACGAGGGCTTGTTCCAGCGCCAGCTCCACGCCTACGGCCGGGAGGGGCGCCCCTGCACCCGCTGCCGGACGCCGATCGAGCGCATCGTCTTCGGCGGCCGCTCCGCCTTCTGCTGCCGGCGGTGCCAGCCATCGTGAGGTTGCATGCTCGCTGGACCGCGGCGCTCAAGCACTCGCAATGTAATGACAACATGACACAATGTAATGTCCTCTTTACATTCCGGGTTCCCCGGGCACCGCTCTGCGCCGCTCCCCGGACGAATGGCCGTGCCGTTCACCCTTCGTCGCGCCTTGCCGGCAGGGCGCCTGGCCGCCCTCGGCACGGCGCGGGGACTATCCGCGGGTTAGCCATCGCGCTCATCCTGACCCGCGCGGTCGTCCTCGGCGCCCAGGAACCGCCTTCCCCACCCGTGCCCGGCACGCAGCTCCCCGTCGTCACCCACACCCTGGACAACGGGATGACCTTCCTCATCCTGGAGCGCCGCCAGTCCCCGACCGTTTCGCTGGTCGTCCACTATCCGGTCGGCTCGGTCAACGAGCATCTGGGCAACACCGGGATCGCCCATGTGGTGGAACACCTGCTCTTCAAGGGTTCCGAGCAGATCGGCACTGCCAGTCGGGCACTCGAGGCACCGCTCCTGGACGCAATCGACGCCGTGCGCGACTCGATGGTCGCGGAAATGGGGCGCCCCCGCCCCGACACCGCCGCCGTCCGGCGCTTCGGGGAACGCGTCGCCTCGCTGGAGGACAGCGCCCGCGCCTACGTGATGTCAAACGAGTTCGACCACATCCTCTCCTCCGAGGGCGCTCAGGGCCTCAACGCCACCACCTCCCACGAGGCGACGCGCTACTTCGTCGAGCTGCCCGCGAATCGGATCGAACTCTGGTTCGCGCTCGAGTCCGACCGGATGGCGAACCCCGTCTTCCGCGAGTTCTTCACCGAGCTCGACGTGGTCCGGGAGGAGCGACGCACGCGCCTCGAGACGAGTCCCGGCGGCATCCTGCAGACCGCATTCCTGGCCACGGCCTTCCAGGTGCACCCGTACGGAGTCCCGGTCATCGGGCACGCGGCCGACCTCGACGTGCTGACCCGCCCCCAGGCGGCAGAGTACTTCCGCGACTACTACGGGGCCGGCAACGCCGTGGCCGCGATCGTGGGCGATGTGGATGCGGACCAGGTGATTCGGCTGGCGGAGGAGTACTTCGCCCGGGTCCCGGCAGGCCGCACTCCTGCGCCGGTGCTCGCGCGCGAGCCGGTTCAGCGGGGCGAGCGGCGCATCACCGTCGAGTTCGATGCCGAGCCGCGGCTGCTGATGGGCTGGCGCGCTGTGCCGGTCCTTCACGAGGACGCGCCCGCGCTCTCGATGCTGGCTTCGCTCCTCACGGCGGGCCGCACCACGCGTCTCTATCGCCGTCTGATCGCCGATGATCGTTCGGCCATCCAGGTCTCCGCCTACCTGGGGCCGGGAACGCTGTATCCGGGACTGTTCACGATCTCAGCCGTTCCGCGCGCCCCGCACACGACCGAAGAGATCGAACGCGCGATCCTGGAGGAGATCGAGGCGATTCGCAGCGCGTCCCCGGAACCCCGCGCCCTCACGCGCATTCAGAACCAGTACCGCGCCGGCGAATACCGAAGGCTGTCCTCCAATCTTCAGCTCGCCCTGCAGATCGCGGAGTCGGAGGCTTCCTTCGGGGACTGGCGCGAGACCTTCCGGCTCTCCCGGCGGATCGCCGACGTGACGCCGGAGGACGTGCAGCGCGTCGCCCGGGAGTACCTGATCCCCGGCACCCGGACGGTCGCGGTCATGGTGCGGGAGGGATCCCGGTGAGCGCGGCCGCGACCCGCCCGCCGGATGCCCGCGGACGTTCCAGCGCGGCGGTTCGCTACCCGTGCTCGCCCGAGCGCAGCCGCGACGTGTGCATCCGCGGGCTCCAGGGCGTACTCGCTCTGGCAATGGCCACGCTGCCGGTGTTGCTCCCTTGTCCCGCCCACACCCAGGAGACCGTGCGCGAGCGGGTCGCGACGATGCGCTTCCCGGAGATTCGCTTCAACCGGATCGAACCCGAGACGCACACGATCCGCGGCGTGCCCGTCCATTTCTTCCAGGATAGCGAGCTGCCGCTGGTCACCTTCTACGCAACCTTCCAGGGCGGCGTGCGGAACCTCACCCGCGAGCATCTGGCCGCGGCCTCGGCCCTGCCGAACCTGCTGCGGACCGGCGGCACCGCTGCCCTGCCCCCCGACTCCGTCGACGATCGCATCGAGCTTCTGGCGTTGGCGATGAGCTTCGGGCAGGGAGGCGGGAGCGCCTCCTCCCGGGTGAATGCGCTCTCCGATTATCTGGACGAGGCGGTGCGGCTCTGGGCATCGATGCTCCGCACGCCGCGTTTCGACTCGGCGCAGGTTGAACGCTGGCGGGGCACCGAGATCGAGCGCGTCCGGCGCGGCCGCGACGATCCGGGAACGCTCGCCTTCAGCCGTTTCAATCACATCATGTACGGTGACCACCCCGTCGGCTGGGAGGTGAGCGACGCCGATCTCGAGCCGGCCGATCTGGCCCCGGAGAAGCTGCGCCACGTGCACGGCGCGATCATCTGTCCGCAGAACATGGTGCTCGGGGTTACCGGAGACGTGACCTGGGAGCGCGCCTCCGCCCTGCTCGACGAGGTGCTCGACGGCTGGCCTCCCTGCTCGGGGGCGCTCCTGGAGGATCCGGCCCCGGTCATTCGCGATGAGCCCGGCGTCTTCGTCATCCACAGGGAGATCGAGCAGAGCGTGATCGTGATGGCCCACCCGTCCCGCCTGCGCCAGGGGGACAACCCGGGCTACTACGCCTCGCGGGTCGCCAACGCCATCCTGGGCGCATCCGGCTTCTCCAGCCGCCTGGTCACCGGGGTGCGGACCCGGGAGGGCCTGGCCTACTCGGCTTCGTCGCTCTGGACGACCTCCAGCAAGAACGACGGCCTGGTGGGCGCGGTCACCCGGACGCGTCCGGAAACCACCCTGGAAGCGACCCGGCTCATCCTCGCCACCTTCGATTCAATGCGCGCCGCTCCCCCCACCGCCGATGAGGTCGCGCGCACCATCGACGAGACCGTCAACGGATTCGTCTTCAACTTCCGCACACCGCTCCAGGTCATCTCCCGCGGGATGGCCTATCGGGCGCTGGGCCTCCCGGACGACTGGCTCGAACGGTATCTGCGCGGCATCCAGGGCGTGACGCCCCGCGCCGTCCAGGAGGTCTTCCGGCGCGAAGTCGACCCGGCCCGCATGATCATCCTGCTGGTTGGCGACACCACCCGCTTCGACGGCTCGCCCACCGAACTCGGACCGGTCACGGTGCTGGACGACGGACCGCCTGTTTCACCGCCACGTGAACCGCCGCGATCCCCCCGGTGAGCAGGAACCAGTCGACCTTCGTGAAGCCGGCCCCCCGCAGCAGCCCCGCCAGCTCGCCCGGCCCCGGGAAGTCCTTCACCGACTCGGGCAGATAGCTGTACGCCCACGGGTGCCCCGAGATCAGCCTTCCCGCGCGCGGCAGGATATGGTTGAAGTACAGAAGGTAGGCGGCGCGCATGAGCCTTCCCGGAGGCACGGTGAACTCGAGCACCACGAAGCGCCCGCCCGGCTTCAGCACCCGCCAGGCCTCGCGGAACCCGGCTTCCGGCTCCGACAGGTTGCGTACCCCGAAGCCCACGGTGATTCCCGCGAAGGTGCGGTCCGCGAAGGGAAGGAGCTGCGTGTCCCCGCAGACCGGCGCCACAGAGCGGGACCGGATCTTGCCGAGACCGCGGGCCAGCATGGGGAAGGCGAAGTCGGCGGCGAGCACCGTGCCTGCGAACCCGCGCCGGGTGGCCAGTTCGGCGGCGAGGTCGAAGGTGCCGGTGCAGAGATCGAGATAGGTGTCTTCGGGCGCGGCCTCCCAGCCGAGTTCGCGGATCGCGCGCCTGCGCCACCTGCGATCGATGTTCAGGCTCAGGAGGTGGTTGAGCAGGTCGTAGCGGGGCGCGATCTCGCTGAAGAGCGTGCGGACCCGGTCGGCCCGTTCGCTCGCCCCGGCCGGCTTCGCTTCCCGCGGCGCAGTCAAGGCGTCACCTTCTTCTCATGAATCGCATTGTGCCCAATCGGGTCCTGGGTGGCCGGTTCGAGTCCCGTGAAGCAAGGATCCCGGAACTCCGTAAGGTAGATGCGCCCGCGATTTGTTCCAGTGCGGGCCGACATCCCCAACGGGATCCGGGGGCGTCCAACCGGTGCACGGCCGGAGAAGCCCGCAACTGAATCCCACGGAAGATCGGTACGACCTTGGAACAGCCCGTTCCCGACAGCACGCTCGCCCGGCAGGCCGCCGACGGGCGCCAAAGGGCATTTCGGGAGCTCTTGAACCGGTACGAGAAGCCGGTCTTTTCGCTCGTCTACCGAATGGTGCGGGACCGCGCCCTGGCCGAAGACCTCGCCCAGGAGGCGTTCATTCGCGCCTTCAATGCCATCGACAGCTACAATCCGCGCTACAAGTTCTCGAGCTGGATCTTCAAGATCGCGCACAACCTGACCATCGATCACCTCAGGCGCAAACGGCTGAAGACGATCTCGATCCACGGGTCGCCGCACGCGCTCACCGAAGAAGAGCAGGCGCGCACCCGGCCGATTCTGGAATCTGAACTTGAGCGTCCGGACGCTTATGTTGAGAATATGGAACTGGGGAGTCAGATCGAAGCGGCGATCGCGCAGTTGCGTCCGAAGTACCGGGCCGCCACGCTTCTCAGACATGTGGAGGGCTACTCCTACCAGGAGATCGCAGAGATCATGGACGTCCCTCTCGGGACCGTGAAGACCTACATCCACCGCGCCCGGCTGGAGCTCAAGGAGGCCCTGGGCCATCTCCTCGACGATACCGGCGAGGACGCGGACTGAAACCCTTCGGGAACGAGCGGCGTACTGGCACACATGCGACACGGAATCGACAGAACGGAGGGCCGGCAACCGGCCCCGGACCGGCTCGATCCGGCGGTGGGGCGCCTCTTCGCGTACCTCGACGATGAGCTGGACCGCAACGAGCGCGCAGCCTTCGAGGACGCGCTGGCGGCCGACCCCCGGCTCGCCCGCGACGTGCGCGTGTTCCGCTCTCTGCTTGCCGCGCTGGGCCGGCTGGCGGCTTTCGCACCTTCGGCGGACTTCAAGGTGCGGGTGCTGGCGGCGCTCAGGGCCCGCCAGCCGGGCTGGGCGCGGGCGTGGCAGTGGATCGCCGGCGCGGGCCGCCCGTCCGTTGGCAATGTCTTCAGCGAGTTGATCGAGGAAGGGCTCCCGCCACGCGAGGCCCGGACACTCGCGGCGTTCGTGGCGCGTGACCGGGAGGCGGCGGCCGCTCTGACGAGCTGGAAGCGGTTGCACCGGCAGCTGGGAAAGCTCCCCGTTCTGGCCCCCCCGGATGGTTTCCAGGAACGGGTGATGGCCCGCATCGAGGCCATGCCCGCCCCCTCCCTCGAGCGGCGGAAGGCCTGGCGGCGCGTCCGCGTGCTTTGGCCCGAGCGGAGGCAGAGACTGGCCGCGGCGCTTGGGATGGCCTTCGCGCCGACCGCGCTGGTCGCCTCGCTGGGCTACGTCCTTGCCGGGATCTTCGCCAATCCGCTGGTCACGCCCCAGCGCGTGGCCGGCTTCATCTGGGAGAAGGGCGTTGCCGCCGTTTCGGCGCTGGCCGACGGACTCCTGGGCGGCTGGTCTCCGGGAGCCGCCACCGCGGTTGGATCGGGCAGCCTGGAGGTGATTCTGCCGGTGGCTCTTCTGGGGCTCCTCGTCCTTGGCGTACTGTCGCTGATCTCGGGGAGGATCCTCTACGGAATCTTCGTCAACAACTCGGGAATGGGTCGTCGTCATGTACCGGTCTAGGAACCTGCGGGAGCGCCGGGGCGGCGCGATGGCAAGGCGCCCTCAGCGGCGAACAGCAACGCCATCATCCGTCCGCGGACGCGGCCCCCGGGGCGTCGGTGGGCCGTCACATCCCGCCTTGAGCACCGGGCTGGGAGCCGGCTTGCTGCTGCTCCTCTGGGCCCCGACGGGATCCGCCCAGCAGCACGAGCTCGTCTCGAGCAGGATCGAGGTTTCCGATGACGAAGCCTCGCTGCGTCTGGAGTTCGCCAACGGGGGCACCCTGGCCGTCGACTTCTCCGGCGGCATCGTACGGCTGAACGGGGAAGCCCTCGGGCCGTACACGCCCGGGGGTGCGTCCGATCGGGCCTGGCGGGGGCTGCTCGACAACGTGCAGTCGCTTGCCGGCGATCAGCTGGCGCGAAGACTGGACGAGTGGAGCCCGGACGCCGCCCTCGCGGAGGCGGATCTCGCACTTCTGCGCGGGATCGAGGAAGCGCTGGACGCGGCCTTGTCGGCGGCTGCCCCGCCACCTCGGAGAGACGCCTTGCCGGCCGCTGGGAGCGAAGCGGCGGAAGTCGGCGGGGCGGTCGCGATCCTGGGCCGCGATGGGGAGTTCCTCCAGGCCTGGGCGGCCGCTGTCCAGGACATGGATCTCGAAGAGCTCGAAGAGACCCGGGTGCGCATCGGCGAAGACTACACGATCCCTGAGGACGCATCGGTCGACGGCAGCCTTATTCATGTGGATGGGCTGCTGCAGGTGCGCGGTCACGTTCGTGGAAACGTCGTGGTGATGGACGGTGCCCTGGTCCTTGCGGAGGGCAGCCGAATCGACGGCGACATCCGGGTCCTGGACTCCGAAATCGCCGATGCCGGGGTCCGGCTCGGGGGCGAGCAGGTGGATCTGCGCCAGCAGTTGCAGCAGCGGGAGGCCCGGCTCCGCGAGCGCATCCGGGCCGATGCCCTCTCCCAGCTCCAACGGAGCAGCCGGTCGTCGCGCGGGCGTTTTTCGCCGTATTTCCGCGACTTGCGGGAAGCCGGACAGGGGCTGCTCGGCACGTTGGTGGCGTTCGTGGTGCTCGGGGCGCTGGCGCTGCTGCTGTCGGTGCTCGGCGGACACCGCGTCCGATCCGTGGTCGTTGAGCTTTCCGGCAATCCCATGGGCAGCACGCTCGTGGGTTTCGCGGGCAGCTATGCGATCCTGCCGGTCTTCCTGCTCGGGGCGGCCGCGCTCACCCTGACCGTGATCGGAATCCCGGCCCTCCTCATCTGGGTGCCCTTCTTTCCGCTCGCGGTGTGCCTGGCGTTCTTCGCGGGCTTCGTGGGCGCGGCCGAGAACATCGGACGATGGGTGCTGGGGCTCAACTTCGGCTGGCTCGACCGCTTCGACCCGGACCAGCCCTTCACCGCCAGACTCGCGGGACTCGCGACCCTGCTGCTTCCCTTTGCGGCCGGGAGCGTCTTCATCGCCCTGCCCCTGATCGACTGGGTCGCCGGCATCCTTTTTGCCGCCGGAGCCCTTGCCTGCGTGGTGTCCTCGGTCGCCGGCTTCGGAGCCGTGCTGATCACCCGCGGGGGCAAGACCCGCTGGTCCGGCGGGTTTGCGGACGAGGACGACCTGGACGCCCAGGAGTGGGCCGGCGCGGAGAAGGTTCCTTGATCGCCCGGGGCCGAATACCCGCGCTGCCTCAGGGCCGGCGTTCCGTTCTGGCTCTGGCCGCGGGACTGACCGTGGTGGCGGGCACCGGCGAACTGCGGGCGCAGGAGCTTCGCACGCTCACCCATTCCCGCCAGGTGACCGACGAGGGCCGGATCGAGGTCCGGGTGATGTACGGGCTCGGACGGCTGAAGGTGCGTCGCGGTCCCTCCGGGCTCCTCTACCGGGCCCGGATGCATTTCGACGAGCGGTTCGCGGTTCCGACGACCGAGTACGACGGCGGCAGGCTCGAGGTCACCATGGAAATCGAGGACGAAGCCGACGAGGGTCCCTCGGACACGCCATCGATCGACCTGGAGCTACCGTCCGACGTCCCGATGGACCTCCACCTCGATTTTATCGCCGGCCAGGCGGACCTGGATCTCACCGGCATGCATGTCGAGTGGATGATCCTGAACAGCGGGGCCTCCGACACCCAGCTTCGCATCTCGGCGGCCAACCCCCGGCAGATGGACTCGGCCAAGATCAACGTCGGCGTGGCCGACTTCGAGGCGCGCGGTCTGGGCAACCTCAATGCCCGGCAGGTGTTCGTGAATGCCGGCCTGGGCTTCGTGGCCCTGGGTCTGGAGGGCGAGTGGCCGCAGGACGCCCGGCTGTCGATCGAGATGGGACTGGGAGCGATGCGAATCCTCATTCCGGAGTCGCTGGGAGTGCGGGTTCGGTACGAGGGGGGCTTCCTGACTTCGATCGACGCGGACGGATTCGTGAAGGACAGGGACACCTACACCTCCCACAACTGGGAACGCGCCGACCGCAGACTGGAGGTCGACCTGTCGGCGGCGCTGGGGGCGGTTGAATTCGTCTGGACCTCCTGACCTGCAGCGGGGGTTGCGGGTGACAACCGCGGTGATTCGTTACTTTATCGTAGCAGGCGTTATGATTGTGAAGGCTGAGGCGATGCTCTCCAAACCCGAATCGCGCTTGCGCGGCCAGGGGTGGTTACCCCACCGGTCGTCGGCGCCGGAGATACATCTGGAGGAAAGATGATAGGGACCCTGTTGACGTTCCTGGCGATGGGCATTCTGAGCATCGTCGTGGTCTGGATCGTGCTCACCGTCGTCGGAGCGATCCTGGGCCTCACCGTGGGCATCGCCAGCTTCCTCCTCTTCAAGGTCGCGCCTGTCATGCTGGTGGGCTGGCTGGTGCTCAAGCTCCTCGACAGGGTGCGCAGCGGCGGCACGCTTTCGGCGGCGGACAGAAAGTGGCTCGAGGGCGAGTAGGTCTCCTGACTGCTCCGCCGACCCGGCCACAGCTGCAGTGTCCGCTTTACCGAAATGTCGTGTCCGCTTTACGACATGTCGTGTCCTCTTTACAGTTGACGCTTTGAGTTAGCGCCTTGGCGGCAGTCCGGCGAGGGACGACAGAAGCCGTTCCCCGATCTCCACGAGCGAACGCCCGGCCGGCGAACCGGGTGCCGACACTACCGTGGGCCTGCCCCCGTCTCCCGCTTCCCGAACCGCCAGGTCCAGCGGGATCCTCCCCAGGAACGGGACGGACAGTTCCCCCGCCAGCTCCTCTCCGCCGCCCCGCCCGAAGAGGTCGATGACCTCGTCCGATCCCGGGATCCGGAAGCCGCACATGTTCTCCACGATCCCGAGGACGCGCGTGTTGACCCGTTCGAACATCTTGACGCCCCGGCGCACATCCCCGGTGGCCACCTTCTGCGGGGTGGTGACCATCAGCGCCCCGTCGAGTTCCACCGTCTGAACGAGGGACAGCTGGGCGTCTCCGGTGCCGGGCGGCATGTCCACGATCATCAGATCCAGGTCGCCCCACGACACCTGCTCCATGAACTGCTTGAGGATCCCGGCGATGAGCGGGCCCCGCATGATCGCGGGCTGCTCGCGCTCCAGAAGGAATCCCAGGCTCATCAGCCTGACGCCGTGGGCCTCGAGGGGGACGATCATCTCGGATCCCTTGTCGCCGGTGACGCTCGGGCGGCGCCCCTCGCCGAACATGATCGGGATGTTGGGGCCGTAGATGTCGGCATCGAGGAGTCCCGTGGCGAGGCCCTTCGAGGCCGCGTAGGCCGCGAGGTTGGTCGCCACCATCGACTTGCCGACGCCTCCCTTCCCCGAGCTGACCGCCACGATCCGGGCAACCCCGGCCAGGATGCCCGGTTGCGGGACCGGTGCGGGAACCGAGCCCGGCTGAAGGCCTCGCTTCGGGGATTGGCCCGGCACCGTGCCGGCGGGGGCTCCGCTTGCTTGCCGGCCCGCCCTCCCATGCGGCGCGGCGCCACCCGGATGGCCGCTGGCGGTCGGCCTGGCGCAGGCATCTCGCCGAGATCCCGGGTCGGAAGCCGGGGCTTCGGGGCCGGATCGCCCGGGCGAGCCCGAGGGAGGTGTCTGCGGCAGCTGCACGTCGACCTTGACGCCACTCACGCCGTCGACGGCTCCGGCGGCGGCCCGCGCCTGGCGAACCAGCGCCCCGGGGTCCCCCTTGCGCAGGGAGAAGACGAACCGGGCCCGGCCGTTGTCGTCCACCGTGACGCCGTCCACCTGCCCCCCCTCCACGACGTCCTGGCCGGTGGCCGGATTGACCACCCGGGCAAGGGCACGGGTCACAGCCGCTGCGATGTCGCTTCGGCTCATGCGCACTCAGCGGGCATCGACGGTCTGTACCTCGGGGACGGCGGCCCTGAGGCGGCGTTCTATCCCCTCCTTCAGGGTCAGCATCGAGATGGGGCAGGACTCGCAAGCACCCAGCAGACGCACTTCGACCTTGCCGAGTTCCTCGTTCCAACCCGCCAGTTCAACGTCTCCGCCATCGGACCGGATGGCCGGCCGAATCGACGTCAGGACCGCTTCGATCTGATCTCTGGTACCCATTCCTCCGTTCGGCACCGGAAGTGCCGTTCCATCGCTGAGAAGAGAGCCGCACGCGACGCAGAGGAAGCTACCCGGTCCTGGCCGCCCGTCAACCGGGAGCGTCCGCCCGGGGTGTTGACCATCACGGGTTGCACAGTCCGGTCGGCCGGGTGAAATTGCCTGCGTTGCCGCTCACCGTCCTGCTCCCGGGCAGGCGGCTTCGAGCGCTCCCGCCAACCCCAGACTGGAAGATCCATGGCCGGTACGATCCGTGTTCCCGCCCCCGAAAACGAACCCGTCCAATCCCATGCCCCCGGGACGCCCGAGCGGGACGCCCTGAAGGCCGCCCTGAAGCAGGTCGGCGGTGAGAGGCCGGACATCCCGGTCATCATCGGCGGCAGGGAAATCCGCACCGGCAAGACCCATCCGATCCGCTCTCCCCACGATCACGGGCTGTGCCTGGGCGTGTGGCACGAGGCTGGCGCCGAGGAGGCGCGGCAGGCCATCGCCAACACGGTGGAGGCGCGCCGCGATTGGGCTTCGTGGCGGTGGGAGGACCGCGTGGCCGTCTTCCTCCGGGCCGCGGAGATGCTGCGCACGACCTGGCGCCCCCGGATCAACGCCTCGACCATGCTCGGCCAGAGCAAGAATGCGTTTCAGTCGGAGATCGACGCCGCCTGCGAGGTCATCGACTTCTTCCGCTACGGGGCCTTCTTCGCCGAGCAGATCTTCGACCAGCAGCCCCACTCCGAGACGGGGATCTGGAACCGGCTGGACTACCGTCCGCTCGAGGGGTTCGTGTACGCGGTGAGTCCCTTCAACTTCACGGCGATCGGCGCCAATCTCGCCGGGATCCCGGCCATGGTGGGGTGTGGCGTCCTCTGGAAGCCATCCAAGCACGCGGTGCTCTCCGGCTACTACATCTACAGGCTGCTGGAGGCGGCGGGGCTGCCGCCCGGTGTGATCAACTTCGTGCCGGGGGATCCGGTCAAGATCACCGCGGCGGCCCTCGAGGACCGGGATTTCGCCGGACTGCACTTCACGGGCTCGACCGGGGTCTTCCAATCGCTGTGGACGACGGTCGGGAAGAACATCGCGCGGTACCGGTCCTATCCGCGCCTGGTGGGCGAGACGGGCGGCAAGGACTTCATCGTGGCGCACCCGTCGGCCGATGCGGACGCCCTCAGGACCGCCATCGTGCGCGGCTCCTTCGAGTACCAGGGGCAGAAGTGCTCGGCCGCGTCGCGGGCCTACATCCCCGCTTCGATCTGGAAGCGGATCCGGGACCCGCTCGTCGAGGAGACGGACGGGCTCACCATGGGGGATCCTGCCGATTTCAGGAACTTCGTGAACGCGGTGATCGACCGCGGGGCCTTCGATTCGATCTCCGGCTACATCGACCGCGCCGCCGCCAGTCCCGACGCGCGCGTGATCGCGGGTGGCCGGTACTCGGACGCCGACGGGTTCTTCATCCGGCCCACGATCATCGAGGCGGAGAACCCCGCCCACGAGACCATGTGCGACGAGATCTTCGGGCCGGTGATGTCGATTCACGTGTATCCGGACGGGCAGTGGGACCGCACCCTCGACCTCGTGGACCGCACATCCCCGTACGCGCTGACCGGGGCGGTCTTTGCGAGGGAGCGTCCGGCGGTGCGCCAGGCACTGGACCGGCTGCGCTACGCCGCCGGCAACTTCTACGTGAACGACAAGCCGACCGGGGCGGTCGTCGGCCAGCAACCCTTCGGAGGCGGACGGGCGTCGGGCACGAACGACAAGGCCGGATCCGCCTTCAACATCTCGCGGTGGCTGTCGCCGAGAAGCATCAAGGAGAACCTGGCGCCGCCGACGAGGGTGGAATACCCGTTCATGGGGGCGGAGTAGCGGGGACGGCGGGGCGCGGGCCGGACGGAGGGTGCCCGCAGGCCTGGGGGCCCGGGCTGGTCAGGAGGGCGCGAGAACCGCGTGGGCGGCGGCACCGAAATCGGCTTTGAGGTCCTCCAGGTCCTCCAGGCCGACCGAGATGCGCACGAAACCGTCGGGGATGCCCAGTGCGTCGCGCTCCGCGCTTGCCAGGTCGACGTGCGAGGTGTGGCGCGGCTGCGACACCAGCGTCTCCACCCCGCCCAGGGAGGGCGCCGGAGCGGCCAGGCGCAGCTTCGAGCAGAAGGTGTCCGCGGCGCTTCCGCCGCCCTCGAGCACGATCGATACCATCCCGCCGTACCCGCCCATCAGACGCGTGGCGAGCTTGTGGTCGGGGTGGCGGGCCAGACCCGGGTAGATCACCTCGCGCACGCCTTCGACGGTGGTGAACCAGCGGGCCAGCGCGTGGGCGTTGCGGTTGTGGCGGTCCATGCGGGCGGGGAGCGTGCGCATGCCCCGCTCGAGGAGCCAGGCCGCGCCGGGGTCGATGGAGCCCCCGTACAGCTTCATCATCTTCGTCACGCCGGCGATCAGCTCGCGGCTTCCGGCGACGACCCCCGCGATGAGGTCGGAGTGTCCGCCCAGGTACTTGGTGGCGGAGTGGATGACGGCGTCGACGCCGTGCTCCGCCGCGCGGATGTTCACCGGGGTGGCGAAGGTCATGTCGGCGGCGAGGATGGCCCCCGCCGAGCGGGCGGCGCGCCGGGCGGGTTCGATATCGAAGACGCGCAGCGTGGGGTTGGTGGGCAGCTCGATCAGGACGACGCGGGTGCGGGGCGTCAGCGCGGCTTCCCAGGCCGCGGGGTCGGACGGCTCGACGAACGTGGTGGTGATCCCGCGCTTCGGGAGCTCGCCGGACAGCAGGGCGTGGGTGGCGCCGTAAAGGTGGCGGCTGGCCACGACGTGGTCCCCCGCGCCGGCCGCGGAGAGGATGGTCATGGAGATCGCGGCCATCCCGCTGGCAAGCGCCAGTCCGGCCTCGGTTCCTTCCAGGGCGGCGATCTTGCCGGCGACCGCGAGTTGATTGGGGTTGTTGCCGTACCGGCTGTAGCGCAGGTCCAGGCCGTCATCGGGACCCGCCCAGTGGAAGGTGGAGCTGCGCACGATGGGCTGCACCACCGGGCTGCCGGGGCGGGACTCGGGGCATCCCGCATGGACCGAGCTGGTTGCGATTCCGGGTCTGCCGTTCGTGGTTGATCGGGAGCTCATCTCACCTCCGTATACAGTGCGTCTGCGGGTCAGGGACTGCGGGCCAGCGCGCTGAGGGCGCACGCGCCGCCCCGCCGTTCGAACCAGGCCAGGCGCCGCTCGGCAAGTCCGCGGATCACCGGCGTGCCGTGCTCGCCGAACTCCGCGGCAAGCTGGGAGGGGCCGATCCTGCCCCGTCGCTCGAGCGCATGCCACGCCGTCCGCTCCTGCCCGGTCACGGATCCCAGCAGCTCGTACCCGGTCCCGAGGTCGCATACCGCCGCAAGTCCGTGCCTTCCCAGCACCTCTTCGACCGCGTGCCGGTGCACGTCGCCGATGGCGCGGAAGAGAAAGAACGCTTCGCGGGGTCGGTCACGGCGCATGTACCGTACGAGCAGCTTGGCGACCACCTCGTCCGCACAGCTGAAATCCAGGATCCGCACATGTGTGAAATCCAGCAGAGAGACCGAGGGGACCCGGGTGATTCGGGCGATGCGCATTTCGATCGCTTCCCTGACGGCGCGTCCGGTCGGACGGGTGACCAGGTCGGGCCGGGCCGGAGCGACCGAGTCGCTCGCGATCACGCCGACATCGATGGTCACGGGGAGCTCCGGTTCATCGGTCATCGGCACCTCCGGCCGCTCATTCCGTCCGCCCGGCTCATCCGATGTGCTCGGGCAGGATGATGTTGATCTGGGAACCGGGGAAGCGCGTGAGTTCCTCTTCCAGCGGGGGGCGGCTGCTCCAGTCGGGGATGTCGGCGATCCGGGCAGTGCCGCTGCGGATCGACAGGATGCCCTGCCAGCGGCCGACCTGCTTGCGTATCTGCTGGATCCCCTGCCCCCGTCCGGTGTCCGCGAACCGCGTCAGCCCCATGAGGAAGGCTGCCTCCAGCGCCGTCGCGTCTCCCCAGCGGTCGCCGAACCGGGCCGCGTGTTCCGTCTCCAGGGAGGCGCGAAAGCCGCACCCGAGATCCGAAACCGCGATGACCGCGACCTGGCGCCCGAGCCGCTTCTTCCAGTTGTAGGCCTGTGCCGCGACCCATCCGGGCGCCTCCGCGTGCTCGATGATGTTCTGGCAAACTTCGGAGAGAATCACCGAGAACCGGACTACCGCGGACGGGGGATACCGCAACGTTTTGGAGAGTATGGCCCCGGCCCGTGACTGGACCCGGTCCACCACGTCGTGCACATCCGAGTTCGTGGTGACCGGCGTGATCTCCAGCAGTACGTCGGAGACGGAATGGGTGGAGCGCCTCCCCCCGGTGACGGACCTGAAGATTCCGGCCGCCGCGCCGGGAAAACCCATCCGGTCCATGTAGTCCGTGACGTCCTGACGGGCGGGGAGCGAGATCCGCGGCGCGTTTCCGCTTCGCGCGGCCACCTTGCCTGCCGCGAGCAGCAGAAGCATGCCGTTGGGGTCGATCCAGCGAAGCCGGCGGGCGTCGAAGAGCACCGGGCCGGTGTCGTCTTCGCCCGCCACCCGCCTGTAGAGCGCCTCCACGTTGCGGTAGTCCAGCGAAGCCGGAACCTCGATGACGCGCATCTCAGAGTCCGGAGAGCAGCGGGAAGTGGGGAAGCCTCTTCATCGGAGTCAAGATAACGGAGGCCATGGCGGCCACCGCAAACACGCCGTTCCGAGCACTGGCCGGGAGCGTTCGACGCGGGCTACTGCGAGCCATGCAGGGCGTGCTTCAGGACCGCGGCCGCGCCGATGATCCCGGCGGTCTCCGGGAGCTCCGCGGGGACGACGCGGCATGCGTCGGCGGCCGAGCGGAACGTTCGACGCCGCATCTCGGCACGGAGCGGTTCGAAGAGCAGGTCACCGGCGGCGGCCACCCCGCCACCAATGACGATTACGTCCGGGTTGAAGAGGTGGACCAGGTTCGCGACCGCCACCGCAAGGATCCGACCCGTTTCCTCCAGGATCCGGATGGCGTAGCCGTCGCCGTCGCCAGCGGCCTCACAGACCGCCTCGGCCGTGAGGCCGTCCGGGTTCTCCGCGGCGAGGGAAGCGAGTACCGTGTCCCCCGCTGCCCCGATTCCCTCGACCGCCCTGGCCGCGATCGCCGGTCCCGACGCGTAGGCCTCCACGCAACCGCGGGAGCCGCACGCGCACCGGCGCCCCTCGAAGTGCACCGACATGTGGCCGACTTCCCCCGCCGCGTCCGACGCCCCGTGGTAGATCTCCCCGCCCAAAACGATCCCGCCGCCGATGCCGGTTCCCAGCGTCAGCCCAACCAGCCGGTCGGCCCCGCGGCCAGCGCCGAGCCACCACTCGCCGTACGCCGCGCAGTTGGCGTCGTTGTCCAGGGCCACCGGCAGGCCGAGCCGGCCAGCGAGCATGCCCCGCAGCGGTACATCACGCCACCCCAGGTTGGGTGTCTCGATCACGATCCCGCGCTCGCGGTCGAGCGGCCCCGGAACCCCCACCCCCACCCCCCCCACCCCCTCCCCCACGGCCTCCATCCCGGCGCGAATCATCTCGACCACCCGCGCGGCCACCCGTTCGGCCCCCTCCTCCGCCCGGGTCGGCCCGCTCGTCACCCCGGCCGGCTCGCCCCCCTCGCACGGGACCATCCCGGCCCGCAGGTTGGTCCCCCCGATGTCCACACCCGCGATCCAGCGCGGCGCCCCATCCTTCACGACCGGGTATCGTCGAGCTGCAGTACCGCCATGAACGCCTCCTGCGGGATCTCCACCGAGCCGACCTGCTTCATCCGCCGCTTCCCCTCCTTCTGGCGCTCCAGGAGCTTGCGCTTGCGGGTGATGTCTCCTCCGTAGCACTTCGCGGTCACGTTCTTGCGCACGGCCTTCACCGTCTCGCGCGCGATGATCTGGCCCCCGATCGCGGCCTGCAGGGCGACATCGAACTGCTGCCGGGGAATCAGCTGCCTGAGCTTGCGAATCAGGGCCAGTCCATGCTGGTACGCGTTGTCGCGGTGCAGGATGACCGAGAAGGCATCCACCGGTTCACGGTTCACCATCACGTCCAGCTTGACCAGGTTGTCCCTGCGGTACTCCTGGAACTCGTAGTCGAGGGCCGCGTAGCCCCTGGTGCCGCTCTTCAGGCGGTTGTAGAAGTCGAGGACGATCTCGGCCAGCGGAAGCTCGAAGTCCATCTCGACCCGGCGCGGATCGAGGTAGCTCATCCCGCGGAAGGTGCCCCGGCGCTCGTGACAGAGCGTCTGCACGTTCCCGATATAGTCGGCCGGCACGACGATGTGCGCGCGCACCACCGGTTCAGCCACGGAATCGACCAGCGCCCGGTCTGGAAGCTCCGACGGGTTCTCGACCCAGAGCCTGGTCCCGTCGGACATCGCCACCTCGTACTTCACGTTGGGCACCGTGGTGATGAGCTTGACCCCGAATTCCCGGTCCAGCCGCTCCTGGACCACCTCCATGTGCAGGAGCCCCAGGAAACCGCAGCGGAAGCCGAAGCCGAGCGCCTTCGAGGTCTCGGGTTCGAAGTGGAGGGACGCGTCGTTGAGACGAAGGCGATGGAGCGCGTCGCGAAGTTCCTCGTAGCCGTCGGTGTCCGTGGGATAGAGCCCAGCGAAGACCATCGGCCTGGCCTCCTTGTACCCCGGCAGCAGCTCCGGCGCCCGCCTGGAGGCGTCGAGCACCGTGTCGCCCGGCCGAGTGTCCGCCACGGCCTTGATCGCAGCCACCAGGTACCCCACCTCCCCCGGTCCGAGCGACCCCGCCGGGGCGCGCCCAAGCTGCATGTGTCCCACCTCGGTCACCTCGTAGCGGGAATCCACGGTCCCGAAGGTGATCGTCATGCCCGGCCCGACGGTCCCGTCGACAACGCGGATGGAGGGAACCGCGCCGAGGTACTGGTCGTAGTAGGAGTCGAAGATGAGGGCGCGCAGGGGCGCATCCGGATCGCCGGCAGGAGGCGGGATGCGAGCCACCACCGCTTCCAGCACGCCGTCGATCCCCCTGCCCTCTTTCGCGCTCACTTCGAGCACCGTCTCCTCATCGATGCCCATGAGCTCCGCGACCTCCTGGCGGCGCCGGTCCGGCTCGGCCCCGGGAAGGTCGATCTTGTTCAGCACGGGGATGATCTCGAGGTCGGCGTCGAGCGCGAGGAAGAGGTTGGAGAGCGTCTGGGCCTGCACGCCCTGGGTCGCGTCCACCACCAGGATCGCGCCCTCGCAGGCGGCGAGCGAGCGCGAGACCTCGTAGGTAAAGTCGACGTGTCCCGGGGTGTCGATCAGGTTGAGGTCGTAGTCCCGGCCGTCACGGGCGCGGTAGGCCATGCGGACCGCGTGGAGCTTGATCGTGATGCCGCGCTCCCGCTCGAGCTCGTTGGAATCGAGCACCTGGTCGCGCATCTGGCGGCGGTCCAGGGTAGCCGTGGACTCCAGGAGCCGGTCGGCCAGGGTGGACTTGCCGTGGTCGATGTGCGCGATGATGCAGAAATTGCGAATCAGGTCGGTCCGCACTTGGAAACACAGCCGGAATCTGGGGGAAGGAAGCGCGGCCCGCGGCCGGCCAACCGGAAGGTACCAACGAAGGTAACGGCGGCGATTTTGCGGGGTCAACGCGGAGACGCGCTCGAGACCTTCCGGGAAGTAAAGACAACACGACATTATGTAACGTATACATGACAGCTGGCGATGTGTGTGCCCGATACGTCCATGGGTCAGCCGGTTGCATATCGGCACCGTGCGGTCAATACTTGAGGATGTCGTAAGGTGCGCGAAACCGTACCTGATACCTGCCTCCCGGTGCCTGGAGCCATTTGAATGTCTGACAAAGCAATCAGATCGCTGTTCCTCGTCCTGGCCATCCTCGTCGCAGCCAGGACCGCACCCCTTCAGGCGCAGAACACCGGCACCGTGGCCGGCACGGTCGCGGACGCCGAGAACGGCCAGCTGCTCGAAGGGGTCCAGGTCCACCTCCCGGCTCTCGGGATCGGGGTGCTGTCGCGGGGTGGGGGCCTGTTCACGATACCGGGGGTCCCGGCGGGAACGCACGAACTGCGCGCCGAACTGATCGGGTACCTGGACGAGGTCCGTACGGTCACAGTCACCAGTGGCGGGGCGGTATCCCTTGAACTCCTGATGGATCGATCGGTACTCCACATCGAGGAACTGGTCGTGACCGGGACCGCCTTCGCGGAGTCGCCGGTCGCGCTCCCCTATGCGGTATCGGTGACGGGCCGCCGGACGCTGGCCGAGCAGGGATCGCCCCAGTCCTTCGATTTCTTCCGCAATGTGACCGCCAGCCACGGCATCCTCGGAGCGCGCCAGGGGTGGTACAGCACGCGTCCGCCCGGTCTGGTCTCGGAGACGGTGGCGAGTGTCAACCTGCGGGGAATCGGGGCGTCGCGCACGCTCGTGCTGCTGAACGGACGGCGCCAGGTCTACCTGCCGATCCGTTTGTCCGGGGGCCGGTTCGTCGACGTGAACGCCTTCCCTACGGTGGCGCTCGAGCGGGTCGAGGTCGTCAAGGAGGGGGCGTCCGCCGTGTACGGCTCCGACGCCGTCGCGGGCGTCGTCAATTTCCTCACACGGGGCGACTTCGACGGATTCGAGGTTACCGGAGCCCATGAGAGCTTCGCCGGAGCCGGGGAGACGAACATCGGCGCCATCTGGGGCTCACGCCTGGGCGCGAGTGCCCACGCGGTGGTATCGGCCGAGGTGTTCGCCACGCAGGAACTGACCCCGGAGGAACGGGACTGGGCCCTCACCGAATTCGTGGGCGGCGGCGGAGGCTGGTCCTATACCGGCAACCCGGGCGCATTCCTCTTCCCCAGATTGACCGGAGACGAGACGCGCGACGAGTTCGTGGGCGCGCTGCTCGATGCCCACTACGGCGGGTGGGGCGGCATCGCCGTCGATCCCCAGTGCCAGAACTTCGGGGGCTTCCTGGAGCCGGACGAGACGTGCCGCTTCCGCTACGCGCCCTTCGACAATCTCGCGGAGGCCTCGCGACAGATCCGGACGTTCGCCGAGCTGAACGGAGACCTCGGCGATCGCTCCCGCTACCATCTGGAGATCCTCTGGGCGGAAGCCAACACCCCCAACTGGGTCACGACTCCGTCGTACCCGCCCATCTCGCCCTACAACGGCACCCAGCTGATCGAGCCGGGGCATCCGGGACGGCAGGCCTACTGCGGCAGCTACGCCCGGAACGCCGGCTTCACTTCCCGGGAGGCGTGCCTGGAGAACGACTGGTACTTCTTCGGGCGCGTGGTCGGAAACTCCGGGCCCCACCGCACGCTGCGGCGCGACTCCCGCACCCAGCGCATCGCCGCCTCGCTGGAGCGCGACCTCGAGGTCTTCGGCGAGCGGGAAGCGACCATCGAGCTGGCCGGCAGCTTCTCCCGCTCGGCGGGCAACGCCAACCTCCCGGGGGAATACCTCTACCGCAAGTTCCTGGCCTTCCGGGGTTTCGGCGGGCCGAACTGCGGGGTCGGGGTCGTGGTGGATCCGACGAGTCCGTCCGGGATGGCTCTCGGTGCCGTGGGCGGCGCGGCCCCCGGGCAGGGCGGATGCATGTACTACAATCCGTTCAGCAACGCCCACCCGCAGTCGGCGCAGCCGGGATCGCGCTACTTCGGGCAGGCGAACCCGGACTACGTCGCGGGACTGGACAACACTCCCGAACTCATCGACTGGATGAACGACGAGGTCAACCTCGACAACGAGGCCAACCTGGTCACCCTCGACGCGATGTTCAAGGGCGCCCTGACCGAAGGGGCCGCCTACGCCCTCGGATACCAGTTCCGCAGGCTCAGCGTGGCTGCGGAACCCAACCGGACCGGGGACCTGGCGATCACTCCCTGCCCCGTTCCCGGCGACCGCAGCTGCTCGCCGCAGGTCGGGCCCTTTCACTTCACCACCGGCTTCTTCAACTACGACGACGCCCAGATCGTGCACAGGCTCTTCGCGGAGTCGCAGCTCGACATCGGCGGCCGGATCCACGGTCAGGTCGCGGCCAACTACGAATTCCACGGCTCCGTCGCCAGCTTCGACCCGAAGGTCGCGGTGCGCATCAGGCTGGCGGAGCCGCTGGCCCTGCGAGCCTCCCTGCAGACCACCTTCCGCACACCCTCCGTGGACGACCTGAACGAGGACCTCAACACCGGGCTGGAGTACGTCAGCGAAGCCGGCATCTACAAGGCGATCGACACCTACGGGGACGGCGGACTGGTGCCGGAGCGCGCCTTCACCTACAACGTCGGCATCAACCTCGAGCTGCAGCGGGTGCGGGCGTCGCTGGACTACTGGGACTACGACTTCAGCGACGTGATCGATGTCCTGCCTTACGCCGGCATCACGCGGCTGTACGACATGGGGGGAAGCCAGCGGGCCGCGGTGCAGCGATTCGTGACCTGTCCCGATGGAGCCGGGACCGGGACCTGCGACATCCAGTCGGTTGAGCGGATCGAGGTGCGCAACGTGAACTGGCCGGGGGTCGACATGTCGGGGCTGGACCTGCACGTCAGTGCGCGGGTTCCGGTCGGCGAAGCGGTCGTTACGATGGGCCTCGACGGGACCTACACGCAGGAGTTCGTCGTCAGGGCGCTGGATCTGGACGGAACCGAGGTGCTGGGCGAACACGACGCCGTCGGGAAGCTGAACTGGGCCAACCCGATCGCTCCCCCGCTGCCGCGGTGGAAGGCCGGTCTGTCGGGTGGCTACCACATCGGCGACTACAGCGCAGTCAGCTACGTCAACGCGGTGTCCAGCTATGTCAACGAGGCCTTCGCGGGCACGGAGTTCGAAGACATCGACCAGTTCGTCACCTGGGATCTCAACCTGCTGAGGCGCACTTCGGGCAACCTCGATGTGGGGTTGTCGGTGTTGAATCTGCTCGACGCCGCGCCCCCGCCGGTGCGCTGGGAAGCGTCCTATGACGGGTTCACTCACAGTCCCAAGGGCCGACGGATCAAGGCATCGGTGACGTGGCGTCTCGGCCGCTGAGCGGACGCGACTCCGGCGGCTGAGCCACTGTTCGACCGAAGTCGAGCCGCCCGGCAGCCACCGGGAACCCTTCCCCGCACCGGACGCCCGCCACAGATTCAGTGGCCATGGCTACCAACGAGACCGTCACTCCGCACCGGGACCGCCGCACCGATCTGCTGGACCCGGCGACGCTGGCCCAGTTGGGTGGGATCGACATCATCGCCCGCCAGGTCGTGCACGGGTTCATGCTGGGCCTGCACCGGTCCCCGAACCGCGGCTTCTCCGCCGAGTTCGCGGAGCTGAGGGCCTACCAGCCGGGAGACGACCTGCGGACGCTGGACTGGCGCATGTACGCGCGCTCCGACCGCTTCTTCGTGAAGCAGTACGAGGAAGAGACCAACCTGCGCGCGTACATGCTCATAGACATCAGCGAATCCATGGAGTGGTCCTCCCGGGCGGGGCTTCCCACCAAGCTGTGGTATGCGAAGCATCTCGCCGCCGCGGTCTCGCTGATCCTGACGCGCCAGGGCGACGTCGTGGGCTTCATGGCCTTCCACGAGCGGATCGTGCGACAGATCCGCGCCCGCGGTGGCAAGATGCACTGGCGGATGCTGCTGAGGCACCTGAACGCGCTGAAAGGAGGCGGCCGAACGGATTCGGAGTCGGCAATCAAGCGCGTCGCCATGCGGCTGAAGCGGAAGGGGCTGGTGATCCTGATCTCGGACCTGCTCGTGGATCCGGCGGCAACGGCCAAGGCGCTGATCTACCTCCAGCACACCGGGCACGAGGTGCTCGTCTTCCACCTGATCGATCCCGGCGAGCGTGACCTGCCCACCACGGGCGAAACCCGGTTCATCGACCCCGAGACCGGCGATTCGCTCCGCACCTCGGTCGCCGACATGCGGCGCCAGTACCGCGACGCGGTGGAGAGCGCGATAGCGGACTGGACCACGGAGCTGACCAGCCGGGGCATCGCGTATTCCACAATCGGGACGGACGAACCGCTCTCACGCGCCCTGCGTTTCTACCTGTGGAAGCGCCAGCGTCTTCCCTGAATGGGCTTTCTCAATCCTCTCTTCCTGCTGGCGGGCGCGGCGGTGCTGGTGCCGATCATCCTGCACCTCTTCTACCGCCAGGAAAGCAAGGTCTTCACCTTTCCGGCGATCCGCTATCTGCTCAGGACCGAGAGGGAGCACGCGCGTCAGATCCGCACCCAGCAGCTCCTGCTTCTGCTGCTGCGCGCCGCCCTGGTCGTGCTGCTGGTCCTCCTCGGCGCCCGCATCCACGTCCCGGGAGCGGGAGGCAGCCACGACCCCACCGCGCTGGCCCTGGTCATCGACAACTCCCTGAGCACCACGATCATCCAGGACGGGCGCCGTCTGCTGGATACCTTGAAGGCCGTGGCCCGGCAGAGCGTGGCCAGCGCAAGCCACGACGACATCATCTGGGTCGTACGGGCCGGCACACCCTGGGAGCCGGCAGTTCCGGGAGGGGTCGCACAGGCACGCAACGTGATCGACGCCACCATGCCCGCTCACACCTACGGCGATCTCGGCCGGGCAATCGAGCGAGCCCGTGCCCTTGTCGGGCAAAGCGAATTGCCGGACCGCGAAGTCCACGTCTTCACCGACCTCCAGGCCACGGCCATGCCAGAGCCACCCCTTGCCAGTGAGGACGTCCCCATCGTGGTCTTCGGCGTGCCTTCGAGCGGGGCGGACAACCTGGGGATCGAAGGGGTATCCTTCGGCGGAGGGATTGCTCCGCTGGCAGGGCACCGTACCGAAGCGGCGGTCGCGGTCGCCGGGGACCCGGCAGGCGACACCGTGGGGGTTCGGCTCTACATCGGAGGACAGGTCAGAGCCGCGGGCAGGACCCCGCCCGGCGCGACGGTCCTCCTTCCCGCGGGACCCTTTCCGGCCGGCCGGGTTGAAGGCCACGTCGAGATCGACGCCGATCCCCTGACGGCGGACAACCGGCGCTACTTCTCCTTCACGGTCCGGGACCCCACCCCCGTTGCCCTCCTCGGCCCGGCTTCCATCTTCCTCTCGGAAGCCCTCGCGGTCCTCGCGGAGAGCGAGCGCATCGCGCTGGGAGGAGCTGCACGCGCGGCCACCCTGGTCAGCGTCGGCGGCGAAGGGCTGGAGCGGCGCGGCCTCACGCAGAGCGCCGTGGTTGTCCCGCACCCCGACCCGGCCCGGCTCCCCGCGCTGAACCGTCGCCTCGCCGAAGCGGGAATCCCCTTCCGGTACGGCCCCGCCGCGGCCGGGGGCGCCCGCATCACCCGGAGCGACATCGCCGTCGACCTCGGCGACATGGAGATCCGGCGCTATTTCCGCCTGTCGCCCACCGGAGCCGACCCCGGCGTCGACGGTGGCACCGCCTCATCGGGGGCCTCGCCCGAAGGCACCGGCACACCGGCTGCCACGCTCTCGAGCGGCGACGCCTGGCTGCTCGCGGGCACCACGCCGGCCGGCCCCTACGTCCTGCTCGCATCTCCCCTGGACGAGGCCTCGACCAGCCTTCCCGTATCGGCGGCGATGATCCCGCTGCTCGAGTGGGCCATCGAGCGATGGACGGGAGGCGGCGGCGGGATCGGGTCCGTGACCTCCGGGACGAACTTCCGCCCGCCCCCCACCGCCACGCAGGTGCGTGATCCCGCAGGGAACGAGCACCAGGTGGACGGTGACCAGCCCTTTCTGGCGACCGCAACGGCGGGTCTCTACCGGGTACTGGCGGGCGACAGCGTGCTGGACGCGGTCCCGGTCAATCCGCCCGCCCGCGAATCCGACCTTACCCCGGCCTCGGTGCGCTCGGTCCGCCGTGCGATCCCGGGAACCCGCGAGGTCGTGGAAGGAGCTTCCTCCTGGTCCCGGCACATCTTCCGTGCGGGCCGGGGCCCCGAGCCCTGGCGCCCCATCGCCATCCTCATCCTTGCTCTGCTGATCGCCGAGACCATCGTGGCGGCGTCGCGCAGGTTGAGGTCCCGCGCCGGGAGCGTCGAGGTGGGCGGGATGCAGGACAAGCCCGGTCCCCGCGAAGGCCCGCGTCCCGGCGGGACCGCGCCGAACCCCGCGGCCGGTGGGTAGCCCGGGACCGGCCAGCGCGGAGCCCGTCTCCAGCCGCGAATCGGCCGGTGCTCAGAAACCGGCCGCCAACTCGGAGCCAGCCAAGTCCAAACCCGCCGAGATCCCCGAAGCGGCCGAGACCGAACCCGCCGAGAACGCCGGACCGGCCCCCGCCCCGGACCTTCACCCCGCCGCCAGGATCGTTCTCTCCACCCCGGCCCTGCGCACACTCGCACGCCACCTCCCCTCCCCCCGCAACACACGTACCGTCGGCGGCGCCCCCGGCTCCCTGCCCCTCGCGGCCATGGCCGCGCTCGCCACCCGCCTCCCCCACCGCCGCTGGATCGTCGCGGCCTCCACCCCGGGCGAGGCCGGCGAGTACCTCAGCGACCTCGAAACCCTGCTGGGGCCCGGCACGGCCACCCATTACCCACAGCGGGAGGGGTTCGCGCCGGACGGAGACGAATCCCGCCTCGAGGTCCAGGGCCGGCGCGTGGAGGCCTTCGAGTCGTTCCTCCTGGGGCCCGCGCGGATCCTCGTCGCCACCCGCCGTGCACTGCAGGAAGTCGCCCCGCTTCCCCGCGACCTCGGGGCGCTCCGGTTCACCGTGAAGACCGGCCAGTCCCTCCGCCCGGCCGCCCTCGTCGACGCGCTGGAGGAACGCGGCCTCGAGCGCGTCCCCACCGTCGAGCAGGCGGGCCAGTACGCGGTGCGCGGCGGCCTGATCGACCTCTTTTCCTTCGGTGCCGCCAGCCCGGCCCGCGTGGAGTTCCTTGGCGACGAGGTGGAGTCGATCCGGTTCTTCGACATCCTCGACCAGCGCTCCACCCACGACACCGCCCGGGTCGACATCCTCCCGGTCAGCTTCGGCGCCGGACGCGGGGCCGAGCGGCCGCGAGCCCCCGGGACTCCGCGGAATCCCCAGCTCGCGCCCACTACCGCCTCGCCCCCGCCGTCCACACCAGCCACCGCCCCGCCACCCGCCTCCTGCTCCTTCCTCGACCGCCTCGCGCGCGATACCGTGCTGGTGCGGATCGGCAACGACGGCTGGGCGGAAGAGGCCGCGGGCGTGTGGCGCAAGGCGGAGGCCCGATTCCGGGAAGCCGTGCGCCGGGGTTCGCCCGCCGCCCGTCCCGCCGAACTCTTCCTCCCGCCCGAAGCGCTGGCAGAACGGGCCCGCCGCCACCCGCAGCTACTCTTCGCGGAGGAGCACGTGGGCGACCCCATCTTCCAGGCACAGCACCCGCCGCCGATCGAGCGCGACACCCGCCGCCTGCGGTCTTTTCTCGCCGGCGCGGCGGCGGCCGGCGCCGAGACCCACATCCTCTGCGACAACGACGGGCAGGCGGCCCGCCTGGAGGAACTGCTTGCCGTCCGCGGAACCGTCCCGGCCGGCTGCCACCTGGTCGTCGGTTCGATCAGCGGCGGCTTCCGCCTGGCGGACTCGACGCCGCCCGTCAATGTCCTCACCGACCACGAGATCTTCCGCCGCAGCCGGAAGCTCAGGCGGCGAAAGCGCTTTCGCGGAGCGGCCTCGCTGGAGAGCCTCGCGCAGCTCTCTCCGGGCGACTACGTCGTGCACATGGAGCACGGCATCGGCCGGTACCGCGGCCTGGAGCGCGTGACGGTCGGCGGAGAATCGATCGAGTCGCTGGTGATCGCCTACGACGGCGACGAGATCCTTCGCCTTCCAGTCAACCTGCTGGACCGGGTGGAGCGCTGGGTGGGCACGCACCCGGACGACGCGCCCGCGCGGCTGCACCGCATCGGCGGCAAACGCTGGCAGAAGCTCCGGCGCAGGACCGAGGCCGCCATCAACCGGATGACCGCCGAGCTGCTCGACCTCTACGCCGCCCGCCGCGCCCGCCCCGGCCACTCTTTCCCCCCCGACACGCGCTGGCAGCGCGAGATGGAATCGTCGTTCCTCTACGAGGACACGCCGGACCAGCGCCGGGCCGTGGAGGACGTGAAGCGGGACATGGAGTCGGCCGGGATCATGGACCGCCTCGTCTGCGGGGACGCCGGCTACGGCAAGACGGAGGTGGCGGTCCGCGCGGCCTTCAAGGCGGTCCAGGACGGCAAGCAGGTGGCGGTGCTGGCCCCCACCACCGTGCTGGTGGTGCAGCACGCCAGGACCTTCGGCGACCGCCTGGCCGACTATCCCGTGCGGGTGGAGTCGCTGTCGCGGCTGGACCCGCCGGCCTGCCAGCGCCAAGTCCTCGCCGCGGTGGCGGACGGCCAGGCCGACATCGTCATCGGGACGCACCGCCTGCTCTCCGGGGACGTGGCCTTTCGCGATCTCGGGCTGGTGGTGATCGACGAAGAACAGCGGCTCGGCGTCCGGCAGAAGGAGCGGCTCAAGCGGCTTCGCACCACCGTCGACGTCCTGACGCTGACGGCGACCCCCATCCCGCGGACGCTCTACCTGTCGCTGGCCGGCATCCGCGACCTGTCGCTGATACGCACCCCGCCCCGCGACCGCATGCCGGTCGTCACGCACGTCATCGGGTGGAGCGATCACCTCGTCTCCGAGGCCTGCCAGAAGGAGCTCGACCGGGGCGGCCAGGTCTTCTTCCTGCACAACCGGGTCGAGACCATCGACACGGCGGCCGCACGGGTGCGCGCGTTGCTGCCGGGCGCGTCGGTCGGAGTAGCCCACGGGCAGATGCCGCCGCGGAGCCTCGACCGGGAGATGACCCGCTTCGTCGACGGCGCGACCGACATCCTGGTGTGCTCCTCCATCATCGAGAACGGCCTCGACGTCCCCAACGCCAACACGCTCATCGTGACCCGCGCGGACCGCTTCGGGCTGTCACAGCTGTACCAGATCCGGGGCCGGGTGGGGCGATGGGACCGCCGTGCCTACTGCTACCTGATCGCACCCGAGAAGGTCACGCCGGAGGCGGAGCGGCGCTTGCGGGTGCTCGAGCACTACACCGAGCTCGGGAGCGGATACCAGATTGCGCTGCGCGACCTCGAGGTGCGGGGCGCGGGCAGCCTCCTCGGCGAGGACCAGTCGGGGTTCGCGCACGCGGTCGGGCTGGATACCTACATGCGCCTGATGGAGGAGGCGGTGAAGCGGCTGCAGGGGGACCCCGCCAAGGAGCAGTACCCGCGCCCCGAGGTCACCATGGAGGCCGGCGCCTACCTTCCGGACGAATACGTGGCCGACCCGCACCAGAAACTGCACCTCTACCGGCGCCTCTCGCGCATCACCGAGTCCGGCGAGGTCGGCGCACTGGCCGAGGAGCTGACGGACCGCTTCGGCACTCTCCCGCCCGCGGCCACCCGGCTGCTCCACAAGACCAAGCTGGCGATCGCCGGCCGGCGGGCCGGTGTGGACGGCATCCTGGTCCGCGGCCGGCGCGCCCGCGTCAACTTCCTGCCGGGCGTCACCGTCCGCATGTCCGGGCTCGAGGAGGCCCTCAGGGGCGAACCGGTCGCCGTCGAGGTCCGCCGCATCGCACCCCTTTCGCTTGTGCTGGAGTGTACGCAGCGGGGCCGGTTGGTTAGTCTGGTTGTACGGGCGGTCGACGCGCTGAGCGCCAGGGTTGTAGAATCCTGATATGCAAGTCGATATATTCGGCATGTGAATATATGCGATGGAATATATTCAGTGTTCGATTATATACGATGGCATATCGATTTGAGAGAAGGGGGCCCGTAGAAATGGCGAAGACGAAACTGCCGGAACCCACGACCCGCGAACCAACCAGCCGCGGCACTCGGACGGCGATGAATCCCGGCCCGGCCGCCACGCCTGTCCGGGCACGCGGTCGCGCTGGACTGCTTGTACTTCTGGCCGCCGCTCCGGTCCTGACCGCGTGCGGAGCCGGAACGCTCGCCGAGGCGGAGGGCCGGCGGCTGACGGTGGACGACGCTGCGGCGCTCATCGCCGCACACAGCACCCTTGCCGGCGACTCGCAGGTGGTGCGGGCCGTCGCGGAGCTGTGGGTGGACTACACGCTGCTCGCGCTTCACCTCGACGCGGACACCACGCTGGCCACCCTCGACGTCTCGCCCGTAATCGAGCAGCCGCGCTTCGACATCACGATGAGCGCGCTGCGCGACGAAGTCCTGGAGGTCGACACGGCCGTCAGCGACGACGAACTCGCCCGGCGCTTCGCCGCCGAGCTTCCCGGAGCCCTCGCAACCGCGTCCCAGATCCTCCTCGCCTTCCCGCCCGCGGCGACCACCCGGCAGCGCGACAGCGTCCTCGCGTTCGCAAGCTCGCTGAAGGACCAGCTCGACCAGGGCGGCGACTTCGCGGCGCTGGCGGGGCGGTTCAGCGCCGACCCCGGCAGCGGCGGCCAGGGAGGGAGCATGGGGACCTTCCCGCGCGGACAGATGCTCGCCCCGATCGATCAGGCCGTCTTCTCACTGGGCCCGGGGGAGTTGAGCGACCCGGTGGAGACCACGCTGGGCTACCACCTGCTGCGGCTGGACAGCCTCGCGATGCCCGAGCTCTCGGAGGTGGCGGACGACTTCCGCCGCCGCATCCAGCTCGAGCGGATCGGGGCGGCGGAGGCGGCGTACATCATGCAGCTCGATTCGCTCTCCGGGCTGGCGCTTGCGGAAGGCGCACTCGACATCGCGCGCGGTCTGTTGGAGGCGGGTCCGTCGCGGCTCTCCGGCGGGGCCGCCCGGCGGCCGCTGCTCACCTGGATGGACGGTGCCTACACCACCGGGGACTTCCTGGAGCTGCTTCGGAGGTCGCCGGAGGAGTTCGCCGAGTCGGTTGCACTGGCCTCCGACGACGAACTCGAGGCGGCCTTGCAGAGACTCGGCAGGGAGGAGCTCCTGATGACGGAGGCGCGCGCCCGCGGACTGGAGCCCGCCCAGTCGGTGATCGACTCGCTCGCAGCCGACGCGCGCCAGGTCATACGCGAACGCACTGCGGCGATCGGGCTTGCTCCGCGAAGCGCATCTCCCCCCACCGATCCGGCACCTCCAGCCACCCCGGACGCCGCGGAGGCGGCCGCCGATGCCGCACTCCCGGAGTCCGCGCTTCCCACGCCGGCCGGCCCCGAAGCCCTCGTGGAGGAGGCCCTGATCCGGGTGATCTCGGGCGACCGGGAGATCCTGCCACTCGGGGCGCTGGCCTTCCTGATCCGCAACCAGGGCGACTGGCGCGTCCACGAAGACAGGGTAGGTGCCGTGCTCGAGCGGCTGAGGGAGATCGAACCGTCATGAGAGCGCGGACGGCGATCCCGGCGGCGATGACCGGTGCGGCGGCCCTGCTCCTCGTCGCGGCGTGCGGCATCCGGCCCCGTCCTTCGGGTCCCGCCGGCCCGGCGAGCGGAACCATCATCACGGCGGAGGAGATCGCCGCCACGGAGGCCACCACGATGTGGGAGGCCCTGCAGCGCACCGTCCGCTACGCCAACTTCGGGGAATCGTCGACCGGTGAGCCGGTCCGGATCCACCGGCGCGGGTTTTCCAGCATCTCGCTCACCGAGGACATGCCGATCTACATCGACCGCGTCCAGGTGCGGGACCTCATGATCCTCGACGCGCTGCCGGCCGCCGACATCGAACAGATCCGCGTTCTCAGCGGGGTGGAGGCCACGACCTACTACGGCACCAACGCAGGCGACGGGGTGATCCTCATCCGCACCCGCGGCGGAGGCTGAAGGGGCCGCGCAGCTCCTCCGCCCACGCCCCACAACCCCGGACACCAGAGGGGCGCCCCGCCGTCGTCAGCGGGACGCCCCTCTCGCTTGCCCGTTCCCCGAGGATGGCCGGGTCGAGGCCAGCTACCGCACGTCTACGCCTTGCGGTCCAGGCACAGCGACTGGCCTTCCAGCCCGGAGAGCGCCTCGTTCTCGTGCTCTTCGAAGGGAATCGGGAAGTTCACGTCGGTTCCGTAGGCACCACCCTTGAAGAATGTCCCGGTCGGGAAGACCTGCTCCTGGCTGAATCCGTACTGACGCACCATGCGCCGCAGATCACCGTGGCGATGCCCGGTCCCGAAGAGCCACCTGCCACGCTCCTCGAAGAGCATCCTGACCCGGGCGTCCTGGTTGCCGGGATCCTCCAGAGGCGGCAGGTCCACACCCGCCCGCAACGCGTTCAGCGTCGCAAGCCACGGACCGCCGCTGCTCAGCTCCGCCTCGGCCTTGATCAGCAGCCCCTCGAGGCCGCTGGCCAGCACCACATCCGACTCCTCGGAGTCGTACTTGAGCTGGTGGAAGAGCGGGGTCTCCTGGTCGAAGCCGGGGCCGCCGCTGTCCTCCCACGGCACGCGCACGTCGGTGTTCGAGCGAAACGCGATGCCGTTCTCGCCCTCCATATCGGAGATCGACCAGCGGCGCTGGCGCTGATTGAGCTCGAAGATGGCGTTTCGCTGCCCGAACGTCCCGCCCGCCTTGCTGCGCACGTAGTACGCCCAATCGGGTGGAACGGTCGCAGCCGCGCTCGCCGCCCCTGCGTAGTCACCCATGTTGAGGCGCGTGCGCGCCAGCCCGATCGCGGCGAGATGGCTCTGGTCGACACTGCCGCCGGCGGCCTGCGCGGCCGACCCGAAGCTCGCAATGGCCGCGTTGTAGACCTGTTCGGTCGTCTGCTGCTCGCCGTAGACGATGTCGCCCTCGTTGGGCGTGTCGCTGAACGGCACGCCGGAGCAGTAGTTCTCCGCGAAGAACAGGTTCATGTACCCGTTCATGCTCCACATCTCGGCGATGCGAGAGTCGTTCGGCAGGATCTCCGTCATCCGCTCCGCCGCATTCTTGGTCCCCACGCGGGCCCGGTGGTAGGTCCGGTACTGGCCCAGAAGGGTCCCGTTGCGGTCGTCCATCTCGCGCCGGTCCACCTCGTTGCGGGTCGGGAAGGTGCCGGAGAGGTGAAACTCGTCGGAGATCATCCCGGAGTAGACCACCTGTCCCCCGCCCCCGCTGGAATAGGCCCCCGCGAAGAGGCCCACGGCGCCGGCCCAGTAGAGCTCGGCGCCCTTCTCGCCCACGACATCCGAGGGCGTCACGATGTCCGGGTCCACCACGTTGAGAAGTTCGTCGGTATCGCACGCGGTCAGACCCCACGCCGTCACCAGAATCACCAGGGACGGCCGGACCTTGCTATTGGAGTACTTCATCGGTCGGTCTCCTCTCTAGAAGGTGAAGTTGATGCGGGCGGTGTAGTAGCGAACCGGCGGCTGGGTGAGGAACTCCGAGACCCCGAAGTTGTCGCCCGAGCCGGCGGAGTTGATCTCCGGATCCATCCCGGTATAGTCCGTCCACGTTCCGAGGTTGCGGCCCGACACCGTGATGGAGGCGCGCGAAGCGCCGATCTGGCTCGTGACGGTCTCCGGCAGTTCGTACCTCACGCTGACTTCGCGCAGCTTCCAGAAGTCTCCCTTCTCCATGTATCCCCACACCGTCTGGCTCGAATGCAGGAGCGACGCCACCGCGCGCGCCTGCTCGTCGAGCGGCGTGGCCGGATCGATCAGCGCCTGGCAGAGCCGGAAGCGGCAGCGGAAGCGTTCGGTGTTGTTGTAGGCGATGTAGTCGCCCCGGTAGTCCAGCAGCCCGTAGACGTTGAAGCTCTCCAGGATTCGGAAGCTGGAGCTGATCGTCAGCTGATTCTGCGGCTGCCCGGGGCCGACGTACTCGATCGTGTCGCCGATCATCAGCTCGTCCGGCGTGATGATGCTGTTGCCGTCGCCGTCGTTCCATCCCTGGATCGGGGGGGCCCACTGTCCGCCGAGCGGAAAACCGGGCACGAACCGCGTCTGCGAGCCGATCGGCTCCGTGCCCTCGCCCAGCGAGAGCAGCTCGTTCTGATTGATCGAGCCGGAGAGGATGACGTTCCAACCGAAGTTGTTCAACTCCACCAGCCCGGCCGTAAGCGTGGCCTCGAAGCCCTTGTTCTGCACCTCCCCGATGTTGACCCAGCGCGAAGCGCTCGCTCCCAGGGAGGGCGCCAGCGGGACTGTGATCAGGGCGCCGTCGGTGCGCTTGTCGTAGTAGGTGAACTCGAGCCCGGCGCGCCCGCCGGCCATCTCGGCGTCGAACCCCAGCTCGATCTCGCTGGACCTCTCCGGCTCCAGCAGGCTGTTCCCGATGCTCCCGATCGACACCCCCGAGCCCGTCTCGTCGGCAGGGGTGGTGATCGCCGTCGCCGCGAGGGTCCGGATCGCGTCGTCCGATCCGGGCTGCAAACCGGACCTGCCCCAGGCGCCGCGGAAGCGCAGCTGGTCCACCATGGGGATCTCGGGGAAGAACTCCTCCTCCGAAGCGATCCAGGAGAGACCGGCCTTGGGGTAGTAGATGAGGTCGAAGTCCTGGCCGAAGGCGCTGTTGTCGTCGGCGCGGATGGCGCCGGTGAGGAACAGGCGGTCGTTCAGGCCGAACTGCTGGTCGATGAAGAGACCGGCGGTCTTGTCGAAGGTGTGGAACTCGCTCGAGAAGGTCTCGGCGGCGAGGCCGATCGAGGAGCCGCCGTTCACGATGTCGATGCCCCAGGCAGTCGTTCCCTTGAACTGGTTCTCGAAGTACTGCACGCCCACGGTGGACCGGGAGGTGATCGACTCCGTCAGGTCGAAGGATGCGGTGCTGCTGGCGTCGAAGGTGTACTGCCACTGGTTGATGTAGTCGGTGTCCTTGCGGCCCCGGTTGTTGTCACCCGGCACCCCGATGTCGCGGGCGAAGAAGGAGACGTCACCGCGGTTGTAGTAGTCCACCCCCGCGGTGCCCCGGACTTCGAGCCACTCCAGCGGATCCCAGGTCACGGTGCCGCCGGCAGTCATCCGGTTCGTGTCCTGGTAGAAGGTGCGCCCGAAGAGCTGCGCGGGTCGCTGGAAGCCCCACGCCCGGTCGGGGTTCGAGCCTCCGAAGTACGCGCTGGGGAGGAAGCCGAACGAGTTGTTGTCGTTGCCCGTATAGGCGAAGTGGCTGTCCAGGTAGGACATCTGAAGTGCCAGCGTGACCCGGTCGGCGACCTGGCTGTTGAGGTTGATCCTCAGGTTCTTGCGCCGCAGCTGGTTCGGGCGCTCCACCTCGCTGATGATCGGGATGCCGCGGGCCTCCAGATCCTCGCGGTCGGGCTCCGGCAGGGAGTATGGTCCCACCTCCGTCTCCAGCTCGCCCGCGATGTAGTAGTTGATGCGCTCGGTACCGCCCGTCACCGACAGGCCATACTGGGTCCGGCTGCCGTCGTCGATCGGCGTCAGGTCGGGATCGTGCAGGACCTGGTACGACTCGATCGAGGTCTGGTTGCAGAGCCCCCGGGCCACCTCGTTCAGGCGACAGGCCCGTGCGTAGCGCTCCGAGCCCGCGTCCAACCCGGCGAAGTTGAGCGGGTAGGTGTTGGGCTCCTCGATGAACCCGCCCTCGGTCCACACGTTCCAGCGCGTGGCGCCGGGCAGGCCCCGCCGAGTGGTGATGCGGATCACGCCGTTGGCGGCTTCGGTGCCGTACAGCGTCGCCGCCGACGGCCCCTTCACGATCTCGATCGACTCGATGTCCTCAGGGTTGAAGTCGTCGAGTCGCGAGGCTTCCTGGCCCCCGGCCCCGAGACCGCTCATGCGGTTGTCGACCCGGATCCCGTCCACGTACACCAGCGGCTCGTTGGAGAGCGAGATCGAGCTGGAGCCGCGGATGCGGATGCGCGAGCCCACGCCGGAAGTGCCCGCGGAGTTCAGGATCTGCACCCCGGCCGAGCGCCCCTGCAGGAGGTCGGAGAGGTTGTTGATCGGAGCCACGTCGCGGATCGCGGCGGCGTCGATTTCGCCGACGGCGTTTCCGAGCTCGCGCTTGCGCTGCTGCCCGGTGGCGGTGACGACGATCCCGTCGAGTGCGAGCGCCGAGGTGGAGAGTTCGAAATTCACCTCCTCGGTTCCGCCCGCCGTAACGGTGAATTCGTGTGCCACCGGCCCGTACCCGATGAAGACCGCGCGCAACGTGTGGGTGCCGGGCGGGATGTTGGGGATGATGAAGCGGCCCTCCGCGTTCGTGAGCTGGCCGTAGTTGGTGCCCTCGATCTGGACCTGGGCGCCTGCGAGCGGGCCCATGGATTCGGCGTCAGTGACCACGCCCGTAACGGTCGCGCGGTCCTGGGCGCCGGCTGGTGCCGCGAGGGCGAGCAGCACCAGGGCAACAAGGGACAGACGGTGATGCATCATAGTACTACCTCCGTGTGGGAGTTGGATTGTGGGGCATCGCGGATTGGACGCCCCGGGGGGGAAAACGGTTGGCGGGCATATTACTGTTATATAATATCGGGTGGCGGCGTCAGCAACGATGCGTCGATCTCCGGACCCGCCGGTTTCCCCGGGAGACATCGAAACGACAACCAGTCAGGCATTGAAGAAGCAGGTAGACATATGGTACGACTGAATCTGCCGGATGTTCCGCGCCGGAGCCGACGAGGTCCGGCGTGGCTGGCCCGGTCACGCTCCATGCGGCCCGGATGGCACCTCGCCGCGGCGTTCCTCGCACTGACCGTCCCCGCGGCGGCCGCCGGACAGGAACAGGAGGCGGAGCGCGAGGGCGAGCTGGTGGACAGGGTGGTCGCGGAGGTGGGCGACTCCGCGATCCTCCTGTCGCAGGTTGTGCAGCGGGAGAACAATCAGCGGGCCCTGGGGATTCAGGTCCCGCCGCCCGGAACGCCCGAGTCGGAGGATCTGCGCGCCGCTCTTCTGGAGAGCCTGATCGACGAGATGGTGCTCCTGCAGGCCGCCGCCCGCGATACCCTGCTCACCGTGGACGACGAGGAAGTGGAGGACTCGCTGCAGAAGCACATGGCAAGCATCGAGGCCAACTACGTCGACCGCACCGCGATGAACGAGGCCCTGCGGCTGGAGGGCCTGACCCCGCAGAGCTTCCGGGAGCTGAACCGCGTCCAGATCGCCCAGGGCAAACTGATCCGGCTCTACGTCCGTACCCGCACCGGAGAGGGCGAAATCGCGGTGGAGATCACCGAGGAGGAGTTGAGGGCCGCCTTCGAGGCGGATCGCGAGCTGCTTCAGGAGCGGCCCGCGAGTGTCACGTTCGACCAGATCGTCGTGGAGGTGAGGGCGTCCGACTCGGCCGGGGCCGAAGCGAGGGCCCAGCTGGAGGGGATCCGGGAAAGGGCCCTGGCGGGAGAGGACTTCGCCGAACTGGCGCGGGCGCACTCCCAGGACCCCGGATCGGCCCAGAATGGAGGCGACCTGGGGTGGCGCCGGAGAGGCACCTTCGTCGAGGAATTCGAGGACATCGCCTTCGTGCTGCCGGAAGGCGGGATCAGCGAGGTCTTCGAGACCGACTACGGCTTTCACGTCATCCAGGTCGAGCGCATCCGGTTCTCGGAACGGCAGGTCCGGCATATCCTGATTCGCCCCGCCACCGGCGCGAACGACCGGATCCGGGTTCGCGAGCTGGCGACGGAGCTTGCCGAGCGGGCGAAGACCGAGGACTTTCGGGCGCTGGTCGAGCAATACCACGACTCACTCGAACCCGATTCGGGCACCATCGCCGAACGGCAGATCGCCGCCGGTGCCCTGCCGGAGGCCTACCTCGCTCCGCTCACCCTGGGACAGCCTGGCGAAATCGCCGGGCCCATCCAGTTCACCACCAGGAGCGGCGCGGCAGCCTTCGCGGTCATCCGGATCATCGGGCGCAGGCCCGCCGGCGAGTACACCTTCGAGGAGTTCGAACCGCAGCTCCGTGCGAGGATGGCGGAACAGAAGCGGATCCGCACTCACATCGACCGGCTCAGGGCGGCAACATACATCGAGATCAAGGGGACCTGAACCGGGACCCGGACATGGCACGCTCTCCGGATGTGCGCGTCGCCGTGACGCTGGGCGACCCGCGCGGCATCGGTCCGGAGGTGGCCGCCGCGGCTCTTGCGGCGATGGGGACCGGATGGGGCGCCGCATGGATCCTCGGGCCGGCCGAGTGCGAGGGCGAATTCGCCGGGCTGGGCCGCTACGAGGTGGTGGGAGACGGCCACGGACCGGACCCGGGACGCACGGCAGGGCTCGCGATCGAGCGGGCGGTGGAGCTGGCGATGACGGGCGCGGCCGATGCGGTGGTGACCGGGCCCGTGCACAAGCCCGCGCTCGCGGCCGCGGGATTTCACCCGGGGCACACCGAGATGCTGATGGCGCTGGCAGGTGTGGCGGAGGTGGGGATGCTGATGTGCGATGAAGGATCGGGGGGCAGCCCGCGTCCACCGAAGCGCGTCCTTCTGGCTACGATTCACATCCCGCTCAGCGCCGTCCCAGGGACATTGACCGGGGATCGACTGGTCTCCCAGACACGGTTGCTGGGCCGCTCGCTGAGGCGCGACTGGGGTCTGGCCGAGCCCGGAATCGCCCTCTGCGCCCTGAATCCGCACGCGTCGGACGACGGGATGTTCGGAACGGAGGAACGGGAGGTCTACGGCCCCGCCCTGGAGCACCTCGCGGGCGGCCCCTGGTCGGTCTCCGGGCCCATTCCCGCCGACACCGTCTTCGTGCGGGCCTTTCGTGGCGAGTTCGACGCCGTCGTCGCACCCTATCACGATGTCGGGATGGCCGCCTTCAAGACCGCGGCGTTCGGGCGGGGCGTGAACGTCACCATCGGCCTGCCCTTCATCCGTACCTCTCCAGACCACGGGACCGCCTTCGACATCGCCGGCAAGGGAGTGGCCGACCCTTCTTCGATGACCGAAGCTCTCCGCCTGGCCATACGCCTCGCGCGAGCTCGTCGTCGCGGCGGGGCCCTGTCCGGAGATCACCAGGAATGACCCGCAGGGTGAAGATGCCCAGCGAACCGCCCCGCTTCCGCGGCCACGAAGAGTTGCGTGATTCACTGCAGCGCGCTCTGGCGAAGGAGACGCTGCCGGCCACCGTGCTCATACACGGAATGCCGGGGTGCGGCAAGCAGACGCTGGCCCTCTGGCTCGCCCGCACCCGCCTCTGCACCGAAGATCCCGCTCCCTGCGACCGCTGCACCAGCTGTCGCGTGGCCCTGCGCCTCGAGCATCCGGATATCCACTGGCACTTTCCCCTGGCCAGGCCGAAGGGAAGCCACAGCCCCCAGCGGCTGGCGGAGCTGCTGGAAACGGCTCGCCACGAGCGGCTCGCGGAACTCCGGCGTGAACCTCTTCGGGCGGGGGACGGCACCGGCGTAAAGGGAATCTACCTGGCCGCGGTTCTCGCCATTCGGCGGCTGGCCCATCGGCGTCCGGCCGTGAGCCGGGAACAGTTCTTCGTGGTCGGCGACGCCGAGCATCTGGTCCCGCAGGAAGCGAGCCCGGAGGCGGCGAACGCGCTACTCAAGCTGCTGGAGGAGCCTCCGGAGGCCAGTCGCTTCATCCTGACTTCAAGCAAGCCCGGCAGCCTCCTCGACACCATCCGCTCGCGCGCGCTGCCCATCCACCTCCCACCCCTCTCCACCCGCGAGGTCGCCGCTTTCCTGGAAGAGGAGTGCGGGGCGGACAGAGAGGCGGCGAACCGTGCCGCGTCCCTCGGGCAGGGCTCGATCGGCTCCGCGCTCGGCTACCTTGCCGCGGACGGGAACGCTTCCCGGGAGCGGGACCAGGCCCTGGCCCTGCTCCGTACCGTGGTGGGAGGGCGCCGCGCCGACTCCTACCGGGCCGCCCTCGACTTCAGGCCGGCAGGTGCGCGCGGACTGCTCGATCTGCTGGCGTCCCTGCAACTCTGGATCCGGGATCTCGGTGCGGCGGCGCTTGACCGCGACGACCGGGTGGTGAACCGTGGCGAACTGTCCTTTTTGCGCGAGACCGCTCGGCGCCTGAAGATCGTTCCGGACCGCGTCGCCCGCGCGGTCGGCCAGGTGGAAGAGGCGCGGATCCTGGCGCAGGGGAACGTCAACCCCCAACTCTTCATGGCCACCCTGCTCCTCGATCTGGAGGAGACCCTCAAACCCCCGGCCCCACGATGAAGAACACCCCGCCCTCCCCACTCGCCTCCGAGCCCGAGCCCGCGTCCACATCCCTCAGCCACTTGGACGAGCGCGGCGACGCCACCATGGTGGACGTCGGCGAAAAGGACGTGACATCGCGCCGCGCCGTGGCGCACGGAGTGCTGCGGTGCTCGCCGCGCGCCTTCCGTCTGCTGACCGAGGGCGCCAATCCCAAGGGGGACGTACAGCAGGTGTCCCGCGTCGCCGGGATCATGGCGGGCAAGCGCACCGGTGAGTTGATTCCCCTCTGCCACATGCTGCCAGCCGCAAGCGTAAGCGTGGAGATCGAACCGGACGCCTCCCTTCCCGGGCTCCGCGCGAATGCCACGGCCACGGTTGCCGGACCTACAGGGGTCGAGATGGAGGCCCTCACGGCGGTGTCGGTGGCCCTGCTGACCGCGTACGACATGCTGAAGGCCGTTGACCGCGGCATGACAATCGAGTCGGTGGAGCTGGTGGAGAAGTCGGGCGGGCGGAGCGGGGAGTGGAGTCGCGGCCAGCGCTAGCGCCAGCGCTGGCGGCCAGGGAACAAGACCCCCGCGGCATTCGAGCGGGCGATGCATCCGCGTTGGGCCTCTGCCCACCCATCCATACTGTAATGCACGCTTTACGAAATGTCGTGTTCTCTTTACACTCTCGCGTCCTCGGGGCTCCGCTCTTCGCCTCTCAAGGCGCCTTGCCAACGCGGCGACGCGCCGATCTCGGTGCTCACGCGGGTTTACCCACGGACTATCCGCGCGGGATCACCACCACGGTCCCGATCTGCATTCGCCGGGGTTCGATCCCCGGATTGGCCCCGCGCAGCACGGCAAGGGAGACCCCATACTGGCGCGCGATTCCCGACAGCGTCTCACCCCGCACGACAGTGTGTTCCCGCAGCGTGACGCGGTCCCCGGGCGGAATCTCGGCGAACCGGGCCCGGAAGGCCTCACCCGACCCCAGCCGCACACGCACCTCCGTCGACTGTCCAACGGGCGTGAGTCCGATCCGGAGATGCGGGTTCAGCGCGCGGATCTCTTCCTCTTCGATACCCGCGGCTTCCGCGAGGACATCGACCGAAGCAGCCCCTTCCACCTGTACCACATCGAACCGCTCCGGCCGCTCGCTGGCCGGCACCGTCAGGCCGAAGGCAGCGGGGTCTTCCGCGAGTCGGACCGCGGCGAAGAACTTGGGGATGAAGTCACGGGTCTCGCGCGGGAGGTGGTCGCGGATGTGGGTGAAGAGGGCATCGTTGCGCGGGTGGCCGTCGCCGTGGCGCTGGATGGCGCGTTCCACGCGTCCCGGGCCCCCGTTGTAGGCCGCGAGCGCCAGGAACCAGGATCCGAACTGGTCGTGGAGGGCCGTGAGGTAGTCGAGCGCGTGCGGGGTTGAGGCGTAGGGGTCGAAGCGCCGGTCGACGAGCGAACCGACCTCGAGCCCGAGCCACTTTGCCGTCTCCGGCATGAACTGCCACAGGCCGGCCGCGCCGACCGGCGAGACCGCCGTAGGAGAATAGTTGGCCTCGATCAGCGGGAGGTAGCGAAGCGAAGGGGGCAGGCCGCGATCCGCGAGGCTGGCGTCGATGTAGTCCTCATACCTCCCCATGCGGGCCAGGCCGCGCTCGACGAACTCCTTCCCCCTGCCCTGCCAGTGGTCCAGCCACCACTCCACGCCCTCCTCGATCGAGCTGTGCGTTGCCGACCCGGAGGAGAGGATCGGGTCCAAAACCACAACCGGGGCCGGCCGGGCCGGTTCCCTGACTGGCGGCGCCGGGTTGCGGACGACCGTCCGGGGAGGAGGTCGAACCACCGGGGAGCGGCTGGCGGTGCCGGTGCCGGCGCCGGGGCCGGGTGCCGGCTGGGGAGGGGGAGGTTTCCTCGCGCACGACAACCCGAAGAGCGCCGCGACCAGAGCCGCGCCTGCAAGAACGCCGCGTCTCGAAGATGGCGCCACCGCTCTGCTCAATTGCTGTAGTTGGGCGCTTCGCGCGTAATCGTCACATCGTGCGGGTGCGACTCCCTCAGTCCCCCGGAAGTCACGCGCACGAAGCGCGCCGTGGCGCGCAGGGCCTGCAGCGTCGGGGCCCCGCAGTATCCCATCCCGCTTCTCAGTCCCCCGGCCAGCTGAAACACCGTGTCCGCCACGGGACCGCTGTACGCCACCCGGGCCTCGATCCCTTCGGGCACCAGCTTGCGGCTGTCGGGCGAATCCTGGAAGTAGCGGTCCGCCGACCCCTCCTCCATCGCCCCGAGCGACCCCATGCCGCGCACCGTCTTGAACCGGCGGCCCTCCATAAGGAAGGATTCGCCCGGCGACTCCTCCGTCCCCGCCAGCACCGATCCCATCATGACGCTGTGCGCCCCGGCGGCGAGCGCCTTGACGACATCTCCCGAGTAGCGGATGCCCCCGTCGGCGATCACCGGCACCCGTCCGTCCGCTCCGTCCGCCGCATCCATCACGGCGGTAAGCTGCGGGAGCCCCACGCCCGTAACCACGCGCGTCGTGCAGATCGACCCCGGTCCAACCCCGACCTTGATCGCGTCGGCACCGCGCTCGATCAGCGCCGCGGCGCCCTCGGCCGTCCCGACATTCCCCGCGACCAGGTCCGTGTCCGGAAAGATGTCCCGGGCGCGGGCAACGGCTTCCAGCACCCCTTCGGAGTGGCCATGCGCGGTGTCGATGACCAGGAAGTCCACCCCCGATTCGACCAGCGCCCGGGCACGGTCCCGGTCTCCGTCGCCGGCCCCGATGGCGGCACCGACCCGCAGGCGCCCGTGCTCGTCCTTGCAGGCGTTGGGGAACTGGCGGCGCTTGAAGATGTCCTTGACGGTGATCAGCCCCTTGAGCTTGCCTCCGTCGTCCACCACGGGGAGCTTCTCGATGCGGTGGCGGTGCAGGATGCTCTGTGCTTCGTCGAGGGTGGTTCCCTGGGGCGCCGTCACCAGCCCTTCCGAGGTCATCAGCGTTGCGACGGGGCGATCCAGGTCGGCCTCGAACTGCAGGTCGCGGTTGGTGATGATGCCGACGAGGGTCCCGTCCCCCTGCACGATCGGGACGCCGCTGATCGAGAATCTGGCCATCAGGTGGTGCGCGTCCCGCAACGAGGCCCCGGGCCCGAGGGTGATGGGCTTGAGGATCATGCCGCTTTCGGACCGCTTGACCCGGTCCACCTCCTGGGCCTGGCGTTCGGCGGACATGTTCTTGTGGATGACGCCCACCCCGCCCTCCCGCGCGACGGCGATCGCCATGCGCGCCTCCGTCACCGTGTCCATGGCAGCGGAGATGAGGGGAACCTGAAGGGCGATGCGGCGGGTCAGACGGGTCGAGATGTCCGTATCCTTAGGCAGCACCCGGGAGTGACCGGGCACCAGCAGGACATCGTCGAAGGTGAGGGCCTCCTTGAGGACGGTCCCTCTCAGCGGGAGTCGGGGCTCGTTGCCGCTTTCCATCCCGCAATTTCGGACCTCGACAGCGGGTCCGTCAACCGTCGTCGGTCAACCGTCGTTCCCCTCGTCGCGGTCCCTGGAGGCACCGGACGGGGGGCCGTCCTCTTCGGGGGGAGAGGCTTCGTCGTCGCCACGTCGAGCCTCGGCGGGAGTACCCTTGACCCCCTCGGCCAGCTCATCGAACAGCTTGCGCCCGGCCTTTGTCACGCCGCTCAGAGCCTTGTCGGCGGCGGCGATCACCTGAAAGGCCTCCCGCAGATTGGAGGGGTTGAACGCGCGCTTGCGAAGTCCGTCCTCGATCCCCTCCCCCAGCCGCTGAAAGCCCCCGGCGCGACTCTCCTTCCCCTCCTGGACGTACCTCGACTCAAGGAACTCGATATAGTCGAGCACCTGGTAGATCTGCTCCTCCGGCAGACTCTCGAGCTTCCGAATGATGCGGCCGCGCAGGACATCGTGCATGACATGAAGGAAGCGCCGGATGGGGTCCGGGCGCAAGGCGCCGGTCCGGCGGCGGGCGTCGCTGGTGCGCCGTTCACCGCGACGCGCAGAGCATCGCTATCTTACCGGAACCATGTCTTCCCCGAGCGACTACCGATTTCTCCCCCTGCGGAGGGTCCCCCTGGATACGGCGTCGGAGCGTGCCTGCGATCGCTGGCTCGCGCAGCTGGATGAAGAGCTCTCCGATCCCGCCACCGACCGCAACGAGTTCTGCCGGCGAGTTCTGGAGAGCATTCACTTCCCCGGCGGAGTTCCCACACCCGGGGCCGGTCGCGACGAAGCCGCATCCCTCGCCGCCCGGATCACCCTCGACCAGCTCGACCCCCGCAACATCACTCTGGAGCCCGAGTACTACCGGGACATCGATCCGGACCGGTACTACCGCGTCAAGCCGCTGCTGTGGCTCTGGGAGATGTTCGACAAGAGCGTCCTGGGGGAGAACGTGCACCTCGGGGTCAAGTTCCGGCGCATGCTGGCCAGGCGAATCTTCAGGAGCTGCGGCAGGAACTTCAAGGCGTTCCACTTCGTGAAGTTCAGCTTCGGATACGGGATGGAGGTGGGCGACGACGTGGTCGTGCACCGCCACGTCCTCCTCGACGACCGCGGCGGAATCAGGATCGGCAGCGGCGCCTCGGTTTCGGACTATACCAACGTCTACTCCCACAGCCACCACGTCAGCGAGCCGCGCGAGGTGCGCACCCCCGCCACGGTCATCGGCGGGCGGGTCCGAATCGCCTACCACGCCACCATCCTGGCCGGCGTCGACCTCGCCCCCGATTCGATGGTGGGCGCGGGCGCGCTGGTGTCGCGCGACACGGAGCCCGGCGGTGTCTACGCGGGTGTGCCGGCGCGGCTGGTCAGACGGAAACCGGAGCCGCCGGCGCGGTCGGAGACGCGGGATCCGCTCGGGGAGGAGTAACGGCCGCAGCGGCGGCGAATCGCCAACGGTGTTCCGCCACCGGATCCCGGATCAGCACCTGCGCAGTTGAATCCCCGTGTCCCGCACCTGCAGGCACATGCGGTCACCGCCCGAAACCCCTTCGGCCCGGGCCACCTCGTTGCTGCCCCTGGACGGGTTGCTGACCTGCAGGTTCAGGTTCCCCGTCCCGGCCCAGGCGAAGCGACACTGATGACGGGTCAGGCGTGCGTCGACCTGGCACCAGGTATCCTCCGCGATGCTCACGACGACCGCCTGCCCCTCGAAGTTGTCCACGAAAATCGTCAGAAAGTTCTCGCTGCCCTCCGATCCAGTGGCACACGCCGCCAGCAGCCCCGCCAGCAGAATCGCGGCGAGCCCGCGCCCACGTATGCCGCCAGCTTCCGCACGGTTCTTCTTCCCGGTCATATCGTTCTCCTTTTACTGTGAACTCCGGGTCCGGTCCCCGGATGGCGAGCCGCTTCGCAGGGTGCACCTCGCCGAGGGTTACTATTCTCCCGGTCAGGCCGATGTTCCCAACCCCGATACGCCCTCACCCTTCCCTTACTTCGTAACGCTCCTTGAGCTCCTGCACAACCGCCGGGTCGGCCAGCGTCGTGGTGTCCCCCAGCGCCCTCCCCTCGGCGATGTCCCCCAGAAGCCGCCTCATGATCTTGCCGGAGCGTGTCTTGGGCAGATCGGCGGTGAAGAGGATATCCGCGGGCCGCGCGATCGGCCCGATCGCCCTTGCGACGTGTGCCTTGAGTTCGGCAGCCAGCGCATCGGTCCCCGTCGCCCCCTGCATCAGGGTGACGAACGCGGCGATCGCCTGCCCCTTCACCGCGTGGGCCTTCCCCACCACAGCCGCCTCGGCCACGGCCGTATGCTCCACCAGCGCGCTCTCCACCTCCATGGTGCCGATCCGGTGCCCTGCCACGTTGAGCACGTCGTCCACCCGCCCGAGGATCCACAGGTAGCCGTCCTCGTCGAGCTTGGCGCCGTCGCCGGGGAAGTAGATTCCGTCCCACTTCGACCAGTAGGTCTCGCGGTAGCGTTCGTCGTCGCCGTAGATGGTGCGCAGCATGGAGGGCCAGGGCCGGGTGATCGCAAGGTAGCCGGCGTCGACCGGATCTCCGGAGTCGCTCAGCAGGGTGGCTTCGATCCCCGGGAAGGGGCGGCAGGCGCTGCCCGGCCGGGTATGGGTCACGCCGGGGAGGGGCGAGATCATGATGGCGCCGGTCTCGGTCTGCCACCACGTGTCCACGATCGGGCAGCGTTCGCCCCCGATCACGCGGTGGTACCACATCCAGGCCTCCGGGTTGATGGGCTCGCCCACGGTGCCGAGCAGCCGCAACCGGCCGAGGTCGTATCCGCCCGGCCACATTTCGCCCCACTGCATGAATGCGCGAATCGCCGTCGGTGCCGTATAGAAGATGGTGACGTCCAGCTCCTCGCAGATCTTCCAGAACCGCCCCTTGTCGGGCCAGTCCGGGGCACCCTCGTAGATCACGACCGTGGCCCCGGCGGACAGCGGGCCGTACACGATGTAGCTGTGCCCGGTCACCCAGCCCACATCGGCAGTACACCAGTAGACATCGTCCTCCCGCAGGTCGAAGACCGTCCGGGTGGTGGCGTGCACCTGCGTCAGATAGCCCCCCGTGGTGTGGACCACCCCCTTGGGCTTACCCGTCGTGCCGGACGTGTAGAGGATGTACAGAAGATCCTCCGCGTCCATCTCCTCCGCGGGACAGCGGTGGCTGACATCGGCCACCAGGTCGTGATACCAGTGGTCCCGGCCCCGCACCATCGAGATGTCCCCATGGAGTTCGAGACCCCCTCTGGCCACCACCAACACATGCCGGATGGAGGGACACCGCTCCACGGCGTCGTCCGCGTTGCGTTTCAGCGGCACGACGTGCCCGCGCCGGTATCCGCCGTCCGCGGTGATCAGCACTTCGGCCTGGGCGTCGTTGATCCGGTCGGCGAGCGAATCGGGGCTGAAGCCCCCGAACACGACCGAGTGAACGGCTCCGACGCGAGCGCAGGCGAGCATGGCGTAAACCGTCTCCGGGATCATCGGCATGTAGATGGCCACCCGGTCACCCCTGCCGACCCCCAGATCCTTCAGCACGTTGGCGAAGCGCCCGACCTCCATCCGCAGGTCCCAGTACGTGAGCTCGCGGCGCTCGCCGTTTTCCCCCTCCCATACGAGGGCGGTCTTGTTCCGCCGGGGACCCTCCAGATGACGGTCCACGCAGTTGTAGCAGACGTTCAGCCTGCCCCCCGTGAACCACTTCGCATGAGGCGGATCCCACTCCAGCACCCGGTCCCACTTTCGGAACCAGTGAAGCTCCTCCGCCCAGCGGGCCCAGAACGCCTCGTAGTCCTCGGCTTCCTCGTAGACCCCCGCGTCCCGGACAAAGGCGCGGGAAGCGAAATCACTTGATGGAGGGAACTTGCGCTTCTCGCTCAACAGCGCCTCGAGAGCGGTCGAATCGCTCATGACGACCGGTTTCTTCCCAGCGCCGAGCGGAGCCGGCGGCGGAGTTCGACCCCGGACATGGTGCCCAGGGTGCGGCGGGCGGTCTTGAGGGAATTCCAGCGCACGTCGGTCAGGGATACCGCCGGGCCGCCCCCGTCCTGCCCGGCAGCTTCCAGCACCAGGTAGAAACGCCCCTTGTAGTCGCCGCCATCCGCCTCCGCCACGGACGCCACCCAGTGATCTCCACGGTCATCAACGAACTGTCGCACCGGCACTCCTGGTCGGGGTAATGGCTCTGGATCGACAATCATTATAATGGCAACCGGGGGCCGGACGAACGTGCCGCCTGCGGACGCCGACGAGCACCGATTCGCGGAGCCGGCTCTACTCCGGTTCTCCCGGCTGCAGCCGCCGCTTGTGCCGCAACTCGGGGAACTCGTAGAACATCACGCCGTCCTCGGTGATGTCGGACCGCACTCGGAAGCCATCGTCCATTCCGATCATCAGCTTCTCGGCCGCTTCGAGACTCAGGTCCAGTTCGGCGGCGACCTCGGTGACCGTCACGATGCCGTCGTTCCGGGTTGCCAGCATGAGCACCTTGCGGCTCAGTCCCTGGAGAACGGCGCGGCGACGGTTCTGCAGGGCCTGCCACCCCCAAAGGAACATCCCGGACCCGCCCATTCCGAACATCGAACCGGTCACCACCAGGGCGGGATCGAACCCTTCGACGACGCCACCGACGATCATCAGGATGGCAAGGACTCCCAGCCCGACCCCGAACACCCTCCTGCCGATCCCGCTGGGAGGGAGCGGACCCACGGACGGAGCGCTGCGGGCCCGCGAGCGCGTCGCCAGCGGTGCCGGCCGATCCGGTTCCTCCAACCGGCCGGGCTCGATGGATTTCTCCCACCCCAGACCGCAGTCCGGGCAGACGAGGTTGCGGCGGTAGGCCGAGTAGTAGATCAATCCGCCGATGCCGAAGGTGGGAAAGCTCACGCCCACGAGCAACGCCGCGTGCAGCGGTTTGCGGAAGTACGGTACGCCGTCACCCCGATAGCCGCACCGCGCGCACTCCCTGACGCCCCTGTCCCGGCCCCGGGGAGCGGAGACCGGGTGCCGCACCACGACGGCACCGCAGGTGGGGCATCGGTCCTCTCCCTGGAGAAGATTCTCGCCACATGTCGAACAGCGCATCAGTTCCCTGTTCCCCCTCATCGGCATCGGGGCCGACAACCATTCATCGTGCTGGCGCACCACATCCGTACCGGCACCCTACGTAGACGACCGGCCCCGGGAGTCACGGCATCCAACGACCAGCCCCGGACCATCCCGCCGAAACAGATTACATTCACAGGAGTCCAACGCCAAGAATGCTCCATCCCCGAGAATTGATGACGAGTCGCACTACAGTGGTTGCCGCCGCCCTGCTGCTGGTCGCGGTCGGGGCCTTGGCGAATCCCGCAGGCGCACAGACGATCCCCTCGTCGTACCGCTTTATCGAAGGACGCCAGGAGGTGTCCCTCATCTCCGGCTACATGCCCGTGGATCCCGGCATCTACGATCTGGGCCCGCGGTCGGGTCCCGTGGCCGGGGCGCGCTACGCGATCGAAGCCGTCGGCCCCATCTTCTTCGAGGGCCTGCTCACGTATCTTCCGACCAACCGGGCGGTCATCGATCCCCGCCGCGCCCGCGACGACTGGTCGATCGGCGAAACGCCGGTTCACCTGGTCATGCTGGACGCCCGAATGGACTTCAGCATTACCGGGCGCCGGACCTGGCACCGGATCAGCCCCCACGTCTTCGTCGGCGGCGGGCTTGCCGTCGACCTCGCGGCCGAGGGCGAGCGCGAGCAGGAACTCCTGCCCGAGGACCTCTTCGATTTCGGAACGGCCTTCACCGCGAACGCGGGCACAGGACTGAGAGTTTCGCTCACCTCGAAGCTGATGTTGCGGGCGGACGCGAGCATCACCCTCTGGAGGATCAACACGCCGGGTGGCTTCCAGGATCCCAACAAGCGGCCGCCGACGCAAGGCGAGGGTGAACAGCTGGAGCGCCGCCAGTGGGTCGCGGGCAACGGGCTGACGCTGAGCCTCGGCTGGCGGTTCTGATCCTCAGGCAGCCCGTGGATAATCCCCGCGTAGCACCGAGAGCGGCGAGGCGCCGCGTTGGCAAGGCGCGACGAAGGACGAATAGCACCGCCATGCGTCCGAGGAGCAACGCAGAGCGGTGCTTGAGAGACTCGAAACGTAAGGACAACATGACTTTTGGTAAAGTTCTCTTGACGTTGCGAAGGCGTGAGCACCGCGGCCCAACGTGGATGCATCGCCGCTCGAATGCAGCGGGGACTTGTTCCGTGGGCTGCTAGCGCGAATGGCCGATTTCGAGCGCCTCCGGGCCGACTGGCTTTCCTTCGACGAAGCGCTCGGGCGGATCCTGGCCTGCGCCTCGCCCATGCCGGAGACCGGGCTGGAGCCGCTTCACGCGCTGGGGCGCTCGCTCGCCCGCCCCGTCCGTGCGCGGGCGACGCTCCCGGCCTGGCCGAACAGCGCCATGGACGGATACGCCGTCAGGAGCGGTGAACTTGCCGGACGCGGTGGCGAAGCGGAGGTGTGCCTTCCGGTAGCGGGCCGGTCCTACCCGGGCTCGGTCCCGCTGCGGGACATCGCCGCCGGAGCCGCCGTGCGCGTGATGACGGGGGGTCCGCTGCCGGTCGGCTTCGACTCGGTGATCCGCGTGGAGCACACCGACGGTGAGGACACCGCCGGTTCCGTGATCCTTCGCCGTCTCGACGATCTGGGCAAGCACGTCCGCAGGGCCGGAAAGGACATGCGCGCCGGCGACCGGACCGTTGCGGCCGGAGACGTGGTGCACTCCGGCACGCTACCCGTGATCGCGGCGAGCGGATGCGAGCGGGTCCGCGTGTTCCGCCGGCCGCGAGTGGGAGTGCTGTCCAGCGGCGACGAACTCGTGGGGGCGGACGAATTCGAGCGGGTGATCGCCGGAGAAGGCATCCCCGATTCGAACCGGGGAATGATCGCCGCGGCGGTGACGGAGGCGGGAGGCTTGCCGGTCGACCTGGGGATCGCCCCCGACGACCCCGCCGGACTGGAGTCGCGGCTGACCTCCCTCGCGGGCATCGATCTCCTCGTGACGACCGGAGGAGCGTCCATGGGCGAGAAGGATCTTCTCAAGCGGATCCTCCTGCGGCTCCCCTTCCGGCTGGACTTCTGGCGGGCCCGCGTGCGTCCCGGGAGCCCCCTGTCCTTCGGGCACCTCCGCACCGGGGATGGCAACGAACTGCCTGTGTTCTGCCTGCCGGGCAACCCGGCTTCGGCCTTCGTCACCTTCCACGTCTTCGTGGCTCCCTATCTGCGGGCCAGGCTGGGGGCGAAGCGGCCGCCGGGGGTCACGGTGACCGCGCGTACGGATGACGAGCTCCGGTCCGCGCCGCGCCTTACCCAGTTCTTTCGCGTGGGGTTGCGCGAAGACGAGGTGGGCGGCTGGACCCGCTGTGCCCTCACCGGGCCCCAGGGAAGCGGGTTGGTGCGATCGCTGCCCGGTGCGGACGGCCTGGCCGTGGTCCCCGAGGGGCGCGCCGACATCCGCCGCAACGACCCCGTTTCCGTCATTCTTCTGCAGGGGAGACGATGAGAGCGACCGTCCTCATGCCGTGTGTACTGTGTGTATTGGGCGCCGCCGCCTGTCAGACGCCGCAGTGGCCGGTGGAGGGCCCGATCAGCTCGCCCTTCGGGGTCCGGGGCGGCGGGTTCGTCGGTGAGATCCACCGGGGTGTCGATGTAGCGGTTCCGTCCGGTACCCGGGTCCGGCCGATTCTGGACGGGCGGGTGCGGTTTGCCGGCGTGATGGACGGATACGGCAACGTCGTCTGGATCGACCACGGCGACGAGTTGCTGTCCGTCTACGCGCACCTTTCGGAGATTTCGGTTCAACCCGCGCAGGAGATCACCAAGGCGACGGTGATCGGGTTGTCGGGGCAGTCGGGATCCGCTTCAGGGCCTCACCTGCACTTCGAAGTGTGGCGGTGGGGACGCGAGGTGGACCCCGTACAATTCCTCGGCCGACCCCGAGGGTAGCGGGTGGTTCGGGGGTTCACCCCGACAGGCTCAATCGCCCCGCAGCTCGCGGATGGCCTCGGCCAGCCTGGGTGCGACCTGGAAGACGTCCCCCACGATCCCGTAGTCGGCCACGCCGAAGATCGGCGCGTCGGCGTCCCGGTTCACCGCGACGATAACCCCGGACGTGCGCATTCCGGCCAGGTGCTGGATGGCTCCCGAAATCGCCATGGCGAAGTACAGCTTCGGGGTGACGGTCTTGCCCGTCTGCCCGACCTGCTCGGCGTGGGGACGCCAGCCCGCGTCGACCACGGCCCGTGACGCTCCCAGCGCGGCGGTCTCTCCCAGAGCGTCCCGCAGGTCGGCGAGGACGTGCCAGTTGGACGGATCCTGCATGCCCCGTCCGCCCGACACCACGATCTCGGCTTCGGAGACGTCGAGCGCGGCTCCTTCGGACGCCTCGAACCCCCTGACCCGATAGCCGTCCGGGCGTTCGGCCGCATCCGCACTCACCACATCGCTCACGACCTCTCGAGGCGAATCCTCCACCGCAAACACGTTTGGCCTTATGGACAGAAGCGCGGGAGTGCCCTTCACGCGCACTCGCGCCAGCGCCTTCCCGGCGAAGACCGGGCGCGTGGCCACGATCTCGCCGCCGTCCACCTCCACGCCCGTCACGTCGGTGAGCAGTGGCCTCCCAAGCTTCGCCGCGACCCGGGGAGCGAGATCCCTTCCCGGCCCGGTCGCCGCGAAGACCACCACCGCATGGCCGCGGCCCCGGATGTGCCCGGCCAGCGCCGCCGCGCTCACGTCCACCCGGCCCGGCTCCCACCCCGCAGCCTCGATCCCGGCCACCCGGTCCGCGCCCTGCGCTGCCAGCGCTGCCAACCCCTCCGCCACCCCGCCCACCTCCTCCGACCCCGCACACACAGCCGCCTCGACCGCGCATCCAAGCACGTCGGCGATCCCCCGCGCCGCCGACACCACCTCCCGCGACACGCTCTTCAGCGCCCCGTCCGTGACCTCCGCGACCGCCAGCACGTCCGCCATCAGAGTACCTTCGCCTCCTCCCTCAGGAGCCTCACCAGCTCGGGAACCGCCTCCGCACCCTCGCCGACGATCCGCCCCTCGGGGCGCGCGGGCGGCAGGTCGAGCCGCTCCACCACCAGCCCGGCTTCGACCGCCGGCGCCTCCTTCTCCACGAGCGGCTTGCGCTTCGCCATCATGATCCCCCGCAGCGACGCGTACCGGGGCTCGTAGCGGCCCTTGGTCACGGTCACGACCGCGGGGAGGTCCAGCTCCACCACCTCCTGGCCCCCCTCCACCGCCCGGCGGCAGGTCGCGACTCCTCCATCCACGTCGATCGCCGCGACCGATGTTGCACAGGGCCGGCCGAGCAGCTCGGCCACCATCGGCCCCACCTGCTGCTGGTCGTCGTCCACCGCCTTGATGCCGAAGAGCACGAGGTCCGCGTCGCCGCCTTCCAGCTCGCTCGCGAGCACCCGGGCCGTCGCCCAGCCGTCCATGCCGGGCTCGCCCCTGAGGAGTACAGCCCGGTGCGCGCCCAGCGCCAACCCCGCCCGCAGCGACTCCTTCGTGGCCTCGGGCCCGAAGCTCACCAGCGTGACCCGGCCGTCACCGGCAGCTGTGCCCGCTCCGCCCGCGAGCGGTGCCGGCCCGGCCGCGGCCTGGCCTCCTCCCGCCCCTTCCACCAACTGCAACGCCGCCTCCACCGCGAACTCGTCGTAGGGGCTCAGCACGTACTTCACGCCATCGCGCTCGATGTCGGCGCCACCCGACGAGATCCGGATCCGGGCCTCCGTGTCGGGCACGCGCTTCACGCAGACGGTGATGTTCACGGGACGCCTCGTGTCAGGAGGACTTTACGAAATGTCATGTTCTCCTTACGTGCCTAGCCCGTCATGATGTCCTGGTTCGGTCGTGCGTCCGCCCGGTGGGGGTCGCTACAGGAAGGCTCCGGCCACCGTGAAACACCCGGTCGCGACCGCGCCGCCCGCCAGGGCGTACGGTAGCTGCGTGCGCACATGGTCCACGTGGTCGGTTGCGGACGCCATGGAAGATATCACCGTAGTGTCGCTGATGGGGGAGCAGTGGTCCCCGAAGATCCCCCCGGAGAGCGCGGCCGCCAGGAAGGGGGCGAGTTCCAGCTGCATGGTGGCGGCGGCGGGCACCACGATCGGGATCATGATGGCGAAGGTGCCCCAGCTCGAGCCGATCGAAAACGCGACCGCAGACGACACGATGAAGACGAGCGGAAGGAAGGCCATCGGCGCGAGATTCCCTTCGACAAGGCCGGCCACGTAGTCCCCGGTCCCCAGTGCGCCCGCCACGTCGCCGAGCGCCAGTGCGAGGATCAGGATGAGCGCCAGGGGCACCAGTCCGCCCGCCCCTCGCAGCGCGATCTTCACCAGCTCGGCGACCTTGTAGGCCTTCTGGACCAGCAGGAGGATCCAGGCGGCCGCCAGCCCCGCCATCGAAGCCCACAGGACCGACGTGGAGCCTTCTCCTCCGCGGATGTTGCCATCGCCGGTGATCCAGAGCCCCAGCGGCATCATCAGCACCAGCACGACCACCGGGACAACCATGTTCAGCGCGCGGGGGTGGACGGGGGGGGGCTCCTCGCCGCCGAGCACCCCCTCGTCCATCATCGGCATGGCTCCGGGCGAGAGCACCTCACCCCTGGCAGCGCGCTTCTCGGCCCGCTTCATCGGCCCCCAGTCCAGCTTCCACAGGACGACCCCGAGTGCCAGCAGGACCGCCGCGAAGGAGTAGAAGTTGAAGAGAATGGAATTCAGAAAGACCCCGAGGGAGTCCTCCACCCCGAGGCGGTTCAGGATCCCGAGGTTGTAGGCGCCCCAGGCGTTGAGCGGGATGAGGATACAGATCGGGGCGCTCGTGGAGTCGATCAGGTAGGCCAGCTTCTCCCGGGAGATGCGATAGCGGTCGAAGAGGGGACGGGAGACGGATCCTGCGACGAGCACCGTGATGTTGGACTCGATGAAGATGACCACCCCGATGATCCACGCGAGGAACTGGGCGCGGCGCCCGTTAGTCACCCAGCGCCTCCGTTCCAGCCATGACACGAAGCCCGCCACGCCGCCCGACGCCGACAGCGTCGCTATCAGCGCCCCGATCACCAGGGTGAACAACACGACCTTGGCCTCGCCAGCGTTGCAGGGTTCGCCGGGCACCTCCGGGGTGCACCCCAGCACCCGTACGCCGAACTCGATGCTCTCCGACAGCCCCACCGCCGGGTTCCACCCGCTCAGAATGGTACAGCCGAGCCAGACTCCTCCGGCCAGCGACAGGTAGACCTGGCGGGTCTTGATCGCCAGTCCGATCGCGAGGAGCGGAGGCAGCAGGGAGATCCAGGTGGGTTCGCTCATGACCCTTTAACCTACCACCTTGGCGCCTTCACCGCCGGGTGCCCACTGATGAAGAACCTGAGCGGCCAGTCCCGGGCGCGGGTTACGCCGATCCGCCCGGAACTCCCCGTCTTCGACTCCTCCACCTGGGTGCCGGGGAGCAGGCGCACCGGCGGGTGCGCGAGGTCGTGATGGTTGTGCCGCATGGTGATTCCCAGCGCCTGGGCCAGCCGTCCCGGACCGTTGCACAGATCGACGGCACGCCCCCTGCGCCGGGCCATGACCTCTTGCCCCATGACGGGATCGAGGGCCCGAACGAGGACGGCCGCGGGGTCGCCTTCCCTCCCGGTAACCACGTTGACGCAGTGATGGATGCCGTAGGAGACGTACACGTAGAGGGTTCCGCGCGCCGCGAACATCGCGTCGTTGCGGGGCGTGCGCCCCTTCGACTCGTGGGCGTGGCTGGCGGGGTCGGCGAGGCCCAGGTAGGCCTCCGTCTCGACGATTACGCCGCGCGCTTCCAGCCCGTCCACGGTGGAGACGAGCGTCGATCCCAGCAGCCGGCGGGCCACATCCGCCGTGTCTCCAGTGAGGAACTCCCAGTCGCGCTGCAACGCCCGTGGAGCGGGGAGGGTCAGCGGCCGCCGCCGCCGGAATCCCGCTTGCGGCGTCCCCAGGGAAGCCGACCGAACAGACCCGGGCGCCCTTGGCCTTCCTGCGCTCCCACCGGCTCGGGTTCGTCACCTCCCGGGCCCGAACCGGCACCCCCGGCACGGCTGGCCACGGCCTCCTCATCCAGCCTGAGCCGGGACTGGCGCTCGCCCCCCTCGTCTCTGTCCCGAGCCCCGTCCCCTCGACCGCCGGATCCACCCCGGCCCTTTCGGGAGCTCTTCGCGGCGGACGGCCGAGCCGGTGATCTCCCGGTAGACGGGCCACGGCCGGATGCCGTCCCGCCCGGCCCCGCGGTCTTCGCTGCGGAGGAACCGCGCCCGCCCGCTGTCCCGGCCGCCGGCGGCGTCTTCGCCACGGACTTGACCCGTCGCCCGTGGTCCTTCTCCCACTCGGCCAGCACGGTACTCGCCCGGGCCCGCGACAGGGCTTTGCCCACGCGCTCGGGGGCATGCTGCAGCACGCTGAAGACGTCGGTGCCGAAATGCTCCACGAGACGTTCCGCGGTCTTCACGCCGACGCCCCGATACCGGTTGGCCAGGTAGCTGCGGATCGCGGTCTCCGAAACCGGCAGCCCGAGCACCCTGGGATCGAACGCCGTCGCCTCCGCCTCCGGCTCCGACTTACCCGGGACGAGGCGGACCTTGAAACTCCCGCTGCGCGCGCGGCCGAGGGCGACCGCCCCCTTGCTCTCCGCGAACTGCAGGAACTTGCTGAACTTGTTGAATCCGAACGCGCTTTCGTCGAAGGTCCTGTCGATCGCGAGCATCTTGCGCTTCACATCGGAGTCTCGGACCGAGGCACCGTCCTTGCCGGCCAGCTCCCGCAGCGCCCGACCAAGCAGCTCCACGGCGGGCCCCGGATCCTTGCGCGGCTCCGGCTCTCGACCGCCCGGTGCGCCCCCACCCGGGCCCTTCGCCTCCGCCCCGCGCCCGTCGGCGGGCCCGGCACGACCGCGTTCCGCCCCGCCCTGCGGCGCCGGGCCGCGGCGCTCCTTCGCGCGCTGCGTCTGCCCGTTGCCCGCGGGCTCCCGCCTGCGCCCGGCTCGCGGCGCCGAGTCGGCCGGGCCATCCGGCGCCGCGACGATGTACTGCCCGTTCTGGCCCCGCTTGATCTCGACGATCCCCTTGTTGGCGCCCGCCACCAGGAACTTCGAGAAGCTCTTGAAGCCGAGCGTGCTCTCGTCGAACCCCGGCGAGAGCTCCATCATCACCTGCTTGAGCCGGTCCGACCGCATGACGTCCCCGCGCTTCACCATCCTTCCGACCGCCTCTTCCATGCACTGCCAGGCGTCCGGGGCCGCGGGCCCCTGCTCCGTGGCCTTGTGGAGTCCGGTGAGCGACGTGTACGAGTAGTATTCGTCGCAGTTCTGGACCAGAATGTCGGAACTCGATTCCTGAATCCCGATCCCGATCACGTACTTGCCGTACTCCTTGAGCTTGAGGACCAGGCTCGAGAAGTCGGAGTCTCCGGTCAGCAGGATGAAGGTCCCGATCTCCGGGCGGATGAAGACCAGCTCGATCCCGTCGATCGCCATGCGGATGTCGGTGGCGTTCTTCTTGGAGCTGCCGTACGCCGGCGCGAAGATCAAGTCGATGGAGGCCTCGGAGAGGGGGACGATGTACTGGGGATAGCGGCGCCAGTCGGCATAGGCCCTCTGGACCGTCACCTTCCCCTTGATGATGTCGGAGTCGAGCAGGCGCTTGAGCTCCTTGGCGAGATCGCTTCGCATGCCCATCGTGACGTTGTCGAAGTCGATGAGGAGAGCGGCGTTGGGCGCCTCGCGGGGTGCCGGCCTGCCGGGGTCGGCGTGGTGCGCCTTCATGTAGGGATTGGCCATTCTTCAGTCGTTCAGCTTGTCTTTGCGTTCTCCCGCCGCCAGCTGCAGCCGCTCCGCGGAGACGCGGCGGGCGAGCTCATGTCGCCACACCTTGCCGGTTCCGGTCAGCGGGAGATCCTCCATGAAGGTAACAAGATCGGGAACCTTGTACCCGGCAAGGGCGAGCGCGCACCAGCTGCGCAGTTCGCTCCCGGTCACCACGCCGCCCTCCATTCGGACGACGCAGGCGCAGATGGCTTCGCCCAGGATTTCGTCCGAAATGCCCACCACCGCGCCCCGCTCGACCGCGGGGTGGGCCGTCAGCCGGTCCTCGACCTCGCGCGCGTGCACGTTCGATCCGCCGCGGATGATCACGTCCTCGCGGCGGCCCACGATGTGCAGGAACCCCTCCTCGTCGATCATGCCGATGTCGCCGGTCCGCAGATAGCCCTGCGAGTCGGTCGCGGCCGCCGTCTCCCGGGGCTGGCGGTAGTACCCCCGCATCACCCCCGGGCCTCGCACCCTGATCTCGCCGACGCTCTCAGGCGGAAGATCCTCGCCGTCTTCCTCGGTGACCCGCAGGTCCGTATCGGCAACCGGACGCCCCACGGTCAGGATACGCTTGTCCGGGGGGTCCTCCGGACGGCCGACCGCGAGCGTCGACGAGGCCTCGGTGAGCGAGTAGGCGATCAGCAGGGGGACGCCGAAGGCCCGCTCGATGCGGCGCGCCAGGTCGTCGCGGACCGGTGCGCCGGAGGCCAGGCAGAGACGCAGGGTGCCGGGCGCGCCTCCCCGCTCGCGGATGTGGGGGAGTTCCCTGGCGAAGAGCGTGGGGACTCCGCAGTGGACCGTCGCGCCGTGCCGTTCCGCGAGCTCCAGCGTCCCCTCCGCGTCGACGCCGTCGTGCAGCACCAGGGTGGAGCCGCCGATCAGCGTGCCCAGCAGGCCGGGGCCGAGGCCGAAGGTGTGGAAGAGCGCGCTGATCCCCACCACCACGTCGCCGGGGGCGAGCCGGGCCGCCGCCGCGGTCTCCCCGGCCGCGTGGATCAGGCCCTGGTGCGTGAGTTCGACCCCCTTCGGCTTGCCGGTGGTGCCGGAGGTGTACACGATGGCGAAGGGGTCCCGGGTGCGGGCCGGGTGGGCGCGGAAGTCACGGCCGAGCCCGGCCGAGAGGAGGTCCTCCCACTGGAAGACGCGGTCGTCGTACCAGAGGTCCTCCTCACCCACGGTGACCAGGTGGTTCAGCTCGGGGAGCTCGACGAGGAGATCCTCGAAGATGTGGAGATAGTCGGTACCGTACGCGTTCTCCGCCGTGACGGCGCAGGCCGCGCCGGAGTGGCGGAGCATGTAGCGCAGCTCGGGCAGCGTGAGGCGGGGATTGAGGGGGACGATCGTCGCGCCGAGCTTGGCCGCGGCGAAGACCGAGACCGCGAACTCGGGCCAGGGGGGGAGCAGGAGGGCGATCCGGTCACCCGGCTCGATCCCCAGGTTGGCCAGCGAGGCGGCGAGCGCGTCGGACTGGTCGTCCACGTCCCCGAAGGAGACCGTGTCGTCGGCTGCCAGCAGGAATGCCGCTCCGGGATCCCGGGTCGCCCTCAGCGCCAGGATCGAAGAGATGGTCAGGTTCGGCGAGCGCTCGATCGGCGCCATGCATCCTCCAGTCCGTCAGTCCTCCGCCACGAAACTCCCGATGATCCGGACCAGTTCGTCCTCCCGGACGGGAACCGTCGTCGCATCGCCTACTCCGGTGCGTCCCAAATCCTCGAGACGCACGATATGCACTACACCCGAACGGGTCTTCTTGTCTCGGATCATGTGCGCGGCAAGCCGGCGCGGGTGCGCCAGCAAGGGGTGGCTCGCCGGCAACCCGAAGGGCCCCACCAGAGCACGAATCGCGTCCGCGGTCCCCGCTGCCGTCACCCCAAGTTCTTCGCCGATCCGGGCTTCGGCAACCATTCCCGCCGCGACCGCGTGGCCGTGGCCGAGGGTGTAGCCGGACTCAAGCTCCAGCGCATGCCCCACCGTGTGCCCGAAGTTGAGGATACGGCGCCGCCCGGCCTCGAATTCATCGTCCGACACGACCCCCGCCTTCAACTCGACCGAGCGGACGACCGACCGCTGGACCGCCTCCGTGTCCCCCTCCAGAAGCGCACCTGCCCGCTCGGCAAGCCACTCCGCATAGGCGGCGTCGAGGATGACACCGTGCTTGACCGCCTCCGCGTAACCCTGGGCACGGATGCCGGCGTCAAGCGTCGCCAGGAAGTCCGGATCGGCCAGGACCGCCGCCGGTGCGTGGAAGGCGCCCACCAGGTTCTTGCCCGCCGGGTGGTCCACACCCGTCTTGCCGCCGACCGAGGCGTCGATCATGGCCAGGGTCGTGGTCGGAAGCTGCACGAACGGGACGCCGCGCAGGAAGGTCGCGGCGACGAACCCGGCGAGGTCGCCCGTCACCCCGCCCCCGAGCGACACCACGCAGCAGTCCCGCCCGAGCGCCGCGTCCATGAGCACGTCGGTCAGTGCGGCCCAGCTCTCGCGCGTCTTGCTGGCCTCGCCGGCCGGGAAGAAGGCCGGGACCGCCTCGATTCCGTGACTCGCCAGCGACGAAGCCACCTCGTGGTACCACAGCCCCGCGACGCGTTCGTCCGCGATGATGGCGCACCGACCGGAGGACGCGATGGAGGCCGCCACCTCGGGGAGCATTCCACGCACGCCGCCGCCAACTCGGACGGGGTAGCCTCCCGAGGAGGAGCGGACCGATACCTCGAGGCAACCGATCAGCGACCGTCCCCTCTGCAGTCCGTAGACGGGGGCCGTGCGGCGATCGAGCAGTGTCGCACCAGTGCCGAAGCGCCCCGACCGTCTGGACAATCTGTAAAGTCCGCCTTACAAAATGACATGTTCACTTTACTTTTTCTGTCCTCCGTGGCTGCGATCCCCCGGCAGAGGGTCGCACTTGGGAGCGTGCCGCCGATTGTACCATCACCGGACGGCCGCGCCGGGTCAAGGCATGGGAGGGCGCACAAGCGTTCTCCCCGCGGGCAACGATGCAATCACTCTGCGGGTCCAAGGATTGTAGATTGATGAGGACCGATCCCGTCCGCATGGCCGGGGAACGCGGTCCTGGAAGCCTGTCCGTGCGTACCGGCCCCCGGGCGCGATCCACTGAGCAGGGAGGAAACCGCCGTGTTCAAAGCCGCCACGAAACTGATCCGCCGGGCGCGGATTCCACGCGAGGTCTGGTTCTGCGTGCTCTTCCTCCTCGCCGGGGGCACCGGGCTCGCGGTCGGTGCGTGGCGGAACCTCTGCTCGGACTGCCCGTCGATCGCCCAGATCTACACCTACGAGCCGCGGCAGACGAGCAAGCTGTACGCTCGCGATTCCACGCTGGTCTGGGAGTTCGGTGAGGAACGGCGGACGCTGGTTTCGCTCGAGACGCTTCCCGCGTACGTGCCCCAGGCCTTCATCGCGATCGAGGACCGTCGTTTCTACTCGCACAGCGGCCTGGACTGGCGCGGAATCGCGCGCGCCGGGCTCGAGGTGCTGCGAACGCGCTCACTCTCGGGCGCCGGGGGCAGCACGATCACCCAGCAGCTCGCGCGCAACATGTGGACGGATCGCCTCGGCTTCGAGAAGCGGCTGCTGCGCAAGCTGAAGGAGTGGCAGGTCGCCATGGCGCTGGAGCGCGCCTATACGAAGGATCAGATCCTCGAGGCATACGTGAATCAGATCGGGTATGCCCATGGCTGGTACGGACTTGAGACGGCGTCGAGGAACTATTTCGGCAAGAGCGCAATCGACATGAACCCGGCCGAAGCCGCGCTGCTGGCCGCAATCGTGATCCGCCCGGAACGCTACAGCCCGCTCAACAATCCTGACGCTGGACTGCAGCGGCGCAACCTGGTTCTGAACCTGATGGCCGAACAGGGATACCTCACGCCGGAAGAGGCCGCGCGCTGGAAGGGCGAGCCGGTTCCGACCGAGCGGGCCCGCAGAGTCGAGAACCAGGCTCCCTACTTCGTGGAGTGGGCGCGGGAGATCCTGAGTGACAGGTTCGGCAGCGAACTCTACACGGGCGGCCTCGAAATCTACACGACGCTCGATCTGGAGATGCAGGCCGATGCCCGCGCCGCCATGGAGGCCGGATGGCAGCGGATCGAGGATCGGCCCGGGTTCAGCCACACGACCTATGCGGAGTTTGCGGAGGCCAATCAGGGAGCCGACTACCGGAACATCCCCTACGTCCAGGGCATGTTCGTGGCGCTGGATCCGGCGACCGGGGAAATCCGTGCGATGATCGGAGGCCGGGACCACGTCCACTCCAAGTTCAACCGTGCCACCGATGCGGAGCGGCAGGCGGGATCCTCCTTCAAGCCCTTCGTGTACGCGGCGGCGCTGGAGAGCGGGATCCCGGCCTCGGAGATCGTCAAGGACGCGCCGGTCGTGCTCGACCAGGTCGACGGCACCACCTGGCGCCCCTCCAACTACGACCCGGAGTTTCTCGGCGACATCACCATGCGCGAGGCCATCGCGAAGTCGATCAACATGGTCGCGATCAAGGTTGCGATGCGCGTGGGACTCCCGGCCGTCGCCCAGATGGCGCGCCGCCTGGGGATCCGTACCGAGATCGAGCCCTTCGAGTCGACGGCCATCGGCGCGGCCGAGGTCGTCCCGCTGCAGATGGTGGAAGCGTATGCGACGCTCGCGAACCTCGGCACGCATGTGCGCCCCTTCGCGGTCCTCAAGGTGGAGAGTCCGAACGGGGAGGTCCTCTGGGAGCCAAGGCCCGAACGCACGCAGGAGCTCGACCCCCGGGTGGCGCGCCTCGGCGTCTCCCTGCTGGAGGAGGTCGTGCGGGCGGGGACGGGGCATAACGCCATCCGGCTGGTCGCCGGCCTTCCCTACGAGGTTCCGGCCGCCGGCAAGACCGGCACGACCAACGAGGGGAGCAACGTGTGGTTCCTCGGCTTCACCCCGGACCTGGTCGCGGGCGTGTGGTTCGGGATGGACCTCCCGGTATCGATCGTGGACAGGGCAACGGGCGGAGGGCTGGCGGCGCCGGTCTGGGGAGACTTCATGCGGCGCGTGTACTACGGCGATCCCGAAGCGGAAGATCCGCCGGCCGCCCCGAGCCGGGGGTTGGCTCCCCTCCTTGAGATCCCGGAACCCTGGGCGATTCCCCCTGGGCTCATCCGGCGCCGGGTGGACAGGAAGACCGGTCTGCTGGCTTCCAGGTGGTGTCCGGCAGAGGAGGCCTACGAGGAACTCTACCTGCCGGGCACGGAGCCTACTGTCCCCTGCGACCTCCAGGCCCGGCCCATCACCCGTCCTCCACAACCCTGAACTCCCAAGGACCCTGCTTCCATGACTTCACCGGACGGCGCCAGCATCTTCATCTTCGAGACCACCCATCACGCCATGTGGGCCGAGGACGTGGCCAGGGAACAGGCGATCCCGGCCGAGGTCGTGCCGGCTCCCCCGGAGGGTGGCGCCAAGTGCGGCGCCGCGCTGCAGGTGTCGCCGGAGCGCACGTCGGAGCTGTCCGCAGCCCTCAAGCAGGAGGGGATTCTGTACCGGGTGCTGTAGGCGTCCCTCAAGCAGTGTTTTGTCCGGGCTGATCCCCTCCGCGCGCGGAGAGTGGCGTCAGCCGGGGCTTCGGATCCGCTCCAGCACCCCGGGCAGCGGCGCGACCTCGTCTTCGCCGCTGATGGCGACCGCCTCCCCGAGCACGCGAACCCCGGCGGCCACGGCATCCACACTCCCCGCGTGGACTACCGCGATCGGGTCCCCCGGGGCAACGCGCGCTCCCACCTCCACCTCCATCACGAACCCGACCCGCGGATCGACCTCGTCGTCCTGGCGTGTCCGCCCGCCCCCGAGCGCGATGAGGCCGTAACCGAGCGCCAAGGGGTCGATGCCGCTGACCCACCCCTCCCGGTCGGCGGAGACGGTCTGCTGCAACGGAGCCACGGGAAGCCCGAGAGAGTCGCACGCAAGATCCAGCTTCCCGCCCTGCGCCGCCACCAGCCGCTCGAACCGCTCCACCCCCCCACCCCCCGCCAGCGCCGCCTCTGCCCGGCTGCGCCCCTCCTCCAGACTGGAGACGAGCCGCCCGGCCAGCGCCATCTCGGCGGCCAGCTCGACGCAGAGCGCGCGAAACGGGGCCGGGCCTCCCCCGGCCAGGCACGCCACCGCCTCGCGCACCTCCAGCGCGTTGCCGATGGCGCGGCCCAGCGGACGGTCCATCGCGGAGAGCACCCCGGTCACGGTGATGCCCCGCGCGGCGCCCACGCCGACCATGGCCCGGGCCAGCTCGCGGGCGTCCTCGATCCCCTTCATGAAGGCGCCCCCGCCCACCTTGACGTCCAGGACCAGGCCGTCGAGCCCCTCGGCCAGCTTCTTCGACATGATCGAGGCGGTGATCAGCGGAATGGACGGCACGGTGGCGGTCACGTCCCGCAGCGCGTACAGCCTGCGGTCGAGCGGCGCGATCTCCTCCGTCTGGCCGATCATCGCGCAGCCCACCTCGCTCAGCACGCTCTCGAAGCGCGCCAGCGAAATGCGCGTCTCGAAGCCGGGGATCGATTCGAGCTTGTCGAGCGTGCCGCCGGTATGCCCCAGCCCGCGTCCCGACATCATCGGCACCACCATTCCCATCTCGGCGGCGAGCGGGGCCAGCACGAGCGAGGTCTTGTCACCCACGCCGCCCGTCGAGTGCTTGTCGACCCGGGGACCCGGCCAGTCGCCTCCCGGTTTGATCACGCGTCCCGAGTGGAGCATGACCTTCACCAGCACATCGAGTTCCCGCGCGGAGAGCCCGTTGAACTGCACGGCCATCAGGAACGCGGCCATCTGCTCGTCGGCGACCTGACCCCTCAGGTACCCCGACAGGAACAGGGCGAACTCCCCCGGCGGGAGCGCATTCCCGTCCCGCTTGGCCGCGATGACCTGCTGGGGGATCACCTCGGTGCCCCGGGTTCCCTCACGAGATGGGCGCCACCTTTTCAGCGGCTTTCGCAGGCCGCTCGGGCGGCTCCCAGTCCTCGAGCCCCTTTACGAAGCGGTGCAGCCAGCGCATCTCCTCGATCATCAGCGTCCGCCGATGCCGCGGCTCGCTGATCCCGTGCCCCTCCCGCGGAAAGAGGATGAAGCGCGCGTCGACCCCCAGGTGCCGGAGCCCCGCGAAGAAGTTCATCGACTGCTCCATGGTGTCGGTCCGGTCGTTGGCCCCGTGAAACAGGATGGTGGGAGTCGTGACGCGGTCCAGGTGCGTGTAGGCGGAACGCTCGGTCCAGTACTCCCGGTTCGACCACGGATCGCCGCCCAGGTACCAGCGCACCACGTCGAAGTTGAAGCCCGTGCCGAATTCGCTCCGCCAGTCCGCGACCATCGCGCCGAGGCTCGCCGCCTTGAACCGGTCGGTGCGCGTGATCGTCCAGCCGCCCAGGATCCCGCCGTAGCTCCACCCCTTCACCGCCAGCGAATCCGGGTGAGCGACCCCGCGTGCGATCATGGCGTCCACTCCGGTCATGAGGTCCTCGTAGTCGCCGCCGCCGATGTCGTTCATGTTGCCGCGCAGGAGGGCGTCCCCGTAGCCGGACGATCCCCTCACGTTGGGTTGCAGCACTGCGTATCCCTGCGCCACCAGCAGCTGTGCGTCGGCATCGAAGCCGCGGGTGAAGACGCCCGCCGGGCCGCCGTGGATCTCCAGCACCATGGCACCCGGACCCGGCCGGTCCGCCGGCGCGTAGAGAATCCCCTCGATCTCCAGCCCGTCGGAGCTGTTCCAGCGAACGACCTCCGGCTCGGCCAGATCCTTCTCTTCGAGCCACGGATTCGCCTCGGTCAGCCGGTCCCTGGAGCCGTCGGCGAGGTCGACCAGCCAGAGGTCGCCCGGCTCGGACGGGCCGGCGAACTGAAGGGCGGCCTTGCCGTGAAGGGCATCGTAGGAGACCCCCGACACGATCCCCGTCAGGTCGGTCAGCTGCTCGAGCTCGCCGGAACGCACGTTCAGCCGGTACAGGTTCGCGACGGTTCGGTCGAGGGCGACGATGTCGATCGACCTGCCGCCGGGGTGCCAGCGGTAGCCCCTCATGTCGGCGTCGACCCCGGACATCAGCTGGCGCGTTTCCCCGGTGGGGATGTAGTGATGGTAGAGGTTGCCCTGGTCGAGCTCCCACGACTCCAGATCGGGCGCCACGAATGTGATCGCCCGCCCGTCCGGCGACCACGCCAGCTGGGACTCCGGCGCGTCGTTGGCGGTGATCATCTCCTCGTCGCCGGTAACGACCGAGCGCAGCGCGATCTCCGAGAGGTGGCCCGCGTTGCGGCGGTTCTCGGTGCGGTACGCGTACGCCAGGTGGTTCCCGTCCGGCGAGAGCGCGAAGCTGCCCACGATCCGTCCTTCCGGCGTCAGTCGGCTCGCGTGCACCGCGGTGTCCGCCACCTGCACCCCCACCGTCCAGACCCCGTTCCACGAGCCGCGCGTCTGCCCGTTGGGCCCCTCGTCGATGAAGATCGCGTCGTCCCCGTTCTTCCGCTCCTTCTCGGTGTCGTCCGGGAGCGAGTCGCTGGCGACGAAAAGGATCGAGCGGCTGTCCTGCGACCAGCGGTAGCTTCCCACCGCGGTCACGTGCTTCGTCAGCTGAATGGCCTCACCACCGTCCGAGGGCAGGACGAAGAGCTGCCGCCTCCGGCCGTCCCCCTCCCCGACCGGGCGCGTGAACGAAACCCAGCGACCGTCCGGCGACCACTCGAGCGACCGGTCGTCGGTCGAGCCGGTGAAGGGGCGTGGGTTCAACCCGTCGGCGCCCACCACCCAGATCCGGCTGTCACGCTCGTTCTTTCCCCAGTCGAGTTCGCTCCTGACGAAGAGCACCCGCGAGCCATCCGGCGACAGCTTCGGGCCCGAGACCCGCACCATGTCGATGACTTCGTCGAGGGTGAGTTCCCGCGGATCCGCCTCCTGCGCCGCCACCGCGGGGCTGCCGAGACCTCCCCACAGCGCCGCGAAGCCAGGGACGAGAGGGCCGATTGCACGGATGATGGGTCCCATTACACGCACGTCATGCCTCCTTGAGCCGCTGGTGGGGCGGAATGATCAACTCGAGCAGTTCTCCCGGAGCGACCGAGAGGGTCTCGGTGAAGAACTCCCGGCCGGCCAGCGGCCTGACGCGCAGCCGGATGTCGGGGAAGGTCCAACGCAGCTTGAAGGTGGCCTCGCCCTTGCCGGGAACGATCCCGAGGCGCCGGCCGGAGCCGGACCGGGCGGTGTACACCGTAGCCTGGCTGAAGTTGTTGTTGCGGACCAGGATTTCGATCTCCTGCGCGGCCGCGCGTTCCGCGAACGGGTCGTCCGCAGTCCCACGGACCATCGCACACCCCGGCAGCCACAGCAACAGGACAGCGGGCAGGCCGTGGATAACCCCCGCGTCGCACCGAGCACGGCGAGGCGCGGTCCGACGCGCATGCATCGCCGCCCCGATGCCGCGGGGGCCACGGGCTGCCGGACCGTGCCTACTGTACCACGATGTCAACAACACCTTACAAAATGTCATGTTGACCATACATCCCCGGCGTTGAGGCGGGGTTCCCACGGCCAGCTAGCGTGAATCGATCGGGACGTAGTCACGGCGCGGGTGGCCCATGAAGACCTGGCGCGGCCGCGCGATCTTCTGCTCCGGGTCGACGACCATCTCCTCCCACTGGGTCAGCCATCCCACGGTCCGCGGGATCGCGAAGAGCACCGGGAAGAGTTCGACCGGGAAGCCCATCGCCTGGTAGATGAGGCCGGAGTAGAAGTCGACGTTCGGGTACAGGTTGCGCTTCACGAAGTACTCTTCCTGGAGCGCGATCTGTTCCAGCTCCAGGGCGATGTCGAGGAGCGGATTGCGGCCGGTGACCTCGAAGACCTCCTCGGCGGTGCGCTTGATGATGGACGCGCGCGGGTCGTACGCCTTGTACACCCGGTGGCCGAATCCCATGAGGCGCCGCTCGCCCCTGCGCACGCTGTCCATGAAGGCGGGGATGTTGTCCCGCGTGCCGATCTCGGTGAGCATCCGCAGCACGGCCTCGTTGGCGCCCCCGTGCAGGGGGCCGTAGAGGGCGGCCATCGCCCCGGCCAGCGCGGAAAAGGGATCCACCCGGGAGCTCCCGATCACCCGCATGGCCGTGGTGGAGCAGTTCTGCTCGTGGTCGGCGTGCAGGATGAAGAGGACGTCGAGCGCGCGCTCCAGGACCGGGTTGGGCTTGTACTCTCTGCCTCCGATGCGGAAGAGCATGTTCAGGAAGTTGGCAGTGTAGGAAAGCCCGTTCTCCGGGTAGACGTAGGGCAGCCCCTTGTGATGACGGTACGCGAAGGCCGCCAGTGTGGGCATCTTCGCGAGGAGGCGCGTGATCTGGATGCGCCGGTTCTCCGGGTCGTCGACCTCCTTGGCCTCGGGGTAGAAGGTCGACAGCGCGGCAACTGTGGAGATCACCATCCCCATGGCGTGCGCGTCGTAGCGGAAGCCCTGGAGGATGGTGGTGACGTTCTCGTGCACGTACGTGTGAAAGGTCACGTCGTGGACGAACTGATCGAGCTCCTCGCGCGTCGGGAGTTCACCGTTCAGGATCAGGCTCGCCACCTCGAGGTACGTCGCCTGTTCGGCCAGCTGCTCGATCGGGTAGCCCCGGTACTCGAGGATCCCCTTGCTCCCCTTCACGTCGGTGATGCGGCTCGTGGTGAACGCCGTGTTGGTGAACCCGGGATCGTAGGCCATCATCCCGAAGTCCTCGTCGCGAACCTTGATCTGCCGCAGGTCCATGGCGCGGATCACGTCGCCGTCGTGGATGCTGACCTCGTACTCGCGCTGCGTACGGTTGTCGGTGATCGTCAGTGTGTTGTTGGAATTATCGGACATTTTCGCCTTCGCGGCCGGCCAAGCCGGGCTGGGGATTCTCGCGGGGTTGCGGGCTATGAATCATATCATTTGCGGACGGTTCCCAGAAAGGCACGCGGGTTTGTCCGCCGGACTGGGCCCGGGGGCTACCTCGGGTCGATCTGCCGGTATACGGTTCGGTTGCCCTTGCCGTCGAAGGCGATCACGGCGTAGGGCCGCGGGTTGGATCCCTCCATCCCCGGTGAACCGATCGGCATGCCGGGAACGGAGATCCCCTTCACCCCGGGGGCCTCCTCCAGGAAGGACTCGATCACGTCGGCCGGGATGTGCCCCTCGAATACGTAGCCGCCGGCCAGCGCCGTGTGGCAGGAGCTGAGCTCCGGGGCAATTCCGTGGCGCTGCTTCAGAGCCGCCAGTTCCGGATTCGGCAGGTCCTCCACGGTGACCTCGAACCCCGCCGCCCTGAGGTGTTCCACCCAGAGCCCGCAGCACCCGCAGGTCGCGGTCTTGTAGACGTGAATGGCCGTGCCTGCATCCGCCATGGCCGTGCCTGCGTCCGCCATGGCCGTGCCCGCGTCCGCCATAGCCGTGCCCGCATCCGCCATGGCCGTGCCCGCGTCCGCCATGGCCGTGCCCGCATCCGCGACGCCGGTCATCTCCGGCTCCGCATCCGGAGCAAAGGCACGGAAGGCAACAACGGCGACCAGGCCGCCAAAGAGCAGTACGCCCGCGGTCAACTTAGTACGGTTCATGATCCTGACCCTATTCTGTAGTGACTGCCTCGATGCCGAGGGAGGGACTCGAACCCTCACGCCCGCAAGGGCAAAGGTTTTTGAGACCTTCGCGTCTACCGGTTCCGCCACCTCGGCCCTTTGCCCGCCCGGCGGTCCCGCCGGACTGCGCCGCGGCATCCCGCGCCCCGACCGCGCATCAACTGCGCGCACAATGATTGTACCTGCCTTCGGGCCGGAGGTGAAGTGGCAGCCGGCCATCGGCCCAAGGGGCGCGTATTGTTCGCCCCATCCCGGGCTCGCTATCGTTGAACACCCGCGCCCATCCCTTCTCCCCAAGCCCGGAGCCCGACCCCGTGCCCGACCTGACCGACCCCTTCGGCGCCCTCGCCACCGTCGACCTGCCCGAGGGCCCTACCTCCTTCTACCGCCTGAGCCGTCTGGAAGAAGCAGGCATCACCGACCTGGACCGCCTCCCCTTCTCCATCCGCGTCCTGCTCGAAAACGTGCTGCGCAACGCCGGCGACGACTACGTTTCGGCGGAGCACGTCGAGGCCGTGGCGGCGTGGAGCCCCACGAATGCGGGAGCCGATTTCCCCTTCATGCCCACCCGGGTGGTCCTCCAGGACTTCACCGGCGTCCCCGCCATCGTGGACCTCGCCTCCATGCGGGACGGGATCCTCAAGATGGGGGGTGCCCCGGCGCGCATAAACCCGCTCGTCCCCGCCGACCTCGTCATCGACCATTCCGTACAGGTCGACTTCTTCGGCACCGGGTACGCCTTCGAAAAGAACGTCGAGCGCGAATACGAGCGCAACCGCGAGCGCTACGCCCTGCTACGCTGGGCGCAGGAGGCCTTCGAGAACTACCGTGTGGTCCCGCCCGGGACGGGAATCGTGCATCAGGTCAACCTGGAATACCTGGCTTCGGTCATTCACCGTCGTGAAGAGGGCGGCGCCCATCTGGCCTACCCGGACACCCTGGTCGGCACCGACTCCCACACCACCATGATCAACGGTCTCGGCGTCGTCGGCTGGGGCGTGGGCGGGATCGAGGCGGAGGCCGTGCTCCTCGGCCAGCCGTACTACATGCTGCTCCCCGAGGTGGTGGGCGTGAAGCTGACCGGGTCCCTGCCGGAGGGGTCCACCGCCACGGATCTGGTGCTCCGGGTCACCGAGATGTTGCGCGCGCACGGGGTCGTGGGGCGGTTCGTCGAGTATTTCGGAGCGGGCCTCTCCGGGCTGAGCCTGCCCGACAAGGCCACACTGGCCAACATGTCGCCCGAGTACGGCGCGACCGTCGGGTTCTTCCCCGTGGACGACGAGACGCTCCGGTACCTCGCCGGGACGGGGCGCAGTCCGGAGCTGGTCGCACGCGTCGAGCGGATCACGCGCGAGCAGGGGCTATTCCGCACCGACGACACCCCCGACCCGCAGTACACCTCGACGATGGAGCTCGACCTGTCCACCGTGGAGCCGAGCGTCGCGGGGCCGAAGCGCCCGCAGGACAGGATCGCGCTGACCGACATCCGACCGGCTTTCGAACGGGATCTGCCCGGGCTGGTTCCCGCCGGGGCCACCCCGCCGGGCGGGCCCGGAATCGTCGGTGGTGGAACCGGCGGTGGCGGCACCGCGGTCGCGACCACGCAGCGCCGGATGGTCGAGATCGAGATGGACGGAAAGCGGATGGAGATCGGCGACGGGACGATCGTGGTGGCGGCGATCACCAGCTGCACCAACACCTCCAACCCGTCGGTGATGGTCGGCGCGGGGCTCATGGCGAAGAAGGCACGCGCCCTGGGGATGGAGGTTAAACCCTGGGTGAAGACGAGCATGGCCCCGGGCTCCCAGGTCGTCACCGACTACCTGCGCGCCGCCGGACTGATGCACTACCTGGACGAGCTGCGCTTCAACCTGGTCGGCTACGGCTGCACGACCTGCATCGGCAACACCGGGCCCCTCCCGGGACCGGTGGCCGACGCGGTCTACATGCACGGCCTGGTCGTCGCCTCGATCCTCTCCGGGAACCGCAACTACGAAGCCCGCATCCACGCTCTGGTGCGCGCGAACTACCTGGCCTCGCCGATGCTCGTCGTCGCCTTCGCGCTCGCCGGGCGAATCGACATCGACCTGTACAACGAGCCGCTGGGCCAGGCCGCCGACGGCCGGTCGGTATTCCTTGCGGACATCTGGCCTTCGCCCGAGGAGATCCGGGACACGATCTCCACCGCCCTCAGGCCCGGGATGTATCACGAGCGCTATGCGCACGTCTTCGACGGAGACGAACACTGGCGTGCCCTGCCGCTGCCGGAGGAGGGGAGCCTCTACGAGTGGGACCCGGAGTCCACCTACATCCGCAATCCCCCCTTCTTCGATGGCATCCGCAGCGAGCCGCCCCCCCTCCGCAACGTGCGCGGCGCCCGTGTCCTGGCGCTCCTGGGCCACACGGTCACTACCGACCACATCTCGCCCGCGGGCGCGATTCCGCGCTACGAACCCGCCGGGCGCTACCTGGAGGCCCACGGCGTCGCCCCCATCCGCTTCAACACCTTCGGCTCGCGGCGCGGCAACCACGAGGTGATGATGCGCGGCACCTTCGGCAACGTTCGGCTGCGCAACCTCCTGCTGGAGGACAAGGAGGGCGGCTACACCGTTCACCTGCCGACCGGCCAGGTGACCACGATCTTCGAGGCGTCGGAACGGTACCGCGCCGCCGGGACGCCCCTGGTGGTGATCGCGGGGCGTGAGTACGGCACGGGGAGTTCCCGCGACTGGGCCGCCAAGGGGACCCTGTTGCTCGGGGTGAAGGCCGTGATCGCGGAGAGCTACGAGCGCATCCACCGCTCGAACCTGGTGGGGATGGGCGTGCTGCCGCTCCAGTTCCGGGACGGCGAGGGCGCCGAAGCGCTGGGCCTCGACGGCACGGAAGTCTACGACATCACCGGGATCGCGCGCGGGCTGGAGCCGCGAGGGAAGGTCAGGGTGACCGCGAAGCGGAGCGACGGCTCGAAGGTCGCATTTGGCGTTACGGTCCGGCTCGATTCGGATGTGGAGGTCGATTACTACCGGAACGGCGGAATCCTGCACACGGTGTTGCGGAGGCTGGCGGCGCACTAGCCGCGATCGGGCGCGGGCGGCAGGCCCGGCTGGAAGCGCTGGTGGACCGGATTGCGTGGTACGCCCGGCCGGCCGGTCAGCTCAATCCGGCCGAGACTTCGGAGTGAAGATCACGGCCGCCGCCGTCCGTCCATCCGTCCGGCGGCTGACGAATTCCGCTACCGGTCCCTCATGGCCAGCGGCGGGCCCAGCACCTCGCGCGCCAGCACCACCCGCCGAAGGTCCGTGTTGCTGCCCAGTCCCAGCCGGCTGCCGATATCGACGGACCGCGGTCTGTGACCGGGCACGGGCGGAGGTTGCGTCACCAGCCTGCGCGAGGATGCGCGGACCACCGGCTCCGCGGGCGCCGGCAGGTCCGCGGGGGCAGCGGCCGGCTGCCGCCTGACGGGACGCGGATCCCGCGACCGAACCTCGATCTCGCGCGGGGCGCGGTCCCTCAGCTCCAGCACCGATGCCTCCCTGGCCGTGGCCGGAGGCGCGGTCGCCGGCAGCACCCCGGGCGAGGCAGCCGGCTCGGCCCGCTGCAGCACGGCGGGGATCTCCCGGCCGGGTCCCCCGCCGGCCGGTGGAATCCGGGTCCGGGCCGCTTCCCGCGGCCGCACCTCGTCCGGCCTCCGCACGGCCCCGTCCTCCGGCTGGCCGGAACGTGCAGGCAGTCCAGGCGGCTTAGGTTCCTCCCCCGTCAGGGCCTTCTGCTGGAGGATTGCCAGGCGGGTCTCGTAGTCTTTGAACACATCCGCCCCTTCGAGCGAATCGCCCTCTTCGCCGGACGCCGCTGCCGCGCGCTTCCGCGCCATCCTGCCAAGCAGGTCCAGGATGGCCATGATGATCATCAACACGGCGACGAATCTGAAGTCCACTATCCTGCCCCCCGGAATGTCGCGGACGAAACCGCGCGAGCGCAGCCAGCGGTGCGTCCGTCGACGAACCGCCGTACGTCCTGGGTGAAGCCCCGCGCCGTACCCGCCAACGCGCCCTCCCCTAATCCCCCGGCAACGCCTGCGGCGGGTCGCTGCCCTCGGCGATCGACCTGCGCATGTCCGTGTCCGACTCGATGTTGCGGTACCGGGCGTAATCCATGATGCCCATGTTGCCGCTGCGGAAGGCGTCCGCCATCGCGAGAGGGACCTGGGCCTCGGCCGAAATCACCTCGGCGCGCATCTCCTCGACCCGCGCACGCATCTCCTGCTCCTGGGCCATGGCCATCGCGCGCCGCTCCTCGGCCCGGGCCTGCGCGACCCGCTTGTCGGCCTCGGCCTGGTCCGTCTGCAGTTCGGCGCCGATGTTCTTGCCGACATCCACGTCGGCGATGTCGATCGAGAGGATCTCGAAGGCGGTGCCGGAGTCGAGACCCTTCTGGAGCACGGTCTTCGAGATCGCGTCCGGGTTCTCCAGCACGGCCTTGTGGGTATCGGCCGACCCGATCGTCGACACGATCCCCTCGCCGACCCGGGCCAGGATGGTCTCCTCGCCAGCCCCGCCGACCAGGCGGTTGATGTTCGCGCGCACGGTCACCCGCGCCACCGCGATGAGCTGAATGCCGTCCCTTGCCATCGCCGCCACCCTCGGCGTCTGCACCACCTTGGGGTTCACCGACACCTGGACCGCCTCGAAGACGTCCCGCCCGGCCAGGTCGATGGCCGCGGCTTGCTGGAAGGGGAGGTCGATGGCGGCCTTGTCGGCACTGATCAGCGCCCGCACCACGCGGTCGACGCTGCCGCCGGCAAGGTAATGCGCCTCGAGGTGCGCAACGTCGAGGGGCAGGCCTGCCTTGGTGGAGGCGATGAGCGGGCGCACCACCGCGGGCGGGCTCACCTTGCGGAGCCGCATCCCCACGAGCGTGGGGAGCCCGAGCCGAACGTCCGAGAAGATGGCCTCGATCCAGAGCCTCACCGGCACGGCCCAGTTGAGAAGGAGGAGCATGACGACAAGCACCAGAGCGATCAGCATCGGGAGGAAGATGGGATCCATGCGTTGTAACCCCCGGGTTTCAGTTCAAGTGGTTGGGCCGGTTCATTCCGGCTCCCTGGAAGACGGCCTGACTGCCCGCACGACGTGACGGTAGCCCTCGGCGCTGAGGACGCGGATCCGGGTGCCTTCTTCGATCCATTCGCTCTCGGACACCACGTCCATGCGCTCCTCGCCGAAGAGCCCGACACCGGCCGGCCGGAGGTCGGTGATCGCGACGCCCACGGCGCCCTCCATATCGGTGCGGATGTCCGCGGAGGTGTAGCCCTCGTCCCGGTCGGTGGTTTCCGGCAGGACGACTCCGCTGCGCCTCAGCCGCCAGCTCCCGTACATCGACTGGAGGAAGAACCACCCCACGGCGACCGCGAGGATGATGGCCGCGCTCAGGACGCCGCCGGCGCGCGTGAAATCCGCCTGGGTCGGAAGATTCCCGATCTGCGCCATGAAGACGCCGCCAAGGAGCGCAAGGATGCCGAGGACACCGAAGACGCCGAAGCCGGGGACGACAAAGACTTCGACTCCGATCAGGACGATGCCCACGCCCACGAGGATCAGGTCTTCCGCGCCCGCGAGCCCGACGAGGAGGTGCGCTCCGAAGAAGAGTCCCAGCGACAGCACCCCGGCCGCGCCGGCCAGTCCGAACCCGGACGACCGGATCTCGACGAGCAGCCCCAGGAACCCGAGTGACAGCAGGAACGGCGCGATCACCGGGTTGGTGAAGAAGCGCACGATCCGCTCGGCCCAGTTCACCTCCGAGTCGACCACCTCCGCGCCCTCCAGGCCGATCGCCTCCAGCACCCCGTCCCAGTCGGCCACCACCTGCGCGTAGTCCAGCCGCGCGGCCTCCCCGGTCGTCAGCGTCAGCAGCTTGCCGCTCTCCACCACCCCCTCGATGGCGAGCTCCTCGTCCACCATCGCCTCCGCGACCGCGGGATCGAGCCCGCGCGCCTCGGCCAGCGCCCGCATCCGGGCCCGCATCGCCGACACCATCTTCTCCGACGCCCTGGTGCCGCTCCCGTCCACCGGGGTGGCGGCGCCCATGACGCTGCCGACCCGCATCAGCACCCGCTCGGTCGAGAGCGCGATCATCGCCCCGGCGGAGTAGGCGTGCATGTTCACGTACGCATAGACCGGCACCTCGGCGCGGCTGATCGCCGCCGCAATCCTCTCGGCGGCGTCCACCCTGCCTCCGGGCGTCTCGATCTCCAGCACCACCGCCGCAACGCCCGCCGCGGCCGCCTCCTCGAGCGTCCGCTCGATGAAGGGCGCAAGCCCCATCTCCACATCGCCCGCAACGGGCACCCGCAACACGGTCCGCTGCGCGGCGACCGGACCGGCGGCCGCGAAGAGGACGGCAGCCAGAAGCCCGAAGCAGATTCTGGTCATGAGCCTTTTTCTCCCGCGATCGTTCGTGCAGACACGCGTTCTCCCCATCACCCGAATACGGACCGGGCGCGGGAATCCTTCAACGCCGTGCCGTGTCACCTTCAATGTAATGGCGGCAGGAAGGCTGCGCGCCGGGCGGACGGCCATTGCGCCGGCCAGCCGCCGTCTCCCCCCGCGGGCACTGCATGTTATCTTTCTGCCTCACCCCAGCCCAAAGGAAGCCTTCATCCGATGACCGAGAAGACCCTCGTGCGCTACTCCGACGCCGGCGGCGGCGTCGCCCTCATCACCCTCGACGACCCGCCCGCGAACACCTACACCCACGAGATGATGCGCCAGCTGGACGACGCCATCCTGAAGGCGCGCTTCGATGACGACATCCATGTGATCGTGCTGACCGGCAACGGCGAGAAGTTCTTCTCCGCCGGCGCCAACATCGGGATGCTTGCCAAGGTGACGACCGGCTTCAAGTACTGCTTCTGCCTGCACGCCAACGAGACGCTGAACCGTCTGGAGCAAACCCCGAAGCTCACGATCGCCGCGCTGAACGGCCACACGGTGGGCGGCGGCCTGGAGATCGCGATGGCCGCGGATATCCGCATCGCCCGCGCCGGGCGCAGCATGTGCGGCCTCCCCGAGGTCAACCTGGGCGTGCTCCCCGGAACCGGGGGGACGCAGCGCCTCACCCGCCTCGTCGGCAAGTCCCGGGCGATCGAGCTGATGACGACGGGCACGACCTTCGACTTCGGCAAGGCGCAGGAACTCGGAATCGTCAACGACGTCTGGGAGGCGGATACCGCGGACGAGTTCATGGACCGGGTTCTCGACTACGCCCGCGGCTTCTGTCCTCCCGGGCGGGCCTCGAAGGCGGTGGGGCTCATCAAGCGCTCGGTGCAGACCGGCGCGGAGATCCCCTTCGAGACGGCGCTGGCGCTGGAGCGCGAACTCCAGCAGCAGCTCTTCGCCAGCGACGACGCGCGCGAGGGGCTCAACGCCTACGTGGAGAAGCGCAAGCCCGACTTCTCGGGGAGCTGAGACGGATGCGCGTGATCCCGGCGGCCGGGCGGCCGGCCGAGGCGGGTCGATGAGCGAAGGGGTCCGCACCCGGCTCTGGATCGGAAACGAATGGGCGGACGCGGAGGGCGGTCGCACCTTCGCGACCGTGAATCCTGCGACCGAGGAGGTCATCGCGGAGGTCGCCGAGGCCCGGGCGGCGGAGATCGACCGCGCGGTGGCGGCGGCACGGGCGGCGTTCCGCGACGGCAGCTGGCGGCGGATGAACCCGCACAAGCGGTCGCGGCTGCTGTGGAAGCTGGCGGATCTGGTCGAGGCCCACGCCGACGAACTGGGCCTGACGGAGACGCGGGACAACGGCAAGCCGTACTTCGAGGCGCGCCGGATCGACGTGCCGAGCGTGGCGCAGACGCTGCGCTACTACGCCGGGCTGGCCGACAAGGTGCAGGGCGACACCGTCCCCGTGCCCGGGCCCTTCCTCAACTACACGCTGCGCGAGCCGTTGGGCGTGGTGGGCGCGATCATCCCGTGGAACTTTCCGCTGTCGATGGCGGCGTGGAAGGTCGCGCCGGCGCTCGCCTGCGGGAACACGGTGGTGCTCAAACCCGCCGAGCAGACCCCGCTGACCGCGCTGCGCTTCGGGGAGCTGGCCGCCGAGGCCGGGTTCCCGCCGGGCGTGCTGAACGTGGTGCCCGGCTTCGGGGAGACGGCGGGCGCGGCGCTGGTGCGGCACCCGGGGGTGGATGCGATCTCGTTCACCGGCTCGACCGGGGTCGGGCGGATCATCATGCGGGAGGCCGCGGCGACGCTGAAGAAGGTGTCGCTGGAGCTGGGCGGCAAGTCGCCGAACATCGTCTTCGCCGACGCGGATCTGGGCGTGGCCGTGAAGGGGGCCTCGATGGGCGTCTTCTACGGCAAGGGCGAGGTGTGCGCGGCCGGGAGCCGCATCCTGGTGGAGCGCGCGGTGCACGACGAGTTCGTGGATGGGCTGAAGGGGCTCGCCGCGAAGGCTACGGTGGGCGATCCGATGGCCCCCACGACGCGCCTCGGGGCGATCGTGAGCGAGGAACAGCTCGACCGGGTGATGGGGTACGTCGAGGCCGGACGCCGGGACGGCGCGAAGGTGGTGGCCGGCGGCGAGCGGGTGAAGGTGAACGGGCGCGGCAATTTCGTGACCGCGACGGTCTTCAGCGGCGTCGACCCCGCGATGACCATCGCCCGGGAGGAGATCTTCGGCCCGGTGGCGGCGGTCATCCCCTTCGACGACGTGGACGACGCGGTCGCCAAGGCCAACGATTCCCTGTACGGACTCGCGGCCGGCGTGTGGACACGGGACATCGGCAAGGCCCACCGCCTCGCCGCCGAGATCGACGCCGGGACCGTCTGGATCAACACCTACAACCAGTACGCGCCCGGCTCGCCCTTCGGCGGCTACAAGGAGAGCGGCTTCGGCCGGGACCTGGGCTTCCAGTCGGCGCTGGAGAAGTACACGCACCTCAAGAGCGTCTGGGTGGCGCTGGACCGGTAGGGGCGTGCCGCATGCGTGAAGCGTGGATCGTCGACGCGGTCCGCACTCCGATCGGACGGCACGGGGGCGCGCTCGCCCCGGTGCGGCCCGACGACCTGGCCGCGGTGACCATTCGCGCCCTCCTCGACCGCAACCCCTTCCCCGCCGATCGGCTCGACGACGTGATCTTCGGGTGCACCAACCAGGCCGGCGAGGACAACCGCAACGTGGCGCGGATGGCGCTGCTGCGCGCCGGCCTGCCCGTCGAGGTCCCCGGCCAGACGGTGAACCGGCTGTGCGGTTCCGGCCTGCAGGCCGTGGCCAGCGCCTGCCAGGCGATCCGGGCGGGCGAGGGCGACGCCTTCATCGCCGGCGGGGTCGAATCGATGAGCCGGGCGCCGTTCGTCATGCTCAAGCCCGAGCGCGGCTACACGCGCGGCGTGCCCGAGGTCGCGGACACGGTGCTGGGGTGGCGCTTCGCGAACCCGCGGCTGCCCGACGAATGGACGATCAGCCTGGGTCGCACGGCCGAGGTGGTTGCGCGCCAGTTCGGCGTGACGCGCGGGGAGCAGGACGCCTTCGCGGCCGAGAGCCAAAACAGGGCCGCGGCGGCGATCGAGGCCGGGCGGTTCGACGCCGAGATCGTGCCGGTGAGCGTGCCCGCGCGGCGCGGCGAGCCGGTCGCGGTTGCGCGCGACGAGCACCCCAGGCCGGGCACGACGGCCGAGGGGCTGGCCCGGCTGCGCCCCGTGTTCGAACGGGACGGGACCGTCACGGCGGGGAACTCGTCCGGGATCAACGACGGCGCCGCCGCCCTGCTCGTGGTCGAGGGGGAGACGGCCCGCGCGCACGGCCTGGAACCGATGGCGGCGATTCGGGGGGCGGCGGTGGCGGGGGTGGAGCCGCACCGCATGGGGATCGGCCCCGTGCCGGCAACGCGCCGCTGCCTGGCGCGGACCGGCGTGGCCGCTCGCGACCTCGATCTCGTCGAGCTCAACGAAGCCTTCGCCGCGCAGGCCATCCCCTGCATCCGCGAGCTGGAGCTGGACCCCGGCCGGGTGAACGTCAACGGCGGCGCGATCGCGCTGGGCCACCCGGTGGGGTGCTCGGGCGCGCGCATCCTGGTCACGCTGGTCCACGAAATGGCGCGGCGCGATGCCGCCCTGGGTCTCGCGACGATGTGCATCGGGGTCGGCCAGGGGATCGCGGCCGTGGTGACGAGGAGCTGACGGCGATGACCACGGATGACGGTGAAGTAGGGGGCCGGACTGGACCGGACGGGATGGCGAGGAGCTGAACCGGATGACGACGGACGACGCTGGCGTGGGGGGCCGGAAGGGGCCGGACGGGATGCGGCCGGAGCGACCCGGGATGGACGCCGGACCCCGGATCGGCAAGGTGGCCGTGATCGGCGCGGGCACAATGGGCCGCGGGATCGCGCAGGTGGCCGCGATGGCGGGCCACGAAGCCGTGCTCTGCGATGTGGACGCCGGGCAGCTGGAGCGTGCGCTCGCCGGCATCAAGGCCACCCTCGACAAGGGGGTGCGCCTGGGCAAGGTGGCCGGCGCGGCCCGCGACGAAGCGCTGGCGCGCCTGGCGGGGACCGGAGGGCTGGGCGAGGCGGTGGAGGGCGCGGAGCTGGTGATCGAGGCCGTGCCGGAGGTGATGGCGCTCAAGAAGAAGGTGTTCGCGGAGGTGGAGGCCGTGGCGGGGGCGGGGGCGGTCCTGGCCACGAACACGTCGTCGCTGTCGGTTACCGGGATGGGAGCCGGGCTGCGGTCGCCGGACCGCTTCATCGGGCTCCACTTCTTCAACCCGGTACACATCATGGCCCTGGTCGAGGTCGTAAGGGGGGAGCGGACCGCGCCCGCAACGGTCGAACGCTCCCTCACCTTCGTCCGCGGCCTGGCCAAGGAACCGATCGTGGTCACCGACTCCCCCGGCTTCGCCTCGTCACGGCTCGGTATCGTACTCGGGCTCGAAGCCATCCGCATGGTCGAAACGGGCGTCGCATCGCCCGCAGACATCGACAAGGCCATGGTGCTCGGCTACCGTCACCCGATGGGGCCCCTGCGCCTCACCGACCTGGTGGGCCTCGACGTTCGCCTGGGCATCGCCCGCTACCTGCACGAGTCGCTCGGCTCCGACGCCTTCCGCCCCCCCGCCCTCCTGGAGCGCATGGTCGCCGAGGGCCGCCTGGGAAAGAAGTCCGGCCGCGGATTCTACGAATGGGACGATTAGCAATCGACGCCACTGGCAGTTCCCACGGACCTCCGCGACGCGCCGCAAGACGAAACCACCTTTGATGGAAGTATCGTCTTGCGATCACGTCATCAAACCATCATCCGCAAGACGATCTCAGGTTTGATCGCCATATCGTCTTGCACCTCCGACACCGAACGATGAATCACAAGACGGTCCTCCTCTCCATCCAGGACGGCATCGCGGAAGTCGCGATCAACCGTCCCGACAAGCTCAACGCCCTCAACGAGACCGTCCGCGCGGAGCTCACCGAGGTCTTCGGCCACCTGGTCGGCCGAAACGACGTCAGGGTCGCGATCCTCCACGGCGCGGGAGACAAGGCCTTCGTGGCCGGCGCCGACGTCGGCGAGTTCGCGTCCCGCACCCCCGAGCAGCAGCGGGAAGTCTACCGTCACCTGCGGGTCTATGACGCCCTCGCCGAGTTCCCGAAGCCGGTCATCTGTGCCATTCACGGCTTCTGCATCGGCGGCGGCAACGAACTCGCGCTTGCGTGCGATGTCCGCGTCGCCGACGCCACAGCCCGCTTCGGCCAGTTCGAGATCCGCCTGGGCCTCATTCCCGGCGCAGGTGGCACACAGCGTCTCACCCGCCTCGTCGGCCCCGGCCAGGCGCTCCGGATCGGCCTCTCCGGCGACCTGATCGACGCGCACGAAGCCCACCGGATCGGCCTGGTCGAATTCCTCGTCGAAGAGGGCGGTCACCTGGACAAGGCCCGCGAACTGGCCAACCACATGGCCCGCTGGAGCCCCGTCGCGCTCCGGCTGGTCAAGAAGGGCGTGCGCGAAGCGGCCGAGCACCACCTGGAGGACGGCCTGGACGCCGAGAGGGAGCTTTTCCTGGAAGCCTTCGCCTCGGAGGACGGACGAGAGGGCGTGCGCGCCTTCGTGGAGAAGCGGAAACCGCGGTTCCGGGGACGCTGACCCGCTCGCCTCCACGGCTTCGGCACCATACAATCGAATCCGTCCCCAGTCCCGTCCTCCGCGCACCGATACCACATCCGGGAGAGAACTCCGCCCATGCCCCTCCGCACCTGGCGCAGCATTGCCTGGACCTACCACATCCTCTTCGCCATCGCCGTCGTCTGGCCGGTCCAGGCGCTGGTGAACGACCCCGAAGTCCTCGTCGTCGGGCTGCCCGTACAGATGGCGTGGGCCGCGGGCTGGCTGCTGGGCAGCCTGGTGGTGCTCTGGCGGCTCGACTCGGCCCGCACCAGGGAGATCCGGCTGGCCGGGGCGGACGGATCCGGAACCGTCAGCGGCGGGGGTGAGTGACAATGGACGGAACCGGACTGATTACCGTCGTCATCCTGGTCTACCTGGCGGTCACGCTGGGCGTCGGCATGATGGCGGGCCGGCGCGCGTCCCGCAGTGTGCAGGGCTACGTCGCCGGCGACCGCGACTTCGGCCTCCTGGTCATGTACTTCATCACCGGGGCAACCGTCTTTTCCGCCTTCGCCTTCCTGGGCGGGCCGGGATGGGCGTACTCCCGCGGCGCGGCGGCCTTCTACATTCTCACCTACGGGGTCCTGGGGATGGCTCCGTGGTACGCGATGGGTCCGCGGGTCGCCGCGCTCGGACGGCGCTTCGGGTTCGTCACCCAGGCGCAGCTGCTGGTGGGGCGCTTTCCGTCAAAGGCGCTGTCACTCCTGATGGCGGTGCTGACGCTGGCGGCCTTCGTCCCCTACGTGACGATCCAGATGCGCGGCGCCGGGATCGTGATCGAGGCGGTGACCGGCGGGGAAATCCCGCTGTGGGCGGGGGCCGCTCTCGCGTACGGAATCGTCATGGTGTACGTCCTGAACAGCGGCGTCTCCGCAGTGGGGTGGACGAACACCTTCCAGGGCGTCTTCATGATCGTGATCGCGTGGGTGCTGGGGATCTACCTGCCGTACCGGATGTACGGCGGCGTCGGCCCGATGTTCGAGCAGATTCTCGATCAGCGTCCAGAACTCCTTTCCCTTCCTGGACTTGATGGAAACGGCAATCCGTGGAGCTGGGGAGCCTACTCGACCGCGATCCTGGCCAGTGCAATCGGGGTGACCATGTGGCCGCACCTCTTCATGAAGGCGTACACGGCACGCAGCGACACCATCATCCGCCGTACGGTGATCCTGTTCCCCACCTTCCAGCTCTTCCTGATCCCCGTGTTTCTGATCGGGTTCGCGGGCGTGCTCTTCCCGGAGTCGCCGGACCAGCCGGACTTCATCCTTCCGTTCCTGATCCTTCGCTCCGAGCTGCCGGCGCTGGTCGTCGGTCTGTTCTGCGCCGGAGCGCTGTCGGCGTCGATGTCCACCGGCGACGCCCTCCTGCACGGCGCGGCATCGGTTGTCGTGGAGGACGGCGTGCAGCCCTTCAAGCCGCTCTCCGACCGCGCCCAGCGGACCCTGATGAGGGTTCTGGTGCTGGTCGTGGGTGCGCTCGCCTACATCTCGGCGCTCCATGAAGGCTTCTCCCTGGTGGACCTCCTGCTCGCCTCGTACGGGATCATCTGCCAGTTCATGCCCGCGATGGTGGCGGCCCTCTACTGGCGGCGGGCGACGACCGCGGGGGTCCTGTGCGGTCTGCTCGCGGGTTCGGTGGTGTCCGTCTTCTTCTTCCTATTCCCGGAACTGAAGCCGCTCGGGATGCACGAGGGCATTCTGGGACTGGTGGTGCACCTGCCGGTGCTGGCTGCCGTCAGTCTGGGTGGCAGGCCGCAGGACCGCGAGCACGTGGACGGCTACCTGCGTGTCTGATCCGGCCACCGGACGGGAGCGCCTGGACCGGCTTCGCGAGCGGATCATGGAGTGCGACCGGGAGCTGGTGGAGGTCCTCCGACGGCGGCGGGACCTGGTTCGCGAGGTCGGCGTCCTGAAGTCCAGCCTGGGGATTCCGGTGACGGACCCGCAACGTGAGGCCCAGGTCGTTCGGCGGGCCGCGGCGCTGGCGCGGGAAGCGGATCTGGACGAGGAGCTGATCCGCAACCTGATCTGGAGCATCATGTCCGCTGCGCGAACGCAGCAGACCACTCCGGGGAAGGCGGGAATGGACGAGTCGCAGGGTTGAGCGGTCCCACCAGATGAAAGGACCAGGCACGCACCGGTATCCCCCAAAAAAAGGAAGCCCCCGGCGGGCAGCACACTACCCGCTCGGGGGCTTCGTCTCGCTGGCGAGCCGGGAAGCTCCGTTTCGGCACCACCATGTGCGGTGGCCGGATTCCCGTCCCGTTTCGCCCGTCTGGCGTTTCCGCCACCCAGGCACCCCGGTTTCCCGGGGCCCTCGACTGCGTCCAGCGACCTCGCAGCCGTCGCGGCTTCCGCCGAACTCGGCAACCGCGCCCGCCTCGAACTCCGTTTCCGTCGCCCTCGGCGCCGGGGCCTTGGCTCGTTCCCTTTCAGGGTCGCCCCCTCCTGGGTCTCGCTTCCTCCCCTTCCCGCCGCTTCCGGTTCGGCTCCTTTCGGCTCCGTCCCTTCCGCTGGCGGACGAATAGGTTAACACCTCAAACCGGAAAGCGCAACACTTTTCTTCGCCGAACTGCCCCGAAAACCCCGAAAATGGCCTCTGGGACCCCTTTTGAGGCGAAAACCGGGCAAAAAAGCACCTCCAGGCACCAACTTTGCACCCCCGTTCGCCCCCGTAGCACCTCCGTTGGGCCCGGCGACACCCCCGTTGGGCCCCGCAACACCTCCGTTACGGCCCGGGAACACCCACCCACCCAAGCGCCCTGGCCCAACCCGTCAGCCGTGAGGGCTCCGGGCGAAACGGTCAGCGATCGTCTGCGTAGACCGAAACCACCCGGCGGCGGCGCAGGTTCTCGAACTTGACAATGCCGTCGGCCGTGGCGAACAGGGTGTCGTCCCTGCCCAGTCCCACGTTGTTGCCCGGGTGGAACCGGGTGCCGCGCTGGCGAACCAGAATGTTCCCGGCGACTACCTGCTCGCCGCCGTAGCGCTTTACGCCGAGCCGCTTGGCGTTGGAGTCGCGTCCGTTCCTGGACGACCCCACGCCCTTCTTATGAGCCATCGGATTCCCCCTCGATGCTGATGTCGGTGACGCGCAGCACCGTGAAACCCTGCCGATGCCCCTGCTTCCGGCGGTATCCCTTGCGGCGCTTCCGCTTGAAGACGGTGATCTTCTTCGTCCGGTCGTGGGCGACCACCTCCGCGGTGACCGTCGCCCCTTCAACGCCGGGCGTTCCGACGGACACCTCTCCGTCGCCGGAGGCCAGCAGAACGTCGTCGAAGGTGACGGTCGTGCCGGGCTCGGCATCCAGTGTGGGGATCAGCAGGGTCGTCCCGGGTTCCGCCCGGAACTGCTTCCCGCCAGTCCTGAAAACCGCAAACATGAGATTCCTGCCGTGAAACGAGGTTATGTGCGTCTGCCTGGCCGGCGAGTGCCCTTGCCGGATGGCCACTGAAAGGTAGAAGAGCCGGCCGCGCGGTCAAGCGGCACGGTCAGGCACGGTCAGGCGGTCGATCAGCTGGCACCGTCACGCGGCACGCTGCGGTGCGCCGTTCGAAGCGCAGTGCGGGGTCTGCGCCACGATACTCCTATGCGGCCCCCGTCCCCCCATACTTCGAAGTGACGTCCAGACGGGCCCTGCCGGACAGGAGACGGAACTCGTCGCGGCGCATGAGCGGGTCGTCGCGGATGTCGAGGCTCAGGCCGGTTCGCCGGGCGAGCTTGCGCACGAAGCGGGGCTCGTACTCCATCACTCGCAGCGCCACGACAGGATGGACCTGGATGAGCAGCTGCTGCTCGTCGCCCGTGGCGGCGGCGCGCCGCACACAGTGTTCGATGTCCCGGACCAGGGTCGGCGCCGTCCACAGGTGTCCGGTCCCGCGGCAGGCTTCGCACGGCTCCGTCAGCGCCTGCAGGAGCGACGGGCGCACGCGCTGGCGAGTCATCTCGATCAGGCCCAGTTCCGAAACCTCCCAGGTGCGCGTGCGGGCACGGTCCCGGCCCAGGTGGCTGCGCAGCTCGTGGTGGACCCGGTCGCGGTTCTCCTTCGACTCCATGTCGATGAAGTCGATGACGATGATGCCGCCGATGTCGCGCAGCCGGAGCTGGGTCGCGATCTCGCGCGCCGCGTCCAGATTGGTCTTCAGGATGGTGTGCTCCGGATCCCTCTTCTTCCCTGTGAAGCGCCCGGTGTTCACATCCACCGACACCAGCGCCTCGGTCGGCTCGATGATGACATGGCCGCCCGACGGCAGATCGACCTTGCGCTGGAAGGAACGCTGGATCTCGTCCTGGATACCGGCCTGGTCGAAGAGCGGCAGCGGCTTGTCGTAGAAGTGGATGCGGCCCGTCAGCTCGGGGTCGAAGGCACGCACGTACTCGACGATCTGTCGGTGCGCTTCGCGGTTGTCGATCGTGACCCGTTCGAACCGGCTGGTGAAGAGGTCGCGGATCACCCCGGAGATGAGCTTCGCCTCCTGAAGGATCAGTGCGGGCGCCTCCGACTTTGCCGCCTTCCGCTGGATCTTCTCCCAAAGGCGCCGGAGATGCTGGTACTCGTTGACCAGCTTCTCCTGTGTGAGCTCCTCCCCCGCGGTCCGCACGATCACGCCGTCGGATCCGTCGACCACCAGCTTCCTGGCCATCGCGCGAAGGCGGGCCCGCTCCCGCCGGTGGTCGATCTTGCGGCTCACTCCCACATGGTTCGACTCGGGCATGTACACCAGGAACCGTCCAGCGAGCGCGATCTCGGTCGTGACCCGTGGGCCCTTGGTCGAGATGGCGTCCTTGGTGACCTTCACCATGATCTTCTGCCCGCGGCTCAGCGCGTCCTGGATCGGGGGGGGCTTGCGCTGCCTTCTGCGGCCCTGAGGCTCGTCGTCCGCCGTTCCGTTGCCGTCCGCTAATCCGGCCGAGAGGTCGGAGGCGTGGAGGAACGCCGCCTTCTCCTCGCCGATGTCCACGAACGCGGCCTGAATGCCGGGAAGAACCGCCTCCACCCGGCCGAGAAAGATGTCACCGACATGACGGCCCTGATCCGGCCGGTCGAACATCAGTTCGGTCAGCCTTCCTTCTTCCTTGAGCGCCACCCAGGATTCCTCCGCGGAAGCGCTGATGAGAATTTCTCTTTTCAATTGCTGTCTCCACTGGTCGCCCGGCACCGCGGGTTCGCCGTACCGCCCCGCCGCGGCGCGTCCCCGGACCGTGCCAGGTCCGCGGCGCGTTGGCATGGGGCCCGGTCACCCGCTCAACTCCTTCAGCAGATGCCGGCCGATTACAATTTTCTGTATTTCGCTTGTTCCTTCCCCGATTTCGCATGCTTTCGCGTCACGCATCATGCGTTCCACCGGGTACTCGGAGGTGTATCCGACGCCGCCCAGCGACTGGACCGCGGTCCTTGCCGAGCTGGCGGCGAGTTGGGAGGCGACGAGCTTGGCCATCGCGGCCTCCTTGCCGAACGGGCGTCCCTGTTCCTTGAGCCACGCGGCGTGCCAGGTAAGCAGCCGGGCCGCCTCGATCTCCGCGGCGAGGCCGCAAAGGCCGAACCGGATGTCCTGAAAGTCCCACAGCGGCCGGTTGAACTGGCGTCTGCGGGTCGTGTAGTCCAACGCCGTGTCGAGCGCGCCCTGGGCGATGCCGAGGGAGAGCGCGGCGATCCCGATCCGTCCGGCGTCGAGTGTCTTCATGAAATTCCGGAAGCCCTGACCCTCTTCGCCGAGCCGCTGGTCCTCGCCCACGAACGCCTCCTGCAGGAAGAGCTGCCGGGTGTCCGACGCGCGCCACCCGAGCTTGTCCTCCTTCGCTCCGGGAGCGACTCCTTCGGAATAGGGGAGCCGGGGCCGGTGGCCGATCCCGACCCGCTCCGCATCGGCCAGGTCCGTGGTGGGTTTGCATACGATGAAGCTCGTGATGCCGCGGGACCTTGCCCCGGGATCGGTCACGGCGGTAACCACGAAGATCTCGCCGACCCCGCCGTGGGTGATGAAGATCTTGTTGCCGCTGATCCGGTATCCGCCGGGGACGGGCACCGCCTGGGTACGCGTCCCCGATGCGTCCGAGCCCGCCCCCGGTTCGGTGAGGCCGAAGCCGCCCAGAACCTGCCCCGAAGCCAGGAACGGAAGGAACCGCTCGCGTTGCGCATCCGTGCCGAATGAGAGGATCGGCGAGGTGGCCAGCGTGGTGTGCGCGGACACGGTGATGGCGTGGCTGGCGTCGTGGCGGGCCAATTCCTCCACGACGAGGATGTAGCTCAGATAGTCCCGCCCCATCCCAGAGAATTCGCGCGGCACGGGGACGCCGAGCCAGCCGCGTTCCGCCATGGCCTTGACGTTGTCCCACGGGAAGAGGGCCGTCTCGTCCAGCTCGCGGGCGACGGGGACGATGTTCTCGAGGGCGAACTCCCGGACCTGCGCCTGCAGATCCAGGTGGTCTTGATTCAGGTAAGGGTGCATGCAACTGGTGGCAACGTGCGGGGTCCCGGCCCCGGAAAACTCAGAATTCCGGCCCTCCGCGACGCTCACATCGATCGCAGGAACCACAGGACCGCCGATCGGGCTCTTCACCAAGATAACGCAATAGCGTCATCCGTCGGCATTTGCGGACCTTGCAGTAGTGCTGCATGGCGCGGAGGCGGGCGAGGGCCTGGTCGCGTGCCGACAGGAGCGGGCCGAGGTCGGGGGGCTCGCCGGTCAGCTCGAAGAGTGGGCCGCGCGGGATCCGCGGGGGACCCTCCGCTTCGCCGTCCGGCCAGTTCTCGATCCACGGGGCCAGCTCCGGGTGGAACTCCACGGCGCCCGAGCGCATGAGCCACCTGAGATGGGGCACGTTCGCCGATCCCGGTCCGGCCAGCGCGGCCGGGGAGCTCCCGGGTGCGCCCGTCCGCCTCGAGCGGAGCTTGCCGAAGATCCGCAGGACCTCCTTTGGCGATGGACAGGACCGCTGCAGGAAGGACTCGGGCACCTTCCAGTCGCCGGGGTGGACGAACCCCAGTGCCATCGAGGCGGCGCCGTCGCGCCCGGCCCGGCCGGCCTCCTGGTAGTAGCTCTCCAGCGAGCCCGGGAAGGCGTAGTGGAAGACCGCCCAGACATCGCCGCGGTCGATCCCCATGCCGAAGGCGCAGGTGGCGACCACCACATTGGATTGCTGCGACATGAAGCGCTGCTGCACCGCCTGCCGTTCGTCCTTGGGGAGCGCGGCGTGGTAGGCGTCGCCGATGACGCCGTGGCTGGCGAGCGCGCGGCGCACGCTCACGACGAGCCGGCGGGTCGGGGCGTACACGATGAGGGCTCTCTCGGCGCATTCGGCGGGTGCGCGCCGGATGATCCTCACCATGGTGCGGATGCGCTCCGCGCCGGCGGGGCGCCGGTCGACCAGCCAGCGAATGTTGGGGCGGTCGAAGGAGGTGACCACGCGCACGGGGTCGGTCATCCCCAGCACCTGCACGATGTCGTCGCGAACTGCGGGGGTCGCGGTGGCGGTGACGGCGAGCACGGGGGCCCTGACGATCGGGCGGATGCGGCGAATCCGTCGGAAGGCGGGCCGGAACTCGTGACCCCACTCGGAGATGCAGTGGGCTTCGTCGATCGTGACGAGCGACACGGGGGAGTTGGCGAGGAGCCTTCTCAGGCGGGCGGCCTCCAGGCGCTCGGGCGAGCAGAAGAGCAGATCGAGGGCCCCCTGCGAGATTGCGGATTCCGTTTGCCGCTGCGCCGGCCGCGGGTCCTGGGAGGTCAGCGAGGCGGCGCGGAGTCCGAGCCGGTGGGCGCGGTCGACCTGGTCCTGCATGAGGGATATGAGGGGACTGACTACGAGGACCAGGCCCGGGAGGGTGAATGCGGGCAACTGGTAGCAGAGCGTCTTGCCGCCGCCGGTCGGGAGGACGCCGAGGGTGTCGCGGCCCTGGAGGACGCCCTCGATGAGGCGCTCCTGACCGGGCCGGAAGCTGCCGAAGCCGAATTTGTCGCGCAGGACGGCCCGGGCGGTCGGGCGGGAGGCGGGAGCGGCTGGGGGGTGGGATGCGGGACGGGGCTCGGGATGACCGGTCGGACGGGCGGACAGGTGGTCGGTCGGATGGGCCGGGCGAGTTGCGGGACAGGTCGATGAGTAGCCGGTCGGACGGTCCCTGGGGTGGCCTGCCGGGTGATCCGCTGGATGCAACGGTCGTGAAGCCGTCGGCTGCGGCGGCCGTGGAGCCGTTGGCTGCGGCGGCCGTGGAGCCGTCGGATGCGGTGAGGTGCGGGGATGGGTGTTCACACCGCCAATAAGGGGCGGGCGGGCGGGCGTTGGAATGGCTGGATGGGCGTTTATTCAACCGCTATTCGCCCGAGGAGCAACGCAGAATGATCCTTCTCAGCCCCGAACGTAAAGAAAACATGACATTTGGTAATGTGTTCCTTACATTCGGCATGCGTGAGCACCACAGCCAAACGTGGATGCAGCCGCATGAATGCAGCGGGGACTCGTTCCACGGGGCTGCTGGCGTCTCCGCGGTTAGGGGCGACCGGCTCAGTCGCGCGGGATCCTGAGGCGCAGCACCACGGCGGTACCCAGGACGGCGATGCCGGCCCACACCACCCACGAGTTGCTGAACGCGATCCCGGCGAGCGCTACCGCGGCGCCCAGCGCGAAGAGCCGGACCTTCCAGACGAGGAAGGAGTCTTCCCCCCCGGAGCGCGTTCTGGACGGGCGGAACAAGGATCAGTCCTTCCGGGTCCGGTGGAGGAAGCGGTCCAGGCCGTCACCAAAGTCACGCGTCAGGCGCGCGATCGCGTTCACCTCGGCGCCCCTCGCGATGGCTTGCTCGAAGCTCGCGCCGTCGAGGCCGTAGAAGAGCCGTTTGGTCAGCGCGGCCGCGGTGGCAGGGCGCGCGGCGAGGGCCGACAGGTACCCGGCGGCGGCTTCCTCGAAGTCCTCCTTCGAAAAGACGCGGTTGACGATTCCGGTCGTGCGGGCTTCCGCCGCGTCCAGCCGCTCGCCGGTCAACAGCAACTCCAGCGCTGCCGATTCGCCGGTCTTCCTGCGGAGGATGGACATGACCAGGGCGGGCACGAAGCCGAGTCGCACCTCCGGGTAGCCAAAGACAGCGTCCTCCCGGGCCAGCACGAGATCACAGGCGGTCGCGAGGCCGCATCCGCCGCCGAGCGCCCGCCCCGTCACCAGCGCGACGACCGGCTGTTCGAGGCACCGGATATGCAGGAAGACCTCGCCCAGCCGCCGGGCATCGGCCAGTCCCTCCTCCGGGCCGCGGCTCCGGGACGCCGCGATCTCCTCCAGGTCGGCACCGGCGCAGAAGTCCATGCCGGCTCCTCGCACGGCGACTACGCGAACCGCGGGATCCGCGCCCGCCTCGTCGAGGAACCGGGCGAGCTCCGAGATCATGGCGGCGGAGAGCGCGTTGCGCTTCGCCGGCCGGTTGAGGGCGAGCGTGGCAACCCCACCGGCGTCCTGCCGGACCACCAGGGCGGAGGTCATCGGTCGGCTCGCTCCGGGGGAAGGCGACCTCTGCCACGCACTCGCCTCGCCACTTCGGCGGGCACCTTCAGCTCCATCCTCAGCAGTGCCGTGCTGAACACCTTGCCCTGGGCATCCGTCATCAGGGACACCGTTCCGCCGCCGTCCAGCGCCCCGTGGAGCAGGAAGTTCACCGCGTGCAGGTTGTCGAGCCGAAATCGTTCCACCGGACCCTTCACCATACTGCCGAAGTGCTTCTTGACGCGTTCCGCGGTCACCTGCTCAACGATCAGGGAATAGTCTTCCTCGTCGTAGGCAATCACGCCCACGTTGGCGGTATCCCCCTTGTCGCCGGAGCGGGCGTGGGCCAGCTCCAGCAGCGGAACGGTCTTCAGCGGCTCTTGATTCATACGCTCACAAGGTCGACCGAAAGGCCCGGTTCGACAACGGAGCGGTCGATCAGCGCCGGCCAGTAGGCCATGATCTCCTGCACCCTGGGGCGCCCCCCGGCGAAGCCCGTCACCGTGGGGGGGCCGGTGAGGACGAGCGGCGCGATCTCCCGGGAAAAGCGCTCGACGGCCCGGCGGTCGCCGCTCCGCACCGCGACCCGGAGCTGCACTTCGGGGAGGTCGCCGGGAGGATCGCCGGCCAGCGGGCCGTGCGTTGAATCCCATCCCACCAGCTCAACGAGCACCCGGTCGAAGGCCAGGCCCTGGCGGTCCAGCCGCCGCCTCAGAATCGCCGCGGCTGCGCGCGCCTTCTCCGCTGCATCCGGCCACGCGTACACCAGTGTGCCGACCGCCTTGTAACCGGCGGCATACGCGATCGACACCTTCAGGAACGGTGTCGGAGGTCGGCCGCGGATTCCATGCACACCCACCCGGTCGGGCCCCTCGTCGGTGAGGCGGATCGTGGTGAAGTCGGCGGTGACGTCGGGCGTAATGTAGGTGGCCGGGTCGCCCATCTCGTAGAGGATCTGCTCCTTGACCGTGCGGAGGGTGACGGCGCCTCCCAGCCCCGGATGCTTCGTGACGATGAAGGTCCCGTCGGGAGCGGTCTCGATGATCGGGAAGCCCACCTCGGCGAGATCCGGGATGGTCCACCACTCCGCGAGGCAGTTTCCGCCGCTCGCCTGCGCCCCGCATTCGTTGATGTGGCCCGCGACCACGCCGCTGGCCAGCAGGCCGTACGCATCCCAGGGCCAGCCGAACTCGCAGACCATCGGTGCGTAGGTAAGCGCTGTGTCGGTGGACCGGCCCGTCACCACGACGAGCGCGCCGCCGGACAGGGCGTCCACGATGGGACGCGCGCCGAGGTAGACGTTGGCGCTCCGGACCCGGTCCCGGAACGGCTGCAGCGGTTCGCCGGTGTCCATGTTGCGCAGCGGATGTCCGGACTCGAGCAGTTCGTCGAGACGGTCCATGAGATCGTCGCCAGAGACCACCCCAACCCGGGCGTGCCCCCCCATCCCCGCCCTTCGCCCGGCTTCGGCCACGGCTCTGGCGCACTCCTGCGGGTTCACGCCGCCTGCATTCGTGACCACCTTGATTCCGCGCTTCACGCACGCCGGGAAGATCCGTTCCATCAGCCCCGGAAAGTCCCGCGCGTACCCCGCCGCCGGATCGCGCGACCGCTGCTTCTGCATGATGGACATCGTGACTTCGGCCAGGTAGTCCAGCATGAGGTAGTCGATCGGCCCTCCTTCGACCTGCCGCACCGGAGCCTCGAGGTCGTCGCCCCAGAACCCCTGGCCGCTCGCGATCCGGATCACGACCCCTCCCCGGCCAGCCCCGGCGGCAGCGTGAATGCTCCGAGGTGCGGCCCCGGGTTGTTCAGCGCGGCACGCAGGAGCAGGGTGAGCGTGTCGCGCAGCTCCTCGGGCAGCAGCACCGCGTCCACGAAACCGCGCGCGGCGGCGAAGGTGGAATCCAGCTGCCGGTCGTAGTCGGCCCGGACCTCGTCCATCCGGGTCTCGAGCTCCTCGTCCGGCACCTGTCCCGTGGCTTTGAGGCGGTCCAGCTCCCGTCCGAAGAGTGCCATCACCGCGCTCTCCCCCTCCATGACCCCCATGCGGCCGGTGGGGAGCGTGAGGATGAAGTCCGGGTCGAACCCCTGCCCCGCCATCGCGTAGTAGCCCGCCCCGGAGGCGTGGTTGAGGGTGAGCACGAGCTTGGGGACCACGGTCGTGGCCATCGCCTCTACGAAGCGGGCGCCGGCCCGGATGATCCCGCTGTGCTCGGCCTCGGGACCCACCATGAACCCTGAGACGTCCTGCACGAAGAGGATCGGCGTCCCCTGGCGGTTCATGGCATCGATGAAGTAGGCGGCCTTCTCGGCGGACTCGGTGTAGACGATGCCGCCGAAGCGCGGAGGACCGCCGCGCCGGTCCTTGACCATGATGCGCCGATTTGCGATCACCCCCACCGGGAGGCCCGAAATCGCGCCGGTCCCGCAGATCAGTTCGGCCGCGTGCTCGGCCTGGAACTCACGCAGGCCGCCACCGTCGAGCATCGTGTCGAGTACTGCGAACATGTCGTAGGGGTGGCGATGGTCCTCCGGAAGAAGCTCGTAGAGGTCGGTGCCCGGGCGGGCGGCTGGTTCGAACGGGACGTCGGCGGGCGACCCGCGCTCCACGGCCGGAAGACCCGCGATCAGCTCCCTGAGACGGGCGATGCAATCCTCGTCGTCCGCCGCGCGGTAGTGCGCCACCCCGCTGACGCCGGTGTGGACCTCCGCTCCTCCGAGTTCCTCCCTGTCTACGGTCTGGCCGGTCGCCCCCTTCACCAGGTTGGGTCCGCCGAGTCCCATGAAGCTGGTCCCGTCCACCATCAGGATCACGTCGGAGAGCGCCGGCAGGTAGGCGCCGCCCGCGATGCACGGCCCCATCACAGCCGCGAACTGCGGCACCCTGAGGTAGCGGCGCATCACGGAATTGTAGAAGAAGATCCTCGCTGCGCCGTATTGGCCGGGAAAGACGCCGCCCTGGTACGGCAGGTTCACGCCGGCCGAATCCACCAGGTAGACGATGGGAATGCGGCAGCGCATGGCGATCTCCTGCGCTCGCAGGATCTTCGTGATCGTCTCGGGCCACCACGCGCCGGCCTTCACCGTCGCGTCGTTGGCGACAACCACGACCTCCCGGCCCTCGGCCACACCCACGCCCGTGACGACCCCGGCCCCCGGAGCGGCCCCATCGTAGAGGTCATGCGCGACGAGCAGGCCGACCTCGGCCCAGGTCGTGCCGGGGTCCAGGAGGAGGTGGACCCGGTCGCGCGCGGTGAGTTTCCCCCGGTCCCGTTCGCGCTGGATCCTGGCGGTCCCCCCACCCAGTCTCAGGCGGCTGCGAAGAGCGAGGAGCTCGCGCCCCCGGCGTCCCATCCGGCCCGGGTGCGACGAAAGGTCGGCGTCAGCGGCCACCACGTCAGCCCGCCCGACACAGCCGCCCGACGCGGCTCAATGGGCGCGCGAATGCCGGAAACAGTCCGTCCACGGCCGTCAGTACGGTTCCTCGCGCCCGCCGTGCCAGTCCCGGATGTAGGCGATGGCGTCGCCGGTGGCGGTACCGGGCCCGAAGACGCGTCCCACGCCCACCTTCGCCAGCGTGGCCGCGTCCTGGTCGGGGATGATCCCTCCGCCGGTCAGCAGGACATGTTGAAGGCCTTCTGCGTCCAGGAGCTCGCGAACGCGGGGAAAGAGGGTCATGTGCGCCCCGGAGAGTACCGACATCGCCACGACATCCACGTCCTCCTGCACCGCCGCCGCGACCACCATCTCGGGGGTCTGGTGAAGCCCCGTGTAGATGACCTCGAACCCGGCGTCGCGAAATGCCGCGGCGATCACCTTCGCACCGCGGTCGTGGCCATCCAGCCCGGGCTTTGCGACCAGCACGCGGATTCGCCTGTCGGAAACCGGCATCGGGGGTGTCTCAAGCGGTGGGGTGGATGGTGTCAACCGGCTGCGCCGGCATGACCTGGGGCGCCGGCACAGCCTGGGGTGCCCGCCTGGGGCCGCCTGCAAGATACCGCACGGGGTTCGTCACACTCAAGCCAGCTCGAACCCGCTTTCCTCGAGTTCGTGGCCTTCGCGGCTCTCCGCCCCGTCCACGATCCGGCCATCGAAGAGGTGGAGAGTGCGCTCGGCCGCGTGCGCGTAGCGGGGATCGTGGGTCACCATGCAGATCGTCGCGCCGTTCCCGTGCAGATCCCTGAGGAGCTCCATGACGGCGTGCCCGTTCCTCGAGTCCAGGTTGCCGGTGGGCTCGTCGGCGAGGAGAATCGCGGGGCGTCCCACCATCGCGCGGGCCACCGCCACCCTCTGTTGCTGTCCGCCGGAGAGCTGCGACGGGTAGTGGCTCATCCTGGATGTCATCCCTACGCGCTTCAGCACCTCCCGGACCCGCTCGTGCCGCTCCGCGGTGGACACACCCCGGTAGGTAAGCGGCAGCTCGACGTTCTCGAAGACCGTGAGGTCGCCGATGAGGTTGAAGGTCTGGAAGATGAAGCCGATGGAGCGATTGCGGATGCCGGCCCGCTCGGTAGCCGAGAGCTTCTCAACCGCCTTGCCGGTCAGCAGATACCGTCCCGCGGTCGGCGAGTCGAGAAGGCCGAGGATCGAGAGCAGCGTGGTCTTGCCACAGCCCGAGGGGCCGGCGATTGAGACGAACTCGCCGGGCAAGACGTTCAAGGTTACGGCCGAGAGGGCGTGGGTCTCCACCTCGTTGGCGCGAAACACCTTGCCGAGGCCGCTGAGCTGGATGATCGGGGTGGCCATGACGAAAGCTAACAGCGTCCCGGGGCCGGGGCTCGCGACAGTGACGACCGGAGATTGCGGCACCCCGCACGGCACCGGTTGGCCTGTCGGTCCAGGCGCACCCGGACGTTGCCAATGACATGCGGGTTTGGCGAAACTTCCACATGACGCGCCTCACCGATTCAGTCCGGGCCCCTGCCTTGAAAACTCCCGAAACCTCCCTCCTCCGGCGCTACGCGGATCTCGTGGGACGCGGCAACGTGCGGTGGGACGTGCCGCTCGCTCCGCACACCACGTTCGGGATCGGCGGACCGGCGGACCTCTTCCACCGGGCCCGCAGTGCGGAGGAATTCTGCCACGCGGTAGGTACGGCGCGTGAACTGGGGATCCCCAGCTTCGTGCTGGGCAGGGGGGCCAACATTCTGGTCGGAGACCGCGGGTTCCGGGGCGTCGTGATCCGCTGTGACATCACCACGCTCGAGTTCGCACCCGAGGGAGTGGTGGTCGCGGGCGCCGGACTCGACACCTTCCCTGACTTGATCAACGCGACCGTGGCGCGCGGGCTCGGCGGGCTTCACCACTTCGTCGGGATCCCCAGCACCGTGGGGGGCGCGGTGTGGCAGAACCTCCACTTCCTGTCCCCGGCCCCGGCAAGGGAGCGCACGATGTTCTGGGAGGAGTTCATGGAGAGCGCGACGATCCTCACCCCCGCGGGCAAGATCAGGACCGCTCCCGCGAGCTACTTCCGCTTCGGGTACGACTACAGCATAATCCACGACACCGGCGACCTGGTGCTGGATGTCCGGCTCAGGCTGGAGCCGACCCCAAGGGCCGAACTCCGGCGGGTGATGCGGGAGAACCTGGCCTGGCGCGACAACAGTCACCCCGACCTGTGGCTCTATCCGTGCGCGGGATCGATCTTCAAGAAGATCCAGGGAATCGGCGCGGGCCGGCTGATCGACGAATGCGGCCTGAAGGGCCACGTCCACGGTGCAGCCGGGATCTTCCACAAGCACGCGAACATCATCGTGAACCACGGCGGGGCGACCGCTGCCGAGGTCCGCGTCCTGATCGACCTCGCCCGCACCACCGTCGCACGTGAGACCGGCTACGAACTGGAGATCGAGATCGGCATGGTCGGAGAGTTCTGAGGCGGCCCATCACGTGGTACCCGCGATGGCGAAGCGCTCGAGCGGGCCACGGAAACGCGTCCACATCCTCCAGAGCAGCATCACCGCGACCGCCCCCAGCCCTGCCGCGAGCCCCCACCACAGGCCCACCGGACCCGCGCCCATGCGGAAGCCCAGCACAAGGCTGATCGGCAGCCCGAAGGCCCAGAAGCCGAGGACGTTGTAGATCATCGGCCTGAGCGTATCGGCGACACCCCGGAGCGCTCCGGTGCACACCACCTGGAGCCCGTCGACGAGCTGGAACATCCCGGCCACCGGAATCAGTACCATGGCGACCCGAACCACCTCGCCCTGCGTGGTGAACTGGGCGGCCAGCGGCCCCGGCAGTGTCAGGAAGATCGCCGCGGTGACCGACATCACCCCGCAGCATATCAGGATCGCCCCGCCTGCATAGCGCCTCGCGCTGCCCGGCCGTCCCTGCCCCACCGCGCGTCCGACCAGCACCGCCGCGGCCTGCGAGATCCCGAGCGGGATCATGAATGCGAACGCGGCCAGGTTCAGAGCGACCTGGTGGCCCGCCAGCGCTGCCGTGCCGAGCCATCCCATGGCGATCCCGGTCGCGCCGAAGGCCCCGAATTCGAGGAACAGCTGAAGTCCGATCGGCAGGCCCAGCCGCACGACGCGCCACAACCCCGCGATCCGTAGAACCTCGCGGCCCGCCCATCGCAGATAGGGAGCCAGCAGCCGCATCCCCAGAATCAGTGCTACGACGCACATGAACCAGCGGGAAATGCTCGTGGCCCACCCAGAACCGACCGCACCCATCGCCGGCGCCCCCAGTTTCCCGAAGACCAGGACCCAGTTCGCGAAGGCGTTCAGCACGTTCGCGAGCACAATCGTCCAGACGATGGGCGCGACCTTGCCCAGCGCCTGGAGCACCTGCCGGAACACCACGAATCCGTAGAACGGCCACATCCCGGCGATCAGCGCGCGGGCGTACCCGGCAGCGACCGGCACGACCGCATCCGGCTGCCCGAGCAGGGAAAGCACCGGTTCGGCCAGGGCAAGCAGCAGGGCGGTCAGGAGGGTCAGGACCACGCTGAGTACAAGTCCGCGTTGCAGTGCCACGCGGATCTCCGTGTGGTCCCCCGCTCCGTACGCCTGCGAGACCAGCGGGTCCAGCGCCAGCAGGAGACCCATTCCGAAGACTGCCACCCCGAAGAAGTAGAGGTTGCCCAGGGTGACCGCCGCGAGCTGCGCTTCCGTAACGCGGCCGACCATGGCGGTATCCACCAGCCCCTGGGACACCAGACCCATCTGCACCACCGCAACCGGCAGCGCCAGCGAAGCGAGGCGCCGAAGCTCACCGACCGAGGGACGGAAGTCCCGGATCCCGGACACCCTTGAGGCCTGGCTGGCTATTCCGCGGGAGTCAGTTCCAACGGGCTGCCCGCGGTCAGCGCATGCCGACGCTGAGGTGGCCCTGGCGAGGGAGGGTGATCACGAATTCCGTGAACTCGCCCGGCTCCGTATCCACCTCCATCTTCCCCCCATGCTCCTCGACGATTTCGTGCGAGATCGATAGCCCCAGCCCGGTGCCGCCAGTCCCCGTCTTGGTGGTGAAGAAGGGGTCGAAGATCCTGCTGACGACTTCATCGGGGATACCGGTTCCGTTGTCGCGCACTGTAACGCGAACGCCCTTTTCGTCCCCCTCGGTCTTGACCCTCACCGTCGGCAGATACGCGGGGTCTTCCTCTTTCGTGCGTCGGACGTGCGTCGCCTGGCAGGCGTTCGTCACCACGTTGAGGAATACGCGGCTCAGGTCCCGCGCGATCGCCTCGACCTCGCCCGCGTTGGGGTCGAACTCCTTGATCATATCCACATTGAAGGCTGAGTCGACGCCGCGCATTCCGTGATACGCCAGCCTGGTGTACTCGTCCACCATCGCGTTGATGTCCACGGCTTCGGTATCGCCGGAGTCCTCCCGGGAGTGCGCAAGCATGCCCTCGACGATGCTGTTGGCACGCTGTCCGTGTTCGTTGACCTTGACGACGTTGGTGTTGAGGTCGTCGAGGATCTCCTCGATGAACTCCTGGTCGAGTTCGCCGTTGCCATCCTCGTCACCGACCAGTTCCTCGCGGAGTTCCTCGATCAGTTCGGTGGACAGCATCGCGAAATTGTTCACGAAGTTGAGCGGGTTGCGGATCTCATGGGCGATTCCAGCCGTGAGAGCGCCCAGGGAGGCCAGCTTCTCCTGTTTGACGACCTGCTGCTGGGTGCGGCGCAGATTCTCGAGCGTGTCCTCCAGCTCATCGTTCTTCGACTGCACCTCGGCGGCCAGCTTCTCCACCAGGTTGAGCCGCTGCACCTCCACGGCGTGCTGGCGGAAGACCTCGAGGGCGCCGGCCATGTCGGTCAGTTCGTCGTTGCCTTCGATCTCCACCTGGACCTCGAGGTCCCCCTTCGACATCCGCCGGGTCGCGTCGGAGAGCCGTCCCATCCGTACCAGCAGGCGTTCCCCGAAGAACTTCCAGGCCACGTAGCCGAGAGAGATCGTCAGGACGGTTACGGTCAGCAGGAACCAGACGCCCACCTGGACAAGCGTGTTGGAGCGGTCCGCCGCCTGCTGGGCCGAGGCCTGCACGCCGCCGGTGAGCATCTCGACCTGGTTGACCAGCTCCGTCGTGATGCGGTCGCTCTCCGCCACCAGAGCCTCGGCCGCGGCGAGCTCCTGCAACTCGGCGGTCCGCGTGGCGAATACTCCGTCGGGCCCGTCGTAGATATCCCGAAATTCGTTGACGAATTCCAGCAACCTCTCCCGGGGCCGGCGACGGATGTCCTGCAGCGCCTCGTTCACGTTGGTGAACGCGGTCCCCACGCGTTCGCGGGTGGCGTTCAACACTTCGATGTCGTTTTCCGTCATCGCCTGCGCCGTGAGCGCCGTGCCGCGGTTCCACGAGGCCTTGAAGTCCGACAGTCCGTCCTTGTGGTCGAGCTCCGCGACGGTCCGACGTTGCGATACGGGTGCCGGGGTGTCACCCAGCTCGCGGAGCCCGGTTCGCATGAAGAAGTGCTGGTCGTCGATCTCTCCTTCCAGCACGTCGTTTTCCACCGTCAGGCCCACCGCCCTTAGCTGTTCGTCCAGGACATCGAGGCGTTGCTGGTGGTTCATCCGGTTGAGCACCGACTGGTAGATGTCCTCCACGACCGCCCGGAGGCTGTCGGCGAGTGGCACCACCGACTGGCCCGTCCCCGCATCGTCCTGCGACTCCTCGGCTGCGCCCACTTCCGCAAGCGCGTCCAGGAGACGGTTCTGTGACCCGCTCACTTCGAGCCGGACCTCGTCCAGGTCCTGCGGGCTCGTTGCCGCCAGCAATTCGGGGGTGGCCCGGCCGAGTTCCGCACTGAACCGGGCCACCCCGACGGCACCCGCGAGCCCCGGCATGTACTCCTGTGCGACCTGCGTCTGCTGATTGTTCACGATCGACATCAGGACCAGTGCCAGCACGATGGAGACGATCGTGAGCAAAACGCCGCCACCCAGCCCCACTACGATCTGGCTGCCGATGCCGAACCGGCCCCCCGTCGCTTCGCGAACCCGTTCGCCCAGGCGGCTGGGCAGTCGCGGCAGTATCCACTCGAAAGCCGAGTGAAGCCGGTGGTCGAGCGTCTTCCGCGAGCCCTTGGCCGGCGAAGCCGCCTTCGGAGAATCCGTCATCGGGAGAGCTCGGTCACGGGAACGAAGCGGCCCTCCCTGATGACGGTCAGGAATACAGCATCCGATCCCTGGTTGTCCCGGGGCCCGTATTCGACCACGAAGCCACCCAGGTCGATGGGGCCCGCTTCGGCCAGAGTCTGAAGGAACGACTCGCGAGTGGGAGGGGCGCCGTCAGGGTCGGTCGCCCTTCGCAGAACCTCCACCACCAGCCGGCCCACAAGGTATCCCTCCAGCGAAATGAACCCCGGCTGGGCGCCCGGGTCGTGTCTCTCAAGTGCGTCCCTGTACTGGACCACCACGGGAATGTCGGTGTCCAGCGGAAAGGGAACGACCTGGGTAACGGCAACCCCTTCTCCCGACCAGCCCAGTTCGTTGAGCAGGTCGTTGCTTCCCACGAAGGAGAGATTCAGATACACCACGTCCCGCATCCCGAGCCTGCGGGCCCACCTGATGAACTCGGCAGCCGGCCGGTAGGCCCCGATGATGATCACGGCCTGCGGGTTCGTATCCCGCAGATTCAGCGCCGCGCGCTTGACCGCAAGCGTGTTGCGCACGTAGGTCCCCTCCCCGACGAGCGCCATGTTCCGCTTTTCCAGCGCCTTGCGCACCCCGCTCAGGCCGGCGTAGCCGTAGCTGTCGTCCTGATACAGGATGGCGATCCGGCTGATCCTCAGGTCGGTGGTGAGCCGTTCGACCATTTCCTCGGTTTCCTGGTCGTATGACGCACGCAGGTTCACCACGTACCGCTGGTCCTCGCCACGGAGGAGTCCCGCTCCCGTAAAGGCCCCGATGAAGGGCACGCGAGCCTCGCTGGCGATGGGCTCGGCCCGCCCGGATGTAGGCGTGCCCACTGCCCCAATCAGCCCGAAGATCCCGTGCCCGATGAGTATTCTCGCCTTCTCCACGGCCAACTCGGACTCGTAGCGGTCGTCCTCCCAGATGAGCTTGAGCTCCCTGCCGTAAACCCCTCCTTCGCGATTGGCCTCGTCGAAGGCGGCCCGAATCCCGAGCCGCATGTTGATGCCGAGCCCCGCCGGATCTCCGCTGAAGGCCGCCGACTGCCCAAAGACGATCGAGTCCTCGAAGACTCCCTGTGCGGCGAGCTGGTCCGCGGGCGCACCCGGGGGATCTCCCGGCGTGCCCGTCACGTCCGCCCGCTCCGCTGGAGACGGGTCGGTCCGGGCGGCCGCGGAAGCGTTATCGCCGGCAGACGGTCCGGCGCCCTCCCCCGGCGCGGGGGCGCCACACGCCGCCGCCCATACAACCAGAACGGGCAGGCCCCGGAGCGGCAGGCTCACCCGGCGCATCACCCCTCGCCGTCTCCGTAGCGGAGGCACAGACAGGTAATGTCGTCGGATTGATCCGCGTCACCGGCGTGGACACGCACAGCCTCGACCACCTTCTCGCAGAACGCGGCCGCATCCGAGCCGGCAATCTCCGCCAGGACCTCCGCGAGCGTATCGTCTCCGAACTCCTCGCCCTCTTCGTTCATCGCCTCGGTGATGCCGTCGGTATAGAAGAAGACGACGTCCCCCGGCTCGAGCTCGAGCGCGCCGCCGGGGAAGTCGAACCCGGGCAGGACCGCGAGAACGATTCCCGAATCGCAGTCGATCTGCTCCACGCTGCCATCCTTCCTGATGACATACGGCAGGTTGTGGCCCCCGTTCGCGAACTCCAGCAGACCGTTTTCGGGGTTGAAGGTGGCATAGAAGAGCGTGACGAACATCGACTCTTCGTTGGACTCGACCAGCAGCCGGTTGACCTCCGCAACCGCGGTGGCAGGATCGGCCTCTCCGATGGCGGTCCCCTTCATCAGCGTCCGGCTCACCATCATGAACAGCGCGGCCGGTACGCCCTTGCCCGAGACGTCGGCCATCACGATCCCCATCTTGTCGTCTTCCAGCCTGAAGAAGTCGTAGAAGTCGCCGCCCACCTCCAGCGCCGGGGTCATGGTGGCGTGGATCTCGAAACGGGAATCGGTCGGGAAGACGGTGGGCAGGATCGACTCCTGCATCCGGGCGGCGACCCCGAGTTCTCGCCGCAGCGCCACAAGTTCATCGCGGGAGCGCAACGCTTCGCGCATGACCTCGAGATGCGCGAGCGTCTTCGCGATCGTCGTCTCCAGGTCCGTGAAGTCGATGGGCTTGGTGATGAAGTCGAAGGCCCCGCGGTTCATCGCCGTACGGATGTTCTTCATGTCCCCGTAGGCGGTGACGATCACGGCCCTCAGGTCCCGGTTCAGCTCGTTCAGCTGGTGGAGGAGGGTGAGTCCGTCCATCTGCGGCATGTTGATGTCAGACAACACCATGTCCACATCGTCATGATTCTTGAGCTGATCGAGCGCTTCGACCCCGTTCTGGGCGAAGATCAGGGTGAGCGCACCGGAGCGGATCTTTCGGCGGAACTTCTGCCGCAGCAGGATCTCCAGGTCGGGCTCGTCGTCAACCACCAGGATCTTTGCCACGCTGTTCACACTCCACCGGTTGGGCACCGGCAGGCCAAAACGGGAATGGATTGCGCTCGGCACGGCAGTCCGCGCCGGGAATTAGCCGAACCAATGTAGCCTATTCCCCACCGGACCGCATTATCCCGGGTTCTGGACTTGCGGTCGCTTGGCCAGTACCTTTCTGGCGTCGAGTTTACGGGACACGCCAGCGGCGGGCGGCAGGAGGCCGTTCCGCAAGGTGTGCCCGGTCACTGCATCGTGCCGACGACAGTTCCTTCGGAGGAGGGCAGGTTGGAGGTCAACTATGAGTGGGACGTCAGCGTTGATGGCGAAGAGCCCCGACGGGTCGCCGAGCAGTTCGAGTCCATCTGCCTCGAGCATGGCGTGCCCATGGGCGTCGTCTTCAAGTTCCAGCTGGCTCTTGACGAACTACTGACCAACGTGGTTTCGTACGCCTTCGAACCCCACTCCGAGGACCCCGTCATCAAGGTCATGCTCCAACTCACCGACAAGGACATCACGGCCATCATCAGGGACAACGGCCGGGCGTTCAACCCGCTGCTGGACGCGGCGGATCCCGATCTGGACCTCTCTGCCGAGGAGCGCGGTATTGGCGGCCTCGGCATTCACTTGACCAAGGCATTCGTAGACGAGCTCGAATACGAGCGACGCGACGGATGGAACCACCTCAGCCTCGTGCAGCCAACGCAGGCGCACCTGGAGGAAAATGCATGAACGTCGAAACCAGCTATTCCGGAACCACCGCGGTCGCGACAGTCAATGGCCGGGTTGACTCCGCCAACGCCAAGGACTTCGACCAGGAGCTGCGCTCGGTCATCGACAAGGGCGTGAGCGGACTGGTCGTCGACTGCAGCGGCCTCAAGTACATGAGCAGCGCCGGGTTGCGCGTCTTGCTGATCGCGATCAGGAAGACGAACGCGGCCGGAGGCGGGTTGGCGCTGTGCCGGGTGCCCGACCACATTCGCGAAGTCCTCGAGGTGAGTGGGTTCGTCCGCCTCACAAAGGTGTTCGACACGCTCGAACAGGCTCAGGCGAGCTTCTCCAACTAGACCAATCGCCTTGGGCTCCGTGGCCCGCCGCGCCAGCACGCGCGGGGGTTCACCACGGGATCCGCGGCCCTTCCGTCGAGCGCCCTCCTGGCCGTTATTCGCATAGGGGGGCGTTCCCGCGCGGGCGCATCCCACTATCGGCCCGGCACCGGACCCGGCTTTCCGGCCGGACAAGAACTCCGTTCGGGACCCGCGAGGTCCCTGTTTCCAGTTCCGCGGAGCGAGATCGGATCTAGCCCGCCGTGGATAATCCCCGCGTGGCACCGAGGGCGGTGAGGCGCCGGGCTGACATGTGGTTGAAGTTTCGCATCTTGTTGCGGTGGTTGTGGTTGCATGTTCGACAGCCCGATTTCCCGCTGAATGATTCCCGCCGGTCTCGACTTCAGCCGCGAGCCCGGCGGCGGCCTTCCAGAGC